>CAJUIS010000009.1:35306-82835 GCA_910586645.1 uncultured Lachnospiraceae bacterium | reverse complement strand
ATTCTGTTAAGTGGAGATTCTACTTCTGGTTTCATGGTGAGAAGTAGCGTTGCATAAGCAGGGATTTTTTTAACTGGCTCCCTGCTAATCCCTGATATGCTATGTACGGATAAACTCTGCGTTGCATGAGCAGATAGATGACTGTCCGAAAAAAAGACATAAAAAATCCCTCCAAACTCTAAAACAGCTCTGGAGAGTGTCTGTCAAGTCTTTTCGGGCATAGCAAATCAGCCCACCACACGCCGTTTTTTTATATGGTGGGCGTTCGCCTTAAAACCTTATAGACAGAAACAGAGCCGATAAACTGTGATTGCTCACTTGTTCATCGGCTCTGCGTCTTATGCGTCTGGCTCTGTGATGACTGTTATCTGTAAATTTTTTGCTTTAATCAATGTTTCCTGCTTACATTTCGGACAGTAGAGTGGGTAGTTTTTTAGAATGGTATCCTCTCTAATTCTGTCACAGGTTTTGCTGCCACAGACGGGGCAACGTATCCATTCATTTTTATTCAAACGGTTATCCTCCCAAAAACTATTTCGATTTTTGTTTCTTCAAAAGTATGCCACATACAATTAACGCCGTAAAAAAGACAAGGATTAGATACCACAGATTTTCAAAACAAAATCCATTATTCAACATCAATCGGTATCCCCAAGAGGCTGGGAAAATCAGTCCTATCGTTTCCAAAAAATCGGGTAGAAACTCAATGGGAAACATAATTCCTGAAAGCATAATTGAGGGCAAAAACACTAATTGTGCTATCATCGTCAGTTTCGCTTGATTTTTTACCGTCAATCCTAAAACACTTCCAATGCTTAACGACACAATAATGTATATAGCAAGTGCAAGAAAGAAAAACGGAAGTTGTATCGGCAAAGTTGCTTCAAATAGAATAGGGGCAAGCAGCACTATCACAACACAGCTAATCATCAAATGCACAAATGCAGAAAGGAACATTGTAACAAGACCTAAATATAAAGGTACTCCATTTGCTTTATAAACCTTTTTCACATCACTTCCATAAGTTTCAACCAATGATGGCGGCAACCCGAGAAACGCTCCCATTGAAACGCTCATCACAATCATAGATGGTATCAGTGTACTTCTCATTTCGGGCATAACAGAAGTGAAAATACCACCCATAAGCAGAAAGAAAATAAGCGGAACAACATAGCAGGTTACTAACAAAGATTTACTGCGTATATCCAACTTCCACTGTAATGCTACGCCATATAAAAAACCGTTCATTCTGCTTCCCTCCTTGCCATTTCGATAAAATGCTGTTCCAGCGTGCCGCAATCCACTTTAATATCTAATACATGAATTTTTTTCTGTTTTAATTCGCCCAGTAAGGAAATCAAAGTGTCTTCGATATTGCCCGTTTCAAAGGTGTTATCTCCTTGCTGCGTCTTGATATGGATAAAATATTTTCTACCAACCCTATCGGTCAGTTCCGAAGCTGTGCCGCAAAAGACAATATTTCCATTATTCAAAATGGCAATGCGGTCACACAAAGTTTCTACTTCTGTCATATCGTGACTTGCCAAAACGATTGTTTTTCCGTGTGATTTGAGCTTTCGGATTTGTTCGTGGAGTGATAGTCTTCCCTCGACATCAAGTCCCGCAGTTGGCTCATCGAGAAAAATAACATCGGGATTGCCGATAAGCGCAAGAGCAAGATGTAACCGTCTTTTCTGCCCTGTGGATAATTGTATATACTGCTTCTTTTCCATTTCTTTGATACCAAGACTGTTAAGCATTGCATAATCAATTTCTGTTTTATTCCATTTTGCAAACAGTTTTACAGCCTCCATTGGCTTGATATGGGCTGGTAAAGAGGATGATTGTAACTGAATACCCATTTTCCCGTTTACAGTAATCGCACCGCTGTCATATTTTCTTAGACCTTCGATACATTCAAGCGTTGTCGTTTTTCCTGCTCCGTTTACGCCGAGCAGAGCAAAAATTTCTCCTTTTTCAATTTGAAAATCAATCCCTTTAAGAACCATATGGCTGCCGTAACTTTTCTTTAATTCACGAACTTGTATTGCGTCTTTCACTGTTTCTCCTCCTCAAATGGATTTATTCCAAGTCTTGAAAAATAGACTTGCAAAGCTGGACCTACATAATCATTGACGATTTTTTGTCTTTCTTCCCAAGCGTTTGTGGCAGTATCAATGTTACCAACCTTCATCAATTTCGGAAGCATACTCATATCGCCATCTGTAAATTCCATAATCAAGCCCCAATATTCTTTTATAACCTTCTGGCATTTTTCGCTTTCAGGCGGTATATTTTCTATTTGAAGCTGTACGATTTCATCACTCAGGCGGTTAAATCTGCCCATAAAATCCAAGCCACTTTCCTTATCAAATTTACTGCGTATATGGTCGAGCGTATCATCATCAAAACGCTTAATAAGAGGATAAAACTCATTCTTCATTTGCAGATTGACAATAATATCGGCATACTTCTTAAAGTTGACCGTCTGCATTTGTAAAACTTCTGCTTTTAACTGTTCTATTGATGACAAAGAAGCCTGAAGCTGTTCTATTTTTTGGCGTATATCATCTGCCTGCTCTGTAAGAACATTTGCAACATCAGCCGGTGTTTCCAAAGAGATCAACCGCTCTTTTATATCGTCCAAAGAAAAGCCCAGTGATTTTAAAGATATAATCTGATTAAGTGTAACCAAATCTTTATCTGTATAAAGCCTGCGTCCACCTTCGCTTTCTGCTGATGGAGAGAGTAATCCCTCTTTGTCATAATATTGCAAAGTTCGGACAGTTGTTCGCATTTTCTTCGCAACTTCTCCAACTGTCATATATCCATCTGGAATTGCCCTGTATTTTGCCATAGTCCTTTACCTCCTGAAACATATTATAAATCATTACGTAACGTAACAAGCAAGACCTTTTCGGAAAATTTTTAGGCGGCAAAGATTTCTCTGCCGCCGTTCCGTACTTATGCAAAAATGATTCCCTCGTTCACAATCTCCCTCGCACAAGTCCTTATGTTACCTAGCCGTCCTGCCCATTCTAAGGCATTTTCAGCCTTTAACTGTTCCGTTTGCCCTGTGCCTGTTTCATGCCCTCTATGAGCCTTTCAAAGCGTTCCTGTGCCTGCCTGTCAATGTCGGCAAGGTAAGCGTTAAGCCTGCCGCTTGTGAGGAGATTGGTGTATGTAACCCTGCGGTACTGCTTCAGATAGTCCAAGTGCCGCTGTCCCCATGTGCCTATCGGTTGTTTTTCTTCGGCGGGTACAGTTAAACACGGTATTAAATAATCCGCATGCCTTTCGTATCTGCCGCCCAGTTCCTCAAAAATTGTCTTTGCCATTGTCTGCTACCTCCACATTCT
Source organism: uncultured Lachnospiraceae bacterium (assembly GCA_910586645.1). Classification (GTDB taxonomy): domain Bacteria; phylum Bacillota; class Clostridia; order Lachnospirales; family Lachnospiraceae; genus Roseburia_B. Next base: position 79,476 of record CAJUIS010000009.1, on the reverse strand, counting down.
TTTTTATTTTGAATGTCCGCAAAATCCGTCCTACATCTGTCGTTGTCTGGAATAACATAACATTACCTCCTTTTGTGTCATATTTTACAAATCAATAAATCTCCGCTTTGTTATTTTTTACTAATTTTAATATAACAAACCATAATTTTTTGTCAATTACAACATTAAAGAATTGTTTTTATGAAACATTTCCATCATTTCCACATTTTATCCGACAAATCAAAAGCACAGATAGGACAATTTTTACAGCAATATAGTAAACAGATACTCCCTGACAGGCAAATCAAGCATCATTGATATGCATCTCCTGACTGTATGGATAGTATGATACACTTACTGGCAGAAAATAAACATACAGATTACAATATGCACGTCTGTGTTTCTTTTAACATAAACAAAAAAAGAACCTTTTACATTCCAAAATGTAAAAGGTTCCTTCAGTTAATGACATTATAAAAATTCAAGGCTTTCCAAAAGCTGGCAACGGGAATCGAACCCGTGACCTCCGCACTACCAATGCGACGCTCTACCGACTGAGCCATGCCAGCGTTTTGTCAATCGACTCAACATATACTATATTACTATAGCTCATCTTTTCTGTCAATATGGATTTTCAGATTTCCTCTGCTTTTCCTTTCATCCTCTGGATCGCATTGTCAATCGCCTTTGGAGATTTTTCCATTTTTTCTGCAATCTGCCTGTAATTCAGCCCTTCCAGCATATAATCAAATACCTGCTTTTCCATCTTACTCAGATTTTTCGACAAATCCCGAAGCTTCTGCTGTATACTTTCTTTGTCAATCAGAAGATGTTCCGGATTTTCATCCGCTTCTCCCGCCAGCACGTCCGCTAACGCTATCCCGTCTGTGCCGGAATCGTCATACAGGGAAATATAAGAATTTAAAGGAGCGTGCTTTTTGCGTCTGGAGGCTTCCACTGCCGTATACATCTGCCTTTCAATGCAAAGCTTTGCAAAATGGTAAAAAGATGCGTCCCTTCCCGGCTGGTAATCCTGAATCGCCTTAAACAGACCTATCATACCCTCCTGAATCAAATCGTCCGTATCCCCGCCAATCAGATACAGCGCATTTGCCCGTTTTCTCACCAGCGGTTTATATTTGTCCATAATATAATCCATAATTCCGGCGCTTTTTTTCATTCCGCTTTCATCCGATTTAAGTCTTACAATCAGTTCCTCATCCGAACAGCCTGCATATTCCGCCATTTCCATCCCCCAATCCCCGGATTATCCTGTGTCAGACGCCTCTCTGCCGCAGGATTTCATAAGCCAGCACCCCTGCCGCCACAGATACATTCAAAGAGTCTATATCTCCCTTCATCGGAATGGAAGCGGTAAAGTCACAGTTCTCCTTTACCAGCTTTGAAACGCCTTCTCCTTCGCTTCCAACGACAAGTCCAATCGGGCCTTTTAAGTCAAGATCGTACATCGCCGTCCCGTCCATATCCGCACATACAAACCAGACGCCTTCTTTTTTCAAATCCCTGATTGTGTTTTTCAGATTTGTCACTTTCGCAACCGGCGTATAGTGAATGGCTCCGGCGGAAGCTTTGGCAACCGTCCCCGTCAGGCCCACAGCCCTGCGCTTTGGAATAATCACGCCATGCGCTCCAACCAGGTTTGCCGTACGGATTACCGCGCCCAGATTATGCGGATCTTCCACATTGTCAAGCAAAATAAGAAACGGAGGCTCTCCTTTTTCCTTTGCTTTCCGTAAAATATCCTCCACGGAAGCATAGGCGTATGCAGCCGCCACCGCAATGACTCCCTGATGCTTTTTCGTCTCGGAAAGCTGATCCAATCGTTCTTTTGAAACAAAATCCAGGATTGTATCGCATTTCCCCGCTTCCCGTATAATCGTCTGAACCGGGCCGTCTTTACATCCGTCCAGAACAAACAGACGGTCAATTGTCTTCCCGGAACGGAATGCTTCTAACACGGGATTTCTTCCCTCTATTTTTACCTCTTCGTATTCCATCATTTTATATCCTTTCATTTAATGCGGCAAGCGCTTTTTTTATCAGAAAAAGAATTCTGTCAAACTCATCCATAAGATACAGATATCCGACCAAAGCTTCAAAACCCGTAGCCTTGCGGTAATCTGACATGGTAGCGTTTTTTGCCATCGTCGGAGAGTTGGCGTTTCTGCCTCTGCGGTAAACGGCCTGCTCTTCTTCTGTCAGCTCCGGCAAAAGCGCCTCTATCATGTTCGCCTGCGTATGCGCTTTTACAATATGGCTTGTCCTGCGATGAAGCGCATTCGCATTCGTATTGCCCCGCCCGACTACAACGGTACGGATCACAAGGTCAAACACGCCGTCTCCGATATATGCAAGGGCAAGAGGTGAATATGTGCGGATATCCACCTCTCCTGTGCCAAAATATTTCCCGATATGTGCATTTATACCCTTTTCCATTGTACACCTTCTCTGGTATCTTTCAACTGGATTCCTTTTTCCAAAAGAAGACTGCGGATTTCATCCGCTTTTGCAAAATCCTTTTCTTTTCTCGCCGCCTGCCGTTTTGCAATCAGCTCTTCGATCTCGTCTTCTAACATTTCTTCTTCTTTTTCTATGATAATTCCAAGCGTATTACACAATGTCAGTAACTGTCTGTACAGCTTTTCAAGATACCCTTTCGAATGATCCGCAGACGTATTGGTATTGCTGAATTTTACAAGCTCAAATACAGCGGAAACAGCGTCCGCCGTATTAAAATCGTCCTCCATGGCCGCTTCAAATTTTTCCGTATAAATTTCCGCCTCTTTTAACAGTGCGTCTTCCCGTTCCGTAAGTTCTAAATCCGGAGCGCTCTTTTGCAGATGCCTGATATTTTCCGCTGCAGTAATAATCCTCTCCAGACCGCTTTTCGCCGCTTCCATTAAATCGGCGCTGAAGTTTAACGGGCTTCTGTAATGTGCGCTCAGCATAAAAAACCGGAGGATCTGCAAATCATATTTTCCGGCAACCTCCCTGACCGTAAAGAAATTTCCCAGCGACTTTGACATCTTCCTATTGTCGATATTTAAAAATGCGTTATGCATCCAGTACCTGGAAAATTCGACGCCGTTTGCGGCTTCGCTCTGTGCAATTTCATTTTCGTGATGTGGAAAAATCAAATCTTCCCCGCCTGCATGAATGTCAATCTCATCTCCAAGATATTTCCTTGACATCACAGAACATTCAATGTGCCATCCAGGACGTCCGCCGCACCATGGAGACTCCCAATAAGGCTCTCCCTCTTTTTTGGGCTTCCAGAGCACAAAATCAAGCGCGTCTTCTTTCAGCTCCCCGGTAACTTTTATATCACGGTGCCCCGCCTGCAAATCATCAATGTTTTTATGTGAGAGCTTGCCGTAATCTTTAAACTTTCTTGTTCTGTAATAAACGGTTCCGTCCTCTGACCGATAGGCATAGCCCTTTTCTATCAATTTGGAAATCATTTCAATCATACCGCCAATCTCCTGTGTGGCAAGCGGATGCGTCGTCGCAGGCAGCACATTCATTCCGGACATATCTTTTTTGCATTCTTTTATAAAACGCTGCGCCACTTCTTCCGCCGTGCTGCCCTCTTCCGCCGCCTTGGCAATAATCTTGTCGTCTACGTCGGTAAAATTAGATACAAAATTCACCTCATATCCTTTGTATTCCATGTATCGCCTCACCGTATCAAACACAATCATGGGCCTTGCATTGCCAATATGAATATAATTATATACAGTGGGGCCGCAGACATACATCTTCACTTTTCCTTCTTCCAACGGAATAAATTCTTCTTTTTTTCTTGTCAGAGTATTATAAATTTTCATCCTTTTCGTTTCCTTTCCTCTGTAATTCTTTTATCTGCGCTTCCAAATCTATAATTCTGTTGCACAGTGCAGAATTTTCATTCTGTAACGCAACAATGTCCTCTTTTACCGGATCCGGCAGATTAACCTGATCCATGTCAATCCTCGGCACTTTCTGATTATCTCTTTTCACAATTCTGCCCGGTACGCCGACTACCGTACAGTTTGGCGGCACTTCTTCAAGCACAACGCTGCCCGCTCCGATTTTCGAATTTTCTCCAATGGTAAATGAACCCAGAATCTTCGCGCCTGCGCTTACCATAACATTATCGCACAAAGTTGGATGGCGTTTTCCGCTTTCTTTTCCGGTTCCCCCAAGCGTCACGCCCTGATACAGCGTAACATTGTCCCCGATAATTGTCGTTTCTCCAATGATCACGCCGCTGCCATGATCGATAAACAGTCCTTTGCCGATTTCCGCTCCCGGATGTATTTCAATCCCCGTCTTTCTCGCCGCCCTCTGGGATATGTGCCTGGCCCGGAAAAAATGTCCTTTCTGGTACAATTTATGCGCTCTTCTGTAGCTTAACATAACTCTGAACGTCGGATACAAAATAACTTCCACCGGGGATTTAATCGCTGGATCTCTCTCTTGTATAACCTGAATTTCTTCCCTGATAAATTTGATAAGTCCCAAATTTTCCCCTCTTTCCCAATCTTATTCCTCCATACGGCGCACAAAGGCGTCTCCCCGCTGCCGCCATACTTTACAGCAATAAAAAACTCCGTCTCAAATCAAGAGACGAAGTTATCCGCGGTTCCACTCTTATAAAAGCTTTTGCTTTCACTCAAAATGCATAACGTGCATTCCCCGTACCCGGCTACTGGCTTCACCGGATCAGCTCCCGGACGCATTTCAAAAACCTTATCGCAAAACTGCTTCCAGCCAGCGGCAGCTTCTCTCTTTCCGACAGAGGATCTTTTACTTCTTCCGTTCTGTGCCTTTTTCTTTTCTATTCTTCAAATAATCCTTTTCTGCCATTCGGCAAATATAATGTTCGCCCTTCGGCCATCCCTCTATGCCATTCGGCAAATATAATGTTAAGTTTATGCACTGAAACTGATTTTGTCAATACTTTTAAGCATTTTATATGTTAAAAACGATTTTGCCCATTTTTCAATATCCGGACATTTTCTTTATTTCCGGCATCCGGGACAGCTTTTGCAGTTTCTCTCTTCACTGTCTGACACCAGTACGCTGTTTTCGTAAAATCTGCTTATGGAACATACTGCCTGCGCGCAGATCCCCTCCTCTCTTCCGGTAAATCCCAGACGCTCCTCTGTCGTGGCCTTTACATTGACCTGAGTTTTTTCAATCTGCAGCGCTTCCGCAATACGGTTCTCCATTGCCTCTATATAAGGCCGCAATTTCGGTCTCTGCGCGATCACCGTAGCGTCAATATTCTCTATCAAATACCCCGCCTGTTCCAAAAGCTCCCTGACACGCGCAAGAAGCTTCATGCTCGAGATTCCTCTGTACTGCTCGTCCGTATCCGGAAAATGCATCCCGATGTCACCCAATGCCGCTGCGCCAAGCAGCGCGTCCATAACCGCATGTGTCAGAACATCCGCATCAGAATGCCCAAGCAGGCCAGACGTATGTGGAATCTCCACGCCTCCCAAAATAAGTCTGCGCCCATTTATCAGCCTGTGTACGTCGTATCCCGTTCCTACCCGCATAATATTCTCCTGACTGTTCTTTTACTTTGAAACGTAAGGTTATTTCAATTGCGTTATACTAGTATGTACAGCTTCCGCTCTCTTTACCCTGCATACTTTACATACAGCATATCCACTTTTAAAATATGATTGATCAGCCAGTTCACAAGAAAATCCAGAAGGTTTTGAACCGTCTCATTCTGCCCTTCGTAATCGTCTTCCACGGAATCCAGATCAAATCCCATCAGACTGTCTTCAAACTTACGGTGCTGCGCGATATGCCCTTCTTTTTTATCATAGTGAATGCTCTCCAGGTAATCCTCTTCATGGGCAAAATGTGTCTTTGTATAATCAATCAGTTCTGAAATCAATCGTATAAGATTTTCCATCTTATCACATAAAAACTCGTCATTTAACAGTTCATACGTTTCCTGGGCCAGTTGAAACAGCTTTTCATGCTCCTGATCGATTTTTTCTATTCCTGTATAATATTCCGGCTGCATTTCATACATAACAATATCCTCCATCTTTTGCTAAAATTAACAATCCTATTCTACAACCGTTTCTGTCAGCCGTCAACCTGCCCATATACCCCAAATCAAAAATTATGCCATCAATTCCTGCATTACTTTATGCACCGTAGACAATTCTGTGATCTTTCCCACATCCGCCCCGCAAAATACCAGTCCGTTTTTCACGTCGCCCTTTACTGCCTTAATCAGCGCGTCTGTAATGCAGTACGGGATATTTGCCGGATTGCACTTCTCCAGGCATCCGTAGCACTTTCCAATCTTCATCTTCTTCTGCTTCACCTGTTCCAAAAATGCATTTTTTAAAGCCCTTCCCGGCATTCCAACCGGGCTTTCAATAATCGTCACATCCGATTCCCCTGCGTCAATGTAAGCTTTTTTATAAGCGTCATCCGCATCGCACTCTTTCGTCGCCACAAATTTCGACGCAACCTGTACGCCGTCAGCCCCAAGTTCCAACATATGTGTAACGTCTTCCTTCGAAAAAATGCCGCCTGCAGCAAACACCGGAATTTCCCGTCCAAACTTTTCCGCGTATTCCCTGACTGTCCGGATTATCTTTTTTATCTCCAAATCATAATCTAAAGTTTTTCTGTGTGAAAGCTCTTCCTTCGAAAACCCCAGATGTCCGCCTGCATCCGGCCCTTCTATCACAATAAAATCCGCTGTCCTCTTATATTTGCGTTCCCACATTTTAAGGATGACGCGGGCTGCCTTTTCCGTCGAAACAATCGGAGCAATCTTTGTATCAGACCCTTCCACAAGTTCCGGCAGCGCCGCCGGAAGGCCGGCTCCCGAAATCACAACGTCCGCTCCCGCTTTTACCGCAGCCTTCACATGTTCTTTATAATCTTTTAACGCAACCATGACATTTACGCCGACAAGCCCTCCCTTTGCCTGCTTTTTTGCAAGTTTGATATGCTTTTCAATCGCTCTTAAATTGCATGATTTCTGATCTTCTTCGAATCCTTCTTCGTCATATCCAATCTGCGCCGTCGAAATCACCCCGATTCCGCCTTCCGCCGCAACCGCTCCCGCAAGCTTCGAGCGGCTGACTCCCACTCCCATTCCTCCCTGAATTACAGGGATTTTTACTGTCTTGTTTCCAATCTTTAATTCCCGCATCATATCTCATATCCTCTTTTCCGCAGTCTGCTTATTTTCCATATCATACCATCTGTTGGTAACGAAGTCAATATGTTAAAGTTATTATCACCAATCTATATAGTTATCAATACTATGTCTTTGCATAAACAACAACAGATGCTGGAAAAAAGCACAAAAAACTGCGATTAGAAAGAAAACAATGCCAAAAGCTTATCCAGATATTTAAACTTCACACGGATTTTTCCTTCCGCCATAATCTCCTCATAATCTTCTTCCGTAAGCGTCTCCCGAAGCTCCTCTTTTGCCTTTTCGTCAATCACTTCATAAACGCTGTTTGAAAAACAGAGGTTTGGATACATCACACACCACCAATTTTTACCCGTTCCGTTTCCAATCACCACTTTTAAAGCGCGGTACCGCCCTTTTGGAAATGTGTAGCTCCCATAGGTCTTTTTAGGAAAATCCGTATCATTCACCGAGACTTTCACCGGATAATCATACCCTTCTTCAGCAATCACCGTTTCCGCCCGCTCTTCAATCTCCTCAAGCCTGGCGTTTACCGCCTGCTCGCACGCCTCCCTTCCTTCCACTCCTGAAAGTTCTTTTCCAAGATACGCGCCAATCTCGTCCCTCACTTTTAATTTTAAATCCTGATCTTTTTTTTCATCACTGTTTGCAATCACATGAAACCTTAAAATCTGTTTTGCAATATCCGCCTGAATCCTGTGGCAGCGGTACTGATAGGCTCCTGTCAAAACTGCTCCAAAAACTGCGCACGCCGCTAAAATCCGGTATATTTTTTTCATATTAAATTCCCCTTTCCGTACTTTTCTTTTTCATAGAATTTCCAGAATCTGGATTTTTAAACATGATTTCTTTACTTTTATTCAAAAATTTCCCGGCTCAAAAAAAGCGCCTGTTTTGTCCCCGCCATCACGCCCTTTAACACCTGTTTTTCATATTCCGTACAATCCATGAAGATTTCGTCCTCCCCGCCGCGTCTTTCAGCGGAAGAATACCTCTCGTTCCCATATAAAATAACATCGGAACTGACTTTTAAAACTTCCGTAATGCTTGCCAAAGACCGCAGGCTGAGTTTTCTTGCCGCCGTTTCAATCTGACTCATGTACTGTGTCGAAATCCCCGCCAGTTCCGCCAGTTTTTCCTGTGATAATTTTTTCCGTTTCCGAACCTCCCGGATTCTTCTTCCCACCATTTTGTAATTAATTTCCATACTTTCCTTCTTTCTCTTAAAATTTTCATTTATTTTTCTGCTGCCTGCTTACAGATAAGCGTACAGTCCATTCTTTTTCTGCTGTTTTTCCGATAAAATAACAACAACGCAAAAAGTACAGAAGGAGAACTCCGAAATGACAAAACAAAACGAAACATCCGCACCCGCCGCAAATCAGAAACGAAACATCCGAAAACGGTACCAGGGAATCAGTCAGGAACTGATAAGCAAAATCCCCGCCGCCCCGCAAAAGAATTTCTTTGAAGACGACAGGCCGCTCCGTATCGCCGTTTATGTCAGAGTGTCCACAGATGACCCCAGACAGACTTCTTCTTACGAACTGCAGAAAAACCATTATCTGTCAGTTATAAAACAGCATCCTGCATGGACGCTCATACAGATTTACGCGGACGAAGGCATCAGTGGGACCTCTCTCGCCCGCCGTACGGCATTCCTTCAAATGATAGACGACTGTCGGGAAGGAAAGATCGATCTGATCCTCGTAAAAAGCGTCGCCCGGTTTGCAAGAAACATCGTTGACTGCCTTAGCTATTCCAGACGCCTTGCCGCACTCTCCCCGCCCGTCGGTGTATTTTTTGAGGCGGAAAACCTCTCTACCCTCTCTTCTGACGGAGAAATGCGCCTTTCTTTTTTTGCCGCAATGGCACAGGAAGAAAGCCGGAGCAAATCAGAAATTATGAATACTTCGATTGAAATGCGGTTTGGAATCGGAATCTTTTTAACGCCCACACTTCTTGGATACGACCACGACGGCGAGGGAAATCTCATTATCAATGAAGAAGAAGCAAAGACAGTGCGGCTCATCTTTTTTATGTACCTGTACGGATACTCCTGTCAAAAAATCGCAGATACACTGACGAAGCTCAGACGAAAAACCAAAAACGGAAACACTGTCTGGTCGCCGGGTTCCGTCTTAAATATCCTGCAGAATGAACGCCACTGCGGAGATGTCCTTGCCCGAAAAACCTTTACGCCGAATTACCTGAACCACAAGGCAAAGAAAAACCGGAAAGACCGAAATCAATACCGTCAAAACGGCCATCACGAACCCATTGTTTCAAGAGACGACTTTATTGCCGTACAAAAATTAATCAGCAACGCCAAATACGGCTACAAAGGGTTTTTTCCTTCGCTCCATACAGCCACAGAGGGTATGCTGAAAGGATTCGTCACTGTACATCCCCGCTGGGCCAGCTTTCTGGCAGAAGATTACAGACGCGCTTCTTTAAGCGGCGTCCAGGCGGACGCCCATACGCCCTCAAAATCCCCGTTTCATCCCGGCTCCTTCGATCTGAGAAAATTTGAAGTGGCAAGAGCGCAGTTTTTTCACAATGCAGGCCGTCTTGCCGTTACATTCTCTCCAAAAAAAATCTCTTTCACCCTGGCCTGCACCCAAACGTTTGATACCTGTTTTATCAAGCTGCTTGTCCATCCTGCTGCCGGACTGCTTGCCGCAGTCCCTGCGAAAGAAGAAGAAAAATGCGCCGTCCGCTGGCTTTCCCCACACAAAAAAGGTTTCCTCCCAAAAAAGATCCCAGGTACGGCATTTCTTCCAAATTTATATGATCTGTTTGCATGGAATCCTGACTATAATTACCGGATCCTTGGTTTCAAAAAACAAAACGGCATTGAAACGGCTCTGATCTTTGATTCAAATGAAGCTGAAACGCTTATTCCTCATTTTTCAGACGAACACCAAAACAGAGGCGGACAGAAATTTTTTTCCGCATATCCAAAAGACTGGGCCGGTTCTTTTGGCAGCAATTACTACTGTCACGACAGTCTGGAAAAACACATCGCCTGCGAATCAGCCGGAGCATCTGACTGGAATGTTCCGGAAGATACAAATTTTAAAACAGGCGGACAAACGGCCATGCCGGATTTACAGGTTACAAATCCCGCCATCATCACACAGACCATTGAAGAACTGATGAAACATATGAAACAGGAGGCGCAAGATGAACATAAATCCATCCGATGAATCAAATCTGTCTGAAAATTTCCAGGTGGTCAGAGGAGAATTTTTCTCCCATACCTTAGAACCGTCTTTCACTCTTTGCAACTGCAAAGCATACGTAAATGCCGCCTGCCTGAAAAAACTGCCAAACTATGACTACATACAGCTTCTCGTCAGCCCGGAAGAAAAAATTCTGGCCATAAGGCCCTGCCCGGAGAGAAAAAAAGATTCTTTCCGCTGGCGTCAGGGTTCATTTGGGCATACGCCAAAAAAAATCACCTGTCCCATATTTTTCGCCAAAATTATGACGCTTATGAACTGGGATCCAAACTTACGCTACAGATTTCTGGGAAAATTCATTCAGGCAAACGATGAACATCTTTTTGTCTTTGACTTAAACTCTCCCGAAATATACCAGCCTGATATAAAAACCCCCTTATATCCGGCAGACTGGGCAAAGCAGTTTGGCATTCCCGAAAAAGAACATAAACGCGTTATGCAAATCAGCATATTTGATAAATACGCCGTCTTTGAACCGGAAAAGAAAGGAGCGAAAAATGCCTGTGAACCATCTGTCTCTAAAAAATCTGATTCTGGATTCTGACTTTGAAAAGATACTGCCGCTTTTCTCCGGACAGGAATATAAAGCTCTGGAACAACGGATCCTGCACAGCAAAACGCCGCCAAACATTTTCACCTGGAACCGCCGAATCATTAAGGGCCTGACGGAATACAAGATCTGCCGCGCCTTTCACCTTCCGTTTTCCATAACGGAAAAAAACGATTTGTCCCGCACCAAAATTACTGCATGGATTTGCCTGGAGTCCATAAAAACACAGACGCTTTCCAAAAAGCAGATGCGCTACTGCATCGGCCGCTTATACGACTCCGAGAAAAAAACTCTCGCCGAACGATCGCACCTGGAAATCCCTGACGATTATCCGAAAGATCCCTGCACAGGGAGAAATTCCAGCCGCATTCACACTGCAAACCTGCTGAAAGACGTCTTTCCGATCAGTCCTGTCACCGTCTATATGTATGGAACCTATGCGTCTTCCATCGATGAAATCGACCGGAAAGCGCCTGGGCTTGCAAAAGAGCTTCTGACGGATCAGTTTCGCATCTCCTGCAAAGACACACGAAAACTGTCCGGATTTTCTTCGGAGGAAATTCTTCTGATCCGCAAAAAAATCACAGAAGAAAACAATCCCGCCTTATTGCGTTCCAAAGAAAAATGCCAGTCTCTCACTGCCTGCCAAAGCTTCCGGAAAAATCCGGGGAAAAACCAGCCTGACATAAAAAAGATGCCGCCTTACGATCCAAATGCAGAAATTTCCAGCCTGACTCTGACGATTCCCATGTGGATCAACGCAATGAACCGGCCGCTGTCCGGAAACGGATTCTGTAAAGCGTCTCCTTTGGCCCTTGAAAGCCTTTCACGTCAGCTTCATTTATTGGAACAGCAGATACACTGCGTCCAAAAGAAAATTAAGGAGAAACAACATGCATGAAACAAATCTTGAAACAACATTTGACGCTTTTGTCCCGCCTGTCTCTTTTGAACTGATTCCGATTAAAAATCTTGTTTCCAATCAGGACTATCAGCGCAATTTATCGGAAAAGCACGTCCAAAACGCGGCCAGGCATTTTGACATCTGCCAGATTAACCCTGTCAAAGTCAGCCGCAGAAACGGCGTCAATTACGTTTTTAACGGCCAGCACACGATCGAAATTATCGCCCTTGTCTCCGGCACCAGAGAGACTCCGGTATGGTGCATGATTTATGAAAATCTGCAATACTGCCAGGAAGCCGATATTTTCGCAAACCAGATGAAATATACAAAGTCACTGGTTCCCTACGAAATTTTTATGGCTAATATCGAAGCCGGAAACGATATGCAGCTTCTCATCCGGGATCTCGTGGAATCCTACGGCCTTCACATCTCCGGCAACCTGCGTCCCGGAACTATCTGCGCCGTCGCCACACTGGAACGCATCTATGAAAAATACGGCTTTCACTGCCTCGACCGGACGCTCCGCCTGATTACAGGCGCCTGGGAAGGCGCTGCGCAGTCTTTTTCTTCCAATATGCTAAGCGGCACAGCGCGGCTCCTCCACTGTTATCAGGATGAAATAAAAGACGATGTATTCAAGGAAAAACTGGAACGCTGTTCCGTAAAAGAAATCGCCAGAACAGCAAGAGAACGGCGCAACGGTTCCCTTGGCTTTTCAGAAGCCATGCTGCTTCTCTACAACAAGAAGAACCAGAAAGGTTCCTTACAGATTTCAAAACTCTATTCCCCAAAAGGCGCGCGGGCAAGAAACGCGCTGACTGCCAATGATATTTAGAAAACATGGCAAACTACCTTTTTGTTTTATCACAAAAAAACTCACAAAAACCTGGCGGAATTTTCCGCCAGGTTTTTCTTTTATTTCCCGGATAAATATTCATCAATTCCCTTTGCCGCCGCTTTTCCCGCTCCCATGGCAAGAATCACGGTCGCCGCTCCCGTAACAGCGTCGCCTCCGGCAAATACGCCTGGTTTTGACGTCGCGCCGTTTTCTTCCTGTGCAACGATACACTTCCTGCGGTTAATGGCAAGGCCGTCCGTCGTGGAAGAAATCAGGGGATTCGGAGATGTGCCAAGCGACATAATCACCGTATCCAGTTCTATCTCAAACTCGGAGCCTTCCACCTCCACCGGAGATCTCCTGCCCGATTCGTCCGGCTCGCCAAGCTCCATCCGAATGCACGTCATGCCTTTCACCCAGCCGTTTTCATCGACCAAAATCTCTGTCGGATTCGTCAGAAGGTTAAAGATAATCCCCTCTTCCTTGGCGTGATGCACTTCCTCCACTCTGGCCGGAAGCTCCGCTTCGCTTCTGCGGTATACGATATGCACTTCGGCTCCGAGACGCAAAGCCGTCCTTGCAGCGTCCATTGCCACATTGCCGCCGCCCACGACAGCCACTTTCTTTCCCTTCATAATCGGCGTATCGTATTCTTCCCGGAACGCCTTCATCAGATTATTTCTTGTCAAAAATTCATTTGCGGAAAATACGCCGTTAGCCTGTTCGCCAGGAATTCCCATAAACCTTGGAAGTCCCGCTCCCGAACCGATAAACACGGCCTCAAATCCTTCTTCTTCCATCAAATCGTCAATCGTCGTCGCTTTGCCAATGACTACATTCGTCTCTATTTTAACGCCAAGCGCTTTTACATTCTCAACCTCTTTTGCAACGACGTCCTCTTTTGGCAGACGAAATTCCGGTATGCCGTAAATCAATACGCCGCCCGGCTCGTGCAGCGCTTCAAAAATCGTCACGTCATACCCCATTCTCGCAAGATCTCCCGCACAGGTAAGCCCTGCAGGGCCGGAACCAATCACCGCTACCTTGCGGCCGTTCTTTTCCTGATCCGATTTCGGCACAATGCCTTTTTCCCTTGCCCAGTCAGCCGTAAAACGCTCCAGTTTTCCGATGGAAACAGGTTCTCCTTTGACGCCACGGATGCATTTTCCCTCACACTGGCTCTCCTGCGGACATACGCGCCCGCAGACCGCCGGAAGCGCGGAAGATGCGCTTAATGTTTCATATGCCTTTTCAAAATTCTTCTCTTTAATCTCCGATATAAATCCCGGGATGTCAATCGCCACCGGACAGCCTTTCACACACTGTGCATTTTTGCAGTTTAAGCATCTTTCGGCCTCCTCTGCCGCTTCCGCTTCGTTATATCCCAGACAGACTTCCTCAAAGTTTTTTGCACGAACCTCCGGCTCCTGTTCTCTTACCGGTACTTTCTTCCATACATCCATTATTCTCCACCTCCGCAATGTCCGCAGCCGCCATGGTGCGTATCGCCTTCTTTAAGCTTTAACATAGCCCTTCCTTCTTCTGTTTTATATAGCTGCTGGCGCTTCATCGCCTGATCGAAGTCTACCAGATGCCCGTCAAATTCCGGGCCGTCCACACAGGCAAATTTTACTTCATCCCCTACGGTCAGACGGCATGCGCCGCACATTCCCGTCCCATCCACCATGATGGGATTCATGGATACGATTGTCGGTATTTCCAGTTTTTTTGTCAAAAGGCAGACAAATTTCATCATAATCATCGGCCCAATGGCTACACAGTGGTTATATGTATGTCCCGCATCGACGAGCGCCTGAAGCTGATCCGTCCCCATCCCGTGAAATCCATAACTGCCGTCGTCCGTCGTCACATAAAGATTTGACGCCACTTTCTCCATTTTATCTGTAAAAAACAGCAGATCCTTCGTCCTCGAACCCATAATAACGTCACAGTCTATGCCATGCTCATGGAGCCACTTCACCTGGGGATATACAGGCGCAGTTCCCACGCCGCCCGCAATAAATACGATTTTCTTCTTCTTCAGTTCTTCTGTATCCATATCTACAAGTTCCGATGCACAGCCAAGCGGCCCCACAAAATCCAAAAATGCGTCTCCCTCGTTCAAATACTGCATTCGCTCCGTTGACGCGCCCACAGTCTGAAAGACAATCGTAATCGTCCCCTCCGCCCTGTCGTAATCACAGATTGTAAGCGGAATACGCTCTCCTTCTTCATCCATTTTTACAATTACAAACTGACCCGGCTCACAGGTCTTTGCCACTCTTGGCGCCTTGACATCCATCAGAAAAATCTTATCCGCCAATTTTTCTTTTTTTACGATTGGATACATTCTTATCCTCCTCAACTCAACTTATCTTCCCTTACGTGATTTAAGACGGTAAAAGCACCGTCTTAAATATCATACTAGATTCTCTTTTAAAATTCAATCTGTAATTTCAGTTCATTGACTCTGTGTAAAGAGCAAACTCATACCCGGCTTCTCTCGCCTTATCAATAAACTGCCCCAGCACGTTTGTATTCGTCCAGGATTCCGCATGCAGGAGATAGATTGCGCCGGGATGCAGCTTATCTATCATCTTCTGCAAAGATTCCGCTTCATCCGGCTGGTTATTGACGTCATAGTCCAGGTATGCAAAACTCCAGAACACGCTGCGGTATCCGCAGTTATTCAGCACGGCCAGCGACTGTTCACTGAATTTACCCGCCGGAAACCGGAACAAAAACATATCATAATCATAATTCTGCTTGATATACTCATGCAGTCCCATAACCTCCTGCGTCTGCTCTTCCACCGACTGGCTTGGCAGGCCCTTTGCAGGATGCGTTACGGAATGATTTCCCAGAATATGTCCGTCCGCAATAATCTGGCGCACCAGCTCCGGATCTTTTTCAGCATAGGGCTTCGTTACAAAAAACACCGCTTTCACGTTTTTCTCTTTTAACGTCTGTAAAATGGATGGCGTACAGCCGTATTCATATCCCTCGTCCAGCGTAAGATATATCTTTTTTTCTGTATTCGGAATAATGAAATCCGCCGTATAAGCCTTATATTTCTCCTGATAACTCAGACATCCGGCCGGACGGTTATATTCGTCTGTGTCTCCGCCCTGCCCCCAGTCAAGCGTCTCGCCGCTTAATGCGCTCACATTGTCAATTTTCGGATAGTCCATCCTCATACCGCGGGAAAGATTTTTTTCCGTATCCTGTTCTCCCCCGTCTCCCTCTTCGTCTGACAAATTATCCGTGTCTCCCAGTTCGTTGTACGTATTCTGCACCGCCGACGTAATCGCTTTGGCATAAGCGGACAGATTTTCATCAAAAAGACGGTTATCTTCAGCGGAGTTAATAAATCCAAACTCAATCAGGCAGGCCGGCATCGTCGTATTGCCGATTACATAATAATCCGATCCTTCGCCCGTCTCCGTCCCTGTCTTTATGCCCCGGTCACGCTGTACGCCCACGCCTGCAATCGCATTATGCACGTTCTTCGTAAGCGTATCCGTCGCTTTTCCCGCATTTGCAGTCATCCATGTCTCGACTCCATATCCATCGCCTTTGTTGCGGTGAAGAGAAATAAAATAGTCGGCGCCTGACGCATTTGCAATTGCAACCCGGTCTTTTAAGAATACTTTTGTATCGTTATCCTGCCTTGTCAGAATCACTTCGATTCCGGCTTTTTCCATTTCTTCCTTCACGGCCTGCCCAAGCTTCCAGTTATCATCCGATTCTTTTCTTCCTTCATAATCGCATCCGGGATCCATGCCTCCGTGTCCCGGATCCAGGCATACGCTTAAAACAGGCCCTTCCTCCTCTGTCTCTTCCACAGAACCTGCCGCGTCCTTGGCCGTCGCGCCCTGCGGCGAAGCCTCTTCAGAACTGTTCAGCAATTTATCTACAATCTTCCCGTCATTTAATTTTTTATCTAAAAATCGGAACAACAACACTGCCAGCAGCAGTATTCCAATACATAATATCCATTTTAAAACCGCCTGCATAACAAATGCCCGGCTGTGCTTTCTTCTTTCCACAATTTCACGTTTTCCATTTTTTTCCCGTATATATTTCATCTCTTCCCCTTTCCTGCTGACATCTTCTTTTGAACAAAACTGCTTTTACAGTATAACACAATCTATTTGAAAAATCAGTGTCAGATTTTGGAATTATTTATTAAAAAAATCGAAAGAAAATATTACGGGAACCGTATACGGCTCCCGTATCCATCATTCTGAACTGCCCTTCTGGTTTTCATCCCTTTCCGCAAAGAATGCGCCGTTTCTATGAAAAATACACCAGCTCTTCTTCCGGCTTTTCTGCAGGTTCTACACTGACAGGATACAGCACCGGGCCCTTGCCTTTATATTCCATCGCAAATTCCACACGGATCTGCGCCGTGATATGAATCCAGGATTTGTGGGGAATGCTCTTTGAATCCGGATATCTGCACTTTAATCCCAGAAAAGAGACGTCTTCTATGCAGCAGGTCATGGCAAACCGCCCCGGAACCATAACGCCTTTTTTCATCTTATCCGGATTATAAACAAGCGCCGTAAATTCTACTTTTTTGCCCTCGTATTTTTTATAATTTTCCTGCACGTCCATATACCAGATCGCATAATCAAAATCCGTAATCTCAATAACGTCCTGATTTAGATCAAACGGAAGCTCTTCTTCCGTCTCGTCAATTTCCCCGTCTTTACGCTCATAAACAATCTGAGCCGGACGGTTTACCGCCTTTACGGCGCGCCGGAATTTTCCTTTCGGCGTATCGTCGGAGCAGCGGTTAAAAATAACGACGTCCGCTTTAAAAAGCTGTTCCAAAATCATAGCCCGCATATTGCTTAAATACATATCAAATGTGGAAGCGTCCGCCGTCGCCAGAGACTGTACAATAACCCAGCCGTCCGGAAGCGCCGTCTCAAGAAGCGTATCCATGCCCCATGTTCCGTTGTATTCAATAAAAACCTGTTCCGGCAGATATTGGAGATTGATATTCTTAAGCAGCGTTTCCGTAAAGTCTTCCTCTTTTTCAAGCATAAGCATCCGAACGCCGGCCGCTTTCATTTCCTCTTCATCATATTCTTCATCTCCGTCCTCACAGACGATAAGAAGCGTCTTTGCCCCGTCGCCAAAACGATCCTTTAACAGCGTCTGGCGGATTAACGTCGTCTTTCCGCTGTCCATAAACCCCGTAAATAAATATACTGGTATCTCTTCCATATATTCCTCCTAAGCAATCCCGAACAGCTCTTTTAATCCATGCTCTTTGAGATCGGTTCCAATGACGCAGAGACGCCCGGTATAGTCCGGATCTCCCTCCCGGATTTCATATTCTCCCGGCGTCATATCAAAATAAATCCATCCGCCTTCTGTGTTTTCCACCATTCCCTTGGCACGCAGAACGGTACCGTAAGCATCGCTTTCCGCCAGTGCTTTTACTGCCGTCTCGATCTCCGCTCTTGTAAATTTATGCGGCGTTTCTTTCCCCCAGCTTGTAAATATGTCATCCGCATGGTGATGATGCCCGTGGCCGTCATGCGCATCGTGATGATGTTCGCATCCGTCATGATCTAAACCCTCGTGATGATGTTCGCATCCGTCATGATCTAAACCCTCGTGATGATGTTCGCATCCGTCAGAATCTCCGTCTCCATGATGATGCGTATGCGGCTCCGCTTCCCTTTTATGCGCATCTTCCGCAAGCGCTTTCATCTCCAGCAAATCCTGCCCTTCCATAACTTTTAACATCTGTCCGCCGGAAATTTTCTCCCATGGGGTCGTAATTACAGACGCTTTTGGATTCAGCTCCTGCATCTGTCCGACGCACAGCTCCAACTGTTCCGTCGTAACATTCTGCGTTCTGCTCAGTACGATTGTCGTTGCAAATTCAATCTGGTTATTAAAGAATTCTCCAAACGCCTTCATCTGTTTTGACGCTTTTTTCGCATTGACAACCGTAACCAGAGCATTTAACTTCACATCCTGCTCTTTTTCAAGATCAATCACAGACTTCATCACGTCTGATAATTTTCCTACGCCGGACGGCTCAATCAGAATGCGGTCCGGATGATACGCCGCAATCACCTCATGCAGGTTCTTCCCGAAATCGCCCACTAAAGAACAGCAGATGCAGCCGGAGTTCATCTCCGTAATATTGATGCCGGAATCTTTTAAAAACCCGCCGTCAATCCCAACTTCCCCAAACTCGTTCTCTATCAGCGCGATCTTTTCGCCTGTAAACGCCTCATTCAGCATTTTTTTAATAAACGTTGTCTTCCCGGCTCCCAAGAATCCGGAAATAATATCAATCTTTATCATATACCTGCCTTCTTTCCTGTTCTTTTTGTTTTAAATTACTACAAGAAATATAGTCTCAAAGCCCTGTTTTGTCAAGTCAGCCCGCTTTGATTGTCATACTCTTTTGGTATCCTTTTTTTGCAGACAGTAACTTTTTATATTTCCGGACTTTTCCTTTCGGCGCCTTTATAACCGCCTTCCTGTGTATATTTCTGATGCAGTTTGCCCCGATCTTTTTTAGTTTTTTGGAACGGATTACAATTTTTTTCAATTTTCTGCATCCCCAAAATGCACCTGCTCCGATTTCCGTCACGTTTTCTCCAACTGTTACGGAAATAACTCTGCGATTTCCTTTGAATGCCCGGCTGGCAATAGACGTCACCCGGTATACAATCCCGTCTTTTTTTATTACAGACGGGATTTTTACCGTTTTTTTCTTTGCAATGGGCCGCAGGTAAGCTGCGGTTCCATTTTTTGCGCCTGCTCTGGTAATTTTATACTTTGCATTGCTGACAGTATCTGTCAGAATCTGTCCTTTTTGGGGCGGCGGAATCTTTGCAGTCGCATTAGATTTTTGCGCTCCGCAGCGAGTGCAGACATATGTCTCCTCCCCTTCTTTCAAAACCGTCGCCTTTTTTGCGTCGCCGGTTTTTGACCAGTTATGTCCCAGGGCGAGAACTACGGACTGTTTTTCAATTATCTCCCCGCAGATTCCGCAGTGACAGCCTTCCGTCAGCCCATCCTCTGTACATCCCGCCTGTTTTGCCGCGTCCACAACCAGAACATGACGATGCACATCACACGCCGCATAAGAATAGAGAACGAGAGACATCCGGTACGTTCCAGATTCTTTCGGCAGGACAGCGGTTACGAAGGCTTCGGAAAAAGCCTCCGCCGGAACGATAAACTGCCTTTTTTCGTCTGTAATATCCGTAAACGTCAGTTTTCCCTTAAAAGACTTCCCTTCCCCATAAAAACCGGCCAGCCGGTTGCCGGAATCATCCTGCAGCCCGGAAAGTGAAAATGCAATCTCTTCTTCTGTCAGATAACCGCCGCCGAAAGAGTCCTCTATTCTTCCCAAAAAAGAACTCCCGACGTTTATCTCATCTTCCAATCCGTCTCCGGAAAGTTCTTTTTCTATAATATAATGATAGTCTTCCTGTTCCAGAGCAGCGTACAAAAATTGTTCTTCCGGTTCCGTAAGCAGATAGCCGCCGGATGAAAACCCATATGCAGAAATTTCTTTTCCCGAAGCAAGCCTGCTGTATACAGCGGCCTGCTGACTGTATTTTTCTGACCAGCGCACCGTTATCTTATCAAGAAGCCCATTTAATTTTTTGTCTAATATAAATTCCGTTTCCTGCCGGACGTCATCCTCCAACGTGACCGATACATTTTGACTGCCCGCACTGACTGTAACTTTAAACTCATACTGTCCATCAGGCAGATAAAACGTATGATGTTTCAAATCCACCTGAAACATTTCCGTGCCCGCCTCAACAGACGACACCTTCATTCCTTCCATATCGCAGCGAAACGTTACTTTCTGTAAAGAATCGCGGTTTAGCGTAATATAATTGTCCGGCATGCTCTCCCTGGCGGCATTTTTTTGAAACTCGGAAAGCGTCACTCCAGACACATACAGTTCCGATTCGGAATATACGACAACCGCCATCTCTTCCAGATCTGATTTGTCGAAACTCTCCGCCATATAACAATCTAAAATTCCGGTATTTTCATTGAAAATCGTACTCATAGGACTGCATTCCCAAATATCCCATCCGGATTCCTTAAAGTACAGTCCCGCAGACCAGTTTACAGAATCGCTTCCTTCCATTTTGAAGCGGCGGCTGAAAATAAACTCATCCGGACGAATCGTCTGATCGGTCTGAGATACGTCAACCTCTATGGTACGGTTAAAATATTCTTCGCCTGCGTTCCCACTTATCTGCAGAAGATATATGCCCGGCGAAATGGAAAATTCTTCAAACAGCGGAAGTTCAAAATCAATGGAATTTTCTTTTAAGCCGATCATCCGGATCTGTGCGATATCCGCATAAAAACTGTTCTGCTCCAGCCGGATCCGTCGGTTGTCTTTCGTATGGATCAAAACGTTGTTTTCCGATATATCCTGAACGCAAAGACCGCCCCTGTATCTTACCAGAAGCTTGTAATCCTCCGGATTTTCAAGCATATCCAGCGTTTTCATAAAATGATACGCGTTACTGCCTATTTCTTTGCATGACAAATCAAAACAGCTTTCTTCCCTGACGCAAAAGAGAGAAAATGAAGGTTCTTCCATCGTCTCATCCAAAGTAAACGAAAAATAACTGTCTTCCTCCGGCGCAACGGTAATCTCTGCGCTGCAGTCCTCATACAAAATCTCCCCATCCCTTCCGGCATAATACATCCGAATCGTAACCACATGATCTCCCGTTCCAAACAAATCCGCTGTTGCAAAATAACGGCAGTTATTTTC
The DNA here is from genome assembly GCA_910586645.1 of uncultured Lachnospiraceae bacterium. Lineage (GTDB taxonomy): Bacteria > Bacillota > Clostridia > Lachnospirales > Lachnospiraceae > Roseburia_B. The sequence continues at coordinate 57,956 of CAJUIS010000009.1, read as the reverse complement.
TTCTTGTCCATACTGTTTTACGCTGATGATTTGCCTGTGATCCAAAACCAGTTCCACTCTGGTCAGATTTTCCGCGTCTGTCACCCCAAACTCAAACTTCTCCCCGTATAAAAGCGTCCCTTCCGGATAGTCAAACGCACAGGGCACAATAACTTTTTGCTCCGATACGGCAATAGGAAATTCTTTTGTAACCGTTTTCGTCCCTAAAGCAACGTCGTACTTCACAGAAAATTTCACCCGGTGTTCTCCCGCCTTAAGCCCCTGTTCCATAACGGCCTGGTATCTTCTTATGTTTCCAGTCCCGGATATCCTGACAGAAGGATAACATTCTTCCCCGTCAATCCAAATGCCAATATCGCCTGCGTCCGCATAATTTCCAACGTCAAAAAGCAGAGAAAACGGCGTTTCTTCATAGAGTTCACCACAAGTCATATCTCTGATTTCAGGAACCTGCCTTCGGCGCGCCGTCAGGTTTACAGATGCCGTATTATTTTCATCGTCCAGTTCCGAAACACCAACCGATGTATTTGTCAGCGTAACCGTTATTGTATGGCTGCCGCTGTCAGGAGTATATGGAAACAGAAACGTTTCTTCTGAAAAAGCCTCCAGATAATAATGTTCTTTCCGAAAAATCTCCCGTTCCCCGTCCGAAACTGCAGCCGTAAACCAGCCGCCCCGGCTTCCAAGATTATAAGCGTGAAAACTAAGCTCTGTTTCTTCCCCTTCGATCAGTTCCGCTGCAGAAAAAATATTTTCCGGATAAACTGCAAAATCCGGCAGAGGCCGCACTTCCTGCAGGCTCTCTGGTTCTCCAATGTAACCAATCTGTGTGTCTTTTGGGTAGGAAAACGTCACCTTTGTATCCGTACTTACATAATGACTGCCCGGACTTGTATCATAGATAAATTCCAGCGTATTGACCTGCCCCGGTTTTAAGCCGTCCGAAGGGATTTCCGTAATAACCGTCTCCGTCAGTCCGGGAACATTTACGCTTTGCGCCGGAACGTCATTTAATAAAATCTCATAATTTGTCTTTGTTCCATTTACGTACCCGTCTGCATACAGGCGGCTGCTGGTATGCATTGAGGGTTTTTTCTGGTTCCCGCCTTTCCCATAGTCCGGAACATAAAAAGACGATGTGATCCGGCCGCGGTTTGTACACTGTCTCCCCATAATTTCCTGATATATGGCAGGGTCCAACTTCTCCCGGCGCAGTTTTTCCTGCAGCTCGTCCAAGTCCTTCTGTATTCCTCTGGTTAAAAGGTCAAAAATAAATCCGGAGCCAGGAATCACAGAATCCAACAAATACTTTGTCCCCATTAACACCATTTTTCCGGCTGTCGCCGCAAGATAATAACGTTTATTCTCTTCAGACATAGTCGGATCTGCAAATACCTCAATGGCGCCTCCTATTTCTTCTCCAACCGTACAGATATCATAAATAGTCCCCAATACGGAAATTTCATCCATCTCCATATCAAAATAGGAAGCGATGTCATTGATGTCAAGCGTAACTTCCAGCATTTTCCGTTCTGCATCTTCTACACTGTCTCTTTCTGACGCAAAACAAAATATCTGCGCAAATTTCGGATCGGCTGACGCAGCGTCTGCCAGCCCTTTTATATAATCCCGGTACGCTTCCCCCGTAACGGCTGTCCGTAAAGACACCCGCAGCGCACCGTTTTCCAGCCATTTGGCCGACGATGAAAACCCTTCTTCCAAAGCTCCCTCTTCACACACAGAGGTCTGCACCGTCATGCTGGCGTCAAGCGGCTCCTCCGTGCCCAGATCCAGCTTCACATTTCCTTTCAGATGGATTTCCCCGTTTTCATCAAAAAAATCAGCAGCTTTCTCCGCCTCTTTATACTGCGTACCGTCAAAATACCAAAAAGAACTCCCCTCTTCTTCGACTTCAAATTTGGAAAACGGATTTCCGTTTTGTTTCAAAGCCAGCTCCCCCATGGAAGTCACCGTAATTTCCTGCCCCTTTGTATCAAACGTGCAGTCATATGCGCTCGTTTTCCCGGCGCAGGAAGCCGTCAGACTTCCGTTTAACGCCTGTATGCCTTCTTCTTTCATTTTTGCCAGGTCCGGACAAACTGTAAAAAACACTTCCTTTCCATATAAAAGCTCATAATTGGACACTGCCGGACGAAAATAAACATAATCAGAAATGGAATCTGACGCCGCAATCTCCAAATCCGTCAGAGCGTCCCCTTCATTCTTCACAGAAAACCTCTGCGCAAGCGTCGAAGCATCCTCAGAAATTCGTTTCCATGTCAGATTAAGCTCCGGCAAACCTAAGTTCAGCGCAGCCGGAACCCTCGTCTCTAATGCGTAAGATCCATTTTTGAACAAATATCCCTCCACCGCAAGCTTGTAATTCTCCTGTTTTGCATTTTGGGCAAATACCGACAATTCCACTTCAGCGGTTTCGCCGGGCTTAAGAATGGCAGGGCTGTCTTTCGACCCGGATTTTACAATTTCCAGAGAAATATCGTCAAATTTATTTTTCACTTCCAAGTAAAATTCCGAAATCTGATCAGAATGGTTTGTAACCTGAAGCATACAGGTCTGCTCATAATCGCGCTCAATCTGAAATTCCCGTTCCTCTATTTCCAGTATGCCGTCAATTTCCTCAACAATTTCTTCTCTCTGTGTTACGGTAATGCTGTCTTTTGATTCCGCTGAAATTGAAACTGACTGTTCCGTCGGCTCATATCCTTTCCATGCATCACTGTCCATGGAAACAGCCGGAACCTTTGCCGGAAAATCCCCCGGCAGCGAAGCAGCCACCATTGCCATACTTAACAGGCACGCAAGAAACCGGCTCTGCAATCTGCGTTTCATAACACTCTCCTCCCCTCTTCTGTAATATATCGTAAATAATATTTTACAATATTTTCCATGAAATTTGCAATAGCAGATAAAACTGATTTTCAAAAATCACAAAATATCTATAAAAACAGCTTATCCGTTATGCATATGATACATCTTCTCATAAACCCCTTTTTTCGCAAGCAGATCCTCATGCCCTCCTTCTTCCGCAATGCCTTCTTCCGTCAAAACTAAAATCCGCTTCGCATTCTGAATCGTCGTCAGCCTGTGCGCAATGACAAACGTCGTCCTGTTTTTCGCCAGTTCTTCCAGAGAATCCTGAACCGCCTTTTCGCTTTCGTTATCAAGCGCCGAAGTCGCCTCGTCAAAAATCAGAATCGGCGGATTTTTCAAAAATACCCTGGCAATCGAAATCCTCTGTTTCTGCCCGCCGGAAAGCTTAACGCCCCTTTGTCCGATATCTGTTTCATAACCGTTTGGAAGAGACATAATAAATTCATGCGCATTGGCGTTTTTCGCCGCCTCTATCACTTCCCTGCGCTCCGCTTTCGGCCTTCCGTACCGGATATTGTCATACACCGTTCCCACAAAAAGATAAACATCCTGCTGCACAATGCCGATCTGATCCCTTAAGCTCTTAAGCGTCAGCGTCCGGATATCCCTGCCGTCTATTTTTACCGCGCCCTGCGTCACATCATAAAATCTTGGAATCAGGCTGCAGAGCGTGCTTTTTCCTACGCCGGAAGAGCCCACGAGCGCCACATATTCCCCTGCATCCACATGAAGCCGGATATGGCTTAACACCTTTTCACTGTTTTCCTCATAGCGGAACGAAACGTTTTCAAAATCAATCGTTCCATTGACACAGGTCAGTTCTTTTGCCTCCTTTGCGTCGGCAATGTCCGGCTCTATCGACATAATTTCCATAAACCGCTCAAATCCTGTATACCCGTTCTGAAACTGTTCCGTAAAATCAATCAGCGTCTTAATCGGATCCGTCAGCACATTAATATACAAAAGAAACGTAATCAAATCCGTCACTTCCACTGTCCCAAGAGAAATAAAAGCCGCCCCCGCGACAAGCACGACGACGGTAATCAGCATAGAAAATGAACTGAGCCCCGCATGATAACCGCCCATATACCGGTAACTGTTTTTTTTCGCCTGAAGAAAACCCTCGTTGCCTCTTTGAAACTTCTCCCGCTCAATCCCTTCGTTGGCAAAAGATTTCACCACCCGGATTCCTGAAAGATTGTCTTCTATCTGGCTGTTAATCTCTGCAATTTTCTCCCGGTTTCTGCGGAACGCCCGCTTCATCTTTCCATTAAAAAAATAAGCATAGACAAACATAACCGGAACCAGGGCAAACGCCGCAATTGTCAAAACCGGGCTGATACAGATCATAATCACAAACGCACCGCAGATTTTGATTACAGAAATCACAATGTTTTCCGGCCCGTGATGCATAAGCTCCGTAATGTCAAATAAATCCGTCGTAATTCTCGACATCAAAGCTCCCACTTTCTGATTGTCATAAAAGGCAAACGACAGCTTCTGAAAATGGGCAAAAACCTCCGCCCGCATATCATATTCAATTTTGGCGCTCATCACATGTCCATAATTGCTGATAAAAAAATTGCAGTAGCACGAAACAGCCACTAAAGCCGTCATCAAAAGCCCCAGGCCTAAAATCTGCCCAAACGCTTCCTCTCTGTCCAGAAAAATAACCGACGACGTGATATATCTTGCAATCAGAGGGATGATAAGCGCAATTGCAGACGCCGCCACGGCAAAAAACATATCCAGAAGGAATGCTTTCCGGTACGGCCTGTAGTAAGAAATCATTTTTTTCAAGTTTTTATTCATGTCAGCCTTCCTCTTTTAATTTAGCATCCGAAAACCTTTTTCTTTGTGCTTTACCGGAATTTCTTCCGAATCTATGCCCTCAATCCGAATCGGCTTCGTCTGATCCAATGTAACGACAAGCCGGTTAATCTCTTCTTCCGTTCCCTGAACTTCCATTTCGACCGTACCGTTATACAAATTCGATACAAATCCGCTCAGTCCAAGCTTTATCGCTGCAGAATAAGCGCGGTAGCGAAATCCTACGCCCTGCACTCTCCCATAAAATATAAAATGCTTCCTCAGTATTTTCTCCATAATCCAAACTCCTAAATAATTTCCGATAGAAATATGTCTTGGAAACGGCTCTCCCCGCCGCTTCCAAGACATTGCAAAAGTTTTTTCCTTAAGTTTTACATACGCTCCGGAGCCGAAAAGCCAAGCAAATCAATACACTTCTCCAGAATATCCTTTGTCAGCGCAAGAAGGCTGATATAGCCTGCGCGGACATTTTCGTCCTCCTCTGTAAGAATCTTTGTCCCATGGTAAAAATGATTCAGCGCATTTGCAAGATCGTAAATATAGGCGCAGATTTTATGCGGCGCCGTCTCTGCAAACGCGTTTTCCACAGCCGCCTGAAAACGGCTGATTTCAAGCATCAGCGCTTTTTCACTTTCCGACCTTGCCGGAAGTATTTCTGCATCCGCCGTATTTTTCCCCATTGCCCGGTATTTCGTCAGGATGGATTTGATGCGGACAATCGTATAGAGGATATATGGCCCTGTATTTCCCTCAAAAGATGTAAACCGCTCCATGTCAAAAATATAATCTTTGGAAGCCTGGTTCGACAAATCTCCGTATTTGATTGCAGACAACGCCACTGTTTTCGCGGTTTCCCTCGCCTCTTTTTCCTCTGTCAAAGACTGGTTTTCCGCAATCTTCTGGTACATTTCCTCGTTAATTTCAGACACCAGACGCTCTAAACGCATCACTCCGCCGTCTCTTGTCTTAAAAGGCTTTCCGTCTTTCCCGTTCATCGTGCCAAATCCATGGAACGTAAGCTTTGTATCTTCTTCTACAAGACGCGTCTTTCTGGCGCAGCGGAACACCTGCGTAAAATAGAGTTCCTGACGTTTATCCACTACATAGATGATTTCATCCGGATGATAATCTTTCATACGCCATACGATTGTCGCAAGATCCGTCGTATTGTAAAGGGATGCGCCGTCGGATTTTAAAATCATGCACGGCGGAACTTCTTTTGTATCCGTCTCTTCCTTTACGTCAACCACAAGCGCGCCCTCGCTGATATAGGCATATCCGTCGTCCTTCATCTTCTGCACCATATCCGGAATATACGGCTGTGCGTCCGATTCCCCTTTCCACAAATCAAAAGTCACGTTTAAATCCGCATAATTTCTCTTTAAATCTGTCACTGACACATTCAGGATATGGGAAAGCAGGGCCCTGTAGCCGCGCCGTCCGTTCTGCATTTCAAACGTCGCCTGCATGGCCGCTTCTTTATACGCTTCGTCTTCTTTCGACTTTGCGCTTGCCGTCGGATAAATCTCCTCTAATTCCGATATCGTAAACGGCGGTTCTTCCGGATATTCCCCTGTAAAATCCTGATCAAAATAGACAAGGTCAGGCTTTCTGTGAAAAAGCTCTGTCACAATCAGTCCCATCTGAAGCCCCCAGTCGCCAAGGTGCACGTCTCCGATTACTTCATGCCCCACAAAGCGTCCGATCCGCTTGATGCTCTCTCCGATGATTGCGGAACGCAGATGCCCGATATGCAGCGGCTTCGCCACGTTTGGCCCGCCGTAATCAATCATGATCTTTTTGGGCTGCCGAACCGCCTCAAATCCAAACCGTCCGGCGTCTTTTTTCATTTCATTTAAATATCCGGCAAGATACGATTCCTTGAGCTTTAAATTCAAAAACCCCGGTTTTACGGCTTCTGCCGCGGAAAACATTTTGTTTTCCGCAAGCTTTGCCGCTGTTTCCTCCGCAATCAGAAACGGGGCTTTTTTATACTCTTTTGCCGCCGCAAGGGCGCCGTTGCACTGGTATTCACATAAATCCGGCCGGTTGGATAATGTCACTTTCGCATATTTTTTATCGTATCCACATCCGGCAAATACCGCTTCCACTTCCCTGGCAATCAAATCTAAAATCTTTTCCATTTTTATTTCACAACCTTGACAGTGGATCTCTGCCCTTTCTTTTTAAACTTCTTTTCATAAGACTTAAGCTGTTTTTTCGGAACCTTGATTTTGCACTTCGCATTTACGCCTTTTAATGCATTTTTCCCGACTTTCTTCAAAGTCTTCCCTTTTATTATAATTGTCTTAAGCCTTCCCGCACCCATAAACGCAGATGCGCCAATTGCCGTCACATTTGTCCCAACTGTAACTTTTGTCAGTTTCTTATTGTTTTTAAATGCATTTTTCGCAATATCCGTCACGCGGAATTTGATTCCTTCATATACCGCTTCATTTGGAACCGTTACCGTTTTCATCGTCTTTTTGCCTGGTTTTACAAAGGATACCGTGCCTCCCGTGGCAGCGGACTTTGTAATTTTGTACCAGTTTTTCTTGTACTGGAATTTCGTTCCGGCCGCCGGAAGCTTTTTCTGGTCTCCCGAGCCGTTCGGATTATCCTGTCCGCCCTGATTTCCCGGATCCTTGTCAATCGGCTTCATCTGTAAAAGAGCCTGCTGCAAATTGGCAAGCACCGTCTCGATCTGTTTTGCGCTGTTTGCATTCACCGCGTCGGCAAGCAGTTTTTTGAGCTCCATCAGGTTTGCGTAAGCCGCCGGATCGTATTTGGAAGCGTCCAGTTTTTCCGCCTCTAAAATCGCCTGATTCGCTTTCGCAAGAAGTTCTTCGCCCGGCTTATCTTCATCCGGAGGCGTAATTTCCCCTATTTCTTTTAAATTGCCGATTGCCGTCTTTAACTCATCCAATGCTTTTGCAATTTTTTCCGCATCTTCTGTCTTTAGCGCGTCTTCCAGCGCTCCTTTCGCCGCCATCATGTTATCGTAAGATGTTTTCTCATATTTCGAAGCGTCTTTGCCTTCCGCCTCCGCAAGAGCAGCCTGTGCCTTGTTAAGAAGTTCCGGATCTGCCGGATCGATTGGTTCAATCGGATCTGTTCCTCCCGCTTCCAGTCCCCATGCGCCGTCTTTTACGCTCCTTGGCTTCACTTTCGTCTTCAAATCCTGCGGCAGCTTACTGTAATTTAATACTTCGAAATCATTGACATTGTTATCCGTATCAATAAACGCAATTCTGCGTACCGCCTTATTCTTGGAAATAATCTCATCTCCCGCCGGATTTACAAGCGCCGCGTCTCCTTCTACCGCAGTTTCATTGACTGCAACGCCGTCTACATAAGCGTCTCCATTCTTTAAAACTACGCTGTACTGTTTATTTCCAATTGTCAAATCCCATGACTTGTCAAAGTTATCCACGCCAACCGCGTCCGCTAAAGCTTTCGCCTCTGCGCCGCGAACCAGATAAGATGATCTGGAAGGAATCTTTCCGTCAAGCGCAAGCTCGGTTGTCTGGCCTTCCGAAACATACGTAATGCCGTAACCGTTTAAATCAATCTCTTCGGAAGTCGGATTATAAAGCTCAATAAAGCTGTGCGATACCGGAACTTCTTTTTTGCCGCCGTCTCCGTATACCTGGTTGATGATCAGATGATCCCGCTGCGCCTTTATTTCCGTCACTGCCAAATCCATTGCCGCAGGCGCCAAAGTCCCTGTCACCGTACTGTCCGGACATGTCACCTCAACAGAAATCTTCTTTCCAACGCATTCCTTTTCCACTGTAAAAAATTCCCCTGTGGCGCCTTTTATCTCTGCCTGATCCGCTTTCCACCGGTAAGAAAGAGCTCCTGCATACGTATTTTTTTCATCCAGCGCCACGTCTGCATAAAGAATCGCTCCTGCAATGGCATTTCCGCGAATGGAAACCGTACCGGACAATACGTCAGGCACTGGCTCAGGATCCGGCTCCGGCTCAACTGACTCCCAGGCGCCGTCTGCAAGGCTTCTCGGCTTATATGCCGCAATCAGATTCTCTTTTGCATCCCTGTACTCAACTGTCATAAAATCTTCTGCATTATTGTCCGTATCTGCAAACGCTTTCCGGCGGATTGCCTTCTGCTTGCTGATTGTCCCGTCAGGAAGCGCAAGGCCCTCTACGACGCCTTCATTCACAGACACTGCATCTTCCATTTTTGTTCCCTGATACAGAACGATTCTGTACTGTTTGTTATCAATAATCTGTTCCCATGTTTTGTCGGACGTCTCAATGTTTAAAAAGCCGGTAAATGTCGCCGCGTCCTGTGGCTCACACTGGATCAGGTAAGAATGATGCGACGGAATTTTTGCACCGTCTAACGCCAGTTTCACTTCCTCTTCCGCCTTGCCGTTCTTTCCATTTGAAAGATAGCCAACCGAGTATCCGTTCAGATCAATCTCTGCGTCCGTCGGATTGTAAAGCTCAATAAAGCTGTGCGATACCGGGGTCGTATCGTTATTGCCGCCCCCGTACACCTGATTGATAATCACATGATCGTTTAAAAGCTCCGTAACCGCTTCCGTCTCCTCGCTGGGCAGGCTTCCTGTCTCAAAAGAGCTTGACGCTTCCACTGTGATTTTCTTTCCAAGCTCGTTTTTCGTCAGACGGTAAGTTGCCAGAACAGCCCCCTCAATTGCTGCTCCGTCCGCTTTCCACTGATAAGAAAGCGTTCCTGTGTTATTTGTATCCGTCACTTCCGCTTTCAAAACGGAGCCGACTTTTGCAGAACCCTTTACCGTTACGGTTCCAGTTAAAGCCGGAGCCTTCAGTTCCTTCGTAAACGTATGATAGTTATTGACGCTTCCTCCGCTGAGCAGATTTCCGGATGCGTCCATCGCTCTCACCTGCACAACATTTACGGCTCCCGCCTCTTTCTCAAGATAACTGTCTGACGCCTGCAGCGCAGCTTTGCCGTCTGATACATCCGCCGTACCCGCCAGAATACCGTTGATATAAAATGCAACCTTTGCCGCGCTGCCGTTTGTCACAGACGCCGTATAAGACGTTGTGTAATCGGCGCTTGTGTCTTCTGTAACGGAAATCTGACCGGACGCCTTGTATTTTCCAAGGGAAGACAACAAGGAATCCAGGGAAGAAAACTGCGTGTCCATCCAGGTCAGATGATTCGACAGAAACGTGCGCAGACGCTCTGCCGCCGCATTAAATTCCGCATCCGAATTCCACCGGAGATCATCCCTGATATAACCCCAGGTATAATTTTCCGCTGCAGATTCCGCCAGATATTCTTTATCCTGATCAATAACGCCGCCCTGTTTTATGATTTCCTCAAAGTTCTCCCTGTTCTCCCTGTAACAATCCATCATTTTCTGGGCAAAATACGGATCGCCAATCAGATACTTATACCACGATTCCCTCTGTGCCTGATCGCTTGCCGTCGTTACCATCCATACGTTTGGATTTCCGGTTTCACTCTGGCTTACAAGACTGTTTGAAGTCCAGTCCATATCCCAGACCGGCCCGATGTAAAGCTTTTCATCCAGATCCTTATACATAAAGGTACTCTTCTTCATTGTCTCCGTATTCCAGTACACTTCATTTAAAATCAGATACCGGACAAGGGAATCCATATCCACCAGATCGGTATAATGCTTCTTTTCCCCTTCATAATCCGCATAAAAATCCGCTGCATGGACACTGTCCTCTACCGCCTGGATATACTTTCTGGCCGATTCAAAAAGCGCGTCATTGGTAACGGCAAATTCCGGACTCTTTAACATGACCGGCTGGCCGTACGTTGTCTTAAATTTTGACACTTCATCATAGTAGGCGTCCAGCTCAATCAAAAATCCACCCGACACATTTACGCTTCCATCCGCATTTTTCGGCAAATCCTTATAATAGTCCGAAATCTTATACGTCTTGTTCTGGTATGTGACGCTGTCGCTGGTAATCCACTCCATATGCTCATTCAGGTAATCCTCAAGCGCATCCCGCTCGTCTTTTGAAATCCCTTCCGCTTTTGCAATGGCCTTTGCCACATCTCCCGGAACGTCTTCCCAGTCAAAAACATTGACGCGGTCTTCTTCTACGCGCACATTCCCTACCAACTGATAGTTTCCGGCATAAACATCATTTAAAATAAGCTCTACATGCGCAGACTTAAGATGCGGCGTAATCCCCATCTTTCCGGCCAGATCGTAAGACGTCGTATTCCGGATTAAAGATTCGTCCATAAAATTTGCAAGAAGCGCCCAGTGTTTGCTTGTGCCAAACCCCAACAGATTCGTCTTGCTGCCAAGCTTAAGCTTATAGGGACGTTTGCTGTAAGACGTGCTCCATGTGCTGTTTCCGCGGCCGCGTATTTCAACGTCGCCTTCATAAAGCAGCGTTTCATCCTGGAACGCATCGTTTCCCTGTACGCGCATCACAGCGTCTTTATAGACTTCTTTACTCGTAATGTCATAACCGTCCAACGTATTAATATATACGACCGGAAGCTTGCTGCAGTAAATTTTCAGCGTATCCACCAAAGCTCCGTTTAATGTCGCCTTCACAGTAATGAATTTATTCAGATCGCCCGTCTTTGGCGTGTAAGACGCCGTACTGGAAACCGTCTGGGACTGCCCTTTTGTCTCCACAGACCACTGATAAGCAAATTCCGTTCCCGCAGGCGCATTCGAAACAGACGCCGTCATTGCCGTCCCTGGCTTTGCATACTTCTGGTCGACCACAAGTTTTAAATTGGAACGCACCGTAATTTTCACCGTTTTTTTGCGCCCGGAAACAGAAGTCACGGCAGTAAGCGTTACCTCCGTATCCGTAAGCACGCCGGATACCGTGGCAACCCCGGTTGCGCCGTCAATTAAAACCACATCCGGATTGCTGCTCGTCCAGTTAATATTTTCTGTCTCCTCCCCTGACACAATCGTCAGCGGCAGCGTAAAATTCTTTGTGACAGAAGATGCGCTGTCACCTTCCGCAAATTCCGGAGAAGGAATAGGAACCATAACCTTTCCCTTGCTGACAGACGGGATTAAAGAACCGTTCTCCACTTCCCAGTAATCGCTGCCAAGAAGATCTATTACATCCTGACCTGCAAGTTCCGCCTGCGTCTTTGACACGGAAGCCCCCATATCTTTTCCGCTTCCCGCCAGATAGAAACAATTTGTAATGTTCTGCGTATTTGCGGCCGCGCCCGTATTTGTCGTAGTGCTGGTGCCGTTAATCGCATAACAGGGACTTCCACGGAACAGCACCGTTCCCACATTGACGCAGGAAGAAAGAGAGCCGATCGTGCCGCTCTGATGAATCCTTCCAAGGATGCCGCCGCAGCGCTCCTGGAGCTCCCCTCTTGAATTTTCATCCACCGTCACAGAAGCCGCATTGTACAGGTTCGTCATCTGTACAGCCTGGGCATTGTTCCTGACCTGTCCGACAATGCCGCCGATACCGATTAAATCTTCGTTGTCTCCATGAACTGCGGCAACGCTTCCGCTTAAAACGGCAATATTGTCGATTTTAACATATCCGTTCGCATCTCCGGTCAAAGTTCCAATCGTGTCCGCCATGCCAAGCGTATGTGAAATTGAAACCCCGTTGAACACAATATTTTTTACTTCGGCATAATCATCCGGCGAATCACTTCCGATCATGGCAAACAGGCCGGACACATTTGCCTTCTGGCTGCTGGCATTTCCATTATACGTAATCGTAAGCCCATTGATGCTGTGCCCTTTTCCGTCAAACGTACCGGAAAATACACGATCTCCCGCAACCAGCGCATAGTCCGGTCCGGCCGCGCCGCCAATCGGCGTCCAGTTACCGCCGCTTAAATCAATGTCCTCCGTAAGCTCATAATCTCCGCTCATCGGATATGCGGCATCCTTCCCGATTTTCGCAAGATCATCCGCGCTTGCAATTGAAATTTTCGCATCCGCTGCCTTTACGTCCGCACTGCCGCCCGGCGCCATGCTGACTCCTGAAAAGCACAATGCAAATGAAAGCGCCATACTCAAATGCTTTTTCCAAAAACGTTTTTTCTTCTTTCTCTCCATCCATTTCCTCCATTCTTTGCAATTGCCAATTCCAAAAGCAACTATAGTCCATTGCATTTTACCACACTTTTCACAGACTGTCATTCTTTTTATGCGGTTCAAAAAAAATTTTAATCAGGACAAAAAACGGACAGCGCAAAAATACAATGGCGCTGTCCGCATCTCAAAAATCAATCTATAAAAAATTATTTTACCGCTTCCACAAACCTAAGAAACGCTTCCCGTCCTTCCTCTGTGCATTTATAAACGCCTGCGTCTTCCAGAACTTCTGAAAATACCATGCCGATTTCCTTCTGTATCATCTCCTCGATATTCTCTTCCGTCACACGTTCGTATTTTGGCAGAAATTCATCTACCCAGGCCGCATGCTTCCCAAGCGCTTCATCCGCCCGAAGATCGGCTCCCGCCAAAATGGCTTCCTTAAGAGCCGCCATCTCATCCTTTAACCTTGCCGGAAGCACCGCAAGCCCCATCACTTCAATCAGCCCAATATTTTCTTTCTTGATATGATGCAGTTTTGCGTGGGGATGATATACGCCAAGCGGATGCTCGTCTGTCGTAATATTGTTGCGCAGCACAAGATCCAGTTCAAACATTTCCCCACGTTTTCTGGCAATCGGCGTAATTGTGTTGTGCGGCTCTCCGTCTGTTTCCGCAAAAATAAATGCGGCTTCATCGGTATATCCCCTCCACGCGGAAAGTATCCTGTCCGCGAGCGCAATGATGCGTTCCTTATCTGCGCAGTCCAGGCGGATGACCGACATCGGCCATTTTACGATTCCGGCTTTTACATCTTCAAATCCCGCAAAGAAAATCTCCCTTTCCACAGGCGCCTTTGCCATTGCAAATTCATAATGGCCGCCCTGGAAATGATCATGGCTTAAAATAGAACCGCCGACAATCGGAAGATCTGCGTTCGATCCCACAAAATAATGCGGAAACTGCGCCACAAAATCTAAAAGCTTGCCAAACGTCGCCTTTTCAATTTTCATTGGCGTATGTAAGGAATTAAACACGATACAGTGCTCGTTATAATATACATAAGGAGAATACTGGAAAAACCAGTCGCTGTCGTTAATCGTAACCGGAATAATCCTGTGATTCTGCCTTGCCGGATGGTTCACCCTTCCCGCATAGCCTTCGTTTTCCTTACAGAGCAGGCATTTCGGATAGCCGCTCTGTTTTGCAAGTTTTGCAGCCGCAATCGCTTTTGGATCTTTCTCCGGCTTGGATAAATTAATCGTAATGTCAAGCGTTCCGTACTCTGTATCCGCCGTCCATTTCAAGTCCTTTTTAATGCGGTATCTGCGGATATAATCCGTATCCCTGCTAAGGGTATAAAAATAATCTGTCGCCGCTTTCGGATCTTTTTCATTCAACGCGTTGAATTTCCGAATTACTTCGCTTGGCCTTGGAACGAGAAGGCTCATAATCTTCGTGTCAAACAAATCCCGGTACACAACGCCGTTTTCTTCCGTAATGCCGTTTTCATATGCGTAATCCAGCATATCTTTCAATATGCCTTCCAGCGCGCCTTCCGCCTCTTCTCTTGTCATACCGCTCTTTTTTGCATGTTCTGCGGCAGCTTCGTCGCTCAGCTCATCCAGACAAAACAGTTCCAGAAGACGGTTTACCGTAAAAATCCTGTCCGCCTCTTCGATCAGTCCGGTCGCTATCCCATAGTCGGCCAAGTCTAAAATCCTCTCCAAAATCATAGTTTTCCCCTTTCTTTTGCTCATCCGTTTACATGAATCTATACCCTCAGTATACAAAGGGACGCGCGTCCCAAACAGCATAGTTTCAGATTAGAAAGTCGAAAAGAAGTTAATTTTTGTTTCTGCAAGGCGCTTGATTGACGCGTACCGGACGTACGCGGAATGAAAGCAACGCTGTAGAAATAAAAATTGGCTCTTTTTCGATCGTGTATCCTTTTGTATACTGAGGGTATACCCTCAGTATACTATTTTATATCGTAAAATACAATTACATTTCACCCTCTTCAAGCCACCGGATTTCTTCTTCCGCCAGCGTTATCTCCAACGCCCTGATATCGGAAGCCAATTCCTTAAGAACCGGCGCCGAACAGACCGCCATAGGCGCAAGCGGTTGACGCAGCGCAAAGGCAAGGGCAATCTGCGGAACTGTAGCCCGTTTTGCTCTTGCAAGCGCTTCCGCACGCCTAAGCCTTGCAAAATTCTGAGGGCGGCAGTATTCTCTGGCTGCAAGATCATCCAGGATCCTGGCCGCACGCTTCGTTTCGTCCGCCCGGAACTTTCCGGACAAAAAACCATGCGCACGGCTTTCACAGGCAAATACCTCTATGCCCTCTTCCATGTACCACCGTCTGGCCCTCTTATGTTTTTCGCCTGAAATATCCGCTCCGCCGTTCTTTGGATCCGGCGTCCTCTCGGCAAGGCCGTACGTATGGCGCGACACTGTAAATCCAATCAAATCATGGGCATAGGCGTATTCGTTTGCCTTTTCAACCCTGTCATACCTCCAGCTTGAAGCTCCGAATATTCCGATTTTCCCCTCTTCCTTCAGCTCATTTAACGTTTCCACCAGGGGCCCTGCCGAAGTCTTTGAAGCTTCCCCGCCCAGCAGATAAATGTCAATAAAATCCGTCTGAAGCATCCGAAGAGACATCTCCAGATCCTCCCGTACCGCTTCCCAAGCCGCCCGCTGTTTTCCGGAACCCGTCATAGAATGCAGACCTTTTGCCACAATCACCACAGACTCACGGTTCTGCCCTGACGCCATCCAGTCCCCCACCGGCCGTTCCGCCGCCCTGCAGTTTCCCGCCAGATCAAACGTGTTAATGCCTGACGCAAAGGCTGCGTCCAGAAGCTTTGATCTATTTTCGCCCCGCATCATAGCCAAAGCATCCGTTCCGAAAACAATACGCGACACCGGTTTCCGTACATCGGCTATTTGCTTATATTCCATGGAAAACCTCCCTTGCTCCGCGGCATATAAAGCATATCTGTTTACGCTTCCAGTATCTTTTCTATGCTGACAATCTTTACACAGATTACAAAAATCTGAGCTGCCATTTCCAGATCTTCAATGCTTGGATAGGTCGGCGCAATCCGGATTACGGAATCCAGCGGATCTTTGCCGTATGGGAACGGCGCACCCGCAGGAGTCATAACGACGCCCGCTTTTTTTGCCCGCAGGACAATTTCTTTCGCACAGCCGGGAAGCGCCTGATAACAGATAAAGTAACCGCCTTTCGGACAATACCAGTTTCCCGCCCCAATGTCTTCCAGCTCTTCTTTTAAAATATTCAAAACCATCTCAAATTTCGGACGCAGAATATCCGCATGTTTTCTCATATGTTCAGTCATGCCGTGGATATTTTTGAAAAACCGGACGTGGCGGAGCTGGTTTACTTTATCGTAACCGATAGTCTGAACCACTAACTGCTTTTTAATGTCTTCCAGATTATTCGCAGAAGTCGCAATTGCCGCTACGCCGGAACCCGGAAAACTGATTTTTGACGTAGAACAGAATTTGTATACCATATCGGGGTTTCCCGCGCGCTTGCATTCCGCAAAAATTTCCACCAGATTATCCTGGTCAATGTCATAAAGATGATGCACTCCATACGCGTTATCCCAGTATATGCGGAAATCTTTTGCCGCCGGCTTCAGCCGCGCAAAACGGCGCACTGTCTCGTCCGAATAAGTAATTCCCTGCGGATTGGAATATTTTGGCACGCACCAGATTCCTTTAATGGCGTCGTCGTTTGCCACCAGCTCTTCCACCATATCCATATCCGGCCCTGTCGGAAGCATCGGAATGTTGATCATCTCTATTCCAAAATGTTCCGTAATCGCAAAATGCCTGTCATATCCCGGAACCGGACATAAAAATTTCACCTTATCCAGCTTGCACCAGGGCGTGCTTCCCATCACTCCGTGCGTCATGGAACGGGAAATTGTATCGTACATAATATTCAAGCTGGAATTTCCATAGATAATAATATTGTCCGGATGACATTCAATCATATCGCCAATCAGCGTTTTTGCCTCATGGATTCCGTCAAGTACGCCGTAATTTCTGCAGTCCGTCCCGTCCTCGCAGGAAAGATCCTCCCCACTGTGCAGCACATCCATAATTCCCATGGAAAGATCAAGCTGTTCAGCGGACGGTTTCCCTCTGGACATATCAAGCTGTAAGCCCCGCATCTGATACTTTCTGTACTCTTTTTCAAGTCTCTTTTTTTCCTCCGTCAATTCTTCTTTTGTCATTTCCTGAAATGATTTCATGTCAATTCCTCCTGATTCTTTATTTTATCTAAATACGCTGCCGCCTGTTTTTCGTAACCGATTCCGGTCGGCTCATAAAATTTCTCCTCTGTAAGTCCGTCCGGCAGATACTGCTGCCTGACATAGTGCATAGGATAATCATGCGCATATTTATAACCAATGCCCCTGCCCAGTTTTGCGGAAGATTTATAATGCGCATCCTGCAAATGGGCAGGCACCTGCTCTGTCTTTGTCGAACCGACTGTCCTGTACGCTTTATCAATCGCAAGCAAAGCCGTATTGCTCTTTGGCGCCGTCGCAATATAAACGGCGGCTTCCGCCAATGGGATTCTTGCTTCCGGCAGCCCGAGACGTTCTGCCGCCATAGCTGCGGAAACGGCTACGTTTAACGCATTCGGATCCGCCATGCCCACATCCTCCGCAGCGCAGATCATCATCCTCCTTGCGATAAATTTAATGTCTTCCCCTGCATAAAGCATTCTGGCCAGATAATAAATGGCCGCGTCCGGATCGGAGCCACGCATACTTTTAATGAATGCGGAAATCACGTCATAATGATTATCTCCGTTTTTGTCATATTTTACCGCCCTTTTCTGAATGCATTCAGAAGCAACGTCAAGCGTAATGTGAATGGCTCCGTCTTCGCCGCGTTCCGTTGTTAAAACGCCAAGCTCTATGGCGTTTAACGCAGCCCTGGCGTCGCCGTTCGCTATATCCGCCAGAAAATCAATCGCGTCTTCTTCCGCTTTCACGCCATATGCGCCCATTCCTTTTTCTTCATCCGTCACCGCCCGCTTTAAAAGCTCTTTTATGTCTTCTTTTGCCAGGGATTTCAGTTCAAAAATAATGGATCGGGAAATTAAAGCCGGATTCACTTCAAAATATGGGTTTTCCGTCGTCGCCCCCACCAGTATGACCGTGCCGTCTTCCACGAATGGAAGCAGATAATCCTGCTGGCCTTTGTTGAACCTGTGGATTTCATCAATAAAAAGTATCGTTTTTTTACCATACATACCCCGCAGCTCTTTCGCCTTCTTGACCACTTCTTCCATATCTTTTTTCCCGGCGGAAGTCGCATTGATCTGGGTAAATTCCGCACTTGTAGTATTTGCGATGACTTTTGCAAGCGTCGTCTTCCCGGTTCCGGGCGGGCCGTAAAACAAAACGGAAGAAAGCTTGTCGGCTTTGATGGCGCGGTATAACAGCTTGTCTTTTCCTATAATATGCCGCTGCCCCACCACCTCCTCAAGCGTCACAGGACGGAGCCTTGAGGCCAACGGGGATTCTTTTTCTTTTTTTTGCTCTCTTACATAATCAAATAAATCCAACGTTTTCATCTCCTGCATTTAAGATACATGAGTTTACGGTATTTTACAAGGTTAAAATAGATGTTCCATCTTCCTGTCAGCGCTTCTTCATCAACAGTATACAAAAAAATTTCTGCAAAAACAAGAAAACGCGCAGAAATTAACGTCTAAAATATCCTCTATACGCCAGACAGCGGACGAAGCATAAAAAGCCAGTTTCCACCTTCGCTTGTTGTTCCTGTCAATATAGGCAAACAGCGCAATCAGGAAGTTACCGCCCAAAAATAACAGGCTTAAAATCTGATATGTATCCATCTGCACCACCGCCCTCTCTTTTTCAAGTTTAGGGAGGCTACCACCCTGCAACACGATTGTTCCTCTTTGATATTCTACCATATTCTTTCTTTTGTGATAATTCCCTATTAAATTTGTCAAGCGGCCTTTGGTGATGTATAAACCGTCAAAATATCTTTTCTTATTATTGTTGTCTGATACCAGATTAGGATAAAAATTTTTGAATAAAAGCATATTGAAAAACATTTTTGCATATGTTATAATGCCAACAGGCAAAAAGAAATGAAAAGTCCACGTTGACAAAAGAACGAATCCCTAAACTGTATTGCAGTACAGTTTAGGGATTCTTCTTTACTTTTATACTGGCAAAGCGCCCAGTAGGTTATTTGTTGCTCCTGTCATTGCTGTCTAACCATTTGATGATGTAGTGGCAAGCTACACCAGCCGCAACAGCGATAAAAAAAGAAATGAAAATATCCAACGCCGACACCTCCTTCCTGTTGCCAGGTTTCGGTGAGCAACGCAAAAACTATAACATACTGCTTGATGTTATTCTATCTTTTTCTCAAAAAGATTTGTAACCGGGAATGTGACAGAACCAATCCGATGCTCGCTATCACTGCGGACATCCCGAAAAAACCATTTTGATAAAGACATCTTCTTTCGGCAGATAAAGTTGAATACATTTTTGAGTTTTATCCTTATCTGGCTTCACTCTTTTTATGAAAACTATTAAAATATCTATAGTTTTCATAAAAAGAAAGGCGGCATTATTATGTGCAATGTATATAGCTATATGAGGATAAAAGAAAAGGCGTGCGCTCCCTGCAGATGCCTTTTCTTTTTAAAGAACAAATTTTCCAAATTTCTCCCATTTTTGTGACCCGCCGGCTCTCTTTTCCGTCTATTATTTATGAAGGCGCCTATCTTATCAGAAAGGAATTGCAAATGGATGATAAAAAAATTATAGACTTATATTGGGAACGTTCAGAAACAGCCATTTCGGAGACGGCATGCAAATATGGGACGTACTGCCGCCGCATTGCGTATAATATCCTCCATAACAACGAAGACAGCGAAGAATGCGTAAACGACGCCTATTTAAAAGCGTGGAACGCAATGCCCCCGAAACGGCCCAGCCGCCTGTCCGCTTTCCTTGGCAAAATTGTCCGCAATCTGTCTTTAGACCGCTATGACAGGTATACGGCGGAAAAACGCGGGTACGGACAAGTCCCTCTGGTTCTTGACGAACTGGCCGAGTGCATCCCGTCCCCATCCGGTACAGAACAGGCCATTGACGAGCTTTTGCTTGCCCAAACGCTAAACCGTTTTCTCTCCGGAATAAAACCGGAACCACGGATGATTTTTGTGCAGCGGTACTGGCTCTTAAATCCTGTCAGAGAAATTTCGTCAAATTTTGGAATCAGCGAAAGCAAAGTCAAAATGACGCTTCTGCGTCTCCGCAGAAAATTAAAACAATTTTTAGAGGAAGAGGGTGTCTGCATATGAAAACAAAACGGCTTTTATCGGCATTTGGCCAACTGGACGAACAATATATGGAAGAGGCTTTTCAAAAGATGTCAGAAAAGAAAAAGCGGCCGCGCGGCAAGTGGCGGGCCGCGGCTGCCGCTATACTTCTGTTTGCAGGCGTCTTTGGAACGGCAATGGCAGTCAGCGCGCAGTTCCGTCAAATCGTGCTGTCCTTTTTCCATATAGAACAGGCCGAACCGGTTCCAAAAAAAGATACGGAAAGCCCCGGCATTGCACAGTCGGACATTGACGGGCTGGTCAGAGCGGAATATATCAGACTGGATAAAGACACGTACGATTCCGGATATGGAACGCTGCGAAAAGTCGAATACGACGAAGACGGAAACGTCTGCATGGTCCGCTTTTGGGCCATAGAAAACGGCTCCAAAGTTTTACTTCCGGTACAAAAAAATTCCGTTTCGGCTATATGGCAGGACACGTCTTATCAGGGAACAATTTACTGGTGCGTTTCCAACGGGCAGCTTTCCCTTTATGACGACGCCAAACAGCCGGTCGGCAACTGGCAGTCAGCCCCCATCCCCGGACGGACAGACGCCGTATTCCTCCTCCTGTCAAAAGGAAGATACGACGAATACCGGCAGCATCTCATGCTCTACCGCCTGGACACAGGGGAAACAGAAGATATATTACAGCAAACAGAAACGGAAAATCTGCCTCCCGTCGAAAATTACCGATGGTCTGACGATGGAACCAAAATCATCCTAATATGCTGGAACAAGGAAAATGAAAAAACATTTTATTGCTGCGATTTAACCGCAAAGACTCTGACCAATCTGTCCGCTTCGTCCGGCATAGAGATCTCAGAAGTTTTTCCCGCCGACAGCAATACGCTGATTTTCCTGCAGGCAAAAGAAGGAACCTGCTCCGTCTTTACTTATGATCTGATTTCCGGAGCAATTACAGAAACCCTGCATGAAGAAAAACTTTTCGAAGATTATGGCATGAAATCCGTTCAAATCGAAGGTCTGATGCTTTTCGGCAAACGGTACGGCCTGTTTGCAGATCCGTCGGGAAACTTATCCGTCGCCGACTTAAAAACAGGAACAAAAACCCAGGTAAACGGATTTACCCTTGAAACGGGCGGAAACTTTCTTTCCAACCCTGCGAACACGAAATTTCTATACAGCGTCATGGAGGATCAGACAGACGACTCCCTTGGCATATCCAAACTGGGCGTCCTGGACTTAAAATCAGGGACGTTTACCGCCTTTGACCGGAAAGGATATGAAAATCTTTCCGAATGCTCCTTAAGCTGGTTTGACAACAACCGGGTGCAAATCAGCAGCGGGGAATCCGGAACAGACGCCATTTATCTTTATGAATTTTAATCTCTCTGTGCATTTGCCCGGTAGCGGGAAGGCGTAACGCCATAAACCTCCCGAAACGCCCTCGAAAAATAGCTCATTTCAAAAAAACCGCACCGGCCGCCAATGTCAGAAACCGGAAAATCCGTATTTTTTAACAGTTCGGACGCACACTGCAGACGATAGCTCTTTAAATAGGCGATCGGCGTCACTCCAATCGTATTGCGAAAACACCGCATACACTCGCTTTCGCTGACGGAAACGCTTTCTGCAATCTGACGGACAGTGATTGCTTCGTCAAAATGATCCTGGACAAATTTCAGCATAGTTTTTATACGTTCATTTTGACGAAGCGCTTTTTCCGTCTGTCCGCCCTTTTGCCCCGTCTGCTGTCTGTGCAGAAGCGAAAGACAGCGGGACAATGCGTTTCTCGCCGCAATTTCATAGTCGTCTTTTTCCATGGCGCAGACTTCCCAGGCCGTCCGTATATAAGACAGCATCTCTTTTTGCCAGGAAACCGCCGCATCCAGATAGATGCCCGGCAGAGAGCGGTCAGACACCACCGGAAGAACATATTTCTGCCAGAACACACTGTCCATACTGCCCCCGACCAGCCTTGGATGAAACACAATCGAACGCTCCTCCATTTCATCATCCGAAGACTTCTCCACCGCATGTAAAACTCCCGCATTAATAAAGCACCCGTTCCCCTCCGCCACTTCCTGCCTGACGGAACCAATCTGTATCAAAACACTCCCCTTCTCCACAACAACCACTTCCAACTCATCATGCCAGTGCCATGGTACAGGAACAGATCCCGTACGATTCACATAACACGCCACAGGAAAAGCAAACGATCCATGTTCCTTAATCTCCCTCCTCCTGTCATCCGTTACACAGTCGCACAATCCAATCATCCATTGTCCCCCTTTTTACTATATTTCTGACAATCCCGCAATCCAAAACGCCCTTGCCAAATCTTTCCCTCCGACTCCGCGCCCGCTCCCACTTCAAGGAAGCAGTTCTACAAAATGATATTGTCAATATCACCACCCCGCTCCACATTTCAAAGAAGCAGTTGTACAAAATGATATTGTCAATATCACCACCCCGCTCCACATTTCAAAGAAGCAGTT
>CAJUIS010000009.1:0-35206 GCA_910586645.1 uncultured Lachnospiraceae bacterium | reverse complement strand
GATATTGTCAATATCACCACCCCGCTCCACATTTCAAAGAAGCAGTTGTACAAAAGATACAATTGAGACGCAAGGCCTTTTGACGCCGCCGGTACTTAGCCGCGGTATTTTCGCGGCTTACGTACCGCTGCGAGCGGCAATAAGCGAAAGCGGGCCATGCGTCCAATTGTATCTTTTGTACAACGGACGTCTTGAACCCCCCTCCCCCCCCCACCAAATGACTGTTTTATACTATAATATGACAAAATAATTCTAAAAATCAAGCCAATCTGGTGATATACTCTCATTCAAAGCCAAAGCGCATCTCTCACCCGCGCCGCGGCTCAATCCAATCGCATTGTCCTGCCTTTCCATGGTTTCCTGCCTGAAAGCCATGGAACAGCAGACAACGCATCCGAAAGGAGATTTTTCCATGAACCGTGAATTTTACAGAAAACTAATATCTCTTGTACTGCCCATTGCATTTCAGCAGTTTATGTTATCCCTTGTCAGCGCGTCCGACGCCCTGATGCTTGGGCTTATCAGCCAGGACGCCCTTTCCGCGGTATCCCTGGCGGGACAGGTGATGTTTGTATTCAATTTATTTCTGACAGCGCTTGCAATGGGAACCAGCATGATGGCTGCGCAGTACTGGGGAATCGGCGACAGAAACGCCGTGGAAAAAATACTGGCTTTCGTGCTTCGCACCTCTTTGATTATTTCCCTGCTGTTTTTTATGGGAACGCTTCTGATTCCAAACCAGCTTATGTACCTGTTTACTTCCGAAGCAAAGCTGATTGAAAACGGTGCCGCCTACCTGCGGGCTTCTTCTGTTTCTTACCTGATGTGCGGAATTTCACAGATTTACCTGTGCATTATGAAAAACAGCGGCCATGCCATAAAAAGCGCCGTCATAAGCTCGCTGTCTGTCGTTTTAAACATTATCTTAAATGCCGCATTGATTTTCGGCCTTTGGGGCGCGCCTTCATTTGGAATTGAAGGCGCGGCCTACGCAACGGTTCTCGCAAGAGCCATCGAAACTGTCTGGGCAGTCTCAGACTCTGCAAAAGCAGGGCGGATACGGCTGAAAATGAAATTTTTTCTGCATACAGATAAGGAACTTGAAAAAACATACTGGAAGCGCTCCCTTCCTGTTCTTGGCAACCAGCTTGCCTGGGGATGCGGGTTTACCATGTATTCCGTTGTAATGGGACATATGGGAAGCGCCGCCGTTGCGGCAAACTCCATTGCAAATATCGCCAAAAGCCTGCTGGTATGCTTCTGCATCGGAATTGGAAACGGAGGAAGCATTATCGTAGGAAATGAGCTTGGCGCCGGAAAGCTTGAACTGGCAAAAGAATACGGCAGAAAACTCTGCCGTCTGTCCATTGTAAGCGGCGCAGTGTCAGGCGTCCTGCTTTTACTGCTCTCTCCGCTTATTTTCCGCTTTGCATCTCTCGACCGGGAAGCGGAAGGATATCTGAAATGGATGCTTTTCATCTGCGCCTATTACCTGGTCGGAAAGTCCATAAACACGACCACCATCGGAGGCATCTTCAGTGCAGGCGGCGACACGCGCTTCGGCCTGATCTGCGATACCATCACGCTTTGGTGCGTCACAGTCCCTCTTGGATGCATTGCCGCATTTGTGCTGCACTGGCCGACGCTCGCTGTATATTTTGTCCTGAACCTGGATGAAATCATAAAACTTCCCGCCGTATTCCGGCATTACAAAGAATACCTCTGGGTAAATAACCTGACGCAGGCTTCGCCTCTTCCTCACAAGAAACCCGCGCAGTGTTAATTTTACCGCCCGGCTCCTCCTTTTAAAAAAGCCTTAGGATGCGCATCGAAAGATATCCGGTTTGCCGCCATCCAAAGGCTTTTTCTTTTTTCATCTAACGGAAGCTCTTGATCCACGCAATCAGAGAATCATGGTAAACATTGTCCGTTACATCTTTTTTCATCTGATCCGTTACCGGGCCGTTTTTCTCCATAATGGCAAGAATCGCTTCCTGAAGCCCTGCAATCTTTCCTTTTTCAAACGCTTCGTCTCCTGCCGTTACAGCCGTTTTCGTCTCCTTTGCGCCGACTTCTGCCGCATCCCGTTCCGGAGCGCTTTCCATCGGTTTTTCCTGCTCTTTCTTAAGAGCCGTCTCTTCTTTTGCCTGACTTTCCTCTGCCTTTTTAGAAACGCTTTCCAAAATCTCAGCCGCGTCCGGCAGCGCAGAATTCTTCGTATCAAAGGAACTCTCCTGCCCTTTTTCCGCCGGAACCCAGATTTCTCCGGAATTGGCTTTGACATTTACGGTAAGACTGCCTCCATTTACCGAAACTCTCTCACCGGACAGCGCGCCCTGGTATTCCGCAGCGTCTCCGGCCGGAAGCGTCATCACATAATCGCTGTCGTCATTATTTACAGTGACAAGAACGGATGCGCCGTTATGGTTTCTTGAAAACGCATACTGGCGGTTTGTCAGAAGAAGCTCCCTGTAATCGCCGTAAGAAAGCGCGGGCGTATGCTTACGCACCTTTCCGAGCGCAGAAATCAGACGGGTGAACGGATTCTTCTCCACTGCATCCGCATAATCGGAAAGAGAAAGCGCAGGACGTAAAGAAGCGTCAGAAAAGCGGTCTTTCTTTCCCTCAATTCCAAATTCAGAACCGTAATAAACGGACGGAACGCCGGGCAGCGTATACAGCAGAATATGTACCGGCGTAAAATGCGCTTTTTTGTTCAGCTTCGTATAAATCCGCTCCACATCATGGTTATCGACAAAATTGTAAAGTTTTAACCCGTCGGGACGGTTGCCTCCCTTTGCATAAAGATTTTTCACCGTATGGGCAATTTCAAAATAATTGTGGTCATTATGACCGGAATAAAGAGCCTTATGAAGCTGGTAATTCGTCACGGAATGAAGCGTGCCTTCATTGACCCAGCGCGTATAATCGCCATGGATTACTTCTCCCATCAGCCAGAATTCCGGCTTTATCTCTTCCGCTACCGCGCGAAGCGCCTGCATATAATTAAAATCCAGTACGTCCGCAGCGTCCAGGCGGATTCCGTCAATGTCAAACTCACGCACCCAGAAACGCACGACGTCGCAAATATAATCTCTGACTGCAGGATTGTGCTGGTTTAACTTCACAAGCAGATTATATCCTCCCCAGTTTTCATAGGAAAATCCGTCGTTGTATTCATTATTGCCATAAAAATTCACATTGCAGTACCAGTCTTTATAAGGAGAATTTTCCCTGTTTTTCTTAATATCTGCAAAAGCAAAAAAATCACGTCCCGTATGATTGAACACACCGTCCAAAATCACCCGGATTCCCTGTTTGTGGCACTCCTTCACATAATTTGTCAAATCTTCATTTGTACCAAGCCGGCTGTCCAGCTTCTTGTAATCGGTCGTCTCATAGCCATGTCCGACCGACTCAAACAGCGGCCCGATATAAACCGCGTCGCAGCCAATTTCTTTTATATGAGAAATCCAGGGAATCAACGTATTCAAACGATGCTCCGGTTCTCCATAGGAATTTTCCTTTGGCGCCCCTGTAAGCCCCAGCGGATAAATGTGATAAAACACTGCCTCATCATACCATGCCATTGCCAATACCTCCTGTTTTTATCTTTCTGCCGCTTGAAGTTCCTTTCTGTGCGGCCCAAACTGGTTTTAGTATACACTATTTCTCTGGCATTGGCAATTTTTTCTTTGTCTGCGCTTACAAAGTCCTCAAAAATGAAAGCATTGCTTCAAACTGCTCCGGCGACAGTTTGTTGGACAGATGGATTAAATCAATCTGCCGCGAGGTAAGGTATACGGCGCAGCCTTCTTCCTCCAGAAAAAACTGTGACAATGAGATTTCAAACGCATTGCAAATCTTTTTCAAAGACGGGATAGAAGGAACCATCTTTTTACGGTACCAGGAAGAAATCGTTGACTGCGTCAGTCCCGAATATTCGGCCAACTGATACTCCGACCAGTTTCGCGCTTTTCTCAGCTCTGTAATTTTTGATAAGATATCCATTTTTCACCCTGATTTCAAACGCCTGCATGATTGGCTCTTTATATAATACGTCTAATATACTTCGAAAAAGCGTTGCAAATTAATATGACTTATCGTATAATTACTACGAAAAAGCGTATCATAAATTTTATTTGAAAGGGACAAAAGAAAAATGCTGTTTAATTCCATAAATTTCCTTATATTTTTTCCAATTGCCTCGCTGATCTACTTTATTTTCCCGGCAAAAATAAAATATCTCTGGCTTTTAATCATCAGTTATTTCTATTATATGTGCTGGAATGCAAAGTACGCGCTTCTGCTTCTGTTCTCAACCGGAGTGACATATCTGAGCGGTTTTCTGATGGATTATTTTGAAAAATCAGGCGATAACAGTCACCAGATAAAAATCCGAAAAAAATGGTGCGTTGCAGGCAGCTTCTTTTTAAACCTGTCCGTACTGTTTCTTTTTAAATACTTTGATTTCGCAGTGGATAATATCAACCGCCTTTTAAGTATGTGCCGCCTTTCCCTGATTTCTCCGTCATTTGATCCCCTTTTGCCTGTCGGGATTTCTTTTTACATTTTTCAGGCGCTCAGCTACACGATGGACATTTACCGGAAAGAGATCCGGGCCGAAAAGAATTTCCTGAAATACGCCCTTTTCGTCTCCTTTTTTCCGCAGCTTGTCGCAGGCCCGATTGAACGTTCCAAAAACCTGCTGTCACAGATTCATAACGTCCATTCCTTCAATTATAAGCGCATGACAGAGGGGCTTTTAATTATGCTGTGGGGCTATTTTCAAAAACTTGTCCTGGCCGACCGGATTGCGATTTTTGTCGATGCCGCTTATGGAAATCCGGCCGCATATCCGGGATGTTACCTTCTGCTTGCAAGCGTCCTGTTCGCCGTACAGATTTACTGTGACTTTTCCGGATATTCACTGATTGCAATCGGCTCCGCAAGAATCCTCGGATTTTCTCTGATGGATAATTTTCACTGCCCGTACCTGTCAGCATCTGTCGCAGAATTCTGGAGAAGATGGCATATTTCACTGACTTCCTGGTTTCGCGATTACCTTTATATCCCTTTGGGCGGAAACCAGAAAGGCCCTGTCAGAAAATACGTCAATATCCTGGCTGTATTTCTCGTCAGCGGGCTCTGGCACGGAGCGCAATGGACGTATGTAATCTGGGGCGCACTAAACGGCCTGTTCCAGATAATTGGAAGCGTTACAAAAAAAGGACGTGAAAAACTCTGCCGGAATTTTCATATTCATACGGACAGCATCGGGCACAAATGTTTTCGGATCCTCCTTACATTTATTCTTGTAGACGTCACATGGATATTTTTCCGGGCAGGCAGCATAACGGAAGCATTCTTTATTTTGAAGAATATTTTTACAGTTCATAATCCCTGGATTTTCCTGGACGGCTCCCTTTATACGCTGGGGCTCTCCCAGAGGCAGTTTTGGCTGATGATCTTTGCAATCGGGGCGTTAATCGCAGGCGATATACTGACCTATTATAAGGTACCGGTTATACAGATTCTTTTAAAACAGGATCTGTGGTGCAGATGGCTGATTTACATCGGAGCCGCAGTTTTTATTCTGATCTTTGGAATCTGGGGAGCAGGGTACGACGCCCAGGCTTTTGTCTATTTTCAATTTTAAGCGGATATTTTTACGAAGGAAAGGATGAACGGAAATGAAATTTCACATAGCAAAAAAGATACTCCGAACCGTCTGTTTTCTTATGGCGTTCCTCTTTGTATTCGGAACCTCCTGCGCATTTCTGGAACGGAAAACGAGCCGGGAACGGTATGCCGAATTCTGGTCAGAGCCAGACGCATATGACGTCTGGTTTCTTGGAACCAGCCATATGTATTATGCCGTACAGCCAATGGATCTCTGGAAGGAATACGGCATCCGTTCCTACAACCTTGCCGCGCCCGCAAGCCTGATTCCGCAGGTTTACTGGACTTTAAAAAACGCGTTAAATTACGGCAGGCCAAAGGCCGTCGTCGTGGACTGCTACCATATTGAACGCGACTTCAGAATCAATACTAACAAAATTGCACAGATGCACACAGGACTCGACAGCATTCCGCTTTCCCGGTCAAAATTCGAAGCCGTTTTCGATTTATTTGATACGACAGAACTTCGTATGGAATTCCTTTTTGACTTTTATATGTATCACAACCGCTGGGAAGAAATCGGAGCAGAAGATTTTAAACCGGAATATTCCGTCCAGAAAGGCGCTTTACTGTCTTCCACAGTAAATGACGTATCCGGCAGGTTAAAGCCAATTGACCAAACGGACAAACGGGTGAAAGAAACGGACGGATACGTCTATTTCCGGAAAATCATTGAACTTTGCCAGAGCAGGAATATTCCGGTTATACTGACTTCCGTCCCCTTTTGCGCACCCAAAAGCGTGCAGCGGATTTTAAACGGCGTTTCCGGTCTGTCGGAAGAATACCGCGTCCCTTTTTTAAATCTGACGTATGAACCCGCGCTGTCCCTTGATTATCAGACCGATTTCTGGGATTGGGGGCATGTAAACAGAGCCGGAGCAAAAAAAATCACGCACTATATCGGAAGTTATTTAAACGAACAGTTAAATTTACAAAAAACCCGTCCGGACCAGACGACAGAGCAAAAATGGGACGACGCCTATCTGGTCTATCGGGACAGCTATACACAATGGATCCGGGAAGAGGAAAATCTAAACGACTATCTGACATGGCTGTCAGACGAAGCGTATTTCTGCGAAATCTATCAAAATGAAAACATAAATCCCGCAGAAGATCCCATCCTGGAAAAACTGCTGCGCGGCGTAAACTGCAAAACCTCGCTTTCTTACGAAGACGCAGTTTCCGCTGCAGGAAATGAATTTACCGGAGACTTTCTATTTATAGTAAAAGACGCTTTCACCGGAGAAACACTGGATACAGCCATTTTTCTGGACAAAAAAAGACGGCGCTAGAGCCGTCTGTGCCAATCCGGCAAAATGCGTTTCTTATGCATCTTGCCGGATACTGTTTAATTTGCAGGCAATGATTTATGGAACCTGAAATGCAATCTCTGCCAGCTTTGTCTGAGCTTCGTCCTTTGCAGTCACTTCAAAAGACAACTCTTTTTCCCCGTTGTACAAAACCATAATCCAGCTTTCTGTTGTTCCGTCTGCATTTTCTTCATGTTTTTGCGACATCCACTGCAGAAAATTCCCTTCTGCGTCTTTTATCCCGATATCCGGATCGTTGTACGGATCAAAATAAGGAGCCTTTCTGAAATCCGGAAGATGCACATGGATGACAAGTCCCGCTTTTGTCTTTACCGCGTCTTTTACAACAACTTCATTTTCCTGTCTGTCAATCGCAAACGTCTCATTCTCCGATGTATCCACTGTAACGGGGAATCTCAAATGCCATGTGCCGTCCACGCTGGCTGTGTTCTCATATTCTCCCTGTGCATCCCAACTGTCCCACAGGTTTCCGGTAAGATTTGTAATTGTCCAGTCTGCTATAATAGTTCCGTTTTCCCCTGCTTTAAATGCTCCGCTGCTTATACCGGATAACAGGTCAATCGTATTGGCGGAAACAAACACACTGCCGTCTGATTTTTGAAACGCCTGGCTGGTATAGCCGGACAAATCCATACCCTCGACTTTCAATATATCAGATCCGGCGTCTTTGCTGGACGTTAAAATTCCGTCCGACTGGTTTAAACCTTCGTTGTCTGTTTTTAATGTCGCCGTATAATATAAGACATATCCGTCGCAGTAAATGTCCGACACAGAAATCGTTACGCCGTTGTCTTCTGCAGAGATTGCGTATTCTTCTTTCTCTTCCCGCTTTGCAAGTTCTTCTTTGGCCTCAACAGATTTTTCCCCTATTTTAGAATAAATCGCCGTCTTTTCTTCCTCGTATTTCTCTCCTTTGACAGTATCGATTAATTTTCCAAACGTATTACTGAACATATTTTCTGCCAAAGTTGGATTCGCCACTCCGATCGCGCTGATCGTAAGCGCGCAGGCCGCTGCGGTTCCGGCCGCAATTTTCCATTTTCCGGTTCTCTTTTTCTTTTTTCCCATTCTGTTTCCAGTTCTGTTTTCCATCCTGTTTACCTCCCGTAAAATTCTCTGCTTTGCCGCTTCTTTTTCCGGATCGGACAATTCCGTCTCTTCATATTCTGTAAAGTCCATTTCCATCTCATTGAGTAATCCATAAATATTTTTTCCCATACAAAACATCCTTTCCTTAAGCCTTTTCAATTCTGCATATGCTTTTGCGCATCAAGGGACACCGGAACCCTGGCTTTACTCCCGTACTGTCTGCGGATTTTCTCTTTTCCCCTGGACAGGCGGTTATAAATAACCTCCTTTTTCATTCCCGTTTCCCGGCTTATTTCTTCTACAGACTGCTCTTTTACGTACAGCTTCAGAAACAATTCCCTGTCCGGGGGCTTTAAGCAGGCCAGCATTTTTTCTGTTTCCCTGGAAAGCTCTTCCTCTATCATTCCTGTCAGCGCACAGTCCTCCCGGACAATCACCGCGTCGGCAATGTCAACGGTCGCAGGTTCTCTTCGATAACTGCGCAGATAATCAATCGCCCGGTATTTTGCGATTGCGGCCGCCCAGTTTTTAAATGTATTTTTCTTTTCATCAAATTCCGATATATTCTGCCAGATCTTAAGCAGCACATCGTCGAAACACTCCTCCTGCCGTTCCGGAAGACCAAAAAGATGTTTCCGGATTACAGACATCAGCAGTCCGCCGTATTCGTCGATTACGTACATGAGGGCTTTTTCATTGTGCAATCGCAATTGCTGAATGTAATTGTATTTTCCAATCCTCATAAATCATCCTCTTTTCCAAACCTGCGCGCCGGTTCGTCTGTTCTAAAAGCAGCTTTGTAACTACACTTACTATTACGTACATCAAAACGGATTTCTATCAGTTTGTCAAATAAAAATCCGGAACGGCAAAATGCCGCTCCGGATGTTATACCATGTTATCTGATTTTAAGTTTGATTTTTGCCTTCTTGTTGCTGCCGTCCGTAGATACCGCCGTAATCGTAACGGTCTTTTTCTTTCCTGCTTTCTTCGCCTTCACTCTGCCTTTTTTATCAACCGTCGCATACTTTGTATTCGAACTGCTAAAGCTTAACGTCTTATTTACCTTGCCTTTTCCCGTTGTCTTTATGACCGTCTTAAGTTTTATGGTCTTTCCGGCCGAAACCGTCTTTGGCCCGGAAAGCTTAATGCTTTTTACGGCGCGCTTCATAATGCTGACCTTAAGTTTTGCCGTTTTTCCGCTGCCGTCCGCCGCTGCTGCCGTAACGGTAACGCTCTTTCCCGCTCCTGCTTTCTGCAGCGTAAGATTTCCGTTTTTGTCAATCTTTGCAAATTTCGGTTTGTCAACTTTCCAGGTCACTCTCTTGTCCGCCGCGTTCTGCGGCAGAACCGCTGCCGTCAGTTTTACCTTTTTGCCCGCCGCAAGCTTCTTTGACGGCGCCTTAATTGAAATAGAGGATACCTGTACGGGTTTCTGATCCTCCGGCTTTTGTCCGCCCTGGTTCTGATCTCCCTGGCTGGGTCCGTCTGCTTTTTCCACTTCTATGGCAATGCTGCCCGTTATGCCGCTTCCGTCTGCCGCTGCCGCGGTAATTTCCGCCACACCTTCCGCAATCGCCGTGATTTCACCTGTCGCCGCGTCTACTGCTGCAGCCGCTTCATTCGAAGACGTCCATGTCACCTCTTTATTTGACGCATTCTCCGGTGTAACGACTGCCGCCGCCGTTGTCTTTTCCCCTGGCTTAAGCTTCGTTTTTCCCGCCGTCACTGTAATGCCTGTCACTTTCACAGTCTCCTGGCCGCCGTCTCCTTCCACTTCTATGGAAACGCTGCCCGTTATGCCGCTTCCGTCTTTTGCCGCGGCAATAATTTCTGCCGTTCCTTCCGCAACAGCCGTGATTTCACCCGATGCCGCGTCTACTGTTGCAGTCGCTTCATTCGAAGACGTCCATGTCACCTCTTTATTTGATGCATCCTCCGGCAAAACGGCTGCCGTTGCCATCGTCTTTTCCCCTGGCTTCAGTTTTGTTTTTTCTGCTGTCACCACAATCTCCGTGACTTTCTGAATTCCAACTTCTATAGAAACGCTGCCTGTCAAACCGCTTCCGTCTTTTGCCGCGGCGGTAATTTCTGCCGTGCCTTCTGCAACAGCCGTAATCTCGCCCGTCGCCGCGTCCACTTCTGCAACGGTTTCGTCCGAAGACGTCCATGTCACTTCCTGTTCCTCATTCTCCGGCAGAAGAACCGCTTTTGCCGTTATTTTTTCCCCTGGTTTAAGCTGCGTCTTTTCCACCGTCACCGCAAACTGCCGTACAGTCAGCACGGCTGTCGCTTCCCCGGACATATGCGTATCTGTTTCCGACGTAATCAGCTTAATGCGGATTGTCCCGGGCCTTGAAACCGTCAGCGTCCTGCCGTCGGCCTTATCCACGCGTCCCTTGCCCGTTCCGCCGCTCACTACTCTGTAAGTCTGCGTCTTTCCTGCATTGGCGTCTATCTCGAACAGACCCTGCGCGCTTACGTCCAGAGTATTTGCATTGCCGGAAAGAATCACCTCTTTTTCTTTCGCCGTAATCGTTACCGGCATTTTGTATACCGCATATAATGTCAGGTCTGCCGCCGGCATTGCGACTTCTTCCCCTGTACGGTAACCTGTTCCTGTTCCGTCAGCTTTTGTATTCCATCCGGCAAACTGCTTGCCGCCTGGGCCTGTAATTCCGGTTCCTTTTGCGGCCGCAAAACTCGCACCCGCTTCCAAAGCCGCCTGAATCGGAGCCGTTCCCTGCCCGCCGTTTAAATCATACGTTACCATATAATCCGGCGCTTTTTCCACTTCAACCAAAAGCTGCGGAGCTTTGGACGCATTGGAACCCGTCGCTCCCTCTTTGGCGGTAAACTGATAATCTGTGCCGTTTGAATTGACAGTAACGGCAAATGTAATCTGATCCTCTTCTTCTGACAACGCATTATAGAATCTGCTTACATCCAGTTCAATCGTCTGGCTGTCGCTCTGTCTTGGCGTAAATTCCTCCGACTCTGCGACAATGCCGGAATCCAAAAGAGCCGGCCTTGTCGTCCATGTCACTTTTTTCTCATCCCAGTCAGAGTTCGCCGTTGTCGCCAGAAGCTTAACAGCCGCCGTATTGTTGTCTCTGCTGCCCTGATAGTGAAGCGCAAGCTTTGCAGATTTTACTTTCTGATCTTTTAAACCGCCCACCTGGAAACGGATAAACGCCGTCTTCATATCCGTTCCGTCACTTGTGCTTGTATTTGTAAATTTCTCGCCAAATTGTCCATAGCTTGCCGTATTCCCGGGCTGGCGCATCAAAAGGGGCGTTTCTGAGCCGTAATTTTTATTCTTCTCATCCTGCCATGTTTTTCCGGAAGCGTCTGCGTCCGTCCTGACCGAAACATAAGGATCCTTGTTCCAGATTGCATAAAATACGGTATCCTCTTCAAACTGCATTGTCTCCACCTGCATGGCCTCTTTGCCTGCCCTATCTGTCGTCCAGCCGCCAAACAGGTATCCCTCCCTGCTGGGATCCGCAGGCGGAAGAACTGTGCTTTTCTTTGGAATAAAGTTTACAACTTCCTGTTCGCTGCCGTTTATCGTTCCTCCATATGGATGGAAGGAAACGTTTACGCCTCTCGTTACCGTTACTGTATATTCTTTCTTCACCTGTCCGTTCGTCACCGTATAAGTAACCGGGTTCGTAAAATCCTGCGGTCCCTTCGGGCTTACCGACGCTCCCGGAAATACGGTAATCTCCGGTTCAGCCGACGTAATGTCAAGCGAAGCAGGCACCGGAAGAGAAACTGTCTTTGCTTCCTGATCGATCGTACCCAGATAACCGTCAATTGCAAATCCCGCCATATCCGCGTTTGCCGCATCCTCTTTACTTTTGCCTTTTAAGACAATCTCCGTCATATTAAATTTCCATGTCTGACCGTCCGGATATTTCACGCGCAGGAAATTTGTACCGGCCGGGAACTGTGCATTTTCATTGGAAGTGTAATATCTCTGCGCCCAGATTCCCCCTTTTCCGGTATCCGGTAAAATATCTCCCTTTGTAAAATCCGTGAAAGCAGTCCAGTTTTCACCGTCAACGGATGTTTCAAAGCTGAAACTATTATTGTTCGATATATCGTTATTGCCGTTATCCGCCGTGTTTGCCACGTTCTTCACCTGGAAATAGCTTAAATCCGGCGTAGCAAATACCGCATAGTCGCCGCTGGCCGGATCCGGATAGATCCCATATGAAAAACCATAGTTGCCCACGTTTTCCACAAGCATATTGGACGTTCCGGAATAGAGCAGTTTCGGCGTAAGTTCCATTGCGTTGAATTTTACTTTCTGTCCGCGGCCGACATTTCCATAATCAAACGTCTCCGTCACGCTCCAGGAACGAATCTTATCGGAAAAGCCTTCCGTTTTACACGCCTTTTCATAATCTGTCATATATTGGAACAAAACCAGCTTCTCAGCGGCTCCTTCCACCCGTCCATAGACATTCTGCACCGAGCCGGAAGCAAACATCGCATCCGAAACAGGCGTAAGCCATGTTACGTCAAAATCCACCGGATCTTCAATTCCCGGAACAGACGCCTGTATTGTATCCGGAAGGGAGGGGCTTTCGTTTGCTTTCGCCGTATAAAGCTGCGGCGTCAAAATTTTATCAATTACGACATTTGCCGACAAAAATCTTGCGTTCACCCAGTCAGCCAGATCGTCTTCTTCATTTCCGGATCTTGATTTTGTCACCAGACGGATTTTGGACTTTCCTGTCACATCAAGATCGACAAGCTCCGCTTCGTTCGCCCGATCCATGTCTCCGCTGGAAAATGCCGGCGTTTTGTCATCATCCAGATATACTTCAAACGCAACTGCGCCGGGAGCGGCCACTCCGCCTTTTAACAGACTCAGATTCACATAGGAACGGAAACGCTCGTAGCCTTTGCCCGCAATGTCAATTTCGATTTCCGCAGGCGCTTTTGTTCCAAAACCTTTCTCATACACCTCGCCGGGGCCGCCCTGCATACCTCTTGCCTGCAGGCGTTCCCCATTGGACATTGCATCTTTAAATACTTTGCCGGCCGTTTCCGTCCTGTACTCCAAATCACTTGCGTAGACTACTGTACTGACATTCAGCCATGCAACCGCTTTTGTTGCGGAATTCAATACGGTTCCTGTAACTTTTTTCTGTCCCGCTGATTTTACGTCATTCTCAGAAATATCCCATTTTACGCCCAACGGTTCATTTGAACCGTCCGTAAATTCTACCTTTACGGTAGACGGCATAGTCGGCAGCGCACCGCGCTCCGTGCTGATTTCAATCTCTTCAATCGACAGCATTTCCTTAACCATAACTTCTGCAGTAACCGTTTTATCCGGCCCTATTTTTCCGGTTACGTCAAATACGCCTTCTTCTGCATACAAAGCAGGATCTACCAGCTCCCATGCCACCTGCGCAAAACCCGTCTCCCCGTCTTTGTAATTCAATGTCACAAAATTGGGAAGCGGCGGCTCAACGCCTGCAATTGTTGTCACTTCAACGTCGTCAATGGATGAAATCTCTTTTACATGAATCTGTGTGCTCACGCGTTCTTTCACTTCGTCGGAAACCGCATACACCGTATAGCTGCCCGGCTTATTCAAATCCACTTTATCCATGTCGTCCCAGGAATCAACCGCATATTCCTGAATCAAACCGTCGTCATAAACAATTCCGACAGTTTCCGGCAAAATCGGGGAAACGCCGACTCCCGTCGTAATTTCCGGAAGTGTATAATCTTTGATACCCGTTCCGTCCCCCACTTCATCCAAAGCTCCCACTGTCAGCGTATTGGAGCCAATCTGGCCTCCGGCGGCGTCCGCCCGCGCTGTCACCACAATATTCTCCGCGCCTTTTTCCGCTTTGATAATTGCAAGAGCCTTACCGTTAAACGCTTTTCTGTTATCGCTCGTATTGCTGTTATTATGATTATTTAAACCCCGAAACGGCTCCCTGTCCCTGGGATCTCCATTGTC
This sequence comes from uncultured Lachnospiraceae bacterium, assembly GCA_910586645.1. Lineage (GTDB taxonomy): Bacteria > Bacillota > Clostridia > Lachnospirales > Lachnospiraceae > Roseburia_B. The sequence goes on along the minus strand of CAJUIS010000009.1, from coordinate 21,115 downwards.
TAAAGCGACAATCTCGCCGCCTTCCACGTCAAACGTAATCCTGTTGTCAGCCGTCGGAACCATAACGCCCGCGCTGTCTGTAACCGTCGCTTCCACATACAAAAGATCGCTTCCGTCGTTTTTAATGAAAGCTTTTTCACCGGAAAGAACAACGGATTTCGCCTCTCCTGCAGTATATACGACATCCTCGGCAATCACATTGCCGTCCTTGTCTTTTGCAACGGCCTTTAATTCACCCGCCTGATATTCCTGATACCCGTAATCCAGATAAACAGGCTGCGCCGTATCTCTGTCATACGCTTTGACGCCGATGGATTTGCCGTTGATAAACACTTCCACGCTTGCAGCATTTGTATAGACCATAACCGGAACCTGCGTTCCCATTTCCCAGTTCCACTTTTGCGGCAGAAGATGGACGGTCGGAATATCCGTCCAGGCAGAACGGTACATATAAAACGCGTCCTTTTCAAATCCAGCCGTATCGATAATGCCAAAATAAGAGCTTCTTGACGGACTGCTGTGCGGCGTCGGCTCGCCCAGATAATCATGGCCCGTCCAGACCATCTCTCCAAACATAAACGGCATCATATCATCCCTGTGCTCCCGGATGGAAATGCTTGCCGAAGTAAAATTTTTGTTATACGGCCACTCTGAAGCATAGCCGCTTCCATGCGCCCAGCGTCCGCCTTCTTCGTTGCCGCCCTGGTAGTCTTCGATATTATAAACGCCTCTGGTATAAAATGCAGACACTGTCTCCGTTCCCGCTACGCTTGCATTCGGATACCTCTTCTTATGCGTATTATACTGGTTTGTCGCCCTGGAATAATTGTGGCCGCCAATGTCAGCCATCGCCATATTGTCAATAAATCCGTATTTTCTGGTAACTTTGCTGTTTCCGGTGTCCCAGGTAGGAGGAGCCGCAGAAATCGGCCTCCCGTAACGCGCGCCGTATTTTGGCCCGCCTTCCACTGTGCTGCCGCCTCCTCTGACGCTGTAGTCCGTTTTATATCCGTTTTCCTCATTCGGCAGCGCCGCATGATTTGCTTCCGGCTCCGGACGAATCGTTCTCTTCGTCTCTTTATTTACTACATTTGTCCAGGGAATATTATCCAGGGAATCAATTTCCTTCACTGCAGCAGACAACAGCCACTGCGTGTCAATTCCATGCCCGTCAGAAGAATCGTATATCTCATTTCCCGTACTCCACAGGAAAATAGCGGGTGAATTCTTATCCCTGTCCACCATTGCCTGAATGTCGCGTACGCAGTTCGGCTCTAAATCGGTTCTTACCCAGTTGATATGCGTATCTGTACCGTCTGCGCCGGAATATTCAAATACGGTTGTCGTTCCGTCCGCCGCTTTATTAAAATAATTGTGATAATCATCACTGTTTTTCGCCTTCAGCCACTGATCAAACCCTTCTTCAAAGATAAGCATTCCAAGCCTGTCAGCCGCCTCAATGTATTCCGGTGAAACCGGATTATGCGCACAGCGCACAACGTTTACTCCCATCTCTTTTAATTTGCGGATCCGCCTGTCAATTGCCGCCTGATACGTTTCCATGCCAAGCGCCCCCAGATCCCGGTGCTCGCACATACCGTTGACGCGGGTGTATTCGCCGTTGATAAAAAGACCTCCAAGCGTATTGTTCTCACTATAGGGCTCGTCATAAGAACCCGGATTTAAATAAAGATACCGGATGCCAAAACGCGTATCCAGCGTATCAACCACTTCGCCGTCCTGAATAATTTCCGTCTTTACCCAGTACAGGTTTGGATTGTCCACACTCCACAGATCCGGATTCGCAATCTCAAGAATCTGATCCACTCTTCCTGTATTGCTGTCTTTCCCGTTCGCCGGAGCCGGGATTGTAAGGACGTCTTCTTTTGAAGCGACATTCGGGTTTTCCTTACTGTAAATCGTGGATTTTACCGTCACTTCTGCAGCGGAAGACGTTTTATTTGCTACGTTTGTACGCACATTCACAGTGGATTTCTGTTTTAACGCATCCATGTCCGGTTCCGTATGAAAATCCGGCTGAATATACTTCCCGTCTTCTTTTACAACTGTGGCGACATGTACGCCGTTTACCGGAATATGTACTTTTTCCGTTGCAATCAGGTACACACTGCCGTAAATTCCGGCTCCCGAATACCAGCGGGCGCTGTCTTTACTGGAGTATGCCTTTACCGCAATTACGTTTTCCTCTCCGTTAAACTTAAGATGCTTTGTAATATCGTACTCAAACGTCACATATCCAAGAAACTGCTTGCCAAGATTTACTCCGTTGATCCAAACTTCGCTGACCATCTGCACCGCGTCAAACTGGAGCACGACATTCTGATCCTTCATATCATCCGGAAGCGTAAACGATTTCCGGTACCATCCTGTGCCTCCCGGAAGCGATCCCTGCGCCGCCCTTGCCTCGCTGTCGGAAAACTGCTGGTAAATGCTCCAGTCATGCGGAAGCTGCACCGTACTCCACTCGCCGCTCTCCGTATAATCCGGCCGGCTCGCCGTCTGATCCAGACTGTTATTCATTTCTCTTGCTTTATCCAGCAGGCAGAACCTCCAGTCATCATTGATTTTGATTTTCCGCTCGTCTGACGCAATCCTTTCCGCAGACACGCCTGCAGACGCAGCGTAAACCGCCGTGCCGCCGGACATATCAAAAGGCAGCGCCGCCGCAGTCAGTGCAAGTGAAAGAACTGCCGACAGAGCTTTTTTCAGAATCCCTTTTTTGTACATATTCTCCTTCTCCTCCCTTTTTTGTCTGTTTGCTGTCTTTTTTCTCTATCCGCCCAAAGCAGATGTATAAAATGACCCATAAAACAAATCTTTCTTTTTATTATACAAAAAACAGCACAAAATCATATGGATTTTTTTTTGTATTTTGGTACTATTTTTCTTAAACCTGTATCCGGCTCAATCAAATAAAATTTCGTCCACCGTAACAAACAGGTATCCTTCCTTCTGCAGCGCGTCAATAATACGGAAAGCCGCGCTGACAGAAGACTCCGAGGCGTCGTGAAGGAGGATAATGTCATCTTCCTCCACTTCTTTTAAAACCCTCTTTACAACTGTTTCCGCATTATCTGTTTTCCAGTCTAAAGGATCCACATTCCACAGCACCTCAATCATCGTCGTCTTATAATCCAGATTGCTTTTCCAGCATCCGAAAGGAGGACGGATATATTCCGGAAACTCTCCCGTCACTTTGTAAATCGCTTCATTTGTCTTATCCACCTGAACCATTGCCGCTTCATCGCTCAAACTGCTTAAATTTACGTGCTCATAGGAATGATTGCCGATCAGATGTCCGTCCTCATGCATCTTCTTTACTATTTCAGGCGACTTTTCCACCTGATTTCCCAACAAAAAGAACGTGGCCTGTACACCACGTTCTTTTAAGCCCTCCAAAAGCTCTTCCGTATAATTTGCATTCGGGCCGTCGTCAAAAGTCAGCGCCACTTTTTTCTTTGTCAAATCCTTCGTACTGATATCTGACTCTTTCATAATCGGCCAAAGCCCGGAATCTTTCCTTATACCGCTTACGGCGGCAAACATTTTGTTCTCCGCTATTCTTCCTGCCGCAACGCAAAGCAGCAGCAAATCCATTCCCAAAAGAAACTTTCTTAATTTTTTCATCTCATCACTGCCAAAAATTCTCTTACGATACTATATGCAAAAGACGCGGCAAAAATATCTCCTCCCTCTATGCCCTCCGGCCTTTTATGGAAGCGCTCAATTCCCCGTCCGTTACGTCAATCCAAATCGTATCGCCTCCTGTTACCTTATCCGCAAGAATCAGCTTTGCAGAAAGGGTTTCCACATGCTTTTGTAAAAACCGCTTTAAGGGCCTTGCGCCAAATACCGGATCGTATCCATGATCCGCAACATAACGTTCCGCCTCCCCGGATAACTCCACTTTGATTTCCCTGTCTTTTAACCTTCGGTTCAGCCCTTCCATTAAAAGCCGTATAATATTGCCGATATGATCTTTCGTCAGCGGCTTAAACAGGATAATCTCATCCAGACGATTTAAAAATTCGGGCCGGAAATTCCGCCTCAATTCTTCCATAACAGCCTGTTCCACTTCTGCCGGAATGCTGCCATCGTCGTTAATGCCCTCTAAAAGATACGCCGATCCAAGGTTTGAAGTCATTATAATAATCGTATTTTTAAAATCCACGGTGCGTCCCTGCGAATCCGTAATCCTGCCGTCATCCAACACCTGGAGCAGCACATTAAATACGTCCGGATGCGCTTTTTCCACTTCATCAAACAAAACCACAGAGTAAGGTTTTCTGCGGACGGCTTCTGTAAGCTGGCCTCCTTCATCGTAGCCAACGTATCCCGGAGGCGCCCCGATTAAGCGGGATACGGAATATTTTTCCATATACTCCGACATATCGAGCCGCACCATATTGCCCTCGTCATCAAACAGGCTTTCGGCAAGGGCTTTGGCAAGTTCCGTTTTGCCGACTCCGGTCGGCCCCAAAAACAGGAACGAGCCGATTGGCTTTGTCGGATCTTTGATTCCTGCCTTGGAACGGATAATCGCTTCCGTCACTTTCGTTACCCCGTCGTCCTGCCCGACGACTCTTCTGTGCAGTTCTTCGTCTAAATGAAGCGTTTTATTCCGTTCGCTTTCCGTGAGTTTTGCAACCGGGATTCCAGTCCAGCGGGAAATGATTCTTGCAATTTCTTCTTCGCTGACAATTTCATGCACCAGGGACAAATCTTTGCTCTTTGCTTTTTCTTCTTCAATTTCAAGCTGCTTTTGCACCTGCGGAAGTCTGCCATACTGCAGTTCGGCCGCTTTTTCCAGATCATAATTCTGCTGCGCCTGTTTGATTTCGCCTTTTAAATGTTCCAGTTCTTCCCTTAATTTCTGTACATGCTCTACGGATTTTTTCTCATTGTCCCACTGCGCTTTCTTTACGGAAAAACCGTCTCTTAGCTCCGCCAGCTCCTTTTGCAGCACAGACAGGCGTTCCTGGCTTAAACGGTCTTCTTCTTTTTTCAAAGCTGTTTCTTCAATTTCGAGCTGCATAATGCGGCGGTTTAATTCATCCAGTTCTGTCGGCATGGAATCAAGCTCCGTCTTAATCAGCGCACAGGCTTCGTCTACCAGATCGATTGCCTTATCCGGCAAAAAACGATCGGAGATATAACGGTTTGACAATACGGCCGCGGAAACAAGCGATGCGTCTGCAATTTTTACGCCGTGAAAGACTTCGTAACGCTCTTTTAATCCCCGGAGAATAGAAATCGTATCTTCCACTGTCGGTTCATCTACCATAACAGGCTGGAACCGCCGTTCCAAAGCCGCGTCTTTTTCGATATACTGACGGTATTCGTCTAACGTCGTTGCGCCGATACAATGCAGTTCTCCTCTGGCAAGCATAGGTTTTAACATATTTCCGGCGTCCATAGCTCCGTCTGTTTTTCCGGCTCCGACGATCGTATGCAGTTCATCAATAAATAAAATAATCTGTCCGTCGGATTTTTTCACTTCATCCAGCACCGCTTTTAAGCGTTCCTCAAATTCGCCGCGATACTTCGCTCCGGCCAGAAGCGCCCCCATGTCAAGCGCAAACAGTTTTTTATCTTTCAATCCTTCCGGTACGTCGCCCCGCACGATTCTCTGCGCAAGCCCTTCGACCGCTGCGGTTTTGCCGACGCCCGGCTCCCCGATAAGCACGGGATTATTTTTAGTTTTTCTGGAAAGGATACGGATCACGTTTCGGATTTCAGAGTCCCTTCCGATTACAGGATCCATTTTCTGATTCCTGGCCCGTTCCACCAGATCATAGGCATATTTTTCAAGGGTGTCATAAGTGGCTTCCGGATTGTCGGAAGTGACGCGCTGGTTGCCTCTTACCGTGGACAGGGCTTTTAGAAAACGCTCCCTTGTAATGCCGTATTCTTTGAAAATTTCCTTTAACGCAGAATTCGGATATTTAAGCATAGATAAGAAAAGATGCTCCACGGATACATATTCGTCTCCCATCTGCTTCGCTTCGTCTTCCGCGCTGATGAAAACTTTGTTTAACGCCTGGCCAATATAGACCTGTCCGCCGGATACTTTGACCCGTTTTTCCAAATGGCGGATGGCGTTATCCATAAAATGTTCCGTATTGATCTCCATTTTTTCAATCATTTTCCAGATTAACCCGTCCGGCTGACGCAAAAGAGCCACAAGCAAATGTTCCTGTTCAATTTCCTGATTGCCGTATTCGTATGCAAGTTTTTCACAGCCGTTAATGGCTTCGATTGATTTTTGTGTGAATTTCTGTATGTTCATGGTAACACCTCCTGATGTGTCTATGCATATTCTTTACGTTACAGTTGGGAATATGCAAATCCTTTTTTCTTTGTTCTCTTGCAATATAGCGCCTGTTATTAGCGCTGTCAATAGATGAGCGCTAATATTTTCTGAAAATTTTATAAATTAGCTGTTTTATGCGGTTTCCGGTGTTTATCTAAGTGATGGATATTTTTTTTAAATGTTATTTATCACTTATAAGTGATATAATGAATCTATCTCGTAAAGATACTTTGGGAATATTATATGAAGAAGTATACCTGGCACATGATGATACCATTTTTAAAAGCGGTAAAAATGGTTTTACGATAACCGAATATGGAATCTACTGCCGCGATCTCATGGCATCCTATACAAACTATACGACGTTTGAAGAACTGGCCCAGGCAGACAGCATATATATTAGCGGATGTAATATATACGCAGATGAAGATATAATAGCATATTTTTCGGGATCAAATTCAGAAAAAGAAGATTTAAAATCATTGTTTGAGCGAATCGCTTTATTTGTTAGATTAGATTTGATGTAAAATATTTTAGTTTTTATGAAGATAATAGGACTGCTTCATTAAAATGATGTGTTATTTTACACACATAAACTTTAATGTGGCAGTCCTGATTTTGGCCTGTCGGAACTATTCCAAAGTTCCTAGGGTATCCCAAAACTTACTTTCCATATCCCCTCTTTCAATTTCCCGCCTGGCCTTGTCATAAATTATGCAACATGGCCATATCTAGCCGCTCTTTAAAACCTCCTGCAGCGTCTTTGAGACCGCGCTTCCCACGACAAAGCAGACGCCCGCTTCAATAAGCCCGTTGACCCCGACAAATGCAGCCACAAACGCCAAAGCATTCGCTGCGCCCAATGACTCCGCAAATCCCTGAATATATTCCGTCTGATAGAAGAAAAGCGTCAGGCTTCCCATGAAAAAAAACGTATTTAACAGCGGGCCGGCCAGATTTGCCGCCGCAACGGAAATGCCCGAAAACCTTTTCATCCGCTTAATCCCCTGGTAAATAAGTCCCGTAAGCCATCCCATCAGCACGCGGGATACCACACAGACAAGAAACGTAAAAACCGGATTAATGCCAAGCAGAGCTGTTCCGATTGAACTCATGCCAAAACACTGTATAAAACTTGTAAGCCCAAATGCCGCTCCCAAAATAGCTCCGGCGAAAGGCCCAAGCGTTACTGCGCCTACCGTAACCGGAACGACAATCAGCGTAATTTCCAGCCCAAGCGTCCGGATATAGCCAACCGGCGTAAATGCCATCAGTAAAATAACGGCAACCAAAAGCGCCAGTTCCACAAATTGCTTTGTTGAAAAAATCTTTTTCGTATCCATAAATTCCTCTCTTTTTCTTCTTAGGCTTCCATAGCCTGACTCGCTTCTTTGGATTCTTTTCCTTTTTTCCTGCTGCGAATTCCTGCATAAAATGTCCCGGAAATATTATGCCAGACAGAAAAGATGGCCCCCGGCAGCGTCGCCAGCGGATTTGCCGCAAAATTGGCCGTTGCCAGAGAAATCGCCAGACCGCTGTTCTGCATCCCCACTTCGATTCCGATTGCCGTCACCTTTTTTTCCGGAAGCTTTAGAAGCTTTGCCGCGCCTGTCCCAAGCAAAAGGCCGATTCCATTGTGAATCGCCACTACAACCATCACAAGCGCGCCGCAGGTCACAATTTTCTCCGCATTGCTGCCCACAATTCCCGAAATAATCATAACGATTGCCACAACAGAAATAAGAGGAAGAAAATCCCTGACTTTATCGACCTGTTTTGGGAAAACACGGTATATGAAAATTCCGGCCAAAACAGGAATCAGCACTACTTTTACGACAGACGCCATCATCGCGGCAATCGACACTTCCACCCAGGAACCCGCCAGAAAATAGACAAGAACCGGCGTACAGACAGGCGCCAAAAGCGTCGATGCTATCGTCATTCCCACAGACAGCGGCACATCTCCGCCCGCCACATAAGTAATGACATTGCTCGCAGTCCCTCCCGGACAGCAGCCTACCAAAATAACGCCAAGCGCCAAATCAGGAGACAGCCCAAACGCCTTTGCCAGCGCAAAAGCGGCCAGAGGCATCACGGTATACTGAAGCAGGCAGCCGATGAACAAATCCTTCGGCCTTGTAAAAACAATCCGAAAGTCGCTGGCTTTGATTGTAAGTCCCATGCCAAACATGGCCAGCCCTAAAAACACTGTTGTATAATTCGTCGCCCAGGAAAAACCGCCCGGATAAAAAAAGGCGATCACCGAAAAAATAATAATCAGTACAGCAATATTGTTTGACATAAAGCTGCAAATGCGTTTCATTTGATTCATAAAAAAATCCCCCGTCAGTTTTGTTTTTGTTTCCAGATTTCATACAGCCTGTCCAGCAGCCTGTCTGCACACGCTTCCTTTGTCAGCATCCCGGTATCTTCTTCCCCGTTTTCTGTAATCAGTACAAGATGATTCGTATTCCCGCCAAATCCGGCTCCATTTTCTCTCAGGCTGTTTGCCGCAATCATATCCGCATTTTTCTTTTTCAGCTTCATTCTTGAATTTGGCAGCGCTTCTTCCGTTTCCATTGAAAATCCGCAGATGCACTGATCCTTTCTCTTTTCTCTGCCAAGTTCCAGAAGAATGTCTTTCGTCCGCTCAAGCTCCAGAAGCATCTGCCCCTCCTGCTTTTTCATCTTCTCCGGACTGATTTGTTTTGGACGGTAATCTGCAACGGCTGCGGCTTTGATTATGATATCCTGTTTTTCCGCCCGCTCCATAACCTCCCGATACATTTCCTCCGCCGTAGTAACAAAAACGGCCTCAACCCCCTTTGGACAGGAAAGGCTGACCGGGCCTGTGACAAGCGTAACGCGCGCGCCTCTCTTCTGCGCCTGCCCTGCAACCGCATACCCCATTTTTCCGGTTGAATGATTCGTAATAAAACGGACGGGATCCAAACTCTCCCTTGTCGGCCCCGCCGTAACAAGAATGCGGACGCCTTCCAGATCCTTTCGGCAGCGCCCTTTTTCTTTCCCCGCCAGCTTATGTAAAACAGCGTCCACAAGCACAGACTCTTCCGGCAGCTTCCCAACCCCGACAGCTTCGCAGGCAAGCCGTCCTGTCTCCGGTTCAATAAATTCATACCCAAACAACCGAAGACGCCGGATATTTTCCTGTACAATCGGATTTTGGTACATCTTTACATTCATGGCAGGAGCCGCCAGTACGGGACAGGACGCCGCTATAATTGACGAAGTCAGCAGATCGTCCGCAATGCCGCAGGCCATTTTCCCTAAAATATCCGCTGACGCCGGAGCCACCAGAATCAAATCCGACGTCTGCCCAAGCGTAAGATGATGAATGTCCACCGGCGTGCGGCGTTCAAACGCTTCCACCAGACATGGGTTTTTTGTCAGCGTTTCAAATGTAAGCGGAGCAATAAATTCCGTCGCGCTTTTCGTCATCACCACATGCACATCACAGTTCATCTTCACTAACATACTCGCCACATTCGCCATTTTGTAAGCGGCAATGCTGCCCGTTACGCCAAGCGTCACTTTTTTCCCTGTCAGCATAATATCCTCCTCATAAGCAGGGAGAAAGCTCTCCGTGCTTTTCATAGTGCGTCACGGAAGTAATCCTGTTTTCCCCGTCCACAAAAACAACTTTTGGCGGATGCTCTTTTATCTCCTCCGGCGACATCTGCGCATAACTCATAATGATAACTTTATCCCCGGCGGAAACCATGCGGGCTGCGGCCCCGTTCAGACAGATAATTCCGCTGCCCGCTTCTCCGGCAATGACATACGTTTCAAATCTTGCCCCATTGTCCACATCTGCAATCTGCACTTTCTCATATTCGTATATTCCCGCCGCTTCCATCAGGCTTTCATCAATCGTAATGCTGCCTACATAATTTAACTCTGCCTGCGTCACAACGGCGCGGTGAATTTTGCTTTTTAATATCTCAAGCGTCATTACAGTTCTCCCCCCTGCGTTTCAAAAATAAAATTATCAATCAGACGGGTGCGGCCAATATAAACCGCCACAGCGGCAAGGACTCTTCCCTCCGCCAGCTCCACCGGCTCAATGCTGCCGGCATCCACAAGCTCCACATAGTCAATTCTGGCCAGCGGCTCCGCTTCAATGACTCTGCGCATTTCCTCTGTAATCACAGCCGCTTTCCTCTCGCCGTTTTTCATCATCTCTTCCCCGCGGAAAACAGCCTTAGACAGCACAACCGCCGCTTTTCTCTCTTCTTCATCTAAATATGTATTCCTGGAACTTTTTGCAAGTCCGTCCTTTTCACGGATAATCGGACATCCCACAATTTCGATATCCATATTCAAATCCCGCGCCATACGTCGGATCACCGCAAGCTGCTGCGCGTCCTTCTGTCCAAAATACGCCCGGTCAAAATCCGCAATATGGAACAATTTACAGACTACCGTACAGACGCCGCGAAAATGCGTCGGCCTTGTCTTTCCGCACAGTCCTCCGCTTACCGCTTTAGTCTCCACATAAGTGGAAAAATCGGCGGCATACATCTCTTTTGGTTCAGGATGGAAAATCAAATCCGCCCCGGCCTCTTCGCAAAGCCTTTTGTCCTGTTCTATGTCTCTTGGGTACGTGGACAAATCTTCATTCGCCCCAAACTGAATCGGATTGACAAAATCGCTGACCACTACTCTGTCGTTTTCCGCGGCCGCCCTTACAATCAGACTCTTGTGCCCTTCATGCAGAAATCCCATCGTAGGCACAAGGCCCACGGACAAACCTTCTTTTTTCCATTTTTTTACCTGTTCTCTTGCTTCCCTGACGGAACCTGTTATTTTCATATGTTTTCCTTTCCGGCTCTTTGACAAAAGCCTTTTTAACAGAATAAAACCATGAAATAAAAAAGCCCGGACTTCTTTTGTCCAGACCATACGATAAAAACCCTTATTTCAAATGTGCCGCCCAAACGGTGCAGCCATCGCCATAAGAATTCGTTTTTTTACTTTTCGCATATCATCTGGTACAGTTCCTCTGGATACCGTCCACTGAAATATTATCACACGCTTTTCCAAAATGCAAGCGCATTTCCTATTGCAAAACAAATTTATTTTGACTATACTTTATAAAACGGCCAAATGGCTATATTTAAATGCCCGGGAGGGTATCATAAAACAAAAAGAAAGGGCGAATGCCATGAGCTCCTTAAACCTCACACTTCTGACTGACTTATATGAACTTACCATGATGCAGGGATACTTTAAGACAAACAACCGCGACATCGTCGTCTTTGACGCATTCTATCGGAGCAACCCATGCGGCGGCGGCTATGCCGTCTGCGCCGGACTGGAACAAGTCATTGACTATATTAAGAACCTGCATTTTTCCAAAGAAGATATTTCTTATTTAAGAAGCCTTCATATATTTGATGAAGATTTTCTTTGCTGCCTGCAAAAATTCAGATTTTCCGGCGATATCTACGCCGTTCCGGAAGGCAGCGTTATTTTTCCAAGAGAGCCTCTGATAAAAGTCATCGCCCCGATTATGGAAGCGCAGCTCATTGAAACCGCCCTGTTAAACATCATCAATCACCAAAGTTTAATTGCCACAAAAGCGGCGAGGGTCTGCTACGCCGCAAAAGGAGACGGCGTTATGGAGTTTGGCCTCAGAAGGGCGCAGGGCCCAGATTCCGGCGTTTACGGCGCAAGGGCGGCTGTCATCGGAGGCTGTCTGGGAACTTCCAATGTGCTTGCCGGATCTCTTTTTAATATCCCTGTGCTTGGAACGCACGCTCATAGCTGGATTATGAGTTTTCCCGACGAATATACGGCATTCCGGCATTACGCCCGGCTGTATCCCTCTGCCTGCATTCTTTTAGCGGATACCTATGACACGCTTCAGTCCGGCGTTCCAAATGCCATCCGGGTATTTACGGAAATGCGAAAAGAAGGCATTCCGCTGACTTATTACGGCATCCGCATGGACAGCGGCGATCTTGCCTATCTTTCCAAAAAGGCCCGCCGTATGCTGGATGAAGCCGGTTTTCCGGACGCAGTCATTTCCGCCTCAAACGATCTCGATGAATATCTGATCCAAAGCCTGAAATTCCAGGGAGCCATGATTACTTCCTGGGGCGTAGGCACAAATTTGATTACCGCAAAGGACAACCCCGCTTTTGGAGGCGTCTATAAACTTGCCGCCATACAGGAGAAAGACGGCTCTTTTGTTCCCAAAATAAAACTCTCCGAAAACACCGAAAAAGTTACAAATCCAGGCAATAAAATGATTTACCGCATCTATGACAACGATACGGGAAAAATACGGGCCGATTACATCTGCCTTGACGGGGAAACCTTTGACACAAACGAAGATCTCATCCTGTTTGACCCGAACGAACCCTGGAAAAAAACAAAACTCGCAGGAGGCAGCTACTCCATGCGCAGCCTGCTCGTTCCCATATTTCAAAAAGGACGCTGTATCTATGAATCCCCCAGCGTAATGGAAATTCAGGCTTACTGCGCCAAAGAAAAAGAAACTGTCTGGGACGAAACGAAACGTTTCGTCCATCCGGCTAAAATATATGTTGACCTCTCTGACCGGTTATATGACATGAAACGGCGGCTTTTAAGCAAAATGAGCGGTATTTAATTACCGCTCACCCGCTTTTTTCATTCTTGCCAGAATTTTTCGTTCCATTCTTGACACCTGCACCTGGCTTACGCCCAGTTTTTCCGCCACCTGCACCTGTGTCATCTCCTTAAAATACCGAAGCTCTATCAGCTCTTTTTCCTTTTCATCCAGCTCTCCCAAAAGCTGTTCCAAAAGCAGATGGTTGACAAGCTCTTCCGTCTTTGGCGTTCCGCCTCCGGAAACCTGATCCACCAGATAAAGTTCACTGTCGTCAGACTGATAGACCGGCTGATAAATCGAAGTGACTTCTCCATTCGCCTCTATCGCTTCTACAATATCTTCTACACTAAGCCCGATTTCCTTTGAAATTTCCTGTAAAGTGGCGTCTCTTCCATACTCCTGCGACAGCCTGTCCGACGCCTTTTTTACCTTCCATCCATTTTCCTTTAAAGTGCGCGAAACTTTCATCATGCTGCCGTCTCTCAGAAAACGTTTAATTTCTCCCATAATCATAGGAACTGCATATGTAGAAAATTTTACTTCATAAGCCGTTTCAAATTTATCAATCGCTTTCATCAGCCCAATGCACCCAATCTGAAAAAGCTCCTCTCTTTCATGCCCGCGATGCTCAAATCTGCGTACAATGCTCCACACAAGACCAAGATTATCAGAAATCAGCTTTTCCCTCGCGTCTTTATCCCCTGCGTGCGCCTGCTTAATAAGAGCTATCACCGCATCCATCCCAATTCCCGTCTTCCTTTGCTCCAATTTTCTTTTTCAGAGTTACTCTTGTCCCAATTCCGATTTCAGATTCCACCTGTATCTCATCCATAAACGCTTCCATAAAGGAAAATCCCATTCCGGACCGCTCCAGCTCCGGCTTTGTCGTATAAAACGGTTCCATTGCCTTCCGCACGTCCTCCATCCCTGTCCCCTGATCTTCCACAGTAATCACTGCTGTATCGCCGTCCAGCGCACACGACAGGCGCACCTTCCCTTCTTCCTTCTCATAACCGTGTATAATCGCATTTGTTACCGCCTCAGACACCGCCGTTTTCACATCTGAAATCTCATCCAGAGTCGGATCCAACTGTGTCAGAAAAGCCGCCACTGTCACTCTGGCAAACCCTTCGTTCACTGATTTTGCATCAAATTCCACCCACATCTCATTTTTCATCTTTCTTTTCCCCCGCCTTTTTCCCTTTGTCCATTCTCCTGCGGTTCTGACGTTACTTTTATCATCTTATGCAGCCCCGAAACCACGAAAATTTTCTGAATTCTTTCATTTAAATGTTCCGCCGACACTTCCCCGCCGCTGTAACCCATATGCCTGCACCTTCCGATTAGCATCCCTATCCCGGAACTGTCCATAAACTCTGTTCCTGCAAAATCAAAGACCAGCCTGCGCACACGGTAAGCGCCAATTAAAAGATCCGCCTCCTTTCGAAGCTGCTCCGCATAGTGGTGATCCACTTCTCTTGGCAGGGAAATTCTCATACACCCATCCTTCAACTGATACTTACATTCCATACCTGTCCTTCCTTTCAAACAAAGTGTCAATCTTTCCTGTAAAATGAAAAAAGACGCCCGCATCCATACCTTCATGGATCTGACGTCTTTTGTGTTAATTAATATTGCGGCGGCTGCCCCTCTATAGGCTGGCCTTCCGGCTGCTGTCCTTCTGGCTGTCCGGCTTCCGGCTGCTGTCCTCCTGGCTGTCCAGCTTCCGGCTGCTGTCCTCCTGGCTGTCCGGCTTCCGGCTGCTGTCCTTCGGACTGCCCGCTCCCCTGCCGGCCGCTTTCGGAAGAGGGCTGGTTCTCATCATCCGCTTTGACATATGTCTGTGCCACGCGGGCGCGTTCCGTTCCCGGACACTGCTCCAGCACTTTCTGGTAATAGATAACGGCCTGTTCCATATTATCCTCTCTCCGGTAAGACTGCGCCAGGTAATAAACGGCGTACCCGTCTTTATAAGTCTCATCCATTTCCACGGCCTTGCCCAGCTTTTCTATGGCTGTCTTGTAGTCACCTCTGGAATAAGCGGTATAGCCTTCCTGATAAAGCGCCGCCAGATATTTCTCATTGACTTTCGCATTGATATCATCAAAAATAGATTTGGCGCTGCCATTCAAATCGTCGGCTTTTATCTCCGAAAGCGCCGCTCCGGCCGCTTCCATATCGTCCGCCGCATAAGATGCATACGCATTCAAAAGCTGCTCATACGAGCGGAATTTCGTCTCTGTCTCTTCCTGCGCCGATTTTGCCTCCTTTGCCTCTTTGGTCAGGTCTTCCACCTGGTTTTCCAGCGATGAAATCGTCTGTTCCTTCGTGGAAATCGTATCGTTTGCCGTCTTCATGGCCTCATTGGCCTCACTCTTCGACCTCTGCCGGATTCCCGGCATCAAAAGAAACATCGAAATCGCAACGCCAAGCGCAACGCCAATGACAATATTAATCACGGTCTGAAGCGCGGACGTATCCTTAAAATGCGTCGGCATAATCACCGTATCATTGCCGCTCTGATACGAAATCAAATCTTCTTTTTTCTGTTTCCTTGAAGGGGCGGATTCTGCCAGCCTCCGGCTCACTTCTTTTTGGTATCTGAGCGTCGTCGTATTGTTTTCATCAATCTTTGCCGCATTTTTCAAGGCTTTCGCAGCCTGATCGTACCTGCCTTCCTCCATGTACAAAAGGGCTAAAAGCTGATGCCCCCGAACCAGCTTCGGGTTTAAGGAAAGGACTTTTTTCAGTTGGATTACGGCAAGATCTTTGCTGTCCTGCTTACAGTAAATCAATACCTGATTGTATTTCTTAATCGTCTGATTAATGGAATCCAGCCTGGCCGGATTGTTCTGTATCTCGTTTAAATACTGTCCGGCCGCGTTGTCGTGCCCCTTATAGCTTTTGCTGATCACCCACTCGCCAAGGGCGGACACGGTTTCTCCCATCTCAAAATAGACAAGCCCCAGAAGATTTCTTGCATCCGTGTTCATCTTGTTTAGCTGCAGGCTTTTCTTTAAGCATTCAATCGCTCCTGATAAATCCCTGACAGACGCCCGTTCCAGGCCCTCATTGTAAAAACTGTTGGAAGCGCTTAATATTTTTTTGTAAATCCTGACGTCCGCGCCGCACTTTGCGCAGTAATCCGCCCCGGTAAGCGGCGCTCCGCAATTATAACATTCCATATTTCACCTCGCTTATCTGTCCTAATTATTCTTTTCCCGCATCATTTCCAGTAAAATGTCCGTCATATCGGTCAAGTCACGGTTATAAATTGCGTCTTCCGCATCTTCCACTTCAAGGCTTGGCCGAAATTTTTTTAATTCTTCTTCAAAGTTTATCATATCCATACCTCCGATAAAAACAGAACCACTATCTATAATTGGTGTTTTTTCTTTACCATTATAATATAGTGGTTCTAATATGCAAGCAAAAAAATATTAACTTTTTATTATCTCACCGCATCTTTCCGCAAAATTTTACAGGATCGGCTTCAAATTTACGGCATATCCTTTTTTATGGCGGAAAGCCTCGCCTTTACCTGTTCCATCATCTGTTCGTATTTGGCAAGCTTTTCTCTCTCTTCCTGCACTTTTGCTTCCGGCGCTTTGCTCAGAAACCTCTCGTTGCCAAGCATTCCTTTGGAACGCGCAAGCTCTTTCTTTAAACGTCCTTCTTCTTTTTCCAAACGCTCTTTTTCTTTTTCCATATCTACAAGATCTTCCAGCGGAATGTAAACTACAGCATCCGGTATGACGATGGATACCGCGTCTTCTGCAATTTGGGACTTTACCGAAAGAACTGTAACTTCACCGGCGCCCATCAGCCCTGCATACATCTCTTTTTCCGCTTCAAACACACTGCGCACTTCTTCGTTTCCGGAAACAATCGAAACAGACGCTTTTCTGGAAGGGGGCACGTCCATCTCCGAACGGCGGTTCCTGACGCTTTTTACCAGCTCCTTGCAGCGCTCCACCATGGCTTCTTCTTTTTGGAAGTCCCTCTCTTTTTTGTAAACAGGCCAGTCGGAGAGCATAATCGTCTCTTCTTCGGGATGCAGCGTACAGTAAATTTCTTCTGTAAGGAACGGCATATAAGGATGCAGCATTTTAAGCGCCTGGCTTAAAACTTCTTTTAACGTCCAAAGCGCCGTATTGGCTGAAACGGGATCTTCCGTTCTGCGGTATGTGCGGCGTTTCGTCATTTCAATATACCAGTCACAAAATTCATCCCAGATAAAATCATATACCTTCTGTACGGCAATCCCAAGTTCAAATTTATCCATATTCTCCGTCATTTCTTTTGCAAGACGGTTGACTTTTGACAGAATCCACTTATCCTCTGCAAGGAAATCTTCCTTTGCAGGAACGGCAAGCGATTCTTCTCCAATATTCATCATAATAAAACGCGAAGCATTCCATACCTTATTGGCAAAATTCCGGGCGGACTCTACCCGTTCCCAATAAAACCGCATATCATTGCCCGGCGCATTGCCTGTAATCAGCATAAGGCGCAGCGCGTCCGCGCCGTATTTATCAATCACTTCCAGAGGATCGATGCCGTTGCCCAGGGATTTACTCATCTTGCGGCCTTCTGAATCACGCACCAGCCCATGGAACAGCACCGTATGGAACGGAGCTTTCCCCATATGCGCATAGCCGGAAAAAATCATACGGATAACCCAGAAAAAGATAATGTCGTATCCGGTCACCAGCACGTCGTTCGGATAAAAATAATCCAGATCTTCTGTTTTGCCGGGCCATCCCAGTGTGGAAAACGGCCACAATGCGGAAGAAAACCAGGTGTCCAGCGTATCTTCATCCTGCTTTAAATGCGTACAGCCGCACTTTGGACATTTCTCCGGCGCCGTCTTCGCAACCGTCATTTCGCCGCACTCTTCACAGTAGTAAGCCGGGATCTGATGTCCCCACCAAAGCTGTCTGGAAATGCACCAGTCCCGTATATTGTCCGTCCAGTTAAAATACGTCTTTTCCATCCGTTTTGGAAGAAGCTTAATCTCTCCGCTCTTTACTCCTTCTATGGCAGGCTTAATCATCTCTTCCATCCGGACAAACCACTGCTGCTTTACCATCGGCTCCACCGTCGCGCCGCAGCGGTCATGTGTGCCGACATTGTGGGAATGAGGCGCAACTTTCACCAAAAGCCCCAGTTCTTCCAGCTCTTTTACAAGCGCTTTTCTGCACGCATAACGATCCATGCCGCAGAATTTCCCGGCGTTCGCATTCATCGTCGCATCGTCGTTAATCACTATGATTTCTTCCAGCCCGTGACGTTTTCCGACTTCAAAATCATTCGGATCGTGAGCCGGCGTGATTTTTACGCAGCCCGTTCCAAATTCTTTCTCTACATAGGCGTCCGCAATCACAGGAATTTCCCGGCCTGTAAGCGGAAGCGCAAGCGTTTTTCCAATGATGTCTTTGTATCTTTCATCCTCCGGATTGACGGCTACCGCCGTATCTCCAAACATCGTCTCCGGCCTTGTCGTGGCAATTTCCACAAATCTGCCTTCTTCTCCGACAACCGGATAATTGATATGCCAGAAAAAGCCGTCCTGCTCTTCATGCTCCACTTCCGCGTCGGAAATAGACGTCTGGCACACCGGACACCAGTTGACAATCCGGGAGCCTTTGTAAATATATCCTTCCTTATACAGCTTGACAAACACTTCCAGAACAGCGTCGGAACACCCTTCGTCCATCGTAAAGCGCTCCCGCTCCCAGTCTGCGGAAGATCCCAGTTTCTTAAGCTGTTTTACAATGCGTCCGCCGTATTCCTTTCTCCACTCCCAGCACTTCTCTAAAAATCCTTCTCTGCCCAGGCTTTCTTTTTCAATTCCCTGTTCCTTTAATGAATTGATGACGCGGACCTCCGTAGAAATCGCCGCGTGATCGGTTCCCGGCTGCCACAGGGCGTTATATCCCTGCATCCTTTTGTACCGAATCAAAATATCCTGCATCGTATTATCGAGCGCATGTCCCATATGAAGCTGCCCCGTAATATTTGGCGGCGGCATAACAATCGTAAAGGGCTTTTTGCTCCTGTCCGCCCTGGCATGAAAATAACCGTTTTCCTCCCACTTTTGATAGAGACGGTCTTCAATCCCTTTTGGGTCATAAGTCTTTGCTAATTCTTTGCTCATCTCTTTTTCTCCTTGTAAGAACTGTCTATAATAGTACGCAGAATGCCCCGTTTTGTCAAGGGATTTCAATCCATACCTTCGTCCCCTCCCCCAATTTGCTTTCTATCTGCATGGTCTTGCCGTGCGCCGCCGCAATCTGTTCACAGAGCGCAAGCCCAAGCCCCATATTCCCGCTTTTTCTGGATCTGGATTTATCCACGCGGTAAAACGCCTTCCGTATATTAAAAATCTCCTCTCTTGGGATTCCGCATCCCTCGTCTCTGACCCAAAGCGCCGATTCATCCGCGCCAAGATAGATCACGCCCCCTTCTTCTGACGCCATAATGCCGTTATTGATCAAATTAATCAAAAAGCTTGTCATCAAATCCGCATCCAGTATTTTCGTCCTGTTTTCCAGGCTTCCTTCCCGCAGCAGCGTCATTTTCTTTTCCTTCAGCCTGTGCTTTACGCCTTCTTCCGCCATATGAAACAGCGTTTCCAAAAGGACTTCCTCCTGGAAAATCCTGCATTCCGGCTCATACAGTTTCGTCAGCTCCATCATTTTTTCCGACAGGCGCGAAAGACGCGCGCTTTCGCTGTTGATATACCGCAGCGCCTTTTCCTTTTGTTCTTCCGACAAATTTACATGCAAAAGCGTTTCCGAATATCCCCGCATCGCCGTCAAAGGCGTTTTCATTTCATGGGACATACTGCCAATCAACTGTCTCTGCGTCTCGTTGACCGCCTGCAGAGGTTTTGTAATCCTCTTTATGAAAAATACAAGCAGAACCGCTGCGGCCAGAGACGCCAGAAATGAAAAAAACATTTCCCTGACAATCAAACGAATGCTCTCCGAATAAACGGACGTCACATCCAGGATGTAAAAACACTGATACTTTTCCTCTTCCTTTCTATTTTGATACTCCGAGTAAAATAACAGAAGATGTTTTCCGCCCAGGTTTTCCTCCCTGACGTAATTTCCACTTTCAAAATCCCTAAGACCTGCGCTTTTCGTATCAAAATCATAAGGGCTCGTATTGCAAAGCTCTTTCCCGGCCTGATACAAAGCGCATCCCTCAGGCATATTTTTCCGGAAAAAATAATTTGCCACATAACTTTGCGCACCGGATTCGTTTTCTGCTTTCGCGATATCACTGGCAAAGCTGCGCGTGGCTTTTTTGAAAATCTTTCTTTCTTTTTCCTTCAGCAGATCCATTTTTTCCTGATGACTCGCCCAAACGACATAAAATGAAAAAATCTGCGCCAATACAAACAGAAGTATCGACGCAGTCAGTGCAATTTTCTTTATCATGCCGTCCGGCTGTTCCAAATGTTTTTTCATTCCAAAACCTCCATACGGTATCCCACTCTTGGCACCGTAACAATGACGTCGGAAAAGCCGAGCTTCTTCCGGATATTGGCCACATGGACGTCCACCGTTCTGCTCTCTCCGCAAAAATCCACGCCCCAGAGAAGGTTTAAAATCTGATCCCTTGTCATTACCCGGTTTCTGTATTTCCAGAAAGCCAAAAGGCAGTCAAACTCCATCGGCTGCATGGCAATTTCTTTTCCGTTTCTTCTAACGGTACGCTTCGCCTCGCTGATCACGACGTCTTTGATCCGTATCTCCTCCTGCTCTGCCTGCCCGCAGCGTTTCAGCACCTTGTCCATGCGCACCAAAAGCTCAAGCATCTCAAACGGTTTTACAATATAATCTTCCGCGCCGCTTTTCAATCCTTTAATCTTACTGGGCAGATCGCCTTTTGCCGTCAGATAAATGACAGGAATCCCATGCGCGCTCAGTTCTTTTTGCAGAAAAAAACCGTCTTTGCCAGGAAGCATCACATCCAAAAGCGCAAGAGCGTAATCGTCCTTTCTTTTCAGATGACGTTCCACCTCCTCCCCGTCAAAAAACGGGATCGGCTCGTAACCTGCGATTTCCAGATTTATGCAGATTAAATCATTAATTGCATTTTCATCTTCAATAACCAGAATTTTTTTCATAAAATCTCCGCTGCTTTTT
>CAJUIS010000008.1 GCA_910586645.1 uncultured Lachnospiraceae bacterium | reverse complement strand
TACTGTCGTCTGTTTCTGATTGTTTGTTTCTATCTTCTTCTGATAAGCGGCAATATATAGCAACCTTAGATTTCGCACTCATAATGTTTTCTTCTCCTTTTCAGAGAAGAAAAAACAAACTATCTCTACAGGATATAATTATACCATTTTTGAGACAGTCTATCTATGATTTGGCAGGTATTCGCTGCCCTTTATTCCTTTCAGATTCATTGATTAACTCTGTCCATTTTCGTGTATATTCTTTTGTAAATGCCGCTTTTTCTTTTGTTTTAAAAACATTTCTGCAAACTATTTTTATATCATTTGCCAAATAATCACCTCATCAAAATATATTACAAAGTATGCAAAAATGCTTGTATGTTATGAAAGAAAATGTAGTATCATAAGCAATCGGACAGCTTTGGAAAACTCCGCCGGATTTTCACCACTCCTATTTTGATGGACGAACCGTGTCATACGGGCATATCATTATTCTGATATACAGAGCTTGGCAGCAGCTTTTTCAAGAACCGCCTACAGTTCACTGAATATTGCCGTATTCATCATACAATGGACGCAGGCTGGCTTTCGAGATATAAGCGTCATAGCGCTTTTAGTATCTCTTCGATTGCCCGTGCATCGCTGTCGGCGGCAACGGAAATAACAGTGAATGGCGGACACTTTTCTTCCATTTCAAAAGAGTATTTTGAATGTTGTCCCATAAAATATGCTCCTCCTTACAGTGACAGTTTTATTATTTCATCTGTCTGCCATAAGGGGAGCCTATCAGATTTAATGATTCCAAAATTATAGGCTCTAAACTATAAATCAACTATCATTTCAGATAAAAATTAGGGTCCAATCATTTTTCTGCATATACTTTTATTCTCCGAAATGTTTCAAAATAAGTTCCGTCTTGTTGTAGTGTTCTGCCAAGCATTTCTTTAATTATTCCATTCCGAAAACTTGTTTTTAGTTCATTTGGCGCTCGTTCTAAAAACGGAACAATAGAGGGTTGGTCTATCCAATTTATCATTGCGTCAGAAGATAGAAAGCGCTTATCCTTATTTATTTCCGTAACTGTAAAAGCTGTAAAACCTATTGCGGAAATCAATTCTTCATACTGTGATTTTGACGGCATGAACCACGGCCATTCAAAATCACTAAAATACTGTACATATTTGTCCTTTTTTATCTCATTGCACACAACTTTAAAAAAATTGGAACAATTACCATCACCGCCAAATTCCCATAATATCACTCCACGATTTTTTAAGGCTGTATAGGATTTTTCTAAAAGCCTGTTATGATTCTTTACCCAATGTAATGCTGCATTCGAATAAATAATATCAAACTCATTTTTAAAATCCATTGTATTAATATCCATCTGAATAAATTCAAGATTTGGTCTTTTGATTTTTCTTGCAGTTTGAATCATTCCGATAGAAGAATCAATTCCTTTCACCTTTCCATTAGGTACTAAATCAGATAGTTTCTCTGTTAAAACTCCGTCACCGCACCCCAAATCCAAAATTATCTCATTGCCTTTCAGTGATAATTGTGAAATTAATGCAGTTCCCCATTCTTTTTGATGACTTGAAGAGTTTTTATATTTTTCTCCGTCAAATTCAAATATAGCCATATAAATTCTCCTTTAACATTTTGGTTTTATTGAATTATACAGCCCATAATGATATAATACAAATATATGTAGTTTATTAAATATATAATTTAAAATTATACAAGGAGATAACATGGACAATTGTGATAATCTTGCTAAATACAAAATATTTCTTTCAGTTGCAGAAAATAAAAGTATATCAAAAGCTGCTGCACAACTTTTCATTTCCCAGCCAGCAGTAAGTATAGCAATAAGGAAATTGGAAGAAAGCCTTAATACAACTCTTTTTATCAGAAAGTCCAAGGGTGTTGAACTGACAGAAAAAGGGCGGCGGCTTTATGACAGCGCAAAAAAAGCATTATGTATTTTACATGAAACAGAAAATCTTCTTCGATTTCCCCAAAACACAGGATATTTACGGATAGCTGCCAGCAATGTATTGTGCAAATACTTTCTTCTTCCATATCTCAAAGAGTTTACCATTGCATATCCGAGCACAGATTTATCCATTACATGTACATCTTCAGTAAATGCTTATTCTATGATTGAAGAATGCAACATAGATTTAGCGCTTGTGGCAAAACCAGAAAACAGTCGAATTGCAAAATATCATTCCATCGGATTTATTGAATACATTTTTGTCTGTACTCCAGCATACAGAGATAAGTTAAATTGCAAAAATGACGATATATTTGAATATGCCAATATTATGTTACTAAACAAAGATAATGTTTCTCGTATGCACCTCAACAATTACTACGCTCAAAATAATATACTGCCTTTGCACATACTTGAAGTAAACGATATGGATATGCTTATTGAATTTGCGAAAATGGGAATCGGCATATCTTGTGTTGTCAAACAATTTGTTGCACAGGAATTACAAAGAGATTCTCTTATAGAAATACAATTATCTAAACCTATACCAAAACGTGAGATTGGTTTTATTTATAATGAAATTCAACCATTTAACGAAAATATTCTAAAATTTATCAATATCAAGAAAGTATAAAAAATTATAAATGCTTATCTGTATCTCTTGCCCCATACAGCAAACGCCGTACTTCCATTACATCATCAATCACCACATAATAAATAACGTAATTTCTCACATAGATTCTATAATAGGGATAGTCTCTTTTTTTTGCGGAAACGTATGGTTCAAAAGCAACAGGATTATTCAGCCTTTCCAGAATCGCAGACTCTGCATCGTCAACCAAACGCAGAGCAGCGTCCTCATTCCTTAAAACATTGGTAATGTAATTCGTTGTACTGATTAAATCCTGTTCAAAAATCGGCAGATAACGAAGATGATAAATTTTATTTTCCATGTATCGTACTCCTTACATTGCTGAATACGGTTTCATGGGAAAGCCTTTCTTCCGTCATTGCAGCCTGCCTGTCGGCTTCGTCAAGTTTCATCTCTATATTATCTGTCAGATTTGCGTATTCCTCCAAACTCAAAACTACCATGGCGCCATAGCCATTCTTTGTAAGGTAAACAGGTTTTCCGCTGTTTACGATAGTTTCAATTTCCGGAAATTTATTTCTAAGGTCAGAAACAGGTCGAATTTGTATCATATTTAAGCGCTCCTTTTATCTTTTATTTTATCCTAATTTTATCAGAATATTATCGCATAGGCAATGCTTATTTATGATTCTTAATCTCCTTTTTTCATGCGGATTAGGATTCTCCTTTCGTTTTGAGTAAAAATTTTCTGCCACTGTTGTCTTTACAAGGTAGCAGCAGAGCAAAAAGCAAGGAGCACCTACGACAACATCCTGCGTGTCGTAAAGGATCCGGATGTTATTGACCCCATCCGTTTCTTACGTGCAAGAGAAGTTGTCCACTTCCAGCGTTTCGGCGAAGCTCTCCGCCTGATTCAGGATCGTCTGGATTCCAAAAATTTCTATGCCTGCAATCCTGTTATTGACAAAAACTGCGGAATCAAATAGCTTCATCGCTTACTTCATCGAGCAGGGGAGATTTCCTCTCCCCGCTCAGTTGAGTAAGTAAGAGAAATCCCCGTGAAAATACTTTTTTATTATAAAACAAACTCTGGAATAGCCGAGACAAAAAAGAAAGGAACCTGCAGACAGATTCCTTCCGTTCTTTTCCAACCTTATCATTCCATTCTGAGCCAGTTATGCCGGCCCTCTTATTTTGTCTCCGTTTCCGTTCCTTCCGTCTGGGTTTCCCCTTCCGCCTGGGTCATATTTGTCTGTGTACCGCCCTCATTTTGCGTCTCGCTGTTTGTCTCAGAGCCGCTTCCGTCCTGAGCCTTCGTGTCAATTGGAGTGATAATAATATTTTCCGCATTGATATTTGTTTTGCGTTTTACAATGTCCTCAATCTGCGCGCGCTTTACGTCAGTTACGTCACCCATATTTAAAACAACGTCAACGGCATTGTCCGTAATGCTGACTACTACGTCCGTAAACCCTTTTGCCTCCAAAAGCATCTCTGCCGCCGCTTCCCGTTCGGCCGTGTCTGTCAGCGCAATCATCTGATCTACGGCCGACTGTTTCTGTTCGTCAGTAAGCGTCGTACTGTTGACAATTCCAATCAGCGTCTCTTTATTTTTTGCACGGACCTGCTCTCTTGCAAGTTTCATTTCCGCTGCAAAATCTACATTATTTACTGTGGAACTTGTCAGAACAGCTTCTCCCGGATTCATATCGCTTCCGGTTTCCGCGGCTTCTGCGCCTGCCGCCTGAGCGCTGTCCGCTTTTGCCGTATCTGTCTGGCCTTCTCCCTCACCCTGCGCCACATCAAGGCTTCCGTCGTCTGTGTCCGTAAAAATCTCTCCCTCAAGAATCGGATTGTCAGAAATCTCATAGGAATCCTCCGAAATGTCTGCGCTTGCCTCTTCCGCTGCGCCATTCAGGTTGCTTCTTGTATAGCTGACATATCCGGCAACCGCAATCATCAGCGCCAATGCTGTAATAATAATCTGATTTTTCTTCAATCTCTTTTTCAATGTCCTTCCTCCTGAATATTCATCTTAACTACTTTAATTCTATTCACCTCTATTTGGAATAATGCCATCACTGCTTCAGAAATATTTTGCTTTACCGCCGTATTTTCTCCGCCCTGGGCAACAATCAGCACGCCTGCCACCTTAGGTTCTATCTCTTTTCCCACAAAAGGCGTTTTTCCATCGTCTCCTTCCTGATAGACAGAGGAACGTGTCGTCTGGGCGTTCCTCTCCGTCCGGTTTCCTCCCGCGCTGTCTGATTCCTGTAAATCCGACGTCTCATTTACCGTATCTTTTTCAACGACGCTTTCACCCAGGTCTTCCAAAGTAATCATTACTTCAACCCGTCCCGCGCCCTCGATTTTAGAAAGCGTATCTTTTAATCTAAGTTCCAGTTCCTTTATGTAATCTTCTTTGTCCATGGCGCTTTGTACAGATTTTTCTTCTTCCTGCTGTAAATTCTCCTCCTTCTCTTTCTTATTTCCTGTCGGAAGCGCAATAACCATAAGCAAAATTCCGGTAAGAATCAGAATGCTCCACTGGCTCCTGTCCCATTTCTTCCACGCCCTTTTTTGAAAAAAATCCTTAAGCTTCATGGCTCCTCCTAATCCAAAATGGTAATTCTGTCTTCCGGGATCTGATAATACGCCGCAATTTTTTCCCGCAGAGCAGTAATCTCCATGCGCTCCGGTTCCTCTTCCACTGTTCCAATAATCACCGGCTCCACACCTTCTTTTGCTACTTTTAATTCCATGTTCTCTACCAGAAATTCCTCATCCAGCGTAACGTTTGCTTCTATCACGGCATATCCAAGATTCTCCGCCATAAGCCCAACGTCCGATTCAATCGCCCTCTCATAATATGCAATATAGTAATCATCATTCAAAAAATCCATCTTTTCCCGATCTGTCTTTGTGCCCTCAAGTTCCTGCCAGAATCTTTCAAAAGATATTTTTTCAAACAAATCGCCTGATTTTCCGGCTGCGCCAATCAGAGGATTTACCAGTGTAATCACAAGTATAATTTCCACAAAAAGCTGAATATATTTTCGATATTCTTTTTTTGCAGAAACAGAAGCTAATACTGTCAAAAGCAGAAACACCATACTGTAATTTTTTACCCATTCCACAATGCGCTCCATCTTATCCCCCCAGTCCGAACCCCGTCGCAGCGCTTGTCAGAGCTATCGTCAAAAAAAACATCATCAGGCATGAACTTAAAATTTTTAAGTACAAAGCCCCTCCGTTTGCAACTCCGTTCATTCCTCCGGAAAGCCTTTTATCCGCAATCGGCTCAATTACCGCTGCCAAAAATTTATACAGCCCCGCCAAAAGAGCCATTTTAAGAAATGGAAGCGCGCAAAGAAGAACCAACACCACAAGCCCTGCCGCTCCGATACAGTTTTTAATCACAAGTCCGGAACTTAAAAATATCTGCCCCATGCCGCCTGCAATATTTCCAATCCCCGGAACCATCTGAATTGTTTTTGCAATCGTATTTCCGGCCAGGCGGTCCAGCGCCGGGGCAACCATTCCCTGAATAATATTGATTCCAAGGATAAATGTCACGGCAGTTTTTAAAATCAGCCGCACCGCACCCGCTATCAAATCTGAAAGCCTTTGAAAACGCTCTTCTTCCATCAAATGATTTAAAAATTCCAGCATAATATAAATCTGAACCAACGGAACCAGCAAATAGCGAAGCATCCACTCCACAAGATAAACTGCGGCAAAAATCAAAGAATATGCCGCCGCTGAAGAATTCATATTCAGCGTATAGGAAATTGCCATACAATAGGAGGGAATCAGCGCTTTCATAAATCCCACCATATTTTCCGTTGTCTTTAAAACAGTTTCATTCATTACGGAAAATGAACGAAGCAAAAGAGCCATCATAAAACAGTAACATAAAAAAAAGAGAATTTCCGACACATAGGAACTGGAAAAATTTTTTGCATAGTTTTTCAGTATGGAAAACGCAAGGGATACAAGAAGCAGCATAACTACAAGCTGCCTGCTTTCAGAAAAACCGTCCAGCGCAGCCGCTTTCATATAATCTCCCACTGTTTCATAAGGCAGATCACCTCCTTTTAAAACAGCCTGCACCACTTCCTCAAAGGACACAGGAACTTCTTTCGTATTTTCCAGAAAACTGCTGACTTCAGAGAAATCCATATCGTTCATCAAATCTTCCGCATCTTTTGCCCAAACGGGCTGTCCCAAAAACAGAGCCAGTAAAAAAATCAAACTATAAAGCGCCCGCCGCTTCATAGAAGTTCTCCGATGATCTCCATAAATGCCAGCAGAACCGGCATTCCAAGCACAAGAATGGAAATTTTTGCAAAAAGCTCAATCTGCCCCGCTATCGTCTGGTAACCGCTGTCTTTACAAATATTAGACGCAAATTCCGCCACATACGTCACGCCAATCATTTTCAGTATCATTTCCATATAAGAATGATCCAAATGAACCATATCCTGCATTTTCTGCGCATAATGAATCAATGCATTGAGTTTTGTGCCAATAAACATAAAAATCAAAATACATACGGCAATGCTGATATACTGGCTGTACTCCGGACGGCAGCTTTTCAGGATCAAAGCCAAAAGGACAGCCGAAATTCCAAACATACTGATTTTTAAAATATCCATACCGCCCTCCTACAAAGAAAATAGTTTCTGCATAGTCTCAAACAATTCATATATGTACGGCACAATCCAAAACAGCACAATAATCAGTCCTGCAAGGCTTGTCAGAAATGCATGTTCTTCTCTTCCGCTGTGTTTTAAAACCTGACTCAGTACGGTAACTAAAATGCCGACCGCAGCAATTTTAAAAATTAAATTTACGCTCATGGATTCTCCTCTTATCTGCTCTGAAAATCTCTCTGTTCCATTCATCCGTTTTTTGCACTACAACAGTAAAATAACCAAAAACAGTCCGCCAAGAATGCTCACGGTTCCATACAGCTTCTGTTTTTCTTTCTTCTCTCCCATTGCTTTCACAATTTTATCTTCAAGCTGAATAAAATATATTTTGGCAACCTGCGTATGCTCTCCCTCCAAAGCAAGACTTCTTGCCAGCGACAGAAGCAGATCTTTCTCTTCCTCGTTCAAAAAAATCTGTTTTTTCCTTTTTTCAAAGGCCGCTTCCCACAATGCGCCCACGTCGGCCTCCCGGTTTTTTTCCATCTCGTCCGCCACTTCCAGCAAAACGCCGCATAACAGCTCACCTTTTCCTTTTGCTGCCCTTCTTAAAAGCTGCGCATAGGGAAGCCGCAGATAGCTGCGCCCTGCATCCATCTGTGTGAAAATTTCCCTGTATTCCACCAACTGCGAAAAATGTGTATTCAAATAACCGCTCAGATACCGGCCAAATCCAGCCGTTCCTGTTAGAATAAACAAAACACCCGCTAATTTCAGCATAATCTTCTGCACTCCCAGTCATAAACCTGAAACTCTCTCCTGCCTGTCTCATTTTTCCTTAAAAAAACATATCTTTCAAACAATTTGCTTTGATACATCTTTTCCATTTCCGCCGACTGAACAATATGTTCCATTTTTTCTCCATGCATTGTTCCAAGAACTTTACAGCCGCAAAGAATCATTTCTTTGACCGCTTCTGCATCCTGCCTTCCTCCAAGCTCATCTACCGCAATAATTTCCGGCGACATACTCCGAAGAGCCATCCGCATCCCCGCCTGCTTTGGGCAGCCGTCCAAAACATCTGTACGGCGTCCTACGTCATTTTGAGGAATGCCAAGATGACAGGCTGCAATTTCCGAACGTTCGTCAATAATACAGACTTTTTTTCCTTCTCTTTTGGCCTCTCCTTCCGAAAGCATCCGCACACAGTCCCGCAGAAACGTCGTCTTCCCGGTTCCCGGTTTTGAAACGATAAGCGTATTTAAAAATTCATCTCCTTCGTACAAAAAAGGCAGCAGTTCTTTCGCGCACCCTTTCCGCTCTCCGGCAATCCGTATATTTAAAAAGCAAATATTTGTCATACGCAAAACCTGTCCGTCTTCCATCCGCACCTGCCCGGCAAAACCAATCCGGTTCCCGCCTTCTATCGTCAGATAACCCTGCCGAATTTCCTCTTCATAGGCATAAATGGAATAATGGCTGATAAAAGTCAACATCTCGTCCACATCAGCCGCAGTAACCTGAAACGGCAGCCATATGCTTTTATCTGCGCACCGAAGTTCCGGCGCCTGTCCAACCCGGATGCGGATTTCCTCTATATCAGACTGCGCGCAAAAGCAGGATTCCATAGAACCTCTCAGACGCGTCGGCATAATATGCAGAATTTCTTCTCTCATCTTTTTTCAACTCCTAGTCTAATATATGACTTGTCTTACGAATTATTACAAAAAAAGAAGAAGTTCTTACGAACTTCTTCTTATCGATGGTTTTAGTTATATTTGCGTTTTCTTGCCGCTTCAGACTTTTTCTTACGTCTTACGCTTGGCTTCTCGTAATGCTCTCTTTTACGAATCTCCTGCTGGATACCAGCCTTTGCACAGTTTCGTTTGAATCTGCGTAAAGCGCTGTCCAAAGTCTCGTTCTCTTTTACGATTACATTCGACATAGTCTCACACCTAACCTCCCTCCAGTTGCTTATTGTGCATATTCAACTGTCTGGGTAATATTTTACTGCACTAACAATTATTATAACATAATTTTTCCATTCGTCAACTACTTTTACAGAAACTTATTTAAAATATTATTCATTTTATTACACACGCAAAACTTTCGCTTTTTTGCCGGCGCCTCTCGCACGCAATATCTTTCTGTAAAGCGTTTGTTTACTTGCCGGCGCTTTAAATTTCGCCTTCGGACTGATTTTCTGAAATGCATTTTTTCCAACCGATTTTTTTGTCAGTTTCTTAGTTAAAATTGTAATGTCCTTTAATTTTTTCGCTCCGGCAAACGCCTGTTTCCCTATCTTCTTTACTTTTGCCGGAATTTTTATTTTTACCAGGGAAATTGTTTTATAAAAAGCCTTCTCTTTAATCTCCACTACATCTTTCCCAATTGTCACTTTCTTCAATTTGCTGCATCCCAGAAACGCATTTGATCCAATTGTCTCTATATTTTCTCCAATCACTGCCTCTGTCATCTGTTTATTATTTTTAAATGCATTTGCCCCAATGGAAGTTACCCTGCACTCTTTGCCGTTTAACTTCACCGTTCCGGGAATTTTATATTTTTTCAAATCCGCTGTCAGCGGTCCGATATAGGAAAGCGTAAGGTTTTCTCCTTTGATCGAAATCACCTGATACTTTCCATTTGTATCAGAATCCAATATGATTTCTCCAACAGCAGCCGGCTTATTCTGTACGGGAACTTCCGTTTTATCCTTATCCCCATCTCCCTGACCGGTATTGTCTGAAGGCGGATTCGGTTCGTTTTTCTTCTGAAATTTCGCCGTAAACGCCGTATCTTCTTCTGCAGTAAATGTATAGACTGCATTCGACGACACCTTCTCTTCCCCTATGTACCAGCCGGAAAATTCATATCCTTCATCCGGAACCGCCTGTATCGTCACTTCACTCCCTGGTTCCGCCTCGATATCTCCATATGCAGTCCCGCCGGCTTCCGCTTTTGTCGTAATCACAATCTTTTCTGCCGGATTTTCTGCCGGAATTTTAAAGCTCGTAATGGAATGCGGCGCAAGCGTATAGGAAAGAACCTTCCCGCTTCCTGTCACAACCGACTTTTCAACATCCACAAAATCCGGATTCTCTATCGTATTTTCGTCATCTGCCTGTTCCGAACCAAGATGCCAGACTTCAATCTCAAGACCGCTCAGATCTCTGTCGTTCACACTGATTTCCAACAAAGTCTCTTCCTCTTTCGGATTATTTACTGCCGTAATATAAACAGTTCCGTCACTGTCTTTTGTAGACATCGCTTTTACCACAGGCACATCATAGCTTCCATTCTGCTCAAATGTATAATAAGTTTCATTTCCAATCAATGTCTGCCCAATCTGTTCGGTTCCTGTCATATGATTAAAAACAGAAAAAGCTTTTGCAGAAGGCGTGGATACAAAGCCATAAGAACCGTCTTCTTTACGGACTGCCTGTATGACGCACTGCGAGCCGTTTCCAAGATCGTCAGATTCATAGGGATAATCGACCAGACAGTGCTTATTGAGATAAGGCGTGCCAAGACCGATATAATCAATCATTTCATTTGCGATATAAACCGCATGGCCAATCGAACGGACAAGCTTAGTATTATGCTTATAAATGCCAAATTCTGAAATAACCGGAACCTTTCCTTCCCCCATAAATTCTTTCAGATTCTGTACGCGGCTGATATTATGCTCCAAAGAACGCCCAAGCATCTTTTCATAAAATTCAGGATCATCTTCCGGAATATGTATATACCCATTGCCAGTTCCGCTCGTCTCGCTGTATGGATGGATTACCACGCCGTCATACTGTCCTCCCGCTTCCTGCAGGCTCCTGACCGCAGATTCCCTTTCCATACAGGAATACACCATAACTTTCATGCCAAGCTCTTCCGCAATGTTTTTCAGCTCTCTGTAATAATCGCAAAATCCATCCCGCTCGCTTTTATAAGTTACCGTGACTGTCTGTCCGCTTCCTAAAACATTGCCGTTCACGCCGTCTCCGAATGTAATCCTGCCTGTCTTATAATCAAACTCACAGACATTTTCCGCTCCCTGCCCCTGCAGAGAATCCACAATCCTCCATTCGGCATTATTTACAAATACAGAAGCGCTGCCTTCTTTTACCGGACTGTATCTTGCATACTTTACCTGTCCTTTCGTTCCGTCGCCGTTTGCCGCAGCGTCTCTCCAATCCTCTTCCTGTACCGCTCTTTCCTTGGTAAACGTCATTTCCCCGCCATTGACGTAAGCTCTCGCCATTTCTTCATAAGACGAGCTGCCACAGCCCGGCATCCAGTAATTTTGTCCCCACAGTCCCATTTCATTGCCAATTTCAAACCGGGTAACGCCATAAGGCTCAGAATGCCCATTTGCCTTCCTTACCTCGGCCCAGTCAACGCCTCCGTTTGGATTCGTTTCTTCCCCGTCGGCAGGAGCATTCAGATATTCAAACAAATCCGCCGCATCCTGCGCGCTTCCCTGCGCCATTGCATAAACCCAGACAGCCTCAGAATCAAGATCGTCATAAATCCAGCTCATGGCCTCATCCACGCCAAAATTCGGCTCGATAGGGCCTCTTGTATTTCCATGGATTGTCTTTTTTCTCTCTTCCTGCGGCCCAATTGCCCGCTTCCAGTCGTACAGGTTTGCAACCGTCCCTCCCGGATACCGGACGGAGCCAAATGACGCTTCCTTTGCACGGAGGTTAAATTCCTCTTCTATTTTCTGTTCTGCCGCATTCCAGGAATTATAACCATTATTATGATACCTGTGATTGATTCCAAACATCGCGTCCGGAATTTCACGCAAAGACGTATTGGCATCCGCTTCAATTTTTACTTTTCTTTGCTCTTCCTCTGCAAATTCACGGTATACCTCCCGGATTTCATCTGCTTCTGCCACTCTGTTATAATAACGCAGTTCATCCAGCCTTCCCTTCATCGCAGATTTTGCTTCCGGATTTTTATGCGCCCCTGCAAGAATATCGGTAGCCGCATTTACAAAATCCCCGTTCAGCGTATGTTCGCCCGCCATACTCCCATTTATGTAAAAACGGACTTTTTTGTCAGAATGGCTGCAGGTCAGCGCAATGTGAACCCAGCTTTCCACCGCAATTCCCCTGCTGCATAAGACATCGTTTCCCGTAAGGAACGTACCGATTTTTTTATCCGACGTATAATATAAAATTGTCCTCCCGGCGGCTCCCGGATCCCCTGCGTCCGCTGTCTGCTGAAAAAGGTTGATCTTATCGCTTCCTCCTTCAAATGCATCCCTGTCAAACCTGACCCATGCCATCACAGAGAAGTCATCCGTCGACGCATTCAAAGCCTGACCGGAATCCTTTAAACCAAGACGAAGATAGGAATTTTCCTGTTTGCCAAAATACAGCATTCCGCCGGATATGCCTTCCTGTTCGTTCAGTACGGCGCCGCTTCCCGTCTTTTCCGCCGCACAGCCTGAATCAGGCGCTTTATTCCGCATCTGTTCTTCTTCCGAAGATCCGTCAAATGACAGATGGCAGACCAGCCCGTTTAAAACGTCAGCCGCACAGGTTTTATCCTCTCCAACCGGCGCCAAAACCAGTCCTGCGGTCAAACATCCAATAACCATCATAGAAATAATCCTGTTTTTTATTTTTTTCATTGTGATTTCCCCCAATTGTAAAAAAGGATGCCCTATCCGAATTTATAAACAGATAAAGCATCCTCATTCATAAATTAAGCCAATTGTCCCTCTAATACTGTTTTTACCTCTGCCATGGCGTCGTCAATCCCTTCCGGATTCCTGCCTCCGGCCTGCGCCATATTCGGACGCCCGCCGCCTCCGCCGCCGACTTTTCCTGCAATCCCTTTGATCAGATTTCCTGCATGGGCGCCTTTCTTCATCGCCCCTTCCGTAGCCATTGCAATCAGATTCACCTTGCCTCCGTTTTCAGAGAAAAGCACAACCACGCCTTCGCCAAGCTTTTCCTTCCACTGATCGCCAAGCTCCCGCAGACCGTTCATATCCACACCGTCCGCCCTGGCTGCAAGCAGCTTTACGCCGTTTATCTCCGTCACCTGATCCATAACGTCTCCAAGCGCATCTTTTGCCGCCTTGCTCTTTAACGCTTCGTTCTCACTCTGCAAAGCCTTCATTTCTCCCAAAAGATGCTCTATTTTTCCTGTCAAATCCGCAGGATTCGTCTTCAGCAGAGCCGCCGCACATTCCAGCGCGGCCTCTATTTTGTCATAATATGCAAATACTGCGTCGCTTGTCAAAGCCTCCAGTCTCCGGACTCCTGCAGCCACGCCGGATTCACTGATAATTTTAAACGCCGTAATTGCCGAGGTGTTTGCCACATGCGTACCGCCGCACAGCTCTGTGGAAAAATCACCCATACGCACCACGCGCACCGTATCGCCGTATTTCTCCCCAAACAGCGCCATCGCCCCCGTCTTTTTTGCTTCCTCCAACGTCATAATATCCGTTACGACAGAAAGCGCCTCCGTTATCTTACAGTTGACGATTGCTTCTGTTTTCTCAAGCTCCTCTTTTGTCATGGCTGAAAAATGCGTAAAGTCAAAGCGCAGACGATCCGCATTTACGTCAGATCCCGCCTGTTCCACATGGCTTCCCAATACCTCACGAAGCGCTTTTTGGAGAAGATGCGTCGCACTGTGGTTCTTTGCAATTGCCAGACGCCTGTCTCTGTCTACAATAAGCTCTGCGGTATCGCCTGTCTTTATCATTCCCTTTGTGACTGTTCCGACATGGCCCACTTTACCGCCCGACATAGATATGACGTCTTTTACTTCAAATTCAAAATCCCCGGCGCGAATCACTCCCATATCTGCATTCTGACCGCCCATCGTCGCATAAAACGGCGTCTGTTCTACAAAAATCGTTCCCGTCTCCCCGTCAGACAGAGCCTCTGTAATCTCCGTCTCCGTTGTCAGAACCGTAACTTTTGACGAAGCGGAAAGCTTATCATATCCAATAAACTCCGTCGTAACAGACGGATCGACGGATTCGTAAACCGTAGCGTCCGCCCCCATATAATTTGTCGCTTTCCTTGCTTTTCTGGCTTTTGTCCTCTGTTCGTCCATTGCTTTTTGAAACCCTGCTTCATCAATGGAAAAACCTTTTTCTTCCAGAATCTCCTGTGTCAGATCAACCGGGAACCCGTACGTATCATATAGTTTAAACGCTTCTGCGCCGGAAAGGATTTTCTCTCCTTTTTTCACCATCTCTTCCTGCATATCGGATAAAATGGCAAGCCCCTGATCAATCGTCTTGTGGAACTTCTCTTCCTCCTGCGTCAGCACACGGAAAATAAAGTCCTTCTTTTCTTCCAGTTCCGGATAACCGTCCCTGCTCTCGGAAATGACCGTCTCGCTCAGCCTTGCAAGAAAAACTCCGTCAATACCAAGCATTTTCCCGTGCCTTGCCGCGCGCCGGATCAGCCTTCTTAACACATATCCCCTTCCTTCATTGCCAGGCATAATGCCGTCCGATACCATAAAGGTTGCCGAACGGATATGATCGGTAATCAGACGGATCGAAATATCGTCCATAGCGTCCGTCCGATACGTCTTATGCGATAATTCACAGACTCTGTCCCGAATCGCCTTCATCGTATCAATATCAAATACGGAATCCACTTCCTGCATCACAACGGCAAGGCGTTCCAGTCCCATTCCGGTATCGATATTCTTCTGTTCCAGCTCTTCATAACCGCCTTTGCCGTCTCCGTCAAACTGGGTAAACACATTGTTCCAGACTTCCATAAAACGGTCGCACTCACAGCCGACTTTACAATCCGAACTGCCGCAGCCGTAACTTTCTCCCCTGTCATAATAAATTTCAGAACAAGGCCCGCATGGCCCTGCGCCATGTTCCCAGAAATTATCACATTTTCCCGTTTCCGGATCGCGGTAAAATCTCGTAATCCTATCCGCTGCAACGCCAATTTTTTGATTCCAGATAGCAAACGCCTCTTCATCCTCTCCATAGACAGACGGATAAAGGCGGTCTTCCTCAAGCCCCAAAACTTCTGTCAGAAATTCCCACGACCAGGCAATCGCTTCCTCTTTAAAATAATCTCCAAATGAAAAATTGCCAAGCATTTCAAAAAATGTCAGATGCCTTGCCGTCTTACCGACATTTTCAATGTCCCCGGTACGAATGCACTTCTGGCAGGTCGTCACGCGCCGTCTCGGCGGAATCTCCTGTCCGACAAAATAACGTTTCAACGGCGCCATTCCCGCGTTGATCAAAAGCAGGCTGTTGTCATTATGAGGCACCAGAGAAAAACTTTTCATCGCAAGATGCTCCTTGCTCTCAAAAAACTCCAGATACATTCTGCGCAGCTCATTTACTCCAAATTTCTGTTTCACAACAAATTCCTCCACCAACTGTTATTTATTCTTTTGTTTTTCATCAGATTGTTCCAATGCGTTCTGCGCCTTCTTGCGCTCGCTGAATTTCTTTCCTGCAAATATGCCAAGAACTGCCAGAATCACATAAAAAATAAGCTTCCCAAAATATACCAACAAACTTGTCAAAAATGCCATGCCGATTCCTCCAATTTTATAAATTCACAATATTTCCTAAATTATAGAACACTTTGTCCCTTTTTTCAACTGCAAAATTTGCGGAGCGCCGCCATCGGAAAACAGAGTGGAAAATCTGACTTTTCCACTCTGGATATCAAAATTAGTTCTTTCTATAATTTGAAGCTTTTTATAAACTGAATTTCATTCCATGAAATATCCGTCCCGTTTTGCGGTTTTCCAAATTAAATTTCATCGTTTGGATCAAACGTATGCCAGCGTCTTCTGTCCACGCCGCAATGGTTCTTTTTATACCACGCCCTGTAGACTTTGGAATATCCCGCGGGCACGTATACGTCTGTAAATATGGGGAGCGAAGCTGTGCCTTCTATGCGTTTTTTTACTTTTGGCGGCTCTTCCCCCGTAAAATACACCTTCTCCGACCTCCCCAAATCAGAAAACGAAGGCGCGACGACTGATTTCAGCGTTTTTGGAAGAACGACTTTTTTCAGATAAGCCTTCTCATACAACTCGCAATTTACCAGGCTGTGGGCATTCGCCAGCTCCTCCACCTTGTCGGAAATATAGAGGCATCCGTTCTCATCCGGGACGGCGACAGCAAGGACAATAAAGAAAACAGATATTAATTTCTTTTTCTTAATCATATCGTACACTCCCCTTTCACTTCTTTCTATGCATTTTTTATTTAGTGACATTTGCCTTATCCTCTTTCATTCAACGACTATCACACTACTTTCTGATAATATTCTTTCACCACATTTTACAGAAAAACAAACAAAGCCATTGCCAACACTATCCCCACAAGTTTTTCACTCTTTTCAAAATAAATCATCTTTTTAAATTCAATTTATATATATTGCAACTATATATTTAAAATTGTATTTTGTAAATAAATTTTTAATATAAATCAAAAATGATTATCCATCACAAAATATAAGCTTAATTTATTCAATGTTTATTCTATAATATCAGACAATTCAAAACATACAGACTTCAGTTTGCTTTTCCGAAAAAATTCCTGTATAATAGCAGGCATCTGCAAAAATAAAACGATTCACCCTAAAGCATATTTGAACATTTTAAGAAAACGAAAATCAGGAGGCGTACATGGCAGGCTCAACATTCGGAAATATACTAAAAATCACCACCTGGGGAGAATCCCATGGAAAAGGCGTCGGCGTCGTAATCGACGGATGCCCGGCAGGGCTTTTGCTGTCCGAAGAGGACATTCAGCTCTACTTAGACAGGAGAAAACCAGGGCAATCGCGCTATACGACGCAGAGACAGGAAAGCGATTCCGCTCAGATCCTCTCCGGCGTCTTTGAAGGAAAAACGACGGGAACCCCGATTTCCGTCGCCGTCTTCAATCAGGATCAGCGTTCCAGGGACTACAGCCAGATTGCAGACTGTTACCGTCCCGGCCACGCCGATTATACATTTGACGCAAAATACGGTTTCCGCGACTACCGCGGCGGCGGACGCTCTTCCGGCCGGGAGACGATTGGCCGCGTAGCCGCAGGCGCAGTCGCCGCCAAACTGTTAAAACAGCTTGGCGTCACCTGCCTGGCCTATACAAAGTCCATCGGCCCGGTAAAAGCCGCGTCTTTTGACCCAAATGAAATTCTGCAGAACCCTGTCGGTATGCCGGATGCATCCGCCGCAAAAAAAGCGGCTGAATATCTGAATGCCTGCATGGAACACAAAGATTCCGCCGGAGGAATCATCGAATGCGTCATCAACGGCCTTCCGGCCGGAATCGGAGATCCCGTATTTGAAAAGCTCGACGCAAATCTTGCCAAAGCCATCCTTTCCATCGGCGCCGTCAAGGGCTTTGAGATCGGAAGCGGATTTGACGCGGCGTATGCCAAAGGAAGCCAGAACAACGATGAGTTTTACCAAACGGACGACAAAAAAACCGCCAAGGCGACCAACCATTCCGGCGGCGTCCTTGGCGGCATCAGCGACGGCTCGCAAATCGTCTTTCGCGCGGCGGTCAAACCGACTCCGTCGATTTCCGCCCGTCAAAAAACGGTTCGCACATCCGGCGAACCGATTGAAATTTCCATATGCGGCAGACACGATCCTGTCATCGTCCCGCGTGCCGTGGTCGTTGTCGAAGCCATGGCGGCCCTCACTGTCTGCGACGCCATGCTTTTAAACATGACCGCGACATTAAACGGCGTCCTGGATTTCTACCGCAGATAATGTTTCTTTTTATTTAATCCGAATCACAGCCTGTGCAAATTCATCCGTCCCGTCCGTGGAACGCGCTGTAATCGTAACCGTCTTTCCCGCTCCCGCGGCTTTGGCGGTTACAACGCACCGGCTTGTATTTTTGGCGGGCTTTAACGTCACAAGCTCACTGTCCGCCGTCCATTCAAGCTTCCGGTTCGCGTTTTTGCCGTCTGTTTTTACCGCTGCCAGAAGAACCGTCTTTTCCCCTGCTTTTAATATCTGATGCTTTTCTTTGATCCCAACTTTCGTTACGGCATTTTTCATCAGCTTTATCCTGACTTCTTTTTCCGTCCCGCTTCCATCCGCCGCTTCCGCCATAATGGAAACTGTTTTTCCAGCTCCTTCCGCTTCTGTCGTCACTTCGCATTTATTTTTCTTTAGGTCTATCGAAGCATAAGCTTCGTTTGACATAATTTTCCAGTTCAGTTTTTTATTTGCCGCCGTATCCGGAGCGATTTGAGGCTCCAGTGTAACTTTCCTGCCTGCCGCAATCTGATAGCTGGAAGGTGAAAATTTAATCGAAGCTACCAGCCCGCCCTCTTCTTTTGGCGCATTGCCCGTTTCACCGTCCGGCGAAGCCGCGCCTTCCGTCTCCCCTTCCGTCCATAACATTTCATAGTCTGAGGCAGAAACAGGTTTTGCCCTCTTTGCCGCATCCGATACAATCGGCACATAAAATTCTTCTATGGCAAGAAAATTCGGATGCGCCCCCGTCGTGTTTTCCCCTGCCACAGGAATCCTTCCCGCGTCAAATGCGTCAAACGCATACTTCTGATTCATCCCTGCATTTGACGTATCCCACGGAATCTGATACAAATCGGCAACCTCCACGCCCATATCCGCGCAAATGGAAAGCGCAAGCTTCCGAAGCTCTTCCTGCACATTTGTCTCTCTTACGCTCAGCTTATGAACGGCCACATAAACAATTTTCGCATCCGGCCAATGCCGGCGCATAGCCAAAACCGTATTCCGAAACGCTCCCGCGAATGTTTTTGTATCTGTATCCGCCGTCTTTCCAAGCTTTTTTAAAATATCAGAATACGCATCGTTTGCCCCGCCGTCAAAAATAATATAGTCCGGATTTTTATTCTCTGAAGCGGCCGCTTCCACCTGACAGTCCAAAATCGTGCCGCCCAGTCCGTCCGCCGGATTGACAACGCTTCCCGGCATAATTCTCGCTCCGTTATTGGCGTAATTGCCAAGAAGCTCCATACCCTCCTTTGCCGCAAGAAATTCCACAAATCCGGCTTCTTTGTATAAATGCCCGTCTACAATGCTGTCGCCGAATGCAATCAGGCTCTTTCCCGCAAGCGGAAATTCTCCGGCGTCATCCGGTCCATAGAGTTTAAAATCATCCACCGTCAAAACAACAGACGTCCCGGATGTCTGATAACTTCCGGCCACCATTTTGGCAAGTCCCGACGCTTCCACATCCGCGCCTTTGATACTGCCCGCAACCCTGCCGTCTTCGTCCCGCACAAAAGCATCCACGCTTCCTCTGATAAAATCCGCCAGAAAACTGATATGATATGTCTCGCCCGGCGTATAAGAAAGTTTCTTCCACTTCGGTTCCGTAAACGTCTGCGTCGAAATATTTGCAGAGCCCTCAGCGGAATACAAAAGTTCATGCTGCTTTGTCTTTTCATTGTAAGAACAGGAAACTGCAAAGATAAGCCTTCCGTAAAGATCCCTGAATTCCAGGCCGCTTCTGCCTTTTGCATTTGTAAACTCCGCTCCCAAAACAAAAGACACGTCCACAAAAGACTGTCCCATAATAACATGATCAAACAGTTTTACCGACGTTTCGGAACTCTGTACGCGTTCTGTCAGCCTTAGCGCCCCTTCTTTTAAAGACGCTTTGTCAAAGCCAAACGTATCTTCGGCGTAATCAAAATTTTCACTTAAAAGCAGCTCTCCTTTCGGCTGATACGCTTCCGCAGCTTCCGTTTCCCGGAAAACTTCCGTCGGTTCTTCCTCCTCATACCGCTCTGTCTCTTCTTTCGCTTCCTTTTCCTCCGCCTCCTGCAGATCTCGTACAATCATTTCCTCAGACGCCGAAACTTCTTTTTTCTGCGCCGTTTTTTCTTCTTCCACAGACGCAAAAACCACTGCAAATGCCAGAATACAGATAACTCCCGCACATAAAAACCCGGTCTTTCTTTTTCCCATGTTCAAACCTCTTTTATAAAACATTTTTCAGCGCATTCAAAAGCGTCGGAATGTCAATTGGTTTCCCGACATGTCCGTTCATCCCTGCCAAAAGCGCCTCTTTTCGATCCTCTTCAAACGCATTTGCTGTCATTGCAATAATTGGAATATCCGAAAGAGCCTTATTTTCCAGCTTTCGGATCGCCCGCGTCGCCTCATATCCGTCCATTACGGGCATCTGTACATCCATCAATACCGCGTCAAAATATCCCGGTTCTGAACCGTTTATCCTGTCCACAGCGGCCTGGCCGTTTTCCACCGATTCCACAAGAAATCCTGCCTGCCCTAAAATCTCTTCTGCAATTTCACGGTTTAGCTCAATATCTTCCGCCAGAAGAAGCCTTTTTCCATCAAAATGATCCTCTTCCATGACGTCTTCACACGAATCCTCTTCTTGGCCCTCTCCGCAAACCCGCATAAGTTTATCGCAGAGATCGGACAGAAACAGAGGTTTGCTGATAAAATCCGTTACTCCCGCTTCTCTTGCTTCCTCTTCCGCGTCCGTCCAGTCATAAGCTGACAAAAGAATCATCGGCGCCGCCCCGCTGACAATCTTCCGAAGTCTCCGGACTGTCTCAATCCCGTTCATATCGGGCATCAGCCAGTCTATAATATACACATGAAAATAATCGTCCATTTTCAGGGCTTCCTGTGTGCGGGCAATCGCTTCTTTGCCGTACATACACCATTCAGACCGCATACCAAGCTGCCTTAACATAGCCGCCGCGCTTTGACAGGCATTCATATCATCATCCACGATTAATCCTCTCAGCCCTTCCAGGGAGCGAATCACCGGCAGCTCTTTTTTGTTCTCCGGTATTTCAAATTCAAAAACGACAATAAATTCCGTTCCAACCCCCGGCTCGCTTTCCACTTCAATCGTCCCGCCCATCATATCCACAATATTCTTCGTAATGGCCATGCCAAGCCCGGTTCCCTGAATGCCGCTGACCGTGGAACTCTTTTCCCTTGTAAACGGCTGAAAAATCGTTTTTACAAATTCCTCGCTCATCCCGATCCCATTGTCCTTGATGCGGAATTCATAAATGCCTTTCCCGGATTCCGAGTAACCTTTTTCTATTACGCGGACAGAAACCATACCGCCCGGATTTGTATATTTCAGAGCATTTGACGTCAGATTTAAAAGAACCTGATTCAGACGCAGCTTATCACAGACGATATATTCATCCTGCACATCCAAAGCGTCAACAAACAGCTCTAACTGCTTTGCATGGACGTCTGCAAGAATAATGTCCTTTAAGCCATGGAGAATTTCTGATAAATTCTCCGTTTTCATCTCAATGCTGACCTTTCCGGATTCAATGCGGCTCATATCCAGCACGTCGTTAATCAGAGACAGCAGATGGCTGGAAGACTTTGAGATTTTCTCCAGATAATCAGAAACCCTCTCTTTATTGTCGATATGTGTAGATGCAAGCGTAACGAAACCAATAATCGCATTCATCGGCGTACGGATGTCATGCGACATATTATTTAAGAATATTGTTTTCGCCCGGTTTGCCGCCTGCGCCATATCCAAAGCTTCCGTCAATTCCGCACGATGCTTTCTCTCCATTGCAATAATTCTGGAACGCCTGTGAAACACACTGATCCAGACTGCCGCAATCACAGAAAAGATAACAATCATAAAAAACGCAAACAGCTCCATAAGCGCCTTGCTCTGATTTACGAATACATATCTTGGAACAACATTCAGATAATACCATTTCCCCATTTCCATATAAGTGCAGGTAATCAGATTATCTTCCCCGTTCACATCCTGGTACTGAAACGTAAAATTATCGCGATTTTGGATTCTTTCCTGAATTTCAGAAACTGTCATTCCGCCTTTCAGCCTGCCCCGTTCCATTGTTTCATAAAAATTTTCCACCTTTTCCGACTCCAGGCTGCGGTGATGATTAATCAGATAATTTCCCTGAAAATCTATAATATGAGTATGACCCTTAGAATCATAACTGTCCAGCTTTATAAAATCCTGAAGGATTCCTTTCTCCATCTTTGCCGCCAGATACCGGTATGTATGCCCGTTGAAAGAAACTGCATCAAATGTTCTGCCAATCAGAATCACTTCTCTTGTCTCTGTATCTCCTGACCGGT
The DNA here is from genome assembly GCA_910586645.1 of uncultured Lachnospiraceae bacterium. Lineage (GTDB taxonomy): Bacteria > Bacillota > Clostridia > Lachnospirales > Lachnospiraceae > Roseburia_B. The sequence continues at coordinate 67,447 of CAJUIS010000008.1, read as the reverse complement.
TATCCTCATAATAACAGGCAAAATTCCCATTCTTCCCACGACAGATTCCGGCAAGTTTTTCATTCTCTGAGACAGTCAGGCTGCTGTCAAGTATCTTGTCGTCGTCTGCAATGAAAGACAGGCTGACACACGGATCGCCAAGCAGGCGTCTGCTTTTTTCCAAAAGCTGTATGCAGTTTTGTTCATCCAATTTTTCTGCCTGTCTGATTTCCAATGCAATCCCATCCAGGATCCCACCATACTGCTGTATATTTCTTTCCACCGAAAACGCATCATGTTCCGTAAGGACTTCCATATTTTTCACTGCAAAATCTATAATCCGGTTCCTCACCAGATTCATTGATATAACAGAAAACGTAATAATCGCAATTACTGCGGCGGCTACCAAAAATTCAATTCTTTTCAGCCCCATTTTCTCTTTTTTTGTTTTTCTTTCTGCTTCTTCCATTTAGAAAACCGCCTTTCGAATATCAAAAAAAAGAAAACCATCAGACGATGTATCGGAGACGTTATCACTTCCATACACTGCCTAATGGTCTGTAATTACATGGTCTTAAGCCTATCTCCTACTCTCCCAGCCTGTGAATATAAACACAATTTGGCTTATCTATTTTCTGCGGCCTGCCGTTCATCAGGGCATATTTTTTCTCGTAATTGATTTTAAATGTACAAATCTCGTTTGACTCATGGTTCAGACTCATAAAATGCTTATTGCCCGGAAAAATCGCAAGCGCTTTTGGAAAATCTCCGCTGATTCTTGTAAAACAGATCAGCGCAAGCGTACCGTCCTCTGCATTCCGTTCAAAAACAGCCACTTCATTCGGCCCTGCATTCGAACAGTAAAGATATCTTCCATCCAAAGAAAACTCCATATTCTGTGAACTGGTGTGATCGTCTTTTGCCGCCTGTGTGGAAATTTTCTGAATGCGCTCAAACTCCGGCCCGCGCTCGTCTTCATAATACTTATACACATCCACCGTATTTTTCAGTTCATTTAAAACATATGCATTTTTTCCGTCCTTGCTGAACCTTATCATCTTCGGCGCCGATTCCAAATCCCCATGGATAATGTCCGCAAGTTTCAGCCTGCCCCGCTCATAGTCAATCTTATAAACTTTTACATGATCCAGCCCGCCGTCTACGGCACAGAGATATTTCTGATCCGGCGTCACTTTCACGCAGTTTACATGCGGCCTTGAGCTTCTGTCCGCCGCGCTCCGTCCAACGCCCTTATGAAAAATGCCGTCGGCAATTTCGCCTACGGAACCGTCTTCATTCAAATGCAGCATAGATACCCTGCCGTCATGGTATCCTCCGACAAACACATACCTGTTCTGATCATCCACGTCCAGATAGCAGCCTCTCATACCGCCAATCCACTGTTCATTCATCGGATCCAAATCACCGTCCGGAAGAATATGAAATGCCTTTATGCCTTCGTCGGTAATGGAATACAAAAACTTTCTGTTTCTCGAAACGAGCAAATCAGAAGGATTTGTAATGTCGATTACTTTGCGTTCTTTCATCAATCCTTTTTCCACATCCAAATCATAAATATGGATTCCGATACTGTGTTCATGCGTATAGGTGCCTACATATGCGACGTATTTTTCCTGCTTCATACTTAACACTCCTCTTCCTTTCTGCGTAAAATGTCATAACGCTCTAATGAAATGCCTAAATCGACAAACAGCTTCTGCCTGGGATGGGGCGCGCTTTCCATTGCATTTTTGTCGTCGTCTAAGATGCCTTGTACAAAAACGCTGATATTTTCTCCTCCCGGCTTCATTACCTCGATCTTTTCCCCAACAGAAAATTTGTTGCGCTGCTCTATCTGACAGAGTCCGTCTTTGCCGCATGCTTCCACAATTCCAAGATATGTGTACTCTTTCAGATAAGTGTTGTTATCATAAATCTGCGTTTCCTCCGAAGGCTTTCCGAAAAAAAAGCCTGTCGTAAACTGACGGTACGTGCAGTTTGAGATCTGGCTTAGATACCATGGCATATTCTCCCTGTACTTTTCCGGCGACTCCATGTAATCGTCAATTGCCTTCCGGTACGTCCTTGCCACCGTTGCAACGTAAAGGGCCGTTTTCATCCTGCCTTCGATCTTAAAACTGTCAATTCCCGCTTCCATCAATTCCGGAATATGCTCGATCATGCACAAATCTTTGGAATTAAAAATATAAGTGCCCCTTTCATTTTCAAATACCGGCATATACTCACCCGGACGCGTTTCCTCCACGATGGAATACTTCCATCTGCACGGGTGCGTACAGGCCCCCTGGTTGGCGTCCCTGCCTGTCAGATAATTGCTCAAAAGACAGCGTCCCGAATAGGAAATGCACATGGCTCCATGGACAAATGTCTCTATTTCAAGATCATCCGGAATATTTTTCCGGATTTCCCCGATTTCCGCAAGCGATAATTCCCTTGCGGACACCACCCGCCTTGCTCCCTGCGCATACCAAAACAGATACGTTCCGTAATTGGTGTTATTCGCCTGGGTGCTGATATGGCGTTCAATCCTGGGACAAACTTCCTTTGCAATGGCAAAGACGCCCGGATCTGAAATAATCAGGGCATCCGGCCCTATCTGGCTTAATTCCTCAAAATATGTCCGAATCTCCTTTAAATCATCGTTGTGCGCCAGAATGTTTGCCGTAACATAGACCTTTACTCCATGCGCATGGGCAAATGCAATCCCGTCCTCCATATCCTTTCTGGAAAAATTCCTGGCCTTTGCCCGAAGACCGAATGCCTCACCTCCAATATATACCGCATCCGCACCAAATACAACCGCTATTTTTAATACTTCCAGGCTTCCTGCCGGTATCAGTAATTCCGGTCGTCTCATTTCTCATCCTCCGCTTGCTTTTTTTTTCGTGCTGACGGTCAGTCCGTCCCCGACCGGAAGCACTGCGCTGACCAGTGCGTCGTTATGCGTCACTTCATAGAGATACTCTCTCATTCTTTTGTGAATCGTACGGTTTCTTCTTGTAACGGCAAATTTTGATTCAATAATGTCGCCGTCCTGCAGCACATTGTCAGATACCAGCGTGCCGCCCTCATTTAAAAGACGGATCGCCTCCGGCAGAAAACGGATATACTGGCCTTTCGCCGCATCCATGAAAATAAAGTCAAATTCTCCTGTGAGCGCCGGAAGCACGTCCGCCGCATCGCCTTCCAAAAGAGTAATCTGTCCCCTGCGTCCGGCCGCTTCAAAATTCTCTCTTGCGGCTAAAATTCTTTTCTTATAATTTTCTATTGTGACAATTTCACAGGAAACAGGATTGTACTCCGCCATAAAAAGCGCAGAAAAACCAATAGCCGTTCCCACTTCCAAAATCCTTTTCGGCCTTGTCAGAGAGAGCAGCAGTTTCAAAAGACGCTGCGTCTCTTTTCGAATCACAGGCACATAAGCGGCAAGCGCTTTCTGTTCCAGTTCTTCCAGAAATTTTGTATTTCCCATATCAAGAGAATTGATATACCCTGTCAGACGTTCTTGCGCTATCATATCAGCTTCCCTGCTCTTCTGTTTCCATGATTTCCATTTCTTCCGTACCTTCCGCCTCATCCGCGGACATAACCTGCATCATCTCCTGCGCCGTCATGGAAGTGGAAAGTGTATAAGTTCCCGCTTTTATCTTCTTGGAATAAGAGGATAATGCAAGCTGTACCACAAACAGCTTTGCATCCCGGATCAATCCTTTTTTCTCCAGCAGTTTTCCAATCTCCCTGCCGCCCATTTGAGACGTAATCTGCACGACTTTGTCTTCCCCTTCTTCCGGTTCATCCACCGCCTGCTCCGTAAATACGCGGTATCCAAAGCCATACGCCGCCTTGCCGCCCTGATACAGGCCAAACAAAAGCAAAATGGCAACCAAAACAGAAAAACTGGCGCTTACAATTTTCATTACTATTTTGTTGGCATTCATCTCTTCCTCCGCATTCCAGGCGCCTGCATGACCGCCTTAAAAATCCAGTTCAAAATCCAGGTTTTGAAGAAGCTCCCAGTTTACCTGACGCAAAATGCGGCAGACTGCGTTTTCCGCCATCAAATATTCCCAGACGACCGGATGTTCCAGCACATAAGCAAACTCCTGGCTGAGCCTGTCGCTTTCTTCAAAATGATTTGTGCCATTGCATTGAAAATCATAATTCAGCCTGCGAAATTCATCCGCTTTTTCCTTTAAAACCGGATATTGAAACATTTTTTCCCTTGCTTTTTGATATCTGTGATATTCCTCACATTCTTTTACTGCAGTGATTAAATCTTCTACGGCTTTTTGTACCTGACTCATACGTTTTCCTCTTTATCATTCCCGTCGGTTATACTTCCATAATAATCGGAATAATCATTGGCCTTCTCTTTGTTTCTCTCCAGACAAATTCCAAAAGCGCGTCCTTTATCTCCGTCTTAATCCTGCTCCAATCCGTGACTTTTTTATCCATCATCTCCTGCATAATGCCAAAAAGCACCTGCCTTGCTTCATCCATCAGGCTTTCCGAACCTCTGACATAGACAAAGCCCCTTGAAACAATGTCCGGCCCCGCAAGCACCTGCCCGCTTCCGGCTTCTAACGTCAGCACCACAATAATAATTCCTTCTTCCGCCAGATGCTGCCTGTCCCGAAGAACAATATTTCCAACGTCTCCAACGCCAAGCCCGTCCACCATTACATTGCCGACATGGACGCGCCCGGTTACTTTCGCTCCCTCTTCATCCAATTCTAACACATCTCCGGAAGAAAGAATAAAAATATTTTCTTTTTCATACCCAAGCTCTTCCGCGATTTTCTTCTGCGCCATCAGATGCTTGTACTCTCCGTGAATGGGAACCGCGTACTTCGGACGCACCAGAGAATAAATCAGCTTAATATCCTCCTGGCAGGCATGTCCCGATACGTGCGCGTCCTGAAAAATCACGTCCGCCCCTTTCATAAACAGCTCATTAATGACATTGGAAACTGCTTTTTCGTTGCCCGGAATCGGATTGGAACTGAAAATAATGGTATCTTTCGGTTTAATCGTAATTTTTTTATGCATCCCGGAAGCCATACGGGACAACGCCGCCATAGACTCCCCCTGGCTTCCCGTTGTAATCAAAACGGTCTGCTCATCCGGATAATTTCTAAGCTGCTCCACATCAATCAGGGTATTGTCCGGTATATCCAGATAACCAAGCTCTGTAGCAGTGGAAATGATGTTGACCATGCTCCGTCCCTCTACGACGACTTTTCTGCCGTACTTGCATGCAAAATTGATAATCTGCTGCACACGGTCCACGTTAGATGCAAATGTCGCTATGATAATTCTTGAATTCCTGTGTTCTGAAAAAATATTGTCAAACGTCCTTCCCACAGAACGCTCCGACATTGTAAAACCGGGACGCTCTGCATTTGTGCTGTCGCACATCAGCGCAAGCACGCCCTTCTTTCCAATCTCGCCAAGTCTTGCAAGATCAATCGCGTCTCCAAACACCGGCGTGTAGTCCACCTTAAAATCACCCGTATGGACAACGATTCCGGCCGGAGAATAAATCGCAAGCGCCGCCGCATCCTGAATGCTGTGGTTCGTCTTGATAAATTCCACCCGAAAAACCCCAAGGTTAATGTGCTGTCCGTATTTTACAACTTTCCGCTTCACCTTGGACAGTATATTGTGTTCGCCAAGCTTGTGGTCAATAATTCCAATCGTCAGCTTCGTCGCGTAAATCGGTACATTTATCTCCTTCAACACATAGGGGATCGCCCCGATATGATCCTCGTGCCCATGCGTAATAAAAAATCCCTTTACTTTTTCCGCATTTTCTTTCAAATACGTAATGTCTGGAATGACAAGGTCAATCCCCAGCATATCATCCTCCGGAAACGACAAGCCGCAGTCTACGACGATAATACTGTCTTCATACTCAAAAGCAGTAATATTCATCCCGATCTGCTCCAACCCTCCAAGCGGAATGATTTTAAGCTTTGAATGTTCTTTTATTTTCTGTTTCAAAATTTCCCTCCGTTCCTGTCTTTTTTAAATCTGATATTCCAAGTCCACATCCTCCATCAATTCTGCAAAAATTTTGCCAACGGCCTCCAGTTCTTCCTCGTCTTCCACCATTTCATAAACGGCTTCTTCCCCTTCGGAAAACGTTTCCTTTAAAATATAAGCTTCTGCATCGTCATCTTCATCCTCAGTGACCAGCAGATAGTTCTGATTGTTAATCCGTGTCTGCTCCAGACAGAAAAACTCAATCTTTTCCTGTGTATCAGGAGCAGTAAATATAATTTTTCCCATAGTTATTCCCTGTCCATTCTCACAAAATCCAGATAACCCTGTAAAATCAGCATCGCGGCTATCTCATCCACATACTCTTTACGCTTTTTTCCCCGGATGCCGCTTTCCGTCATTATATTGTCCGCCGCAACGGTCGTAAGGCGCTCGTCCCACAATTCTACGGAAAGTTTCGTCCTGCGCTCTAACATCGCCTGAAACGCCTTTGTCTTTTCGCAGCGCTCTCCCTCTGTATTGTTCATATTTCTGGGGTACCCCAATATGATCTTTTCCGCACCGTAAAAAGAGACAAGTTCTTCTATCCTTGCCAAAGTTTGACGCAGCTTATCAGGGGACTTTCTCCGGATAATCTCAACGCCCTGCGCCGTAAGCCCCAGTCCGTCGCTGACCGCCACACCTACCGTACGCGCCCCAAAATCCAGTCCCAAAACCCGCATAAATTCCTCCGTATTATTTTACCAGCTTCTCCTTTATATACGCCTGTAATATTTCTTCTACGATCTCGTCACGTTCTACCTTCATAATCAGACTTCTTGCATTATTATGGCTGGTGATATAGGTTGGATCACCGGACATAATATATCCAACAATCTGGTTGACCGGATTATAGCCTTTCTCTGTCAGAGCCTCATATACAATGGTAAGGATGTCCTTTACCTGCATCTCCGGTTCTTTTTCAACTTTAAAAAATTGTGTGTTGTTTAAATTCTGCATAATTTCACGCCCTTATATCCTGCTCTTTTGTTTTTTGCACGCAAAAGCACTGCTGCTCATATTGTAATATATTCTATCTCAAAATTCAACCATAAGATATGTCCGGCAGCAAAGCCTGTCCGCCACCTTCCCTTTTACAAAAGAATTGGACATATCCGTTTCTGTCTCCAAAGCAACTTTAACGTATTCCTTTGTATACCCTGCAAAATAACGCCTGCCGTTGTATTCAAACGGTTCCTCCATCAAAGCCTCTGTCTCTTTTCCCAGATAATGTCTGCGAAATTCCTCTGACATTTCATCCGCCAGCGCAATCAGCCTTTCGCTTCGTTTCGCCTTTACCTGTTCTGATACCTGTTCCGGCAGAGCTGCCGCTTTTGTCCCTTCCCGTCTGGAATATTTAAAAATATGCATCTCATAAAAACGCATCTCCTTTAAAAACAGTTCCGTTTCGGAAAATTCCTCCTCTGTCTCCCCCGGAAACCCAACGATGACGTCTGTTGTAATTGCAGGATGTGAAAAATGCTTTCGAAGAAACTCACAGCTTCTTTTATACTCCTCTGTGCTGTATTTCCGGTTCATCCGCTTTAATGTCGCGTCACACCCGCTTTGCAGCGACAAATGAAAATGGGGACAGATTTTATCAATTTTTGAAAGTTCCTCCGCAAACGCTTCCGTCACAATCATAGGCTCCAAAGATCCAAGCCGGATACGCCGGATTCCTTTTATCTTTGCTGTTTCCCGGATTAAATGAATCAGGCTTTCCCCTGTGTCCGTTCCATAAGAGCTCAAATGAATCCCCGTCAGCACGACTTCCTGGCATCCGTTTGCCGAAAGGCGCTCCGCTTCTTCCAGAATCTCTGAAAACGCTCTGCTCCTTGCCCTTCCTCTGGCATAAGGAATCACGCAGTAACTGCAGAATTGATTGCAGCCGTCCTGTATTTTAAGGAACGCCCTTGTATGTTCCGCGGTTCTGTCCAGCTTCAGCTCTTCGTAAGGCTGCTTCTGATGGATCGGAGCAACGGCCTCCGTCCTTTTCCTGTCAGTCTCAAATTCCTCAATCATACGCACAAGATCCCGCTTTTTATTATTGCCGATCATAATGTCCACATCCGCGTCTTTTCTGACATCCTCCGTTTTCGTCTGCACATAGCAGCCTGCGGCGGCCAGAATGCCGTCCGGGTTCTGCCGCCTGGCGCGGCGGAGCATCTGCCTTGATTTTCTGTCCGCTATATTGGTCACAGAACATGTATTTACCACATACACATCCGCAGTTTCTGAAAAATCCACAATTTCATATCCCGCTTCTTCCAATAGCTGTCTCATAGCCTCTGTTTCATAAGCATTTACCTTACAGCCCAAATTATGCAGAGCCGCCCTTTTTTTCTTTATTTTATCCACTTTTACCTCCGCTTTGTATTTGTCTGTATACAATTTTTGGGATTGACTTTTCCATTTAAAACAAGTACTATTATGTTAATGAAATATGCGAAAAAAGGAGGATGGTATATATGAAAACAGTACAGATTTCTTTAAATTCCATTGACAAGGTAAAATCTTTTGTCAACACTGTGACTCAGTTTGACTATGATTTTGATCTGATTTCCGGAAGATACACGATTGACGCAAAATCAATTATGGGTATTTTCAGTCTGGATTTATCAAAACCAATTGATTTAGCCATTCATGTAGAAAATGAAGAAGCCGACATCTTAAAAGCTTTAGATCCATATCTTGTAACAGAATAATTTAAAATAAAAATTTCCACATATGGAGAATCCGGCAAAGCCGGATTCTCTTTTTCTTTTATCCCTATCCCTCTTCTGCCGCAACGCGGATATGCTCTGCAGTCTCAACCGCCGTTTGGACAAGCCGGTCTATTTTTTCACAAAGCCTCTGCTCCGAGCGTTCTATCACGTTTAAATTTGGCTTTGTTACAGGATGCTTTGCCACAAATATGGTACAGCAGTCTTCAAACGGCTGGATGCTCGTCTCATAAGCCCCGATTTTCTCCGAAATTTCAATAATTTCGCTCTTATCAAATCCAATCAGAGGCCGGTACACCGGCATCCGGCACACTGCGTCCGTTGCCGCCAGAGACTGCATCGTCTGGCTTGCCACCTGGCCGATACTCTCTCCCGTCACAAGACCAAGACATTTATTTTCTCCTGCAAAATGCTCTGCAATCCGCATCATATAACGGCGCATCAGAATCGTCAGTTCCTCATGCGGACATTTTTCATAAATATAGAGCTGAATCTCCGTAAAATTCACAACATGAAGCCGGACCGGCCCCGCGTAAGCGGATAAAATTTTTGCAAGATCCACAACTTTCTGCTTTGCCCGCTCGCTTGTATACGGCGGGGCATGAAAATACGTCGCATCGATTGCCACGCCGCGCTTCGCTATCATATAGCCTGCCACCGGACTGTCGATCCCTCCCGACAAGAGCAGCATCGCCCTTCCGTTCGTTCCTACGGGCATCCCTCCCGGCCCTTTGATTTCCGTGGAGTAGATATTGATTTTTTCACGAATTTCCACACATAATAACACAGACGGATGATGTACGTCAACTTTTATTTCCGGAAACGCATCTAAAATCTTCTCTCCCAAAGCCGCGTTCAATTCCATGGAATTCATCGGATAATTTTTCCGCGCCCTTCTGGCGTTCACTTTAAATGTCATCCGTTTATCCGGATACACGCTGTCCATATACGCGATCACATCCTCCGCCAGTTTGTCAAACCCTTCGTCTTCCGCCAGTACGACAGGGCAGATCCCAACGATTCCAAACACACGGGACAAAGCCTCTATGACCTCGTCATAATCGTAATCGGAAAGCGCATCCACATAAATCCTTCCCTGCAGGCGGCGCACCGCAAATTCTCCCTCCGCCGCGCGCAGAGCATACTTGATCTGGCCAACCAGCGCGTCTTCAAATAAATACCTGTTTTTTCCCTTGATCGCAATTTCCGCATATTTAATCAAAAAAGATTTATACATAATTCCTCCCGTTTACTTTCTGGTAAACTTTCTTCGAAATGGAATGATTTTGGCAAGGCATTCCAGCGCATAATCAATTTCTTCTTTTGTCGTATCCTGACAAAAACTAAACCTTACGGCAGTTTCCAAAAGCTCCTTCTTAAGCCCGATTGCCAAAAGCGTCCGGCTTGCCGCAGGCTTATTGGAAGAGCATGCGCTCCCGGCCGACACATAAACGCCCTGTTCTTCCAGAGAATGCAAAAGGACCTCGCTTCTTACGCCCTCCGCATTTATGCTTACGATATGAGGAGCCGCATCCTTGCCTGCCGCCCCGTTTATTGTAACTCCTGCAATCTTTGTCACTTCCCGGATAAAATACTCCCGCAGTTGATACATACGCTCCGTTTTCCGCTCAAAATCCTCATACGTCTTTTGAACCGCTTCCGAAAGGGCGGCGATTGCAGGAACGTTTTCGGTTCCGGAACGCATCCCCTTCTGCTGGCCTCCGCCCAGAATGACCGGCTTTATTTTTGTCCTGTCTCTGACATACAAAAACCCGCTGCCCTTCGGCCCGCAAATCTTATGTCCGCTGACGGAAAGCAAATCAACGCCAAGCTTTTTGGGATGAATGACAAACTTTCCGTACGCCTGGATGGCGTCCACATGAAAAACCGCCTGCGGAGCCTTTTTTCGAATCATCTCCGCCGCTTTCCGTATTGGCTGTACGCTTCCAATCTCATTATTAACCTGAATCAGGGACACCAGAATCGTCTCTTCGGAAAGCGCATCCAAAAGCGCGTCCGGCAAAATTACACCGGATGCATCCACCGGAAGATACGTAACGCGATATCCCATTTCTTCCAGCCTTTTCATGGGAAGAAACACCGATGCATGTTCGATGGACGTCGTAATAATATGGTTCCCCGCCCTTTTATTCGCTTCCACGCTTCCAAAAACAGCCAGATTATTCGACTCTGTTCCGCCGGAAGTAAATACGATCTCCTTCTCTTCGGCCTTTAACGTCTTTGCAATCTTTTTTCTGGCCTCCTTCACGTAATCCTCCGCCGCCGCCCCCATTCCATGAAGCGAAGACGGATTTCCGTAATCCTCCGTCAGAAGCCGCATCATAAGATCCGCGGCGCTCTTTCTGCATTTTGTTGTCGCTGCATTGTCCAGATATGCTTTCATGCCCCGTTACTCCATTTCCATCTTAAACATCAGCGCAGCCATTACGGCAATTCCCGCCGTATCTGTCCGCAAAATCCTTTTTCCAAGAGAAATCACCTGCATATCATCCTTTACCATGGCAATTTCCTCTTCGGAAAATCCGCCTTCCGGCCCAATCATCACACTGACGGAATCCCCTTTCCCAACAGAAGAAAACGCCTCTTTTGCAGTCTGCATTCCCCGTTCGTTTTCATATGGGACAAGACGCACGTCGCAGCGCCCTGCGTATTCCACCGCTTCTTTATACTCCATAATCGGGTGAATGTTTGGAATCCGGCTTCTCTTTGACTGCTTGGCCGCCGCTTCCGCAATCTTCTGCCATCGGTTTACCCTGGCGGCTCCTTTTTTTTCATCCAGCCTGACGACGCAGTATTTCATCGCTACCGGAATAATCTCATACACGCCAAGCTCCACTGCCTTTTCAATAACAGTCTCCATCCGATCCCCTTTCGGAATCGCCTGAAAAAGATAAATTTTTCCGGAAAGCTCCGTAGACGGAGCGTCTTCGTTCAAGATGTCCGCCTGCACAAACGTATCCGCCAATTCGGAAACCGCACAAAAATAATCTTTTCCGTCTTTTCCGCTGACGCGTATTTTTTCCCCCGGCTTCATACGGAGTACGTTTTTTATATGATTGACGTCACTTCCCGTAATCGTGACAAATTCCCTGCCAATCTGATCTTCCTCTACAAAAAACTGATGCATAAACTACTCCTTTTTTGCAGTTACGCTCGCCCATTCGCCCTGACGGCAGATTTCAGTTACTTTCATCCCTGCCGCTTCCACTGCTTTTCTGACTTCATTTTCCTTAAAATCAATAATCCCGGAAGCAATAAAAGTCCCTCCCGGTTTTAAACAGGAAAAAATGACAGAGGTCATAGGAATAATCACATCCGCCAGGATATTGGCGACGACAATTTCATAACGCGCCTCCCCTACCGTCTTCTGAAGCTTTGGATCCGACGTTAAATCGCCCACATAAAATTCGCCCGCATCTTCCGGCAGATGATTTACTTTCATATTCTCTCTTGTGGAATCCATACAGTTTTCATCCAAATCCGTTCCGACGACAAACGCCGCTCCCAGCTTTAATGCCGCAATGGATAAAATTCCGCTGCCGCATCCAATGTCAAGAACCTTCTGCCCGGCGCCCTTTTTGATGTTTGCAATAAGCTGGCGTATGCAAAGCTGCGTTGTCTCATGCTTTCCTGTTCCAAACGAAATTCCCGGATCGATTTCAATCAGAAGCTTGTCCGCATCTTCCTCTTTCAAAGCTTCCCATGTCGGTTTAATCAGTATATTCTCAATGGAGAACGCATGAAAATATTCTTTCCAGTTGTTCATCCAGTCCACATCCCTGGTTTCGCTTACCGTGATGGTCCCCTCTCCAATTTCCACAAACTGACGCCACTCCTCCATGCTTTCTGAGACCCTCTGCAGGATGTCTGCCGCATCGCCGTTGTCCTCCAGATAAAAACTGACGCGGCTCTTTCCGTCGTCCGGCGGAAGCTCTGGCAGAAAATCAATAAACATATCCGCCTGATCCTCTTTTGCAAGAGGAACGTTGTCTTCAATCTCCACCCCTTCGATTCCAAGCCCGTCCAGCATGGCGCTGATATAATCTTCCGCCACTGTCGTCGTATGGATGGTGTATTTCTTCCATTTCATTAAGAATCCTCCGTTCAAAAAATTACCGCTGCACTCTTCGTGCAACGGCGCTTTATATCATCCCTGAAATATGCGGCTCTTTGGCTTTTCCAGGCTTTTTTTCAATGTCTCGTACTCCTCATTGATAATATGAAGCACTTCGGTATCGCCAGTTCCGCTGTCCGGATGGAATATTTTAATCAGTTCTTTATATCTCTTTTTTAATGTGCGCATATTCCTGACGCCGCTAAACAGCAAGGATGCGGAAATGTCACTGAATAGAAATCCGGCGTCTTCATCTCCATCTTCCGCCATACGAAAACGGTCAATCTGTTCACGCTCAGCCGCAAGATTCCGCCATCCTTCTTCCAGCATCTGCCATTCCATGTCAAATATGCGCTTCTGCTTTTCCAAACGCTTTTCTTCAAAAGCCTTTGCCCTTAAAAATTCCTCTTTCTCATATTCAAGCTGCTGACGCTGCCTTCTCAGCTCGGCTCTTTCGTCAGAGTACTTTTGCTCATTTGGCTTATTCACAATGACCTTCTTCTTGAAACTATGGTATTTCATCCGTCATCAGTTTAGACTAGGATACAACAGATAGAAAAACGCAACAATAGGAAAATAGTACTATGTCTATTACAGATCTTCCAGAGATTCTTTTATCTTTTCTTTAAAGCTTTTTTTCCGTGGTTTGGAAGCTCCTTTTGTATCTGCTTTCAGAGAATTTCCTGTCTCTGCGTCAAATTTGCGAAGCGCTTCTTTTGCAGCTTCATTCAGTCTCGTCGGAACCTGAACGACCAGCGTTACATAATGATTGCCGCGCGCCGCTTTGTTCCGGATTGACGGAACGCCTTTCCCTTTCAGACGAATCCGCGTATCCGTCTGCGTCCCGGGCTTCACATCATAAAGCACATCTCCGTCTACAGTGCTGATACGCACTTCTCCTCCAAGCGCCGCCTGCGCATAAGAAATCGGAGCGGTCGAAAAAATATCCATGTCCTGTCTCTGGAAAATCGGATGTCTTGACACGGAAACCTCCACCAGCAGATCGCCCCTTGGGCCTCCGTTTCTTCCAGGCTCTCCCTTGTCACGGATTCTGACGCTCTGCCCGCTGTCAATTCCTGCGGGAATCGAAACTTTAATCCGTTTTTTCGATGCAATATAACCGCTACCGCGGCAGTCAGAGCATTTTTCCTTCACAACTTTTCCCGATCCATGGCATTCCGGACAGGTCTGTACATTCTGCACCATGCCAAACAAAGACTGCTGGCTGTACATTACTTTTCCTTTCCCGCCGCACTTTGAACATGTCTCCGGAGAAGTGCCCGGCTTTGCCCCGGTTCCATGGCAAGTCTGGCATTCGTCTTTCAGCACGATTTCCAGTTCTTTTTCACAGCCGGAAATAGACTCTTCAAATGTAATCCTCACTCCGGCGCGCAGGCTTGCGCCTTTTCTCGGCCCGTTATCTGCGCTTCTCCTGCCGCCGCCAAAGAAATCGCCAAACAAATCGCCGAAAATATCTCCCATATCCATGCCGGAGAAATCAAATCCTCCTGCGCCGCCTGTACCGTCAAAAGCCGCGTGACCAAACTGATCGTACTGTCTTCTTTTCTCTGCGTCGCTTAAAACGGCATACGCTTCCTGGACTTCTTTAAATTTCTGTTCTGCCTCTTTATCTCCCGGATTCATATCCGGATGATATTTTTTGGCAAGCTGGCGGAATGCTTTTTTTAAACCGGCATCGTCTGCATTTTTGTCAACGCCCAATACCTCGTAATAATCTCTTTTCTCTGCCATACTCCATTCCCTCTTATGAAATGAACACACCATAGGGTTTTAGAAAATTCTAAAACCCTATGATTTGTGCTCTCTGTTTTATACTTCTTTAAAATCCGCGTCTACCACGTCGTCTTCCGGCGCGCCCTGTGCCCCCGCTCCCATATCAGGGCCAGCTCCTCCGGCCTGCTGGGCTGCCTGTGACTGTTCATACATCTTCGCAAATACCTTCTGCGCGCTCTGTGTCAGTTTCTCCTGCGCCGCTTTTAACTCGCCTACCGCAGCTTCCGTCATCTCCTCCGCATTCGGATTCGCTTCCAGAATAGCTTTTACTGCGCTGATATCCGCTTCCACTTCGGATTTATCGGAAGCGTCAAGCGACGCTCCTACTTCTTCCAGCGCTTTCTCCGTCTGGAATACGAAAGAATCTGCGTCATTTCTCGCGTCAATCGCTTCTTTTCTCTTCTTATCCTGCGCTTCAAACTCTTTTGCTTCTTTGACTGCTTTCTCGATATCGGAATCCGACATATTCGATCCTGCCGTAATTGTGATATGCTGTTCTTTTCCGGTTCCAAGATCTTTTGCGGACACGTTTACAATGCCGTTCGCGTCAATGTCAAATGTAACCTCAATCTGCGGAACGCCGCGACGCGCAGGAGGAATACCGTCCAGACGGAACTGCCCTAAGGATTTGTTATCCCTTGCAAACTGGCGCTCGCCCTGTACGACGTTGATGTCAACAGCCGTCTGATTGTCCGCCGCCGTTGAAAATACCTGGCTCTTCTTTGTCGGAATCGTCGTATTTCTTTCAATCAGCCTTGTCGCCACGCCGCCCATCGTTTCAATGGAAAGTGACAGAGGCGTTACATCCAGCAAAAGAATATCGCCTGCGCCTGCGTCCCCGGCCAGCTTGCCGCCCTGTACGGAAGCTCCGATTGCAACGCATTCATCCGGATTTAAGGACTTGCTTGGCTCTCTGCCCGTCAACTGCTTTACTTTATCCTGCACAGCCGGGATACGGGTCGAACCGCCGACTAACAGAACCTGCCCCAAGTCCGCGTTGGTAAGACCGGCGTCTTTCATTGCGTTCTGTACCGGAACTGCTGTTTTTTCTACCAAATCATGCGTCAGCTCGTCAAATTTCGCTCTGGTCAGATTCATGTCAAAATGCTTCGGGCCTTCCGCCGTCGCTGTAATAAACGGCAGATTGATGTTTGTCGTCGTTGCGGAGGACAACTCTTTCTTTGCCTTTTCCGCCGCTTCCTTCAGTCTCTGAAGAGCCATCTTGTCTGCAGACAGATCCACGCCTTCCGCCTTTTTGAATTCACTGATCATCCACTGTGTAATTCTGTTGTCAAAATCATCTCCTCCAAGACGCGTATCTCCGTTTGTCGCCAAAACTTCAATTACGCCTTCTCCGATTTCGATGATGGAAACGTCAAATGTACCGCCGCCTAAGTCATATACCATGATCTTTTGTTCTTTTTCATTGTCAAGGCCGTAGGCAAGCGCAGCCGCCGTCGGCTCGTTGATAATACGCTTTACTTCAAGTCCTGCGATTTTACCCGCATCCTTCGTCGCCTGGCGCTGTGCGTCGTTAAAATAAGCCGGAACTGTAATAACGGCTTCGCTTACGGTTTCTCCCAGATATCCTTCCGCATCTGCTTTCAATTTCTGCAGAATCATTGCGGAAATCTGCTGAGGAGAATATTTCTTATCATCAATCATGCGTCCGTTATCCGTACCCATGTCTCTTTTTATGGAAGAAATCGTTTTTTCTGCATTTGTAACTGCCTGGCGCTTTGCCGGTTCTCCGACAAGCCTTTCCCCTGTTTTTGTAAAAGCCACAATTGACGGCGTCGTTCTTGCTCCTTCCTGATTTGCAATAACAGTCGGCTTTCCGCCTTCCATAACTGCCACACAGCTATTTGTCGTTCCTAAATCAATCCCAATAATCTTGCTCATAATTTTGTCCTCCTGATTTTATTTCATTAATTTGCTACTTTTACCATACTGTGACGCACCACGGAATCATGGTACATATAACCCTTCTGCAGCTCTTCCGCTATGATATTTTCTCCAAGGGTTTCGTCTTCTATGTGCATAACCGCATTGTGGAAATCAGGATTAAATTCCTCTCCCACAGCCGCAATCGGTTTTACGCCAAGCTCTTCTAAAATCGTCATCATCTGTTTATAAATTTTAGTCATTCCTTCCGCAAACGGATCTTCCATCTGATCCTGCGTGACTGCCGCAAGCCCCCGTTCAAAATTATCAATGACCGGAAGGATTTTCTCTATGATGCCCTTCGCTCCCATGGCATACATCTGTGACTTTTCTTTATCCGTTCTTTTGCGGAAATTTTCAAATTCCGCCATCTGCCGTTTCAGACGATCGGTCAAATCTTCGATCTGTTCGTCTTTTTTATCCTTCTTTTTCTCTTTCTTCTTAAAAAATCCCTTTTTTTCTTCTTCTGCTTCCGGCTCCTCGTCTGCGGCCGCTTCGTCCGTCTCTGGCTGCGTATCTTTTTCCTCCGGCTCTTTCTCTTCCGCCTTTGGCTCTTCTTTTGTCTTTGTTTCCTCAAATATCTTTTTTAATTCTTCTTCTCTGTTTGCCTCTTCCACTTTTCTGCCGCCTTTCTTCCAAAATTATGTGGAGGTTTTTTTAAAAATACCGTCCAACTGTATCTTCAACTCTTTTAAACTGCCCATAACCCTTTCATAATCCATCCGCTTCGGGCCGATAATTCCAATCGTGCCTTTCACGCCTTCACTCAGTTCGTACGTCGCCGTCACTACGCTGCAGTCTTTCATCGTCTGAATCGGGCTTTCATTTCCAATGTAAACCTGAATCCCCGTCTCGTCTTCACTGCTTAAGCTTTCAGAAACCAATTCCGCAAGCTGCTGCTTTTCTTCCAGTGTATATATCAGCTCACTGGCTTTTCTGGAATCTGAAAGCTCCGGATATTTAAAAATATTCGTCGCTCCGCTGGTGTAGATTTCCAGTTCCTCCTGGCTGATCGATTCCGCTACAGCATCCAAAACGACTCCGACAATATCGCTGTACGCTCCTGCCTGTTCTTTCATTTTGCTGATTGTCCCAAGGTTAATCTCCGGAACGGACAGACCGTTTAACGTAGAATTAAAAAGTACGTTAAGCTTAAACAGCGTCTCATTGTCCAAAGGCAGTTCCAATGGAATAATCTTGTTTTTTACAACGTTCGTCTCCATAACGACAACGGCCAGGAGCTGATGTTCGTCAAGCAGAGACAACTGGATAAATTTTACCTTATTGCCCCTGTACTGCGGGGATGAAATCATCGTTGCATAATTCGTTGTCTTTGCAAGCATCTTTGCCATTTGTTTTAATACATGATCCATTTTCCCGGTATGTTCTATGACAAAATCCTTCAGATCGGATATTTCTTTTTCTTTGCTCTCCAGCAGGTGATCTACATAAAAACGGTATCCCTTGTCGGAAGGAATCCTCCCCGCAGAAGTATGCGGCGATATGATATAGCCTAATTCTTCCAGATCCGACATTTCATTCCGAATCGTGGCGGAGCTTAAATTCAAATCCGTATATTTTGAAATTGTCCGGGAACCTACAGGTTCGCCCGTTTCCAGATATGTGCGGATGACTGCTTCTAATATCTTCACCTTTCTCTCATCCAGCCCGTCCATTGTCTCACCTCTATATCGGTCGTTTGTTAGCACTCAATTCACAGGAGTGCTAATATTTACATTGTTAAGATAGCGCCATACGATTTCTTTGTCAACACTTATTTTTAAAATTTATATTTTCTTTATACTTTTATCCGGGCATTCCCTTTATTACAGGTTTCCCAAAATGGTATCTGAAAGCTGCTTTCCATAAGATGTGCGGCCTGACTGACAGAAGACTTACGCCGACCGGATTTCTCTGTCTTGAGATTATTTTCTCCAAATGCTATACTCTTATCATCACTTTTTCAAAGGAGACGCTATGATTATTATGCGAAAAAAATTTTTCTGCATCCTGCTTACTTTTTCTATATTATTCTGCGCCTTCTCTGGCTGCGCTTTTCCAGCAGAGCCTTCCTCTCCTGTTTCCAAAACAGGATTTTATTTTGACACGGTCATCACTGTGACACTTTCGGACGGAGAAAAGGAATCTCTTCTGGAAGAATGCTTTGCCATCGCAGAAAAATATGAAGCTCTGTTCAGCGCTTCTGTTTCAGACAGTGAAATTTCCAAAATTAACAACGCACACAAAACCCCCGTTACCGTAAGCGGCGAAACCATCGCTTTGCTGAAAAAAGGACTGGAATACTGCGAACTCAGCGACGGGCGTTTTGACATTACAATCGGAAATCTTTCTTCTCTCTGGGACTTTAAAACAGAAAACGCGGCCCTTCCGGATGAAGACGCTGTCAAACGGGCGGCGGCGGCCGTAGATTACAGAAACGTTGTCATTTCCGGAAATACCGTTCAGTTAAAAAATCCGGACGCCGCAATCGATCTTGGCGCAATTGCAAAAGGTTATATCGCCGACCGGATGAAAGCGTTTCTGAATGAAAACGGCGCAGCGGAAGGCACCATCAATCTTGGAGGAAACGTCTTATGCCTGGGAGAAAAAAAAGACGGCTCCCGTTACCGGATCGGCATTCAAAAGCCTTTCGATGAACATGGAACCGCAGCGGCCGTCGTGGAAGTGACGGATCAGACTGTTGTTTCTTCCGGCATTTACGAGCGGTACATCACAGTGGACGATAAAATTTACCACCATATTTTAAATCCCGCCACTGGTTATCCCTATGAAAATAACCTGCTTGGCGTTACAATTATCTGCCCGGATTCTGTGGACGGAGACGGCTTAAGCACCACATGCTTTTCCCTTGGACTTGATCAGGGCATGGAACTGGCCGAAAGCCTTTCGAATGTAGAAGCCATATTTATTACGGATGATTATCAATTTCATTGTTCTTCAGGAATCGGGGATACCATTCCGTTTGAAGAAATGAAGTAATGGAAAGGACTCGTTACAAAAATGAAAAAGAAGAAAAAATATACAAATTCTCACACACTGACAGTCATTGCCCTGTTTGTCTTTGGCATTTCCGCCATCTTTCTGTTTTTTTCGACAGGAAAAAATAACCGCCCTTCCAAAACTTTTGAAACAGAAGCATATGACCTGACAGAAAAAACAGACCAGACTACGGAAACTTCATTTCAGACTGTCTCTAAAGACACCGAAGCAGAACTCCCATCCACACAGCCTGCAGCAGAAACATTTCTGAAACAGGACTTAGAAAGAATCCGCGCTCTTTCCGCCGGGGATCTGGCCGCACCAGGTATGATTGCTCCGGAACAAATCGACCATCTGTTTTATGCAGGCGCCGTGGACGACGCTGTTTTTGCCCGAATCAACGGCAGTTCCTATACGGAAAATGACAACGTTTTGATTTCGGATCTTTCTTATTTAAAAATGCTGTATTATGGATTTGACGGAAACACTTATGTCGGAGAAATGATTGTAAATCAAAAAATCGAATCCGACGTGCTTTCGATTTTTAAAACACTGTATGAAAATCAATACCCAATCGAAAAAATGACGCTGATTGACGCTTATGACGCCAATGACGAATTATCCATGGAAGATAACAACACCTCTGCTTTCAACTACCGGACAATTGCCGGAAGCAGCAAGCTCTCAAACCACAGCTACGGTATGGCTATTGATTTGAATCCCAGATACAATCCTTACGTCAAAACGTCTTCCGACGGCTCTGTTCTCTGCCAGCCGGAAAACGGCAGACCATATGCCGATCGTTCCCGGGAATTTACATATAAAATTGACGAAAACGATTTGGCATATCGTCTGTTTACAGAGGCCGGCTTTACCTGGGGCGGGAGCTGGAACAGCGTCAAAGATTACCAGCATTTTGAAAAACAGGATTAAAAAACAGAGCAATTTTCTTAAAATACGCAATAAAAAGCGTCAAATCCCAAACCCATTCCGTTGGAATTCGACGCTTTCCTTAGCTATTTTATATATCGACTCTTTTTTCTTCCATATTTACCGCTTTTTACAAAATAATCTTTTTCGGACATTTCTCAGCGCATACGCCGCAGCCCGTACATTTTTCCTGATCTATGTAGGCGATATTATCCGTTACATGTACCGCGTCAGCCGGACAATTTTTCTCACAGAGCTTACATCCAATACACCCTACGGAGCAGGCTTTCATCACATCCTTGCCCTTATCTTTTGAATTGCAGTTTACCAGATGCTTCGCGTCATACGGCACAAGTTCAATCAGATTCTTCGGACATGCAGCCACGCATTTGCCGCAGGCTTTGCAGGCTTCTTTATCTACCACCGCAATTCCATCTACAATATGCACCGCGTCGAACGGACATGCCTTTACGCAGCTTCCATAGCCAAGACAGCCGTAATTACAGCTTTTGGGACCGCCGCCCGGTACAAACGCCATCGCCGCGCAGTCTTCGATGCCCGTATAATCATAATCCCGCTTTGCTTTCTCACAGGTTCCGGCGCATTTCACAAAAGCTGTTTTTTTCACGCCCGCTCCTGCGGAAACGCCCATAATTTCACCGATTTTCGCAGCAATCGGATCGCCTCCAACCGGACACTGTCCAACGGGAGCTTCTCCCTTTACAATCGCCGCGGCAAGTCCGGAACATCCCGCGTAACCGCAGCCTCCGCAGTTATTGCCAGGCAAAACGCCCAGAATGGCTTCTTCTCTTTCATCTACTTCCACTTTGAATTTTTCTCCGGAAATTCCAAGGAAAAATCCAATAAAAATACCAACGCCGCCGACGATGACAGCGGCAATGATTACTGCCTGTATACTCATCTTCTCTTTCCTCCTAAATCATTCCTGAGAATCCCATAAACGCAATCGACATCAGACAGGCGGTAATCAGCACAATCGCCGTACCCTGGAAAGGTTTTGGGATGTCATTGTATTCAATTTTTTCACGAATCCCGGCCATAATGCAAATGGCGATGAAAAAGCCCACTGCCGTCGCCAGTCCGTTTACAACGCTTGTTAAAACATCGTATTCTTTCGTCACATTCGTCAAAGCAACGCCAAGAACGGCACAGTTCGTCGTAATGAGCGGAAGATATACGCCAAGGCTCTGATACAAAGACGGGATGGATTTTTTCAAAAACATCTCCACAAACTGAACCAGCGCCGCAATGACAAGAATAAAGACAATTGTCTGCAGATACTGCGTATCTGTCGGCGTTAAAATGAATTTATAAATCAATGACGTCACAAGAGAAGCAATGCCAATGACGAAAATAACGGCTCCGCCCATGCCCGCCGCCGTTTCCGTTTTCTTGGATACGCCCAAAAACGGACAAATGCCAAGGAACTGGCTTAATACGACGTTATTGACCACTGCAGAAGCAATTGCAATTAAAATTAAAGTTTTCATCCGCGCCTATCCTCCTATTCTGATTTTTTTCCGGTACACATAGCCGACTGGCTGCAGGATGCGCAATCTCCCGACAGGCATCCGGAGGGCGCTGCAAGCGGCTTGCCTTTCGCTTCCATCTTCTCCCGGACAATATTCATAATCGCCACAAGAAACGCAAGCACAAGGAATGCTCCCGGCGCCATAACGAAAATCGTAATCGGCGTAAACCAGTCCAGAGAAAGCACCTGCGCTCCAAAAATCTGTCCCGCGCCTAAAATTTCACGGATAATCCCGATACAGGTCAGTCCGAACGTAAATCCAAGCCCCATGCCGATGCCGTCAAAAATAGAAGGGCCGATTGGGTTTTTGGAAGCGTAGCTTTCCGCACGTCCAAGAATAATACAGTTTACAACAATCAGAGGAATGTATACACCAAGCTGCGTCGCAAGATCCGGCGTATACGCTTTCATCAAAAACTCCACCACCGTTACAAGAGAAGCTACGATTACGATAAACGCCGGCATACGCACGCCGTCCGGAATCACCTTACGGAATGCGGAAATCAAAAGATTGGAAAATACAAGCACAAGCGTTGTGGAAAGTCCCATTCCAAGTCCGTTCATTGCCGAAGTCGTTACCGCAAGCGTCGGACACATGCCAAGCATCAGTACAAACGTCGGATTCTCTTTGATCAGGCCGTTTGTCAAGCGTTCTGTATATTTATTCATTACTGCACGCCTCCTTCCAATACGTTTCGAAAGTATGCCATACAGGCGTTTACTCCGTTTGCCATAGCCTTTGAAGTAATCGTTGCGCCGGAAATCGATTCAATCTCGCTGTCAGAAGCGGGAGCCTGTTTGACTATTTCAAACTTTTCCGCCTGTTTGCCCGCAAACTGTCCGGAAAATTCTGGATTCTTCGCCTTATCGCCAAGCCCCGGCGTTTCAGCGATGCTTGTAATGGAATAACCGTTTACCGTACCGTCGTTTGCAATGCCCACAGAAAACGTAATATTGGCCTGGCTGCCGTCTTTGGCCATAACGGTAATCACATATCCAAGATCGCTTCCGCTGCCGTCTTTTGCCACCTGAACGGCTGTAATCTCATCCGAAAACCCGTTTTCTTCCATCAGAGAAGCCGCCGCCTCTTTATCAAACGCCGCATATTCTTCAAAGCTTTCCGCCGTTTCAAATACTTCTTTATACGCCGCCTGGGCTTTCGCCATATCCGCAGCCGCAATCGGCTCTTTTGTAATCCCGTAAACAAGTCCAAGCACAAAGCCAAGAACCAGAGTAAACGCGGTTAAAATCAACGCGTCCTGCACAATCTTCCTATTCATGCTTCTTTCCCCCCTTTACCAGTCCAAAAGCCCTTGGAACCGTGATTTTCTCAATCATCGGAACAAAAAGGTTACTTAAGATAATTGCAAAGGAAACGCCCTCGGCGTTTGCCCCGTACATACGGAACAGCCCCGTCAGAACGCCAAGGCAGACGCCGAATAAAATTTTGCCGTTCGGCGTAATCGGAGACGTAACGTAATCCGTCGCCATAAAGAACGCGCCAAGCATCAGACCGCCGCCGCAAAGCTGAGCCGTAATATAATTTGCGTCAAATCCATGACCGCCAAACATCAGAAGGAATACGACAAACGTCACAATATAAGTTCCCGGAATGCGAAGATCAATAACGCCCAATAAAATCAGAAGAATCGCCCCGATTAAAATCGCAATGGCGGAAGTCTCGCCAATTGTTCCGGCCGTCCGTCCGATCAGCATATCCATCGCATTTACAGCTTCTCCGTTTCGCATCGCGGCAAGCGGAGTCGCTCCCGTATAATCGTCAATGGCAAACTTCGTCATATCCGCCGCAAACGCAATCAAAAGGAAGCACCTTGCGCCAAGCGCCGGGTTCATAAAGTTCTGTCCCAGTCCTCCAAACATCATTTTTACAATAACAATTGCAAATACGCCGCCAAGCGCAGCTTCCCACCACGGCAGAGTCGCCGGAAGATTTAAAGCCAGAAGAAGCCCCGTCACAACTGCGCTAAAGTCATTGATCGTGCTTTTTTTATGTACTATCTTTTCAAATACCCATTCCGAAGCCACGCAGCTTGCAATGGTAACAAGAATCAAAATAAGCGCCCGGTATCCAAAATTATAAATTCCGAAAAAAGTCGTTGGCAGCAATGCAAGAACCACATACTGCATAATCCGGCTGCTGGTATCTTTGGAACGCACGTGGGGCGATGATGACACATGAAATAAATCACTCACAAAAATCCACCTCTTTCTATTGTACTAGATATGTACTACTTCTTTCTCTTTGCCGCTAAAACCTGCTTTTTCATGGTCTTAACCGACTGCGCCAAAGGCCGTTTCGCCGGGCAGACGTAGCTGCAGCTTCCGCACTCCACGCACTCTAAGCCATGCCACTTTTCAAATACGTCGTTTTGTCCCCGTTCGGAATAATCGGCAAGCCTTGACGGAATCAAAAGCTCCGGACAGGCTTCCACGCAGCGTCCGCAGTTGATGCAGGCGGTACTCTCATATTCCGCCACTTCGTCTTTTGTAAAACACAAAAGCGAAGACGTCGTCTTTGTCGTCGGAACATTGATGTCAAACATGGCAAATCCCATCATAGGACCCCCTGCAATCATCTTTTTGCATTCTGTCTTAAATCCGCCCGCCGCTTCCAGAAGCTCCTGGTAATTTGTTCCAATGCAGATATAAAAATTCTGCGGTTCCGCAATGGCGTTGCCCGTTACGGTAAAAATCCGGTTCATCAGCGGCTGTCCAAGCGCAACGGCATTGTAAACAGCCACAAGCGTCTCTACGTTGTCCACGATGCATCCCGCGTCCGCAGGAAGCATTTTGGAATTGATCGAGCGTTTTGTCACCGCATAAATCAACTGCCGCTCGCCGCCCTGCGGGTATTTCGTTTTCAGCTCGGCCACTTCCATACGGGACTCGCCGCCTGTTAATTCTTTCAGCTTCGCAATACAGTCCGGCTTGTTGTCTTCTACGCCAAATACGCCCTTTGCGTTTGGAAACATCTGCAGGACAATTTTCATTCCCGCGACAAGCTTTTCCGGCTGCTCAATCATTCTGCGGTAATCCGACGTTAAATAAGGCTCGCATTCCGCGCAGTTCGCAATAATATATTCAATTTTATCCGGCTCTTTTGGAGAAAGTTTGACGTGAGTGGGAAATCCCGCCCCGCCCATGCCGACAATGCCGGCTTCTTTGATCCTGCCGATGATTTCTTCATTCGAAAGAGAAGATGTATCCTCCGTTTTCTGGTATTCCACCTCTTTCATTTCGCCGTCATTTTCGATGACAATAGACTTCACCATATCTCCGACAGTTACCCTGCGCGGCTCGATTGCCTTTACCGTTCCCGATACGGACGCATAAATCGGAGCGGATACAAAACCTCCCGCTTCCGCAATCTTCTGGCCTCTTAAAACGGTATCGCCAACCGCAACGACAGGACTTGCCGGAGCGCCGATATGCTGTGAAAGCGGATACACCAGCTCGCCCTTGGGCAATAATTCGCGGATCGGCTTATCCTTGGACAAGTCCTTGCCATCGTAAGGATGGACGCCGCCTTTAAATGTCATAAAACCCATTTTTCGTGCCTCACTTTCTTAAATATTCATTTATTTTTTATTAAAATAAAAAAAATCTATTTTAAATTATAGCACAATCTGTCGATTTTTACAGACTGTTTTTGTATTTTTTTTGGCGCTATAATCAGGAAAATATCTGCCGCGCTATTTTCTTCCTCCAAAAGAAATTACGGCGAATAAAAGGAGAAAAATCCGATGAAAAAACTGAGAAAAACCGTCCCTCTGCCGGACGACCTTTGTCTGCACCGCTATTTTTCAGAGTCCGCCGCATTTTTTGATATTGAAACAACCGGGTTCTCCCCGAAAAATTCTTTTGTCTACCTGATCGGCATGGCGGAAAGAGGGAACAACGCCATTGAAATCACTCAATTTCTGGCAGACAAACGCACAGAAGAAGCTGCGGTTTTGTCCGCATTTTTTGAAAATTTAAAATCTGTCCGGACGCTGATTACATTTAACGGCACAGGGTTTGATCTTCCGTTTCTAAAAGCAAGAGCGGCACTGTACGGCATTTCCCATTCCCTGGATGATTTTTCCCCGCTTGACTTATATAAACTTACGGGAAAGTTTGCCCATCTATTCCATTTGCCGGACAAAAAACAAAAATCCGTTGAGAAATTTCTTGGCGTTGAGCGGGAAGACAAATATGGAGGCGGCGAATTGATTCCTGTTTATTACGCATATGAAAAACAGCGGAACCCACAATCAGAAGAACTGCTGCTTTTACATAATTACGAAGACGTTCTTGGCATGACAAAACTGCTGCCCCTATTGTCCTATGCAGATTTTTTCGATACGCCGCCTCACGTGCTGTCTGCTTCCAGAGAACGCTGCGTTTCCTATGACGGCAAAGACGAATCGCAGGAGCTTCTGCTTACGCTTTCTGTCCCCTTTCCTTTTCCCAAGCGGATTTTCTGCCGGAACGGCTTATGCAGCCTGCTGTGCGAAGGCTCCCTTGCCCGTCTGCTGATAAAGGTTTTCTCCGGCGAGCTTCGCTTCTATTATGAAAATTATAAAGATTACTATTACCTTCCAGAAGAAGATCTGGCCGTGCATAAAAGCATAGCGTCCTTTGTCGACGCTTCGCACCGGAAAAAAGCCACTGCATCCACCTGCTATACCAGAAAATCCGGCTGTTTTCTGCCGCAGCATACGCCTGCCGTCACCCCCTGTTTTTATCCTGGGAAAAAATCAGGCGTTTCCTACTTTGAACTGACAGAAGCGTTTTTGTCCGATGCATCTGCTTTGGATTCGTATGCGTCGGGGCTTCTTAAAGTTTTATGTAAGTTGTGAAACATCTGAGAAAACTTTGAGAAAAATATATAAGAACAACAATTTGTCTTTCCTTCTGAAAATCAGTATAATAAAATAAAATATCCCATCCAACGGAGGAACTATGTATAAAATACTAATCGTAGAAGACGACGCTTCTTTAGCGTGCGCTATGAAAAAGCAAATCGAATCATGGGGAAATGAAGTGCGCTGCGTGACGGATTTCCAAAATGTCATCAAATCCTTTACCGCATACGATCCCCATATGGTTCTGCTTGACATTATGCTTCCATTTTTCAACGGCTATCACTGGTGCGGTGAAATACGCAAAATTTCCAATGTTCCAGTTGTATTTCTCTCTTCCGCTTCCGAGAACATGAATATTATTATGGCTATGAATATGGGAGGCGACGACTTTATCCCAAAGCCGATTGACCTTGACGTAATGACGTCCAAGATCCAGGCTCTTTTGCGCCGCGCCTATGACATGGGAAACAAAATCCCCATTCTGGAACACAAAGGCGCCGTCCTGAACTTAAACGACACTGTGCTCACATTTCAGGAAAACCATATCGATCTGACCAAAAATGAATTCCGCATTTTAAAAACGCTTTTGGAAAACAAGGGAAAACCTGTCAGCCGCGACGCCCTGATGACAAAACTCTGGCAGATGGACGCCTATGTGGAAGAAAACACGCTCACAGTCAACGTAAACCGGCTGCGAAAAAAACTGGAGGCCGCCGGATTAAAGGACTACATTACAACGAAAATCGGAATCGGATATATTATAAAATAAACGGAAAGGAAACAATACGCCATGAAAAAAGAACCATGGTTCAAAATTTTTATGCCCTGCTTCCTGCAGTATGCGCCGTCCATATCTTTATTTTTCGTTTTTATCGGCGTCTTTTCCCTGATTTTTTCTCTGTATAACCTGGAAACGGAAGCCGTTCTCTACGCTTTTTTCCTTTGCTGCCTCCTTACTGCGGTAATTTTTCCCGTCCGCTTCCTTTTTCTCCGGAAAAATCATAAAAAATATCTGGAAATCCAGAGAAATCTCCCTCTTTTTCCTGACAGGCCGCCCTGTCCGCATACGCTGTACGAATACGATATGCAGCAGATTTTAATACGGTTCAAACAGCAGACGGATGACGCCGTCAGCGCTCTTAAAAACGAGCGGCAGGAGGCTTTTGACTATTATACGACCTGGGTGCATCAGATTAAAACGCCGATTTCCGCTATGAAAATGATATTAGAAAACGACGATACAAAAGAACACAGAGAACTGCTCTTAGAATTATTCCGAATTGAACAGTATGCGGAAATGGCTCTGCAGTATCTGCGCCTTGGCAGTGAATCTTCCGACTATGTGTTCAAAGAATACGATCTGGATCTGATTATAAAACAGGCCATCCACAAATTTGCCCCGCAGTTTATCGCAAAAAAAATCCGCCTGCATTATTCTCCAGCCTCCGTCCGCGTACTGACGGATGAAAAATGGCTTTTGTTTATCATAGAACAGATTTTGTCAAACAGTCTGAAATATACGCAGACAGGATCCATCTCCATTTCTGTCTCCGAAGAAAAAATTTTAACGATTGCAGACACCGGAATCGGAATTGCGCCGGAAGACCTTCCGCGGATTTTCGACAAAGGCTATACCGGATATAATGGAAGGCTCTATAAAAAGTCTACGGGACTCGGCCTCTACCTCTGCCGGATGGCGTCAGACCGTCTTTCCCATAAAATCAGCATCACGTCTTCTCCCGGCGCAGGGACTTCCGTTTCCCTTGCATTGGAGAAACATCATCTGGAAACAGAATAACATCCGCTTCTTACAAAAATGTCACATGAAACAGGCAAAATGTCACCGGATTCGATTTTTTGCAGCGCATTCCTCTGTTATCCTGATATCATCAAACAAAAGGAGGTCATCTCATATGACAATACTGGAAGCAAAAAACCTTCAAAAAATTTATACGACGCGTTTTGGCGGAAATCAGGTGCACGCGCTTACGCATATTTCTTTTTCCGTGGAGGAAGGCGAGTATGTAGCGATTATGGGCGAATCCGGTTCCGGCAAAACGACCCTTCTGAATATTCTGGCGGCTCTTGATACGCCTACCGAAGGCGAAGTTCTGTTAGAAGGCAAAAGCCTTTCTCTGATCAAAGAAAAAGAAATCTCCGCTTTTCGCAGGGATAACCTTGGATTTGTTTTTCAGGACTTTAATCTGCTGGATACATTTACCCTGCAGGACAATATTTTTCTGCCCCTGGTGCTTTCGAAAAAAAGCTACCGGGAAATGAGGCAGCGGCTTCTTCCGATCGCCGATAAACTTGGCATTTCAAAACTGCTGGAAAAATACCCTTATGAAGTTTCCGGCGGGCAAAAACAGCGCGCCGCCATAGCCCGGGCGCTTGTAACAAACCCAAAGCTTATCCTTGCGGACGAGCCGACAGGGGCTTTAGACTCCCGTTCCGCCGACGACCTGCTGAAAATTTTTTCAGACATCAACAAAGACGGACAGACAATTGTTATGGTCACGCACTCTGTAAAAGCCGCAAGCCATGCAAGCCGCATCCTTTTTATCAGAGACGGCTCGTTGTTTCATCAGATTTACCGGGGCGCCCATACCCGGGAACAGATGTACCAGAAAATCTCAGACACACTTACACTGCTTGAATCAGGAGGTGAGAGCCATGAATAGTTTCTTTTTTTCCAGACTTGCGGCAGATAACATCAGAAAAAACAAAATGACCTATCTTCCTTACCTTCTGACCTGTATTCTGACTGTCTCCATGTTTTATATTGTCATGTCCCTGTCGCAGAACCCGGAACTGGCCGAAATATCCAATATCCTGACTGTCATTATGACGTTTGGAAACGTCGTGATTGCGGTTTTCTCCCTGATCTTTTTATTTTATACACACAGCTTTTTAATTAAGCGGCGAAAAAAAGAATTTGCCGTCTTCCACATCCTTGGCATGGAAAAAAGGCATCTGACGCGGACGTTTACATGGGAAACGGTTTATGTCGCCTGCATCAGCCTGTTTT
Source organism: uncultured Lachnospiraceae bacterium (assembly GCA_910586645.1). Classification (GTDB taxonomy): domain Bacteria; phylum Bacillota; class Clostridia; order Lachnospirales; family Lachnospiraceae; genus Roseburia_B. The sequence continues at coordinate 37,431 of CAJUIS010000008.1, read as the reverse complement.
TTGGAATTATATTCGGAATGGCTCTGGATAAAGCAATGTTTCTCTTCCTTACAAAGATTCTGGATGCAAACGCGTCCCTTGGCTTTTTTCTTTCCGGTCGGGCCGTTTTGATTACCATTGCGCTTTTTTTCATCATTTTCTTTTTGATTTTGATCCGCTCTGTTTTCCAGCTCAAAACAGCAAGCCCGATTGATTTGCTGCAGGAAGGAAAAGCCGGAGAAAAAGAACCAAAAACAAAATGGATTCTGGCCGTTTCAGGTTTTTTCTGCACAGGAGCCGGATATTACATTTCTATAACGACAGAAGACCCGATTTCTTCCATTCCGATGTTCTTTGCCGCCGTGTTTCTTGTCATCCTGGGAACCTACCTGCTTTTTACCGCCGGAAGCATCGCGCTTTTAAAAATACTGCGCAAAAACAAGCGCTATTACTACAAAACAAATCATTTTACCAGCATTTCCGGGTTGATTTACCGGATGAGGCAAAACGCCGCCGGACTTTCCAATATCTGCATTTTATCCACGATGGTTCTGGTCATGGTATCTTCGACCAGTTCTCTTATGATTGGTATGGAAGATATGATTATGACCCGGTATCCAAATGAATTTTCCATTTATTCCTATTCCGGAAAACAGGAAAATGACAGTGTTCAAAAATCGTTTGACGAGGTGCGCAGACTGCAGAAAGAATGGAATCTGAACATAACAAAAGAAACGGAATACTCCTATCTTCCAATGACTGCCGTCCAAAATGGAATTGATTTTAACGTTTCCGATTTTAACTCCGACACATCGGCCCGCTCAATTGTAAACCTGGCCCTCGTTCCGCTTTCTGATTACAACCGCTGCATGGGAACCAGCCAGACGTTAAACCGCGGAGAAGCTCTGCTCTATGCCAGCCGTTCCGGTTTTTCCGGTTCAAAACTGCGCCTGTCTGACCAAACGTACAGGATAAAAGAACATCTGGATGAATTTATGGGAAATGGAGAGCTGGATTCCAACATTTTTGACAGCCTGTATCTTGTCGTCCCGGATGACACTGCATTATTTCAGACAGAATCCAAATCCGTCACATATTATTACGGATTTGACGCAAACACAAGCGAAGAAGAAGCGCGGCGGCTGCGCGACGTCATGCGAAGCCAGTTTTCCCAGAAAAACTGGTCGATAGAATCCAGACAGGCGGCGCGGACAAATTTTATCGCACTTTATGGAGGATTGTTTTTCATCGGCATTTTCCTTGGAATCCTGTTTACTGTAGCCACTGTTTTAATTATATACTACAAACAGATTTCGGAAGGGTTCGACGATAAAGAAAGATATGAAATCATGCAGAAAGTCGGTATGAGCCGCAGCGAAGTCAGACACTCCATCCACTCCCAGGTTCTGACCGTTTTTTTCCTGCCTCTGATTGTTGCCGGGATTCATGTAACGGCAGCGTTTCCTCTGATTCGCAGAATGCTTGCCTTATTCAGCCTGACAAATACCCTTCTCTATATTACCTGCACGGGAATCTGTTTTCTGGCGTTTGCAGCCATGTATATGGCCATCTATTTTCTGACGGCAAAAACCTACTACAAGATTGTAAGAATGTAGGAACACAAAAGCGCTTTTCAAAAAAACAGAGCCAGCCCAAATACTTTGGGATGGCTCTGTTCGTTTTTCTTATAATTTTGAAAAAAAACAGGCATTCTTTCTGTTATAATTCAAACTTCTGTAATCCAAAATCTGCTCTGCACTGCCAATAAAAAGAAGTCCGTCTTTTACAAGCGACTGATTAAATTTCTTATACAGATCGATTTTCGCCTCTTCGGTAAAATATATCATCACATTCCGGCATACAATCATATGACAATTGGATGGATATGCATCTTTCAGAAGATTGTGCTCGCGAAACTCCACATGCGACTTAATTTCATTTGAAATCTGATAGGAGCTTCCAACCTGCTTAAAATACTTCCGTTTAAACTCCGGCGGAACATTGTGTATGCTCTTCTCACTGTAAATCCCCATACGGGCAGCGTCAAGCACCTGTTTGTCAATATCTGTCGCCAGAACCCGGATCTGATACATGGGCAGGTAACGGGAAAGTTCCATAACAATTGAATACGGTTCGTCCCCGGTAGAACATGCGGCGCTCCAGATTCTCAGATTCTTCCCAAACCTCTGTATCAGCTCCGGAACCGCTTTCTCCTGCATCACCTTCCACTGTCCTGCGTCCCGGTAAAACTCAGATACATTAATCGTCAGGTAATTTACAAACTGCTCAAACTTTTTCCTGTCTTTTTTTATCAAATCCACATACGCATCATAAGACAGCGCATTATTCTTGGTAATCAAAGAATCTATCCTTCTGCGCATTTGACTCTCTTTATAAGCGCTCAAATCGATCTGTGTCAGATCGTAAATGCTCTTTTTAAACTTTCCATAATCACCAATCATATATCCGCTGCCTTTGATAGGGTATCCGGTTCCTGTTATTCCGCTTCTTCTTCAGATTCTGCCGCGTCCGCCGCTTCCTCTGCATTTAAAAGAGCTTTTACGCTTAAGCTGATTTTCTTTTCTTCTTCATTAAAATCAACAATCTGCGCTTCAATTTCCTGTCCAATCGACAATACGTCGGACGGCTTCTCAATATGCTCTCTTGCAATCTGAGAAACGTGCAGCAGAGCGTCCACGCCCGGAGCAAGCTCCACAAAAGCTCCGAAATCCGTCATACGGGCTACCGTTCCGCTGATAACGGTTCCCGGCGCAAACTTATTCGCCGCGTCATTCCAGGGATTATCCTCCGGGAATTTCATGCTCAGCGCAATCTTGGCTCCGTTGATGTCTTTGATGAATACTTTTACATTTTCTCCTACTTTAAAGGCTTTTTTCGGGCTTTCTACCCTTCCCCATGACATCTCTGAAATATGAAGCAGGCCGTCCGCTCCTCCCAGATCGATAAACGCGCCGAAATCGGTAATGTTTTTCACCGTTCCTTCCACTACGTCGCCAACGCTGATACGGGCAAACAGTTCTTTCTGAAGCTCTTCCTTACGCGCCAAAAGAAGCTGTTTCCTGTCGCCGATAATCCTTCTGCGGCGCGGATTAAATTCCGTAATTACAAATTCGATTTCCTGATCTTTGTATTTGTTTAAATCTTTTTCGTATGTATCCGATACCAGGCTTGCAGGGATAAACACCCTCGTCTCATCCACAGAGACGCTTAAGCCGCCGCCAAGCACCTGTACAACTTTTGCCGTTAAAACGGTATGATTCTCAAAAGCCTCTTCCAGCTTTTTATTGCCCTTTTCAGCAACCAGACGTCTGTGGGAAAGAAGAACCTGTCCTTCTCCGTCGTTTACCTTTACCACTTTCGCCTCCATGGTGTCTCCCACAGATACGGCAGCCGTCAAATCTGCATTCGGCTCGTTTGTATATTCGCCGCGTGTAATAATGCCGTCGGACTTGTATCCAATATTCAAGACGATTTCATCCGGTTTCACATCGATAACTTTACCTTCGACTACCTCTCCATTTCTTATTGTTTTAATTGATTCTTCTTCCAGCATTTGCTCAAAGCTTACTTCTGACATTCTTATGAACCTCCTCAATAATATTGTTTGGGGTTGATGCCCCTGCGGTAATACCTACGTTATCAATGGACTGAAACTGGCTTAAGTCCAGGTCATCAAGTGTCTGTATATAGTAAGTATTTGCACATTCTTTTTTACATATTTCAAATAGTTTCTGTGTGTTGGAGCTGTGCTTTCCGCCGATTACGATCATTGCGTCCGTCTTCGCCGCAATACTGGCAGCTTCTTTCTGCCTTTCCTCCGTCGCACTGCAGATCGTATTTAAAACAATTATATAATAACCTTTTTTTTTAAAAATTTCAACTAATTCTTGAAATTTGTTGTAATTAAATGTCGTTTGAGACACAATACATAGCTTTTTTTCTGCCGAATGGCATGACAAGATACCCGGGGGGTGTATATTTTCTTCTTCCGGACGGCAGAATGGGATGTCCGGAACCGCAAAGTTCTCGGCCTCTTTTTTGTCTTTGATCACAGTCGTCCTCTCAGGATCCGACCAACCCCTGATTCCCTCAACTTCCGGATGGGAATCATTCCCAATGATTACAATATGAAAACCTTTTTTTCCATATTCTTCCACAATCCGATGGATTTTTAAAACAAAGGGACAGGTAGCGTCCACAATTTGAAACCCTTCTCTGCGGATTTTTTCATAAATTTCTCTGGAAACCCCATGCGAACGAATGATAACCGTTCCCTTCGGAACCTTTTTCAGCTCTTCAATATTATAAAGCGTGCGCACGCCCTTTTTTTCAAGATCTGCAACGACTTCCTCATTATGGATAATCGGCCCGAATGTATAAACGGGAACGCCGCTGTTTTTCGCCTCTTCATATACTTTGTCCACCGCCCGCTTTACTCCGAAGCAAAACCCGGCGCTTTTTGCCAGTGTCACCTGCATTCTGACGCCTCCTTTACGGATTTTATGCCATTTGCGCTTCCCTGCAGACAGTCCGTATTTTCTCTACCGTCTCTTCAATCGTCAAATCGGAAGAATCCAGAAGAACTGCGTCTTCTGCCTGCTTAAGCGGCGATTCTTCCCGGTGCATATCCCTGTAATCCCTGTCCTTGATATCTTTCTGAATCGCCTCCAAATCGCATTCCGCCCCTTTTTCCTTAAGTTCGTCATAACGGCGCTTCGCACGGGCGGATTCGCTTGCCGTCAGATAAATTTTAACTTCCGCGTCCGGCAGCACGCATGTCCCGATATCCCGCCCGTCCATAATGACGTCTGCGCCCGCCGCAAGCTTCTGCTGTAAAGCAACCAGCTTCTTTCGGACATCCGGATAAACGCTTACTGCGCTTGCCATGTTTCCAACCTCTTCCTTCCGGATTTTTCCGCTGACGTTTTCTCCGTTTAAAATTACCTGCTGCACCCCGCCCTGATAACAAATGGAAATTTCCACGTTTTTTACAGCGGCGCAAATTTCGGATTCGTCTGCGGCGTCTATATTCCGTTCCAGAAAATACAGGGCCATCGCCCGGTACATCGCTCCCGTATCTACATACACAAATCCCATTTCTTTCGCCAGTTTTTTCGCAATGGTGCTTTTCCCGGCGCCTGCCGGACCGTCAATCGCAATATTCATCCTGTTTTATATCTCCTTTTCCAACCTTACTGCTTTTTTATAGAATGCTGCTTCCCGCCAAAAATCCGGTAGACCAGGCTATCTGCAGGTTAAATCCCCCTGTCAGGGCGTCCACGTCAATCATCTCTCCTGCAAAGTAGAGTCCCAAAACCCGCTTTGACTCCATAGTGGAAGCATTGATTTCTTTTACTGAAATTCCGCCCTGCGTAATAATCGCCTCATCAAATCCACGCATACCGTTCAATGTCACAGGAAAAGCTTTCAGCAAAGCCGTAAGGCGTCCTCTTTCTTCCTTTGTAATCTCATTTACTTTTTTGTCCGGAGAAATTCCGGACAGCGCAGGAATTGCCTGAAGCATTTTCCCCGGAAGCAGTCCCTGTATGGCATTTTTAAACGCTCTGTTCTTATTCGCGTCAAAATCACGCAGAATCCTTCTGTCTAACTGTTCGGCCGAAAGCGCCGGCTTTAAATCTATCCGCATTGCCAGTTCTCCGTTTTCCAGTTCCTTTCCCACCAGGCTGCTGGCGCTTAAAATCAAAGGCCCGCTGACGCCGAAATGCGTAAACAGCATTTCTCCAAACTCTTCATAAAGAACTTTTTTTTGTTTTTTTACGGTAACTTTTACATTTTTCAAAGAAAGCCCCTGCAATTCCTTCACATAGGATTCTTTTGCCGTAAGAGGCGCAAGGGACGGCCTTCGCTCCGTCACCGTATGTCCGCAGTTCTCCGCAAACGTATATCCGTCGCCGTCAGAACCCGTACTCTGGTAGGAACATCCTCCCGTAGCCAGAACCACTGCGTCTGCGGATATTTTTTTCCCTTTTTCCAGTACAACGCCCAGAACCGTATCCCCTTCTATCCAGAGTCCGGTGACTTTTGTATGCAGTTTTACCAATACGCCCGCCCGCTTTAATGCGCGGCTAAGCGCGGTTATTACGTCCGAAGAGTGATCCGATACGGGAAACACACGGTTCCCCCGCTCCGTCTTCGTCTTTACGCCATGCGTTTCAAAAAAATCAATAACGCGGAAATTATCGTATGCATAAAAAGCGCTGTAGAGAAATTTCGGGTTTGTCACAACGTTTTCAAACAGCGCGTCCATATCTCCGGCATTGGTGATATTGCACCTGCCCTTCCCCGTAATAAACAGCTTTTTGCCAAGCTTTTCGTTTTTTTCCAATAAAACCACGGAATGACCGTTCTCCGCCGCCGCAAGCGCCGCCATCATTCCGGCCGGCCCTCCGCCGACTACGATTACTTTTTTCAATTCTGCTCTCCTGTTTCTTCTGTGCAGCGCATCTTAATGGAATCTTCCACGGAATCGATCTCGTCGCTTCCATACACCTGATATTCTTCCCAGATTTCTTCCAGTTCACCCAGCCGGCTGGCAACTTCTTTCCGCTTCTTTGCATACAATGCCGCAATCAGGGCATTTGCCACGCTAAGCGGGGCCGTCAGAGAATCCCATGCGGCAAACATGCCGCTTTTTGCGGTCAGATTGCAGGAAGAGTAAAGATTCACCGGAGAATGCACGCTGTCGGTCAGCGTAATCACCCTTGCGCTGCGGTGATTGGCAAACTCAATCGCTTTTAATGTACGCATGGAATACCGCGGAAAACTGACCCCTATGATCACATCCTCTTTTCCAATCCTTACCATCTGTTCAAAAATCTCGCTTGCACTGTTTGTATTTAAAAGACGAACTCCGTCAAACATCATATTCAAGTAAAAAGATAAAAAAACGGCAAGCGGCGCACAGCTTCGAATGCCTATCACATAGATATTTCTGGCTGAAAGAATCGTGTCCACCGCCAGGGCAAAAGCCTGCGCATCCATCTGCTCCATCGTCTCTTTGATATTTTCGGCGTCCGACTTTAACACCGTCTCTAAAATCTCTGACCGGCTGATTTTTTCCTGTGCAGTTTCCATATGCCGGATGGAATAAAGCCTGTCCTGCACCTGTTCCTCCAACGCTTTCTGAAAATCCGGATACCCTTTATATCCAAGATTTACCGCAAAACGGACTACTGTGGACTCACTTACTCCCACTGCTTCTCCCAGTTTCGCGGCAGTCAGAAATGCGGCCTTATCATAGTTATCTGTAATATAAGCAGACAAGAGTTTCTGTCCTTTGCTCATACCCTTGTACTTTGCATTCATCCGGCTGCCCAAGTCATTTTTGTTGCCCATATTTTACCGCGCTCCGTCCCGGTGCGGCTTTGCCGCACACATTTTGTATCATATCAAATTTTTTTACGAAAAACAAGCCGTCCGGCCATTTTTCAATGACCGGACGGTGGAAATCTGCTTTTTTATTCTATTTTACTTTCATTTTCGTAGCTTTCCGAAACAGCTTTGCATACGCGCTTTTCTTTGCTTTTGGAACCTGAATCGTTCCTTTTTTTGAAGCGTTTTTAAATGCGTCTTTCGCCACCTTTTTCAAAACTTTTCCTTTTATGACAATTCTCTTTAACTTCCTGTCTTTAAAAAATGCCTTCGAACCGATTTCTTTTACATTCTTTCCGATTGTCACTGTCTGAAGATTTCTCATTCCGGAAAATGCCTTTCCTGCAATTCCTGTAACGCTGCAGGTAATATTCTTTAATTTCACTGTCGCAGGAACTGTGATCTTTTTCAGCTTCTTAGATTTTACGCCGCATACCGCGACTTCTTTCTTGTCTGCATTTGTCACTTTGTATTTCAAATCCTTTACCGTCTCCGTATATCCCTTTGTGAGAGCCGGAGCCGGATTTGTCGGATCCGGCTTTATTACCGGATCTGGATTTGTCGTAACCGGATCTTTTACAGACGGAGGGTTATTTTCATCCGGATTTTTATCCGGTTCTTCCGGCTCTGGAGGAGCTTCCTTTAATTCCGCAGCAATCCGGTAAAGGTTTTCTAACGTCTTTGCCGCCTCCTCTTCTGTAATGCCCGGGTTCTGCAGAGCCTTCTCCGCAGCCGCCAACGCCTCTGCAAACACTGCATAAGACTCTTTTGTAAATCCTTCCCCTCCCTGTGATTTTGCAAATTCCACTGCCGTCTGAAGCAGTTCTACGCTTGTATGCTCTCCTGCCTTCGCATACATCTCGTAAATTGTGGGCCCATTCTGTTCCCAGGAAATTTTTACCTCATTCACAAAACCATACGTTCTCAGATCAAAAACGTTTCGGCTCTTATTTAAAGTCCCGACTTCCTTCCACACTTTCGTATTGGTATGAACCGAAACTTTCGCATTCGATATCGTATCCAAATCCTGCAGAATATAGAGTTCATCCACCGGCTGCCCCTGCATACGCCAGATCAGGCTTCCGCTGCCTTCTGCCGCCGCAAATGCCGTCATAAGGGAATTATCTCCCGCTTTTGCCGACTCATAACCGTCCTTCCCTTTCGGAATAGAAAAAATCGTCCTGTTTTCCTCCGTATATTCCACGGACAGCTCTGTCAGGCGAAATGCCACATCCTGGCTTCCTTTATTGATAATGCGGATATACCTTGCATCGGAAGGAGCCGCAGGAATCCATTCAAAAGCATTATAGCTGCACTCCGCTTCCAGCTTATCCCCGTTTGTGTAATCAAGATTTAGAGAAGTAATTTCCCTTGCGCATGGAAGTTCCAGTCCGATAAACTCTCCTTCTTTCAAGGTAATCTCATCTGCTATCTCCAAAACGGACGCGTTTGTTTTCTCAACATTCGTACGATACTCTTTATACGCCTCCACATTTGTATAAACAAAAGAGTCCAGAGGTCTTGTCGTCACGGAAAATTCACGTATCGCATACCATTTCCCGGTATCCGAAGGCGTCCGCAGGCGGACATAACGCGCTTCCAGAGACTGATCCAGCACATTTACCTCTATATCGTTTACGGAATATGTATCAATCGTCGTCCAGTTTTCATTGTCTTTCGAATACTCCAGTATACCGGATGAGAAAATATCCCCGTTCGTCGGAGAAGTCCCCTGCAGAATTCGGATCTGATCCAGCTTATAGACGTCTCCCAGATCCAGCCCGATATAGCCGCCGGCTCCTACCGAAGTATTGAACCATGCAAACGTTTCATCATCTCCGTCTGTAATCTCAGCGGCGCTTCCCTGATGGAATCCTCCAAGTCCGCTGTAGATTAAAGACTGCTCTCCGCTTGCCTCTCCCACTCCAAAACTATTGTGAAACGTCTCCATTGCCCTCTCTTTTACAGAGCCGCTGATTGTCTGCGCAAACGGCATAATCCTTACCGCTCCCGCTTCCACCATCAGGCTTCCATTTAACTGCGGCGCTTCACAGTTCTGCGAGGCTTTGTAAGCGTTGACTGCCTGTAAATAATTACCGCAGACGCCTTCCTCGTCATTATCCCGTAACGCTTTTGCCGTCCGGATAAATCCGATACACGCTTTGGAAAGATAACGCAGGGAATCCACCCATGGCTTCATCTCATCCTGAAGGTTTGCATTTACGCCGTTTTTCTGAAAATCGTCCGCCGCCTTTGCAAGCTTTTCAAACTGCGCAATCAAAGCGTCGGCCTCTTCCTCAAAATCCGTTCCGTTTCCATTGTCATATGCGTCCGTAAACGCCGTAATGTATGGGGTAAGCTCTGTGGACTCTCCCATAGAAGTTATGCCTCCCGGCGTTGGATTCGTCAGATGCTTGCACAATTCATGCATCGCTTCCGGAGCGCCCGGTTCAATATACTGAAAACCGTCTTCCCAGCTTTTAAAACAGGAAAAATCCGTCGTATTCCACGCAAAGTCCGCAATTGCAAACAGAGACGTCTTTGACGCTTCCGCCTGTTCCAGCGGATTTGTAACAAGCCCCTTAAAGTCCGCAAGACCCGGCTCTAAAATCCCTCTTTCCGCCGGCCCCATAACAAGACGTGAGTGGTTGACGTCATTTACCGGCCAGTTCAGCCACATAAAAGCTTCTTTTCCGCCTGTCTTATTTTTGAAATTCGTTATCGTATTCTGTGACGCCGGATGGCAGACCCATTCCCCCGTCCACATAATCTCCAGATCTTCAATGTCACTGAAATGCCCAAAATACTGTTCTACCGTAGGCGTCCCTGTCCATCCCCAGTTGCTCCATGTAAGCGCGCTGGTGCAGTATACCTGCGGCACGAAAACCAGATTATAAGTTCCCTCGTGCGCTTTCACCCACTCGGTCATGTCTTCGCACAGCCTTGCCTGAAGCGTCACCGGGCTGTTGGCGTCGTCCGCCGAAATTACAAACTGGCGCACGCCGGCTTCATAAAGCTGCTCAAATTTTGTCTGAATCGCTTCCAGGCCCGCTTCATAATCGTTTAATGTAATCGCATCATTCATAAACGGATGAATCGCCCATGCAAAGCGGCATTTTGACTCTGCTCCCGCCGCTACCATTTCTTCGATTTCCGCAAGCTTTTCATCCGGATAGGGCGTCCTCCACTGCGTATTGTGATACGGATCGTCTTTCGGCGCAAAAATATAAATATTCATTTTAAAATCGCCGCCAAACCGCATCAGGCTGATACGGTCTTCCACAGACCAGGGAATCCCATAGTACCCTTCGATAAAGCCGCGGTACTGTCCGGAAGCGTAATCTTCAATCAAAAGCTTGCGGACGCTCTTTCCCTCTGTCTGATCCATAATCATCTTTAAAGTGCTGAGCCCGTAAAAAGCCGCGTCCGTATCTTTCCCCAAAACCGCAATGACATCATCCCGGATCGCAAGCGTATAAGCGTCTGCTTTGTCAAACAATCCCGCGTCATACGTCACATTCGCATCAAACCACTGCTCCACAGCTCCGCCGGAGCCTTTCGTTCCAACTAAAATATTAAACGCGCCGCTTACCATCCCGCCGGAAACCGTGCCTTTCACTCCTTTGCTGTCTAAAATGCCGTTCAGACGCTCAGTCGTCGCCGAATCAATCGTACTTTCAAAAACCAGATTCGCCGTATCCTGAATTGTCATGGCTTCATCCTCATAGTTTACGCTTCTTGGAACCGGATAAATTTCATACTCCTTTTGCGAAGCGTCCCCTTCCGCCGCCTGCGTATACGCGCCCGTCACAGGAATACCTGCGATCAGCACTGCCAGCGTCAGAATAAAACTGAAAATTTTTTTACATCTTTTCTGCATAAAACAATCCTCCTTTTGCTGTTTCTTCAGCATTTTCACTTTCCATTTGTTTAAATTATACAATATATTATAAAATCATTACAAATTTTTGTCAATAACAGACAGTGAAAATAGATTGCAGAAGCCCGTTTTCAAAATATCCGCTGCGGGATAAGGATTTGACAGAAACGTCCTATCTGTTATCTGTTAAAAGAAAACAATTTTATCCAGACAATGAAGTTTTGCATTGTGGGAAAATCTTGCCGTCAAATCAGAAACAGCGCAGGAAAAATATTCGTACAGTTCCCTGCTGCCCCCAAGATAACTCTCTGTTATATTCTTCAGCATAGTTTCCAAAAAACCCCTGATTTCATTTTTTGTCTTTCCTTCCAGAAAGTATGACAGCCTTTCTGATTCCTCTCTGCTGATTCCCGCTGCGCCCAGCGGTTTGTTCAGCATCAAATGCCCCATCATATTCTGCAGAACAATCCCGCATATATTTTCGACCATATCTTCATATCCTTCCTGATATGCCGAAAGCATTTCCAAAACATAGGAAGCATCAAATTTTTTCAGAAATTTCTGCTCGTAATCTATACAGATGACATACTCTAAAATGGCGTCTGCCCCGGACAGCGTCCGAATATCTTTTAAAACCGGATAATCCAGCGTCAGTATCGTTTCCTGCGGAGCATACCGAATATCATACCGCGCTATAAATTCCGGTATTCCCAAAAGAATCGTATCCTTTAAACATTCCAGGCCGTAATCCTGAAAATCCACTGCCAGTTTCCCATAAATTTCCTGCAGGCGGTGAAACTTCCAAATTACAGTCCGTCTTCCGGATTCGTAGGCGTCTTTCGGATGGAGCCTTTCGGACGCCAGTGTATTTTTCCCGGAATTTTCATTTTCTCTTATACAGTAAAGAACCGCTTCCATAAGTTCCTGCGCCTTTTCATATGTCATAGACGTGTGCTCATATCCCAAATACTGTTCCGCAAGTTCCGACACAATCGGGATCAGCTCCTGCGGCTGATAGCTGCCATATTCCATTTCTTCCTCCTGTCATATAAAAGAATCTTTTTGGACTCCGTCTCTATATCAGACAATCCTGCAGCGCTTCTAAGTACAGTTCCCTGTCCCAGCGCGCAACAATGTCAAATTGTCCAAATTCTCCGCTTCCTTCGGACTGTTTATACCCCGAATAGCCCGCCCGGACTGCCTGCGCAAAAATATCAAGGCACGTTCCGCCAAGATAATCCAAATCTCCAAAACAGACGTTTTCAAACTGCTCCTTCATAAATTCAAGCAGTTCATCGTCTGTAATCTCGTCTGCCATTTCGTTTTTATACATATAAAAAATATCCATAAGCCGCATCAGCGTTTCACAATAATTCTCCTGTATGATATATGAGGAATCACAGAACGCATATATGATTTTTTGAAGTATGCTTTGTCCAAATTCCACCCTCCGTTCCTTTTTCAGAGATAAAGCACGCTCTTCGGTCAGAAGCTGTGCTTCTTCTTCGCTCAGGACAAGCCCGAACTTCTCCGTATAGGAAACCGTGTCTAAAACCTGCTTTATCTGTGTCTGTGCAGACAGCAATTCCAGCCAGTGATTTTTTTCCATAAAACGCACCTCCAAAAACAATATGAACCAACAGTGCCACAGCGTAACTGAAACTGATTATAGAATCCCTGCGCTCCTTTTACAAGTCTTGAAAAAGGGGCGTTTTTGCTGTATAATCAGGGTATAGGGGAGGGAAAGTTCTCAAGATGCGGATCGTCTGAAACAGTAACTGTACGATTAAGAGATGATTTGAAAAATGTAAAAAAAGATTGCGGTCAGAAAAACAGCGCGTCCCGAATATATATTTTTGTATCCGGAATGCGCTGTTTTGAAATAATTTCTATTTCTTTGTCTTTACCGTCTTTGCTTTCGACCATTTGGAATAATACGGCGTGCCGTTTACTTTCTGCACGGTGCGTACCCTGACAAAGTACTTCTTCTTTGCTTTTAATTTCTTTACCGTCAGTTTCGTCTTCGACGCGCCTTTTACCGTTTTTACCTTTGTCGTCTTTTTCGTGAACTTTTTATTCGTCGAATATTGCACCTGGTAGCCGGTTGCCCCGCTCTGCTTTTTCCATGTGACGAGAAAGGACTTTTTCTTCGCTTTTATTTTTCCTTTGATGGAGGTAGGCTTTGGGATGATTTTGGAAGGTTTTTTTCCCGTTCCAATCTGCGTCTCCGGCGTTTTGCTGTCTGTTTTTGGCTTATAAAGAATCACGTAGCTGATATTGTCGTCTTCCCTGTAATCGCCGCCTTTTACGTCTGCTTTTAATGTCAGATAAGCTGCGTCATTCTGGTTGTATGCAATATCGCTTTTCTTTATGGTTATCTGAACCTGCCTGCTTTCTCCCGCAGCTATGGTTTCCTCCCGGGCGGCGCAAAGCTCTTTCGTCTGCGTCTCGTCGCTGTAAAGACGCAGCGTTGTATCTGCATCCACCGTACTGCTGTTTGACAGGGCAGCCGTCACAACAACATCACTGCCCGCCTCTTTTGCCGTGCCTGTGACTGCAACGTCCGCCAACCCGATTTTATCCGTTACCGTACAATCTTCTTTATTTGTCTGATCTTTGGCATAGATGGATATTGAAACGTCCTGTGCCAAATCCACATCCGGCAAATCCACGTATGCCGTATCAGCCACGCTCTCACCCGGCAGGATTGTGACGGGAATTTCTTTTGGAATCACTGTGCCGTCTGCAAGCGTCACATCCACTTTCAGGCTTTGGAGTGTCGTATCCCCTTTATTTGTAACAAAATAATCCACCCCGGTCAGCCCATCTGAAATATCATCTTCATGGATGGAAGCTCCCGCAAGCTCTATTCTGCTGTCTGGGCTTTTTTCCATATAGTACAATGTATGGTGTTCTGATCCTGAAATTTCTATCTGCTGGGCATTTGCAGCAAACTGCCACATTCCATTTTCATCAATCACAGGGGACAGGCAACGCCATATAACCCCCTGCTTTTCATACAACGCCACAGGTTCAGAATATTGCCCGTCAGATTCCATGGATGCAACAATCCTTCCTGTCTGTGTATCCTCATCATAGGTACTCCAGACATATCCGCTCTTTTCTCCGTTAGAGCAGAACTTCGCCGTACTTCCAAATGCGCTTTCCCCGGCAAGGAAGGATTCTACTGTTTTATCCGATGTATTGTAACGGTACAATGCGCCATTTAAAAAGAACTCTACCGCCCCGTCTTCATAACGCATCCCAGACACTGCTGTAGAAGATGCATCGCTTACTAATTCCGGAAGGGATTCTAATGCCTGGTTTTCCCCGTTAAAAATAACATTTACCTTTTCTTCTCCTTCTCCAATCTGTGCGGCATAAACTGCTTTTACAGCCGTACCGTCCTGATATGTGATAAAATCCTCTATTGTTCCAAACGACTGCGCCAGCAGATCTTCCCCTTCAAAAGACTCCCCATTCCAGGCTGCCGCATAAATCGCATTATTCCCCGTCTCCTGCATCAGATCCGCCGCGTCGTTGCGCACCCATGACAGGATAATCCCATCACTGCCGCCACAAAGCCTTGGCATTGTATCACAGGATTCATTGTCTGTTACATAAGTCTGATCGGTAAATGTACCGGAAGCTTCGTCAAACACGGCAAAGCAGATCTCGGAATTTTTAGCAATATCTTTTAAAACAGCTTCGCCGAAACTGTCAATATCGCCGGCCACTTCTGCTTTTGCTTTCTGCCATGCAAGCGCCAGCTTGCCATTTATGACTTTCATATCCGCAAACATATCGCTGCAGCCGTTATCCCATACCGGCCGGGGCTCAGACCATATGCCGTCTTCGCATACGGAATACATCAGCACGGAGCTGTTCAATGTATTTCTTGCACTGTCATAGGACTGAAATACCATGACATTTTTACCGCCGATTTTCGCCTGCATCGGAAGAGAGGATGGCAGTATGCCGTCCATTAAAACCGTTTCGTTTACAGAAGCATCCTCTGTACTTTCCGCCGCATCGGTTTCATTGTACAAGCTGATTTTGCCGCCGTTCCAGCCGCTTTCATATGCAGAAAATGAAGTGTCCATTGCAGACAATGTCCCTTCCAAAACCGGCCCGCCTTTTGGCTCTGCCCCTTTGCTCTTTTTTCCTTTTGTGGTATCCCACAGTGTCGTTTTATAAGATGCCAGTTCATGTTTCCAGTCTATGACAAAGACAAGCTTTACATGAACCGACGCTTTGGCTTCAAATTCCCCTTTCGTGACCGGTATGATCGTAATCGGGACGGAAAGCTCCCCCTGCGCGCCAATCGTAGCTACTTTATCGATTCCATAACCGCCCTCTAAGACAACTCCCGGCGTAAATTCCAGGCTTCCGTCCGCAATGCTTACTTTCCTGGCAGCATAGTCATATTTTGGCCCAACTTTCCCGGACAGCTTACCGGAGCCTTCCAGGTTCAGGTAAAGCGGGCCAATCGGCGTGACGAACTGCCAGCTTATGCTCCCGCTCCATTTCGCGTCCGCCGCCAGTTTCCCCGTCTGGGAAATCAGGTTGCCGTTTTTATCATAAGAATTTTCAAAATATCCCATCACAGACAGTTTTGGAAGAACCTTAAATTTCTCTGTAGAAGCAACTGTCAGGGCTTTTACATCCCATGTCTTTCTATAACTGTTCAGGCAATCCACTCTTCCTGTATATTTCTGCGCATCATTTACATTGCTCTTGAATTGATTCCATTTTGCATCATCTTTCAGCCAGTCGCTTTTCCCAACTCCAATGGAACCCTTAATTTTAAATGAACCGTCTTCCTCTTCTGTTTTACTGATTTCCACCGGAAAAACTGTACTTTGTAATGACCATGTCGATGGAAAAAAACCGGCCGCTTCTCCGCCTGCATTTCCCCCTATATCTTCTCCTAGCGTCAGACTGCCGCCGCTTCCAATGCTGCCTTCTCCTTTTTCTTCTTTTGTGCTTACCGTAATTTTGCATACGGCAACAGAACCGTCCGCCGCAGTCCCCGTAACCGTCGTCGTCCCCTCGGAAACCCCTGTAACTGCTAATGCGCCCATACTGCTCCACACCTCATGGAAGCCGTTTTCCGTTTCATAAACGTTCGGCGCTAATGGAAGAATGTACCCCGTATGGCGGCCTATTGCGACAATAGAAGTATCCTGCGATTCCCATGTGACGGATTCCATCAACTTTTTTAAGCTTTCTTTATCATCCCCATACACCTGCGAAACTACATAGCCTGTACTGCCCGCTTCCACAGAGCAGGAAGCGGCACACCGTATGCTGCTGCCGGTTGGAGCAGGATCTGTGCCTGCTCCGCCGCCTTCCCCTCCCCCGCTCGTTCCGTCATCCGCCACAGACCAGAGATCAGATGACAGATTAATATGCAAAGCTGGCACACACACGTCTCCATCAACGTTGACATCAATACCATGACTATTGACGACGCCGTAAGAATCGACATACGCGGCAAAGTCTGTATAGCAGCCTGGCGACCGCAGCCACCACGTGCAGTTTTCTGCATACGCTCCCCTTGCATGCGCATAGTCGCTTGCCTTTACTCTCCGGCTCACCGACCATGTACCATCCTCACAAAATCCATAGTCCAGATTCCTTACTTCCGAAAGCGAAAGCAGGTACACCTTATCTGTTGTATCGCTTCCGCCTTCTACATTATGGTAGGGATTATCTTCATTTACGACTGTCTGGGATACGATTGCTCCCTGCTCCCTGCTGCCAAATGCCATTCCGTAAAAATCATTGTTCAGCCAGTTCCGAAGGGTGCAGTTTTCCCATGTAACGGATGTAACCTCTTCATTATAATCTTTACAGTCCAGTCCTTTGTCCGCTGCGACAAACATCGTACTGTTATTCACATTCAGCACGCGCCATTTAATTCGCTCCCATTTGAAATAGCGGAATTCGCTGTCTCCAAAATAACCGTCATAATTTGTATCGCTTTTGCTGATCCTCCGGTACTTCGTCCCATTCACCCATGCGTCCCCGTTCACATCATAGGAAGCCCCGGTAATTGCCGCCGTCAGCGCATCCCCTGTCACTTCTGTCTGTGGGTAGCTGCCGAAATACACATAGCTCCACTCCGTCATGTCTGTGCAGTCATCCTTCTTTGTGCAGGTATGCACCGGGTTTTTTGGCATTTCCCTTGTCTCCCTGGTGTGTTCCGCAGATGCCGCTTCCCCTGCCATTTCCGCTAGAGCGGGGACGCCCTGCATCGTAAGCAGCATAGCCAACGCAAGAAGCAGCGATATAGTCTTTGCCGTAAGTTTCGTTTGTTTCTTTTTCATTTTGTTTTACTCTCCCTTCTGGTATGGCTTTTCTTTTATCTGTATCATTGATTAAGCATATTTCCAATCGCCTCTTCCACAACTGCACGCAGGCTTTTTCCATGCTCGATCGTATAAGTGGTTATATCCCGGTAAAGCCCTGAACTAATCCTGCCATGGAATCCCCAATGAAGCCAGTATATCACAGTCCTCTATGAAATACACCTGTTTTTAAGAAAGAACAGATTTTTTATGCCAGCACATTGTAAAGAAAAGACCAAATCATGGCACTACAAATTCTACTAAAAAAGCATGGTTTTAATCTGCAGAGGGAAATGAAAAAGTTGGAATACGCTTTATTCCGTTGTCTTATATCTGCAGGATAATCACCAAAAACAACTGCCTGAATTACAAAAGAATCATTCTATATCTGATTAATCCCTCAATACCGTACCTAACATTTTGATATTTTCTGCAAATCAATTCCATTTGAAACGTACGCTTCAAATGCCCCTTTTTTATCTTTTGTAAATGTTTTTAACTGCAAATCAGACCGGATACGCTCCGTTCTTTGTATCTGCAACAGCCGCATCCACGCCTTTCTGCTGCGCCTCGCGGTATTTAAAGAAGTCAGTGGCTACCTGCGGGAACAGCGCATAAGATAATACATCCTCGTCCTGCTGTTTCCACTGCCTCATTTCCGCCTCAATCTTATCCAGTTCCGGTTCAAGCAAATCCGCATATCTGCAGGTAATTGCATTTTTCTTGTCCGCTCCCAGAACTTTATCCACAACTTCCGGATTAAACGGTTTTACCGTCTGTCCGTATTTTCCAAGAAGCACGTCTTTCGTCTCCTTCGTCGCCACTTTATAACGCTCGCCCATCAATACGTTAAACACGGCCTGTGTGCCTACGATCTGGGAAGACGGCGTTACAAGAGGCGGCTCGCCCAGGTCTTTGCGGACTCTTGGAATCTCTTTTAACACTTCTTCATACTTATCTTCCGCATTCTGCTCTTTCAACTGGGATACCATGTTGGATAACATACCGCCCGGTACCTGATACAGCAGCGTTTTGATATTTACGCCAAGCACTTTCGGGTTCATCAGCCCGCTCTCCAATGCTTCTTCGCGCAGCGGACGGAAATAATCCGCAATCTCCGCCAGAAGATTCTGATCCAGTCCCGTATCGTATTCCGTTCCTTTAAACGCCTCTACCATAACTTCCGTCGCCGGCTGGCTCGTGCCAAGCGCCAAAGGCGACATTGCCGTATCAATGATATCACATCCCGCTTCAATCGCCTTCATACATGTCATGGAAGCCACGCCGGACGTATAATGCGTGTGCAGTTCAATCGGCAGGGACGTCGCTGATTTTAACGCTTTCATCAGCTTTGTCGCTTCAACCGGAACAAGCAGGCCGGCCATATCTTTGATACAGATGGAGTTCGCTCCCATCTCTTCAATTTTCTTTGCGATATTCGTCCAGTATTCAAGCGTATAAGCGTCGCCCAGCGTATAGGACAGCGCCACCTGCGCATGGCCTTTTTCCTTGTTACATGCCGTAACGGCCGTCTGTAAATTCCGAAGGTCGTTTAAGCAGTCAAAAATACGAATAATGTCAATTCCGTTTGCAATGGATTTCTGTACGAAATATTCCACTACGTCGTCTGCATACGGACGGTATCCAAGGATATTCTGTCCGCGGAACAGCATCTGAAGTTTTGTCTTTTTAAAACCTGCCCTTAATTTCCGAAGCCTTTCCCACGGATCTTCTTTTAAGAAACGAAGGGAAGCGTCAAAGGTCGCACCGCCCCAGCACTCTACTGCATGGTAGCCAACCTGATCCATTTTATCAATAATCGGCAGCATCTGCTCTGTCGTCATTCTTGTGGCAATCAGAGACTGATGCGCATCACGTAATACTGTTTCCGTTATTTTTAACGGTTTCTTTGTCGCTTTTGACATATGATTCCATCCTCCTGTTTTATTCAGCGGAAACTCCCTGCGCCAAAAAAGGGGCGCGGCGTCCGCTTCACTGCTTACTTCTGACACAATATCTGCCTGGCAGACATTCTGTTAAATCCCAAATATTGCCATAAATACGCCGGCTGCAACGGCGGTGCCGATTACTCCGGCAACGTTCGGTCCCATTGCGTGCATAAGCAGGAAGTTGGTCGGATCCTCTTCCGCTCCGACTTTCTGTGAAACACGCGCCGCCATAGGAACTGCGGACACTCCGGCAGAACCAATCAGAGGATTGATCTTTCCCTTTGTCAGAACGCACAGAATTTTTCCAAACAGAACGCCTGCCGCCGTACCAAATACGAATGCTACAAGACCAAGAATTACGATTTTAATTGTACTGATATTTAAAAATGCTTCTGCGCTTGTCGTCGCTCCCACGGAAGTTCCGAGCAGAATAACCACGATATACATCAGCGCATTGGAAGCCGTCTCCTGAAGCTGGCGCACCACGCCGGATTCACGGAATAAGTTGCCCAGCATCAGCATACCTACAAGAGGAGCCGTCGTCGGCAGAATCATACAAACAACAATCGTTACGACAATCGGAAACAAAATCTTTTCCAGTTTGGAAACCGGACGCAGATTCTCCATAACAATCGCGCGTTCCTTTTTCGTCGTCAGCGCCTTCATAACCGGAGGCTGGATAATCGGAACAAGAGCCATGTATGAATACGCAGCCACTGCAATCGGTCCCATAAGCCCCGTCTGTCCCAGCTTGCCCGCAAGGAAAATGGAAGTCGGACCGTCCGCGCCGCCGATAATGGACACTGCCGCAGCGGCTTTGTCATTAAAGCCCATTAAAATAGCAAGCAGATATGCGCCGAAAATACCAAACTGCGCCGCCGCTCCCAAAAGGAAGCTGATCGGGTTCGCAATCAAAGGACCAAAGTCTGTCATTGCGCCGACGCCCAGGAAAATCAGAGAAGGCAGGATAGACCATTCGTCCAGCAAATAAAAATAATGAAGCAGGCCGCCGATGCCATTGCTCGCCTCTTCCGGGCTTACCATGATATCCGGATAAATATTAACCAGAAGCATGCCAAACGCAATCGGAACGAGCAGCAAGGGTTCGTAGCCTTTTGCAATCGCCAGATACAAAAAGATACAGGCAACCGCAATCATGAGGTAATTCCCCCAGGTCAGATTCAGAAAAGCTGTCTGATGCAGGAGATTCCCCATTGTATCGAGAATATATGACATCGTCTTTCAACCTCCTGATTAATTGTTTAACGTCGCTAATAATGCCCCTGACTCTACCTGATCTCCCACTGCAACATCAATACTTGCCACTGTGCCGTCTTCCGGCGCTACAACCGGAGTCTCCATCTTCATAACTTCAAGAATCAAAACCGTGTCGCCTTTCTTTACAGCCGTTCCCGGATTTGCTTCGATCTTAAACACTTTTCCTGCCGCTTTCGCTTCAATCTTCAGATTTCCTGCGCCTGCCGCCGCTTTCGGAGCTGCAGCCGGAGCCGCTTTTGGAGCTGCAGCCGCCATTTTTCTTGGCGCCGGAGCCGCACCCGTGCTTCCCGCCTCTTCTACAGTAACGTCATAAACATTTCCATTTACGGTAATTGTATAATTTTTCATTGAAATAATCCTCCTAAATTTTATTCTGAAATCTTATCTTCTGCGAATTGAACGGACTACAAATCCGTCTGCAGAAGTTCCTTCTGCGGCTGCAACCGCCGCGGCAATCACTGCGATCAGTTCCCCGTCATCGGTAACGGCCTCTGTCTGCTGCTCCTCGTGCGCCTCAATCTGTGAAACGACATCCTTTCCGGACGCTGCTTTCGCAGCTTTCTTTTTCTCCAGATATGGGAAAATATTAAAGCAGCAAATCAAAAGACAGATAATAATCAGCACGCCGAATACGACTGAAATGCCCATAATCGTATTCATAAGAGCTGTTGACATCTTTTCTCCCACGGTATAAACGCCGTCCATCGTAACGTCTTCCAGCTCCATATTATGATAAGAATATACGAGAGTAAAGAGCATATCGCGCTCCTGCATATGAAGCGTCTGCTCCGCAGTCAGCGTCTTACCGGACACCGTAATGTCAAACTCGCCAAAATCAACGAACGAACCGTATTCTTCCACGGCCTCGTCCCATCTTGTAATCATGTTTTTCAGAGCTTCTCCGCCGTTTGTCTGGTAATATTCCTTATCTTCGTCTGACAGGTACGTCAGTGTCTGCACTGTTCCCTGACAGTTCGATTTTAAATCTTCATAGGAATGTCCGTTATAATCAGCATCTGCAGGATCCGTTTGTTCACATGCTGTCAGTCCGAAAAGCATCAGGCACATGACAGCAATCAGGAATATTTTTTTCTTCATGAAACTTCACCTTTCTATTATTTTGTACCATGTTTTTTCAGAGAATCAGAAACGCTTTTGGTATAGAGCATTTCAAATGCCGCCACCAGGTATTTTCTGGTTGTCTCAGGTTCGATAATCAAATCCACATACCCTCTTTTCGCTGCGGAGAGCACGCTGGACTGCAGTTTTTCATATTCCTTCGCTTTCTCTTCAATCACGTCTGCGCCTGCATCCGCATACATAATCTTTGCAGCCAGTTCCGCATCCATCATGCCGATTTTCGCATCCGGCCATGCATAAACCAGATCTGCGCCGATTGATTTGGAATTCATGGTAACATAAGAGCTTCCATAAGCTTCACCGGCAATTAAATTTACTTTCGGAACATTTGCCGAAGAGAACGCATACGTAAGCTTCGCCATTGCTTTTGCAAGATTGTTCTCGGAGCATTTGCCCGCCTTATAGCCCTTTACATTTGTCAGAGAAAGAACCGGAATGTCAAACGCATCGCAGAAACTGATAAATTCCGCCGCTTTGCCGCATCCTCTCGCGCTTAAAACGTTTGAAAACTCCTCCGTCTTTTTGCCTTCTTCGTCATACACTTCGGTGCAGTTGGCAACAACTCCCACGGTTGTCCCGTTTAAGCGGAGCAGTCCGGTGACCATATCTTTCGCAAAATCTTTCTTCGTCTCAAAAAATACGTGATCGTCTGCAATTTCACTGCATACGTAACGCGGATCGCCTTTCATCGTATCCAGGTTTTCGCAGGCCCGGTTCAAATCATCCGTACACTCTTCCGTCAGGCCGCCCGTCCCGTTATTGCCCGGAAGCAGGCATACAAGGCTGCGGATGGAATCCAAAATCTCGTCTTCCGTTCCGGTTCCGTCTACGCATCCCGTCTCTTTGGACTGGTACTCCGCTGAGGAAGTGTCGCACTTATCCATGCGGTTTCCAGGAATTGCATTCGGAGAATTGACAAACATCCTGCCTTTGGAAGACTCAATAAAATTAAAGTCGCTCATTGCGGAAACCGTGGAAAGCCCGCCGCCGCAGCTTCCAAACACTGCCGAAATCTGCGGAACCACCCCGGATGCTTCCGCCTCTTTTAAATAAATCTGTCCAAGGCCGTTCAAAGCGTCTGTGGATTCCTGAAGACGGATGCCCGAACAGTCCAAAAATCCAATAACCGGAGCTCCCATCTTCATCGCCATATCATAAACAGAAGCGATTTTTTTTGCATGCATCTCACCGATGGCACCGTTTAATACAGAAGCGTCCTGGCTGTAAATAAACACCAGGCTGCCGTCAATCAAACCATGCCCGGTAATTACGCCGTCGGACGGCGCATCCGTATCCGGCAAATTAAAATCTGTGCTTCTTGCTGTGACAAGAGAACCAATTTCCATGAAACTGTTCTCATCGAGTAACTTGACAATACGCTGCATTGCCAGGCTGTTGTTACTACTGCTCATGTCTCATCCTCCATCTATTTTTGTAAATTTAAAAATTTTCACTAGCGTATATTGTATATTGTTTCTTTTTTTTTTTCAATAGTTTTTCTTAATTTTCTCGTAAAGTTCCTGTAAAGTTTTTCTTCCCGCAGCATTACATACCGCAAAGTTCCATCATCCCGGCGTCCTCGGAAGAATTTCCAAAAGCGGCGGCTTCCCCGGGCAAAATTCCCATCCACCTGCACAGCGTGCGCACGCCCGCCGCTTTATCCGCCTCTGCCGGAACAATCTGAAGGCAGTTTTCTTCCACAAAATAACGTACGCCTGCCGAACGCATTCCGGGCGCATACTCCAAAAGCTTCTGCACATCTTTTTCGTTCCATGCGCTGTGCGCTGCGCGGAACAGTGTGATTTTATAAACCCCTTCCCTGTTTCTATAAATCAGCGGCCGGAAACAAAAACTCCGTTTTAAAAAGGAAAGTTCTGTAAAATCAGTCTCGTTTAAATACCAGAACTGTTCTCTTTTCTCTTTTTCAAAAACAATATGCGCCCCTCCCGCAAAAATCCCTCCCGAAAACAGATGCCGTATCTTTTCACACTTCTTTACTGCCTCCCGGTATGGAAGCGTCGTTGCAAAAAACAGCGGTATCTTTTCCAGGGAAAGCGCCTGTAAGCCTGCCAGGACGTCTTTGGGAATGTACGTCTCTTTCCGCGCGCCTCCCTTTCTCCACTGCAGCAAAGTTCCCTCAATATCCAAAAAAACGGCTTTGGGACGGCGTGGAATCCGAAACAGGGGATACGGCCCGAACAAAATTTGATTCATAAAGTCGTTTCGCCCTCCGTAAGCAAGATAACAGGAACAGCGCCTGCGTCCGCACTCCGGCTCCAAAAGCTCTGACGATGCGTCAAACGCTCCCTGTTTTACGTCAAATGTCCCGCTGATATTGCACGCGCGCGCTTTTCCGTTTCCTTCTGCAAAAAGCCTCCCCCTGCATTTTTCCGGATCGGAAATATACGGCGCAAGTTCCCGCAAAAAATAAGGATCCAGCTCCAGAAAAGCTTCCCTTTCTTCTTTCGTATAAGGCCGTTTCAGCCCGTCCATTTTATTGATCCAAAAATAGAGATTTTCCGGCAGTTTTTTCCGAAGCTTCCTAAGCCGCAAAAGATTCTCCGGCGCTCCCACAGCTCCGGCGCACAGCATAATCCCTGCATCCATAAGTTTTCTGCAGCTTTCCGCAAACGCCTCCTCCGTCGTCATCTCAGGATGAAACGTCGCCCAAAGACGAAGCTTACTGCGTTCGCCCCCGCACTTTTCAAAACAGGTCAGAAATTCCCGCACCGGAAAACTTAAATTTGTCTGTATGCCTGCGGCGTCTGTATTTGGACATGCGCTGACAGCCGCAAGCCCTTCCCAATACCAGGGATGGATCATCGCTTCCCCATAGGGAACCGCCATAAAAGCGCGAATCCCCAAAGCTTCTGATTTTTCTTCAAAATCCCGCACAAAAGAAAACCACTGCTCCCTGTCCTTCCCAAGCTCTCGCTCCGTCATGCGGCGTTTGGAAAAAGGACAGTAAGAACAGCGGTAATTACAGCTTTTTAAGCTGCCCCGGTATAATATCATCTTTCCGCCCATAAAGCTCCTCCCATTCCTGCATTTTTTCCCATACCTGCGCAGAAATAAGCTGCGGGCCAAGATAATCCGAAAGGCCAAGCCCCGTTTCGGTAAGAGCCAGACACTCTCTCTTCCCAATCTTGCAAATCTCTGCATATCTCTGGCGCATCCAGTCTAAAAGCTTTGGAAAATCTTCCTCGGCTTTTGTTCCGAAATTCTCCCGATACCTTCTGATATCCAGTCCCGGCCGGATCAGCAGATGGCGTATCACATACCGCCGTTTCATTTCTTCTTCCGAAAGCAGCATCCCATGCGTAATCTGTGAAAAATCTTCCGTATCCAGAAAACGGTTCACCTGTCTTATGCATTCCTTCCCGGCAACGGCGTAAGGCGTACAAAAATGAAGACGGCCAAGGTAGCTTCTTCCCCCGCATCCGATGGCCAGAGAATCCCCAAAACCGCATTCGGAAAAATCTCTCCTTTCTTTTCTTACAAACCTCCGCATAGAATCCTGACGGTATCCTTCCGCTTTTAAAAAAGCGGAACCCTCCTGGTACTGCCTGTAAGCAGCGGCGGGGTTTCCCGCGTTTTTTTGCTTTAACCACGCTCCGTGCTTGATATATAAAGGGTAAAGAAAGATTTCATCCGGCGAAAAAGAAACAGCTTCTTTTAAGGAAGCAAGCAGACTCTTCTCTGTCTGCTCTGGAATGCCATAGATAAAGTCCACATTCACACAGGGAAACGCAAAGGCTTTTAAAAGATCCAGGGCTTTTTTTGCCCTTTCTGCATCGTGCCGCCTTCCAAGCGCCTGAAGCTCTCTGTCAGAAAAACTCTGTATCCCCATGCTGACTCTCGTAACGTTCGCCTGCCGCAAAATCTGCAGTTTTTCTCTGACAGTCTGGTTCGGCGCCGTTTCAATGGCAGTCGTTTTGTCTTTTCCATATGTAAAATGGGTTTCCAGAATATGGAACATACGCTCTAGCTGTCTTTCTGTCAAAAGCAGCGGCGTGCCCCCGCCGACGGACACGTCGGAAAATTCCGGTTTAAAATCAGACAGCATTTCCCGATACTGCCTGCACTGACGCTCCGCCGCATCCAAATAGCGGCTCATCTCTTCTTCTCCCTGTCCCGTAATGGAAAACAGATTGCAGTAACCGCATTTTGACTGGCAAAACGGGATATGAAAATACAGGCTGTGCCCGCCGCCGGATAAAAGACTGGCATACTCCTGAAAAAAAACTCCTTTTAACGGACGATATGCCGTTTTATGCGGATAACTGTACATATACTGTATATAAGGATTCATAGACTGCGCTCTCCTTATCTTCTTTTACAGAAAAAAATGTTTGTAAGGAACCGTATTGACAACAGGATGGTTGACGCCATGAAACTGACAGCCGTCTTCTCCATAACACGTTCCATGATCGGAACAGCAAATTACAAACGCGCCGCCCCGTTTTTCTTTCCATCCCTCAAACAGACGCCCCAATTCCCCGTCCACATACCGAAGCGCCGCCGCATGGCTTTCTATGCTGTCACGAGAGGCTCCCTCCTGATAAAAATAATTGGGATAATGAATCGCGTCTACATTCAGATAGAGAAAAATCTTTTTTTCCTGGTTTTCTTCTTCTATTTTCCTTAAAAGGAAATCCACCTGGTTTTTCGTGCTGTCTTTCACCGGACAGGCAAAAGACGGGTTCCAGTAGCTTTTCTTAAAATACCCCGGAAATACGCTTCCCAAATCAGAACGCTTGTCAAAAAAAGCCACGCCTCCCACGCACCACGTATCATACCCGTCTTTTTCCAGCCCTTCCATAATTGTGCTTCCGGAAAATCCATATGCCCCCGCAGGCGCTTTTCTTCCAAGCCCAACAGAAGACGGAAAAAATAAAAGCTCCCGGTCGGCCACATTTTTCGCATCATACCGGCAGGGAAGAAATCCTGCAAACATGGCGTGATGGGACGGCCAGGTAAAGTTTCCCGGCGCCTGGCATTTTTTCCATGCCCCATAACGGTTTAACACCGGTGTTGTCCCCGCCGCTTCTTCTTCCACGGCCACATCATAACGCAGCGTATCCAGACAAATCATCAATATATCAAATGCGCCAACCACCTGCGTCATATCGACAGAGGGCGGTTTCGTCTGTTTTGCCGAAGCAAACAGGCGAAGCGGAACTTCACGTTCCGCCGTCTTTTCCTCCGAATTTTTTAAATCTTTCATCCTAATTCTTCTCCCATTTTCTTTATCAGCTCCGCCTGATGGAGATAGATGGCGTTTTTGCGGTAAATATCCTGGTAAATAAGATCGCCCTGTCCATTCATCTCAATAATCCTGGGTTTCAAGCTCCCTTTTTCCAGCAAAATATCAATCCCGGCGCTCAAAAGACGGGGATACTGCCGCATCGCTCTTTTACTTATGTCCAAAATCTCTTCTAAAATATCCAAAGAAAGCCCCAGCCCGTCCACATCCAGCGGATGATTATTTAACTGAAGATTCGTAATCGGCCCTTTTGAGAGTCTGGCCAAAAGGCAGTCGCATTCTCCGTCCTGCACGACTGCCCGCAAATCATAAGAACAGCCCTGATGCTCCGCCTTTGCATGCCAGCGTTCAACGACGCATTCCATCTCAAAAAGCCTGTTCAAAAGAGAAAAAATCTCTCTTTTATCTGAGAAACGCCGCAGACGTCCCGTATTGACAAGCCCTTTCTTTGGATGCTCCGCCGCACAGGTGTACAAAGCCATCCGTCCGCTGCCTTCCTGCTTCCGAAATGCCGCTACGCCCGCCGCTCCGGAACCGTTTACCGGCTTTATAAACACCTGACAGGCATTTTTCTGTTTCATAATTTCAAAAAGCCGCTCCACATCCCGGACATTTCCCGCAAGAAGCTCTGTCACAGGAATGCCTGCGCGGCGCAGCGTTTCCTTGCATCCCGCTTTATCCAGCAGAGCGGAAATTTCAGACGGATGATTCAAAAAACGCATATTGTATCTGTCTGACGCATCCGCAAGCTCTTTTAACTGTTTTCTGTAATCTTTTGCCAGATCATCCAGGTCGCCCAGCAATGGACTGTCCCAACGCGGAGGATCTATTTTCATCACGACTCCGTCCGGCTCAAAGCTTTTAAGCTTATCGCGCCAGTCTTTCCAGCCTGCAAAAGAAAGAGGCAGACCGATCTGCTTTGCCGCCCGTTTCAAATACTTTGTCCGCTTTGTATCCGAAACGCCCAGCAGAACAGCCCTTCTCACTCGGTCAGCATGGCGCTCATAAATAACTCGCCATCGTATTCTTCCGGTTCACAGCATTCCGAAACATCGGTTTCTATCGAAAGCCGCTCTATCTGCTGCGCCATCTGATTCGTCAGATAATTATAGTGAATGTCCAGTTTCCTGATATTTGGAAAATCCGGAAGCTTTGCCAGGAGAATCTCTCCGCCCTTGTCTGTCAGTGTGCCGTTTGATAAATCCAGCGTATGAATCTGCTTCATGTATTTGCTGTCTAAAACGACAGGAACAAGCTCGTCCTGCATCTCGCTGTCTGTAATCCCAAGATATTCCAGTTTCGGAAAATCAGACTTTTCCAAAAGCTGCCTTACCGTATCTTCGTCCCCGTCAAATCCGTATGCCTCGACTCCTATGTAAAGCAGAAGCTTCTTCAAATTCGGAAGCTTTGCCTCCTGTATTTCTTCGATGACAGATACAGGAAGGCCGCCGCAGATAATCGTAAGGGATTCCAGATTTTCATGCCGGATCTGTCCAAGGATTAAGTCCGTGCTGCCTTTGATCGTAAGCTCCCTAAGCTGCGGCATGGCAGTCCACAGCCTGGTGTAATCTCCCTGCATAATCCAGGACACTTCACACTCTTCATAACCCATATCGCCGATAAACAGGCTCTCAACCCGGGAAAAACGCTCTGCATGATCCACAATCCCGTCAAGCATCTTCTGGCAGCTTTTCTCCCACGTATCGCCCCATTCTCCAATGATAAGCTCCGTCACCTCCGAAAGCTCCGGATCCGCTAAAATATCTTCCATCATCGTATCGGCTCCTTTGCCTTCTTTATCATACTGTTCATAAGTATAGAAATATCTCTTTGTCTTTTTTCCGCCGGTTTTAACTTCCATATCAAATACCTCCTGTCACGATTCAATCCGCAAGCCTTTCTGGCTTCTTTCATTTTTGGCATTATATCACAGATTCACGGTACGGCACAACCGTTGAAGCGAATTTTGATTTTTATGAAACCATTTTTTTAAAATCACTGCAGTAAGCTTTTGCCGCATCTGCGCTGTATTGACTTTCCTTTAGCAACTGCATCAGATAGGTTCCTTCGATCACTCCGTCAATCAAATCCGGAACCAAAGCGGCGTCTTTAGGCTTTCGTATCCCGGCGTCCACCATTACCGGAAGATTCGAAGCCGTTTTGACTGCTTTAAGACACTCCCTTTCTTTTGCAGAAAACATTTCTCTCTGCCCGTCAGCGTATGTCTGGAACACGCAGCGAACAAACCCCCTCGCACGTTTTAAAATTTCAGGAATCCTCCCCTCCGACGCCAAAGATACCGTCTGAATTAAAACAGCGGAATTCTCCCGTTCCAGAGCGCAAAGAAGCTCCTCCTGTTCTTCCATCGGAAGATCCGGAACAATAACCCCGTCAACGCCTGCTTTTTTGCACGCGGCGGCAAAAGTTTCCACCCCGCAGCTCAAAATCGTATTGTAATACAGCATAAAAGCAACCGGAATCTCAACGCCTTCGTTTCGAATCTCCTCCATCATCAAAAACACCTTTTTCAGATTTGTTCCAAGACAAATTGATTTATAGGATGCATCCTGAATCACCGGCCCGTCTGCAACCGGATCGGAAAATGGGATCCCAAGCTCCAACACGTCAACTCCCGCTTCTTCCTGCGCCCTTATCAGCGCTTTTGTCCCTTCTATATCCGGCAGGCCCGCCGTCATGTATGTAATGAACGCTTTTTCTTTTCTCTCTTTCAATAAATTCATTCTCTTTTCAATCCGATTCATTTTTCTCCTCTTTTCCAATTCAAATCTCTTTTTTCGCCCGATAATCTGCAATTGTCTGCACATCTTTATCTCCTCTGCCGGACAGGCATACAATCATCGTCTGCTCTTTTGTCATGGTTTTCGCTTTCTTCATCGCATAGGCGACAGCATGCGCGCTTTCAATTGCCGGAATAATTCCTTCCAGCCTGCACAATTCCATCAAAGCTTCCATCGCCTCCGTATCCGTAACGGAAACATACTCTGCCCTTCCCAAATCCCTTAAATACGCGTGTTCCGGTCCCACGCCGGGATAATCAAGCCCCGCTGAAATCGAATGCGCAAGCTTAATGTTTCCATCCTCATCCTGTAAAAGATACGACTTCATCCCATGCAAAACTCCCGTCTTTCCTTCCGCCATCGCCGCCGCATGCGCGCCCGTCTCAATTCCTTTTCCGGCAGCCTCTACGCCAATCAGCTCCACGCCCTTTTCTTCAATAAAGTCTGCAAACATCCCGATTGAATTGGAGCCGCCGCCCACACAGGCTATCACTGCGTCCGGCAGCCTGCGCTCTGCGTCCAAAAACTGTTTTTTTGCCTCGCGGCTGATAACGCTTTGAAACGCTTTTACAATTTTAGGATATGGATACGGCCCCACTGCGGATCCGATAACATAAAACGTATCTTCCGCCGTCTTCGACCAGGTGCGTATCGCTTCATTGGTCGCATCTTTTAACGTATTGCTTCCGGAACGGACACAGATCACTTTTGCGCCCAGCATTTCCATCCGCATAACGTTTAACGCCTGACGCTTCATATCCTCTTCCCCCATAAAAACCGTACATTCCATATCAAATAACGCCGCCCCTGTCGCCGTTGCGACGCCATGCTGCCCGGCTCCCGTCTCTGCAATGACTTTTTTCTTTCCCATGCGCCTTGCCAGTAAAATCTGGCCTATCACATTATTGATTTTATGGGCTCCCGTATGATTTAAATCTTCCCGTTTTAAATATATTTTCGTCCCGTATTTTTCACTGAGCCGCTTTGCCTTATACAGCGGCGTTTCCCTTCCCACATACTGTTTCAGATAATACCGGTATTCTTCCATAAAATTTTCGTCGCATATTGCTTCTTCAAATACACGTTCCAGTTCCTGCAGCGTATTCATCAGCGATTCCGCTACAAACCGGCCTCCAAACGCGCCATAATATCCCTTACTGTTCATCTTCCTCACCTTTCTTAATTTCAATCGTTCTGTTTTTCCGCTTTTTTCCCATTCTTTCAAACGAACCTTGCTGTCCCTGCAATTTTGTCTAAAATCATCGCTTTCTCCTTTCTCCTCATGCATTCAAAAAGTTTCCTGTTATCCGCTTTTCATACTCCGGATGAAATTTATGCCTGTCAGCCTGATTCTCATTTACAACGCCGGCCGTTTTTACAAATCCTGTATATTCTGTTCGCAAAATCCTCCTGTGTACCAAAAACGTCCCGGACATTCTGGTCTGTTTCCAGAATGTCCGGGACGATATTCTCGTGGTGCCACCCGGTATTTACTGTGGAAGGCTTCTTTTCAAGATCTCAAATCTCCCTCGATATAACAAAAAAGTATCTTCCGGATCCGGAAAATACCCGCCGCCTGTCACACAGTCTCTTCTTGATACTAAATAATAAAAATTATTCCCATATCTCACCCCTGTAACGTGAGGAACACGGCCGCCGCTACTGTCTTTCGCTTTGCATCTCACAAATCCATTCCCATAAAACTTTCCTACCGCCTCTCACCAGCCGGCGGCTCTCTGCAAGAAACATTTCTATGGTACTCCTTTTGATCTCTGACTTTTTCTGTCTTCTCTTAAAAACATAGCAATTTTACCACAATCGCCTTATACTGTCAAGTGAATTTTCAGGAAATCACAGAAAATGCCTTTTGTCAATCGTTTTGCTGCAGGCTTTTGAAATTCCTGGAACGATACTTTGGAATTGTCAGATACTCTCCTGCATAAATGCTGCTGTCCTTTAGATGATTCAGTCTCTGCACCTCTTTGATATACTCCTCAATCCTGTCATGCTCAGGCGACATATGCTCCTTTGCTATACTCCATAAAGTATCCCCTTTTTGAATGGCAATGCTGGTATAGCATTTATAGGAAGCGGATTCTGGCCCGCGCGACTTCGCGAGGCCGGATATGCTGCTTCCGGCTACAATGACAGCAATCAGGGAAACTGCTGTAACCCATATCATGTATTTCTGTAACAATCTCTCTTTCATTCTTCTGTACATAAAAACCCCTCCCAATTATCGAACTAAAGTTCTGGAACATCTGTTTTGGTTATTATACAATCAGAACGAATGTTTGTCAATTGTTTTTCCGAACAAATTTTCGGAATATTTGTTTGCTTTTTTTACAGATTTATGTTATCATAGATATATTCAAATGAGATACCCTATAGGGCATTACCGATACAAACAGGAGGTTTCATCTATGGCATATGGCAAAATCACTGCAAAGCAGGAAGAAATTTTAGAATACATCAAACAGCAGATTTTAAAAAAGGGCTACCCGCCTGCCGTTCGGGAAATTTGCGAGGCTGTGCATTTAAAGTCCACATCATCCGTGCACTCTCACCTGGAGACACTGGAAAAGAATGGCTATATCCGCAGAGATCCCACAAAGCCAAGAGCGATTGAGATTTTAGACGATACTTTCAATCTGACCAGACGGGAAGTTGTAAATGTCCCCATCGTCGGACGCGTCGCTGCAGGCCAGCCGATCCTGGCTTCAGAGAATATTGAAAATTACTTTCCTATCCCGGCTGAATTTATGCCGAACCAGGATGTATTCATGCTCCACGTAAAAGGAGACAGCATGATAAACGCAGGAATTTTTGACGGAGACTCAATCCTTGTAAAAAAACAGCCTACCGCAGAAAACGGCGACATGGTCGTTGCCCTGATAGACGATTCCGCCACCATTAAGACTTTTTATAAAGAAAACGGTCACTACAGGCTTCAGCCGGAAAATGACGCGATGGATCCGATTATTGTAGATGAAGTATCCATTCTCGGAATCGCATTTGGCGTCTTCCGTTTCTTCTGAACCGCAGACCGTCTTCTTCTCAGAAAATCAAAGAAAATAAAATCAGGGCTGTCATCTTCATCTGACAGCCCCTGTGTTATTGCTTTTATAAATCTTCCGGCCCGATCGTTACGCCGTCTCTCCAGATGCGTTCCAGATCATAAAACAGCCTGTCTTCTTTCGAAAAAATGTGTACAATAATATCTCCGTAATCCATAAGAATCCATGTTGATTTTTGATTTCCTTCTATCTGTTTTACCGTAACGCCGGCCTGAAAAAGCTTCTCATCCACAGCATCCTTCATTGCCTGAAGCTGATTCTGATTTTCTCCGTCCGCCAGGATAAAGTAATCCGCAATTACAGAAATATTTTGAATGTCAATCACCTGAATGCCCCCAGCCTTTTTATCCGCCAGAGCTTCACATACGATCTTTGCCGCTTTCCGTGAGTCCATAACATCACTCCTCTTTCTTTTTTCCATCTATTTCAGCATTTCTATATAATATTGATATGTGTCATGCGTTTTTAAATCAACCGCCCCTTTTTTCTGATTCAGATAGTGAATCGTATCATGCAGGATTCGAAGAACCGCTCTGTCAAGCTCCGAAAATGCAAGCATTCTTATTTCCTTTAAATCGGGAGCCTTATCTCTTCCCGGCTCAATATAATCCGCAACGAATAGAATTTTATCCAAAAGGTTCATGCCTGGTGCCCCTGTCGTATGCACTTCAATCGCATGAAGGATTCCGGCGTCCTTTACGCCATATTCCGTTTCCGCAAGATATGCGCCCAGCTTAGAGTGAAGCAAAGAGGGATTTGCTCTCTCTGCCTCCCGAACCTCAAGATGATTTTTTTTACAGAGATGGATCTGTTTTTCTGCCGGGATGCATTTTGCACAATCATGCAGAAGTCCCGCCAGCATGGCCTGTTGTATATCCTGCCCATAGCGCATCGCAAGGCCGGCCGCCGTATACATTACGCCAATCGTATGCTGATAGCGGCTTTTATCCAGCTCTTTCTTTATCTGTTTTTGCGCCTGTTTTAACTGCTCCGTCATATCATTCACTGTTTTGCTCCATACAAAAAATTTTTTCTGATAAATGCCTCCACTTCTTCCGGAAGCATATAGCGCACACTTTTCCCATTGCGCATACGTTCTCTGATTTCTCTGGAAGATATGGAAAAATTAGGAGAATGCAGCATATGAACGTCCGCGGAATATGTTCTGGCGAACGTATCAACTTTTGCGTTGATTTCAGTTCCCTTCGCATTGCGCACCGCTACCAGAATAGAAGAAAGACGGCAGATTTCCTCCGGGCTTTTCCAATTTGAAAAATCATCCAGGGAATCTTCTCCCATAATAAAGTAAAAATCCACATTTGGATGCATCCGGCGCAGCTTCTGCAAAGTCAGGCAGGTATAATTGACTTCTTCATTTTCCGCCTCCAGAAGAGAAAGACAAAATCCGGGATTTTTTTCAATGGCAATCCGTACCATATCGCATCTGATTTTTGGAGCCGTGACCCCGGCTTTTGGTTTATGCGGAGATTTTCCGGTTGGAAGAAACATTACGCCGTCTAAATCAAATTCTTCCGCAGCGCTTTGCGCAATCAGCAGATGCCCGTAATGAATCGGATCAAATGTCCCTCCCATAATCCCCATTTTCTTTGACTGCCTCTTATCCATCGCCGTCATTCTCCCTTTGCTTTCGGATTTAAATTATTTTGGCAGTTCAATTACCGGTTTCTTTTTTGAAACGCGAAAAAGTATCATCTTTCTGCCAATCACCTGAACCACCTGAGATCTTGTCCGTCCTGCAAGCATTTCCGCAATCTCTCTGGGATCGTCCGTGCAGTTTTTCAGCACGGATATTTTTACAAGTTCCCTCTTTTCCAGAGCGGCGTCTATCGCCGCAATAATTTCCGGCGTCAGGTTCGCTTTTCCTATCTGAAAAATTGCCGTCATATGACTTGCCATACTTGTCAGATAAGCCCTTTGTTTACTGTTTAACATAAAGTTTCCTTTCCAGATTATTTATAATAATCAAATTCATGTCCGTACATACGCACGACGTCCCCGTCCTGAATCCCGCGTTCTTCCAATTCTTTTAAAATCCCCTGCTCACGCAGAAATTTCTGGAAAAACAAAAAACCTTTTTCCGATTCAATGTTTGTATAACCCAGCATTTTTTCAATCTTAGGCCCTTCTACCACAAATGCCGCATCGTCCGCTCTCTCAACCGTATAGGATTCCTCTTTTAAAATAAAAACAGACGGATCAAACTCCTGCTCATAGACAATCGGCGCGTCATCCATATTTTTCAGCAGGCCGCCCACATAATACAAAAGTTCTTTCAGCCCTTTTCCGCTGACTGCGGAGATTGGAAATACCTTTCGCACATCCGTCTCAAATTCGGCCCTTAACGTCTCCACAACGTCACTTTTCTCCCCATAAACGGCATCCATTTTGTTTGCCGCAATCACCTGCGGTTTTTCAAGAAGCTTTGGATTGTACGCCTCAAGTTCTTTATTAATGGCATAAATATCTTCCACCGGATCCCTTCCTTCTGTGCCGGCGGCGTCTACCATATGGATCATAACCTTTGTACGTTCAATATGACGCAGAAATTCATGTCCCAGACCGATTCCTTCCGAAGCTCCTTCAATCAGACCCGGAATATCGGCTATTACGAAACCAGAACTGCCGTCCAAATCCACGACTCCCAGGTTTGGGCTTAATGTCGTAAAATGATAATTGGCAATTTTAGGCTGCGCATTTGTGACACGGGATAAAAACGTTGATTTTCCGACATTCGGAAAACCGACAAGACCGACGTCGGCTATTACCTTCAATTCCAGCAAAACTTCCAGCTCCATGCCTTCCCGGCCGGGTTTTGCATATTTCGGCGCCTGCATAGTGGCTGTGGCAAAATGCTGGTTCCCAAGTCCGCCCCTGCCGCCTTTTAAAACCACCTGACGCATATTGCCGCCGGACATATCCGCAATGACTTTCCCGGATTCCAGCTCTTTAATTACGGTTCCTTCCGGCACTTTTAATATCATATCTTCGCCGTCTCTGCCATGGCAGTTCTTTTTCCTGCCTTCTTCTCCGTTCTGCGCCGCAAATTTTCGTCTGTAACGGTAATCGCTTAATGTATTCATCCCTTCATCCACGATAAAGATAATGTCGCCGCCCTTTCCGCCGTCGCCGCCGTCAGGTCCGCCGTTCGGAACATACTTTTCCCTTCGGAAACTGACATGGCCGTTTCCGCCGTTTCCTGATTTAATAATAATTTTCGCTCGATCTGCAAACATTTCTTTCTCCTCGGACT
This sequence comes from uncultured Lachnospiraceae bacterium, assembly GCA_910586645.1. Classification (GTDB taxonomy): domain Bacteria; phylum Bacillota; class Clostridia; order Lachnospirales; family Lachnospiraceae; genus Roseburia_B. The sequence continues at coordinate 1,027 of CAJUIS010000008.1, read as the reverse complement.
TCAAAATTGAAAAATAGACCCGGCTTTTTAGTCGGGTCTATCAAATCGTCTTATTCGTTGCTGGCTACTGGATATACGGAAGCCTGTTTTCTGCTTCTTCCTTTTCTCTCGAATCTAAGTATGCCATCGGTTAAGGCAAATAACGTATCGTCGCCGCCTCTTCCTACGTTCGTACCCGGATGAATCTTGGTACCACGCTGTCTGTATAAAATATTTCCGGCTTTTACAAACTGCCCGTCCGCTCTTTTCGCACCCAATCTTTTCGATTCGGAATCACGTCCGTTCTTTGTGGAACCAACTCCCTTTTTATGTGCAAATAACTGAAGGTTCATGTTCAACATATCCCTACACCTCCTTTATATGAAATGTAATATATTTGTCTTCGTACTGTTTCTGAATCCCCTTAATCCCAAGAACAAGAGAATTCAGAAGAAGCTCCGCATCATGTCCTGCGGGTCTGTCAAAATATACGGCAAGCTTTCCCGTCTCTTCCTCCGTATCCAAAGTGAATGTCTCACTGGTATAACGGTCAATGGAATTCACCGCATTGATTACAAGAGCGGAAACCCCTGCGCATACAATGTCTTTTCCCGCATCCGCATAGCCCGCATGACCGATACATTCAAAACCAATGTATTTTCCGTTTTGGTTTGTTAGCATTGTTACCTGAATCATAGAATTTCATTCCCGGCTTATGCGTTGATTTTTTCAATCTTTACCTGCGTATACGACTGTCTGTGGCCGTTTTTCTTGTGATAACCGGTTTTTCTCTTGTACTTATACACGATAATCTTTTTGCCTCTGCCTTCTTTTACGACAGAAGCTTCCACGGTCGCGTCCGCCACATCGTTTCCGACTTTCAACCCGCCGTCTGACACTGCGATTACCTGATCAAAAGTAACTCTCTCACCAGCTTCCACACCAAGCTTTTCAATGGTAATGATATCGCCTTCGGATACTTTGTACTGCTTACCACCTGTTGCTATAATTGCGTACATATGGCACCTCCTATTATCATTACTCGCCA
>CAJUIS010000007.1 GCA_910586645.1 uncultured Lachnospiraceae bacterium | reverse complement strand
TCGAAATGCAGTTGTCCTTTACTGGGCACGTGGGTTCGAATCCCACACTCTCCGCTCAAAAAACAGCGTCTGCGGACGCTGTTTTTTCGTTTCTTTTCATTCAATACTTCAGATATTCTCTTTCATGTTCCCTGAGCCACTTTCTGCACGCAGAATAATCCGGCAGTTCCAAAAACACTTCATTCCAAAACTCACTGGAGTGGTTCATCTGTTTCCTGTGCGCAAGTTCGTGGACAACTACATAATTCTGAATGCGTTCCGGCATCAACACAAGTTTCCAGTTAAAATTCAGGTTTCCTTTTAAACTGCAGCTTCCCCAGCGCGTCTTCTGCTCTTTTATGGCAATCCTGTTTACTTTCACCTGCATTCTGTCCGCAAAAAGCCGCACCTTTTTTCCAAGTTCCTCTCTTGCGTATTCCCTGAGCCACTTTTTGACCGCCATTCGGTAAGCTTCCCCGTTGTTCTCAATGCCGGAAACCATACAGAGCAGGACTCTTCCATTTTCCGTCCGCTTTTTATATATGCGGATATGCTTCTCATCTCTGTTTTTTATGCGGCGCAAAAAAATCTCACCGTCTCCAAGCGGCAGTCTCGCCCCGTCTTCATAAACGCTGTCTTGTTCCATTTGCCTTCCGCCCCTTTAGGCGCTAAAAACGGCCTGGCGATTCCGGAATAATGACTGCCGCAATAATGTAAAACAAAATTCCGCTTCCCCATCCGCAGAGAAGAACCAGCCAAAGCAGGCGGATGAGCGTCGGATCTACATTAAAATATTCTCCAATCCCTCCGCATACACCGCACAATACCCTGTTTGACGTCGATTTGTATAACCTTTTTTCCATATCCGTTCCTCCTTAATTTGTTGTAATGACAATCTCACCCATACCGCAGTCTAAATGAAGCTCATTTCCTGCGCCATGATTTATTTCTTTCTCGCTTCCCAGCGACGTAAATCTCTGTTCATTGAGTTCAATGCTGCCAAGGCCGCATTCCATTTCATAATCATAATCGGTTTCCTCCGCTTCAAGTTCCAGATCAATCCTTCCCATGCCGCAGCTGATGTCGCCGTCTCCCAAAAGGCTTCCGCGAAGCTCAACTTCTCCCATCCCGCAGTCTATCTCCATATTCCGGGCGGAAAATTTTGAAATTGCAAGCCTTCCGGCCCCTACATTGACGGAAAGTTCCTTTTCCGCTTCAATGTCCGCCGCTGTCAGATCCCCCGCATCCAGTTCCAGTGAAATTTCTTTTGCTTTAAGGCTGTGCGAAATATCCACCTTTCCCGCATTCGTCATCAATTCCACTTCTGAAAAAACTTTTTTCTCCGGAAGCGAAACCGTCACAGTGACATTCCCGCCTCCGACTTTCCACCACTTTCTTTCCGTCGTATCCGAAAGCTCCATCGTCCTGCCGTCTTTCTTACAGACATAAGAATTTCGCTTTGGCGCGTCAATCCTGACCTCTATCTGATCCGTCTCTTTCACGTCAATATAAACCTCCCCATACTTAATGTCAATATCAAGGCTGTCAATTTCATCTCCATCAAACTGTTTTACCAGCATCCCGTCTGCCGCCTTTATACGCTCCTCCTCATTTTCTCCAAAAAATGCTTCCCAAAATCCGATATGAAAATTTCCGACATGAATCCCCTGCCTGTCAATCATTTCCATAACCTCCCTTGGGCCGCTGCCAAGCGCGATTCCTGCGCACATACAGATCCCTCCGATACAGGCCAGAGCAAGGCAGACAATCAGGCAGATTTTTGTAAATTTTTTCATATAGACGCACCCCTTTTCTGAAATGGTTTTTTACACAAACGAACGATTGTGCGCAGAATGCATGGAAACGCAAGCCCCATAATATATACGGCAACAACCAGTCCAACTATGGCCGCAGCAGCCATAAGCAGCCCAAGCCCTAAAAAGATCAGTCCAAGCGCCGGAAATCCCACTGCCATCTGCCCTATGCCGACGCCTCCGAATACAATTCCCACAATCATAAATACGCCAATCAGAGCTATCACAGCAATGGAAAGCGCAAGCACACAGGCGCCTCCCGCCACAAGAAGCCCAAAGACGCTTACGACAAGCCCGATCCATACCGGAAACGTCAAAACCAAAATCACGGCAATCAGGATATTTCTTACCGTTTTATCTCCTCTTGGGCCTCTGCCCGCCTCTTTCTTCTCTGCAAAATCATATTCTTTATAATTTTCACCAAATAAATCCTTTTTAATTCCTGACGAAACTTCCTGCGGCGAACCCAGCTCCTCTATAATCTTTTCTTCATTCTGGGGTCCCGCGTCTTCAAAATAATTCCGATAATATTCCATAGCGTCCCGGCGTTCATTTTCCGGTATGTCATAGAGCAGCTCCTCTAACTGCCTTAGAAATTCTTCTCTATTCATGCCCTCTCCTCTCCCGATAATAATTTTGATATTTTTGATGAATAATCAGACCATTCCGTTTTATATTCTTCCAGTTTTCCAGAACCGGCCTTTGTAATCTTATAATATCTCCGGTTTCTGCCGCCGCATTCCACATCGTAAACAATCAAATACTGATACTTCTGCAGCCGCCGCAGCACCGGGTACAGTGTGGATTCCGATATTTCAATTGCCCTGCGGACATCCTGCGTAATCTTATAGCCATACGTACCTTCTTCTTCCTTTGAGACAACCGCCAGAACGATTGCATCCAGCAACGCCGCCCCTACGCCAAACGCCATTTCACCACCCCTTTTGTATAATATTGTTTTTCAATTAATACTATATAACATATAATATTGTTTTGTCAATACCTATTTGAATCTACGCTCAGGGCTATATTTTTATTGTGGAATTCTGTCAGAAATGCTATAATAATGTGTCTTGCCTTTTATGGACAAAAACTCTGTAAACAAGCTACATACAAGGAGGAAATTATGAGTGGAACCACATTGGGAATTTTTTTGATTATCGTTGTCTACATTTTGGGAATGGTAGGCATCGGAATCTCGTTTTCCAAAAAGAACAATGACGTGAGTGATTTTTACCTCGGCGGACGGAAACTCGGCCCGTTTGTAACCGCAATGAGCGCAGAGGCTTCCGATATGAGCAGCTGGCTTTTGATGGGTCTCCCGGGCGTCGCTTATCTCTCGGGTCTCGCCGACGCAGGATGGACTGCAATCGGCCTTGCAGTCGGCACATATTTCAACTGGCTGATTGTCGCCAAACGTCTGCGCCGTTATTCCGCCGTGAATAATTCCATTACGATTCCGGACTTCTTTTCCAACCGGTTCCGTGACAAAAGCCATGCGCTGCTTGGAATTTCGGCATTGATTATTGTTATTTTCTTTATTCCTTACACGGCTTCAGGATTTGCCGCCTGCGGAAAACTGTTTTCCAGCCTGTTTGGGATTTCCTACATTCCCGCCATGATCATAAGCGCCGTTGTCATCGTAGGATATACGGCTCTGGGAGGATTTCTTGCCGCAAGCACAACCGACTTTATTCAGAGCATCGTAATGACGCTTGCGCTTATTATCGTCGTTGTCTTTGGCGTACAGACAGCCGGAGGGCTGGATGTCGTAATGGACAACGCTTCAAAACTGCCCGGTTATCTGTCCATGACAAATCTCCATGACGCCGCTTCAAATTCTGCAAGCCCCTACGGCTTTATCAGCATCGTATCCACCTTTGCCTGGGGACTTGGCTATTTTGGAATGCCTCATATCCTGCTGCGTTTTATGGCGATTGAAGATGAAAATAAATTAAAGCTCTCCCGGCGGGTTGCCAGCGTTTGGGTGACAATTTCCATGGCTGTCGCTATCTTTATCGGCGTGATCGGGTACAGCATGACGGCGTCCGGCGCAATTGAAACTTTGTCCGGTTCCGATTCTGAAACGCTGATTATCAAAACAGCGCAGCTTTTAAGCAGCCACGGCGTACTTGCCATTATATTCGCAGGCGTCATTCTGGCAGGGATATTAGCCTGCACCATGTCAACGGCGGATTCCCAGCTTTTAGCGGCGTCTTCCAGCATCTCTCAAAACATATTAAGAGACGTTCTGCATATCAAAATGTCCCAAAAGACCATGATGCTTACAGCAAGGCTGACCGTTGTAGCCATTGCCGTCATTGCCGTATTCATTGCAAGGGATCCAAACAGCTCTGTATTCGGCATCGTATCCTTTGCATGGGCAGGCTTTGGCGCGGCCTTCGGCCCCGTCATGCTTTTTGCGCTGTTCTGGAGACGGACAAACCGTTACGGCGCCATCGCCGGCATGGTTTCCGGCGGAGCTATGGTATTTATCTGGAAATACCTGGTACGTCCGATTGGAGGCGCATGGAATATTTACGAGCTGCTTCCGGCATTTTTGGTTGCCTGTGCGTTTATCATTATCGTAAGCCTTCTGACAAAAGCCCCGGACAAGGAAATTCTGGACGAATTTGACTCTGTTTAAAACTATTTTTGCATTAAGAAAAAATCCATCTGCACGGGATTCTTCGCCGCTTTGGCGGCACAATCCCCTGTAAAGCAAAAAAAGAGCCGTCTTATGACGGTTCTTTTTCATTCTTATTCTTATCTTTTCCGGGCATTCTGCTTCGAATCCTGACCCCAAACGTTACCTTCACAGTTAGCTCGGCCCAGGCGCCCTTGCGGCACACATGAGTGTTTACTTAGGGCTGCTCCATTCCTGACCTGACCCGGTTCATAAATTCCTGTTGCGCAAGACCCAAACGTCATCGCCACTTATGAAGGGCAGCTTCACAATCAGAAACCCTCTGCAGAATATCACCCCGGCTATAGCGGATTGCCGGTACAGGGTACCGCTGACACCCCGGCTGCCCGGAGATTTAAGTATAACGTGTCCGGTCTGTTTTGTCAACTAAAATTCCGGCTCAATCATTCCATACGTATTGCCTTTTCTCTTATAGACCACATTGACGCGCTCCGTTTCCGCATTGCAGAATACAAAAAAATCATGTCCTAAAAGTTCCATCTGCACGCAGGCGTCTTCCGGGTACATCGGCTTCATGTCAAACTTCTTGGTACGGATAATGCGGATTTCATCATCCGCATCGGATTCTTTTTCAATAAATTCTTTCTTAAAGTTTGTCCCGCTCTGATGTCTGCTGATGATCTTTTTCTTGTATTTCTTCAATTGCCTCTCTATCACTTCTTCCACGAGATCAATTGATACGTACATATCGTTGCTTACCTGTTCCGAACGGATGATATTGCCCTTCACGGGTATGGTAACCTCGATTTTCTGCCGCTCTTTCTCAACGCTTAAAGTCACAAATATATCCGTCTCCGGGGTAAAGTATTTCTCCAGCTTTCCTAACTTGTCCTCTACGGCGCTTTTGAGTCCATCGGTTAATTCAAGATTCCTTCCTGTAATTGTAATGCGCATAGTATTTCGCCCCTTTCCTTCACAGATCGGCTCTGTGTATAGGATAATTATAACATATTTGTCTATAATTTCAAATAATTTTCTGATTTATAGCGCAAAAATTGCTCATTATTTCTAACAGTTCAGATAAATCTGCACATTTATGGGTAAATGACACAGCCATTTATAAAATGAAAATCGGCTCTTGACAGTTTATTGAATATACCTTATAATAAACATACAAAATATTGTATGTTTAAGAAAGGAGATCTTATATGACAACACGTTCACTAAAAGATCAGATTTATAATTCTAAAACCGGATTTGCAAAAATCTACAAAAATGCCGCCCCCTTTGTCAACTCCGGCGATCTCTGGGATTTTTGCATAGCCACGGCAACAGATGAAAAACGTATGCTGTGCATCGCATTTGCAAATGAGCTGGGGATTCCCCCTGTAAAATCACTGCTGTATTTTTACCGGCAGGAAAAAAATCCGGCGGATGATTTCACATTCGATGCGCAAACCAGCCAATGGCTTGGAGCGTTTATGGGTTTCATTTTCAAATATTGCTTTCATTATCAAAAGCAAAAAAATCGAAACCAGATCCAGATATACGGCATTGGAACTGCCGCAAAATTCTCAGAGCCTCCGGCGGATTTTAAAATCCCGTAAAAACATTTTTGTTTTTTATATAAAACAGTATGCCCGCCAAATCCGCAAGAATCCATCCAACCGGAATCGACTGCCAGATTCCCGCAACCCCGACAGAAGGCACGGACGACAGCATATAAGACAGCGCGACGCGCGTCCCAAGGGAAATCACTGTCAGTATAACGGAGATCGACGGTTTCCCTAACGCCCGGTAAATCCCGTAAAACAAGAACAGGCATCCGATCCCCCAATAAAAAGGCCCCACCGTATGCAGATACTTAACGCCCTCCGCCGCAATCACCGCCTCCTCTGCGTCAATGAACAGATACATCAAAGGTTCTGCCAAAAACCAGAGAATCAGGCAGGAAACCAGGCTGTATCCTGCGACTGTCGCAGCCGCATACCGCATCCCTTTTTTCATCCGCTGTTTCTGCCCCGCTCCCGCATTCTGCGCCAGAAACGTAGAAAACGCATTTCCATACTCCTGCAAAGGCATATAGGCAAACGCGTCTATTTTGACAGCGGCTGCAAATGCCGCCATAACCGTCGTCCCAAAACTGTTGACAAGTCCCTGCACCATAAGGATGCCAAGGTTCATCACCGACTGCTGCACGCATGTCAAAACCGAATAACTGGCAATCTCAAAAAGGCTGCTTTTTCTTATTCTAAAATTGCTTATGGCATTTCTGACCGCCTTGTTTTTTACAATTACGTATGCGGCAATTCCAATCCCTGATATATACTGGGATAGAATTGTCGCCAGGGCGGCGCCTTGCGTCCCCTGCTTAAACACTGCGACAAACAGAAGATCCAGCAGAATATTCAGCACAGTGGAAACGCCAAGAAACATCAGCGGAACGACAGAATTCCCGACAGCTTTCAAATACGCTCCAAAAAAATTGTACAAAGCGACTGCAGGGATCCCCCAAAATATCAGCACAAGATAATCTCTTGTGATTCCCGTAATTTCTTTTGGAATGTTCATCCATCTCAAAATGGCTTCCGTTCCAAGCAGGGAAACTGCCGTAAGAAAAAAGGCTGTCGCAGACGCAATCAGAAGCGACGCGCAGACGCCGTCCTCTAAAGACTTATCATCCCGGCTGCCAAAACAGCGGGAAAACACGACTCCGCTGCCCATGCAAAGCCCGAGCAGAACCGATGTCAGAAACGTCATCAGGGCAAAAGCGGAACCGACGGCCGCTAAAGCGCCGGAGCCTGCAAACCGGCCTACCACCCAGGTGTCCGCAATGTTATAGCCCTGCTGCAGCATATTTCCAAGTATCATGGGAAATGCAAAAAAGCACATGGTTTTATATACCGGACCTTTTGTTAAATCTTTTTGATCCATCGGCTTCTTCTACCCCTTTGTATAATTTTCCTCTTTCCAGAAATCGATCGGCTCGTAATCCCTAAGCTCTGCCAGAAAGCCTTTCTCCTGCAGCTCCTTTTGAATCTGATCTAAAATTTCTTCTGATTCCGCCGTCACTGTATGATAGTGAAAACCGGATGTAACGTCTTTTAAGGATTTTGAACGGCCGCTTTTCAGCTTTTCCATATAGTCTTTGATCTCACGCCTGGATTTCAGCCCCATTTCCACGCGAATGACATTGTATATCCTGTGATACACAAATTCATCTTCTACCGTCCCGCCAAAATCCACATACAGATTCAGCTCTTCTTCCATCTCTTCATCAGAATGACGCACTTTAAATATCCTCTGGCACGGCAAATCCTGCCGCATCATATATCCGCGGCAGGTGCTGATAATCTCCTGTTTTTCGGCCCGAAGAAGGGCAACGTCCTGTACGACGACCTGGCGGCTGACTGCAAACATCTGAGCCAGCTTTGCCCCCGGCACCGGATGTCCGGCAGTCCGCAAAACGTTAAGCATTTTCTCCCTTCGCTGTTCTCCGCTCATACAGTTCCCTCTTTCTCTATGAAATCGGCCGCAGATTTTTTAAGGAAATATCCAGAATCGGCGCAGAGTGGGTCAGCGCCCCGCTTGAAATATAATCCACGCCCAGACCTTTGATCCTCTCAATATTTTCTCTTGTCACATTTCCGGATATTTCAATTTCTGCTTTTCCATCAATCAGTAAAACCGCTTCTTTCATTACTTCCGGCGTCATATTATCCAGCATAATAATATCCGCTCCCGCCTCCAAAGCTTCTTTTACCATTTCAAGCGTTTCCGTTTCCACTTCTATTTTGCGCACAAAAGGAGCATATCCCTTTGCCATCTGAACAGCTTCTTTTACGCCGCCCGCAGCGCTGATATGATTGTCCTTTAACAGTACGCCGTCTGACAGGTTATATCTGTGATTGTAGCCGCCCCCGATCCGGACGGCATATTTTTCAAATACGCGGTTATTGGGAGTTGTCTTTCTGGTATCCAAAAGCTTAATTTTTGTATCTTCCAAAAGCTTTACAATCGAATTTGTATAAGTCGCAATTCCGCTCATCCGCTGCAGATAGTTCAGCGCCGTGCGTTCTCCGGACAAAAGCGTGCGGATATCCCCGCGCAGCTTCGCCATTCTCTCTCCCGCAGACACCCTGTCTCCGTCTTTTACAAAAAGCGTAATTTCAACCTCGTCATCCAGAAGTTCAAAAACTCTCGCAAACACATCCAGCCCGCAGATGACGCCTGCTTCTTTACAGATCAAATCCACTTCTCCAAGGCGCGCTTTCGGCATAACAGAATTTGTCGTCACGTCCTCGCTTGTAATGTCTTCCTTTAATGCGCTTAAAATCATCGGATCTGCGTTTAACCTCATAGTAATTGGATCATACATAATTATTCAACCTCTCAATCTCGTTTCGCACGTTTTTTTTATAAATTTCAGCCAAAACCTCTCTGTCCTGATAACGCGATGCATCGAACGCTTCGGCTGCAGTTTCACTTATTTTTTCTTCCACAGGGCTTTCTTTTATTTTTTCTGCGGCCCGGCGGGCAAACACAAGGCTTTCCAGCAGAGAATTGCTCGCCAGACGGTTCTTCCCATGCACGCCGTTGCATGCCGTTTCCCCAACGGCAAACAGGCGCTGCATGGAAGTGCAGGAATCAAGATCCACTTCAATTCCTCCCATAAAATAATGCTGCGCCGGAACGACCGGGATGCATTCATGGAACACGTCAAACCCCTTGTCCCGGCAATGGCTTACAATGTTCGGGAAATGACATTCCAGCTCTTCTTTTGAAATATGCTCCATGGAAAGCCAGACATACGGCATATTGTCTTTTTTCATCTGCGCGTAAATTTCAGCCGTCAGCACGTCTCTTGGAAGCAGTTCATTGACAAACCTTTCTTTTTTTGCATTGTATAAAACAGCTCCCTCTCCCCGGACAGATTCGGAAATCAAAAAACTTTTTTCCTCCGGTTCTTCCGAGTAAAGCGTCGTCGGATGAATCTGCACATAATTAATGTGCTTTAATGAAACGCCATGATTTAAAGCGACGGCAATGCCGTCCCCCGTTAAATGCCTGTAATTTGTCGTATGCCGGTACAAACCGCCGATTCCTCCGCAGGCAAGTACGGTAAAATCCGCATATACAGAAAATATGCGTCCATCCCCATCGCAAACGGCCGCTCCAAAACAGACATTATCTCTGCAGAGCAGATCGAGCATTGTACAGTATTCTGCAATCTTAATATTCGGACGTCTCCTTGCCTCGGCCAGTAATTTCCCTGTAATCTCTTCCCCTGTAATGTCTTCATGGAATAAGATCCGTTTTGCGGAATGCCCGCCCTCCCTGGTAAAACAAAGGCTTCCGTCTTTATTCCGCTTAAAATCCGCTCCGTAATGCATCAGCTCGTCTATAACGCTTTTCGACGAACGGATCATAATCTCTACGGATTTCGGGTTATTTTCATAATGCCCGGCCCGCATCGTGTCTTCAAAATAACAGTCATAGTCCGACTCATCCCTTAACATACATATGCCGCCCTGCGCCAGAAATGAATCGCTGTGTTCCGCTTTATCCTTTGTTATGATAAGAATCTCCATGTCTTCCGGAAGATGAAGCGCACAATATAATCCTGCGCATCCGGCTCCCACAATTAATATATTTGTTTTCATTCCGCCTCCATGCCGGCTTATGAAAGAGCCAGTTTTAACATCTGTTCCAACGGCCGTCTCGCCTGTTCTATCACAGATTCTTCAAGCAGAATCTCCTGCTGGTTTTCCAGATTGGCAAGAACCGATTCTGTTTTTTCAAGTGTAATTTTTTTCATATCGGGACAGATCTGCTCCGGGATCACCGGATAAAACTTCTTTTGTGGGTTCTCTTTTTCCAACTGATAAAATACGCCTGTTTCCGTCGCTATTATGTATTCCTCCGCGCTGTTTTCTCTCGCAAAACAGAGAATCTCCGCCGTACTCCCCACATAATCCGACAATTCCAGAATTTCTTCGGAACATTCCGGATGCGAGAGGACGAGCGCCCCCGGATGCTTCTCTTTTGCTTTTGCCAATGAATCCCGCCCAATCTCCTGATGCGTAGGGCAATATCCGTCATGGAAAATAAATTGCTTTTCCGGCAGCTTCTTTGCCACAAAACGGGCCAGATGACTGTCAGGCACAAAATAAATCTGCTTCTGCTTCATTTTGCCCACCACTTTTACGGCGTTGGATGAAGTGACGCAGACGTCGGATTGGGCTTTTACTTCCGCAGTGGAATTGACATAACAGACAACGGCCGCGTCCGGATATTTTTCCCGGACTTTTCGAACCTGTTCCGCCGTCGCCATATCCGCCATAGGGCATCCTGCAGACGCGTCTGCCATATAAACGCGCTTACCCGGGTTTAAAAGCTTTGCGCTCTCTCCCATAAAGGACACTCCGGCAAAGAGAATATTCTTTTGGGTCACTTCCGCGGCTTTTTTTGCCAGGGCATAGGAATCACCGACAAAATCCGCTATCTCCTGTACAGCTCCGTCCACATAATAGTGCGCCAGAATGACGGTGTCTTTCTCCTGTTTCAATTTGCTGATTTTTTCTTTTCTGTTCATAGCTTCCTCCCGGCGGAACGATGCCTGAAGCTCTCACATGGCCCGCCTTCTTTCTGGCATTTTGCCAAAATTTGTATCTTTGGAATTATAACATACTTTTTCAGAGATGACAAGACAGTTGTCTATTCACTTATAAAAGCCAATATTGCAGATGGCTGCTGCATCTTTCAACGCTCAGGGGATTTTTTTCAATCCGTTTGAAGTTATATTATAAAAAAATTTACGCTTTCTGTACGCTGCAGACGCTCAGACAATCGAAAACCCCGGCGGCGCGCCGGGGTTTTTCTCTTCCTTCTTATTTCATATCTTTTACATTAATCCGCGTCAGCGCCTTCCGCAGAGCAAATTCTGCGCGGACCAAATCTATGTCTGCGGCTTTTTCCTGCAGCCGTTCTTCCGCCCTTCTTCTGGCTTCTTCTGCGCGTTTCACGTCAATTTCTTCCGCCCACTCTGCAATTTCTGCCAAAAGGGTAACCTGTTCCGGCAAAACTTCTGCAAATCCTGCATGAACGGCAGCTATTTTTTCGCCTTCCGGCTCATGGATGATAACTGCCCCCGGCTCTAATACGGTAGTCAGCGGAATATGCTTCTTATAAACGCCAATTTGACCGGAGCTGGTATTAAACTCAATCATCTCTGCTTCTCCGGTATAAAACACACGATCCGGCGTAATGATTTTCACCTGAAACATCTTCTCATTTTCTGCCATGCCATCACCCCTTAATTCACGCGGGCGCGTACTTCATCAATCGTTCCTGCGTTTAAGAAATGGCCTTCCGGCACATCGTCCAGCTTACCTTCAAGAATCTCTTTGAAACCTCTTACCGTCTCGGCAATCGGAACATACTTTCCGTCCATTCCGGTAAACTGCGTTGCCACAAAGAACGGCTGGGATAAGAATCTCTGCACTTTTCTCGCACGGCTTACGACAAGCTTATCATCCTCGGACAACTCATCCATACCAAGAATTGCAATAATATCCTGAAGCTCTTTATATTTCTGCAAAATCTCCTGTACGCCGCGGGCAACTTTAAAATGCTCTTCTCCAACGATACGGGGATCCAAAATACGGGAAGTTGAACCAAGCGGATCCACGGCCGGATAAATTCCAAGCTCTACGATGGAACGTTCAAGTACAGTCGTCGCGTCCAGATGTGCAAACGTCGTTGCCGGCGCCGGGTCTGTCAGGTCGTCGGCCGGCACGTATACAGCCTGAACGGAAGTAATGGAACCGTTCTTCGTTGAAGTAATACGCTCCTGCAAAGCTCCCATTTCCGTCTGTAATGTCGGCTGGTAACCTACTGCGGAAGGCATACGTCCAAGCAGCGCGGAAACCTCAGAACCTGCCTGTGTAAAACGGAAAATATTATCAATAAACAAAAGGACGTCCTTTCCGCCCTTATCACGGAAATATTCCGCCATCGTAAGCCCGGACAGACCAACGCGCATTCTCGCCCCCGGAGGCTCGTTCATCTGGCCGAACACCATGGTTGTCTTGTCAATAACGCCCGATTCTTTCATTTCATAGTAGAGATCGTTTCCCTCACGGGTACGCTCGCCTACGCCGGTAAATACGGAATATCCGCCGTGCTCTGTTGCGATATTATGAATCAGCTCCTGAATCAGAACCGTCTTTCCTACGCCCGCACCGCCGAACAATCCGATTTTACCGCCCTTCTGATAAGGACAGAGCAAATCCACGACTTTAATTCCTGTTTCAAGCATCTCCTGAGAAGTTGACTGTTCTTCAAAGGAAGGCGCTTTTCTGTGAATCGGCCAGTATTCTACGTTCTTCGGAGCCGCCACTTCATCAATCGGCTCTCCAAGGACATTGAACATACGCCCTAATGTGTTCTCACCGACCGGAACGCTGATCGCCGCTCCGGTAGCTTCGGCGTCCATTCCGCGGACAAGCCCGTCGGTAGAACCCATGGCAATACATCTGACCGTATCATCACCCAGATGCTGAGAAACCTCGACTACCAGCTTTTTACCGTCTTTCATGGTAATATTGATAGCGTCATTGATCTCCGGCAGATGCCCTTCCTGAAACTTAACGTCCAAAACGGCACCAATAATCTGAGTGATTTTACCTATATTCTTATCTGCCATCTTTTTCTATCACTCCTTATTTTTATTCAACACACTGTGGGCATCCCTCTATGCCATTCGGCATTCATTAAGAAATTGCTGCCGCACCTGCGATAATTTCTGTTAATTCCTGTGTGATGGAACCCTGACGGGCCCTGTTGTATTTCAGTGACAAATCACTAATCATTTCTTCTGCATTGCTTGTCGCCGAATCCATTGCCTGCATTCTGGCGCCGTTTTCACTGGCAACCGCTTCCACCAATGCGCCGTAAAACAAGCTTGTAATATACTTTGGAATAATCATGTCCAAAGCTTCCTCATCATTCGGTTCGTAATTCATCAGAATGTTTGCATCTTCATTTGATTCGGTTTCATCAATTTCAACCGGAAGCAGCTTCATCAGTTTCGGCTCATGGCTTACCGTATTTTTAAAATGCGTATACGCCAGATAAATCTCTCCGATCTCTTCCTCCTGAAAAGCTTTCAGAGCCTGTCTGCAGATTGCCGCGGCATCCTCATAAACAGGAGCGTCAATGACTCCCGAATAATCGGACGCAATTTCATAGCCGCGCCGCTCTAACGCTTCCCGTCCTTTATTGCCGATTGCATAAATTTTCAAATCTTCTTTTTTCAATCCACTGTCCGTTACCAGCTTGACTACATTTGAATTATATCCTCCGGCAAGACCGCGGTTTGAAGTAATGACGACAACGGCTTTTTTTGATGAAGTTCCCGCTTTTAAATAGGGATGCATAATCGTACCGGAATGCTTCAGCATGGAAACAACCGTCTGATACATATAATTAAAATACGGATTCGTCTCCTCTGCACGGCTCTTTGCCTTCTGCAGTTTAACAGTAGAAACAAGCTTCATGGCTTTTGTGATTTGCTGCGTACTCTGTATGCTGCTTCTTCTTCGTTTAATGTCCCTCATGGAAGCCATATTTTTTCACCACTCTTTTCTTTATTCTACTTAAAAGCCGCTTTACATTCTTCAATCGCCCGAACCAGAGCCTTTTCGTTATCTTCTGTCAGCTCTTTTGTCTTGCGGATGGATTCTAAAATCTCCGGATATTTCGTTTCAATGTAATCGAACAATTCACTCTGGAAACGCAGAATGTCTTCTACCGGAACGTCAATCAGATACTTCTTGGTCGCCGCATAGATAATGACAACCTGATTTTCCACAGGCATCGGCTGATACTGCGGCTGCTTTAAAATCTCGCGGATTCTTTCACCCTGCGCCAGCTTTTCCTTCGTATCGTCATCCAGCTCGGATCCAAACTGTGAAAACGCCGCCAGCTCCCTGTACTGTGCCAGCTCGACACGAATCGGAGCCGCAATTTTTTTAATGGCTTTGATCTGCGCGGCGCCTCCAACGCGGGATACGGAAAGTCCTGCGTTGATAGCCGGACGGAAGCCTGCGTTAAACATATCTGTCTCCAGATAAATCTGTCCGTCCGTAATGGAGATTACGTTCGTCGGAATGTATGCAGACACATCGCCTGCCTGCGTTTCAATAATCGGAAGCGCCGTTAAAGAACCGCCGCCCAGGCTGTCGTTTAATTTTGCCGCACGCTCAAGAAGCCTGGAATGCAGATAAAATACGTCGCCCGGATAAGCCTCTCGTCCTGGCGGACGCTTCAGCAATAATGAAAGCGTACGGTATGCCGCCGCATGTTTGCTCAAATCGTCGTAGATGACCAGCACATCCTGCCCGTTTTCCATCCACTCTTCCCCGATTGCGCATCCGGAATAAGGCGCAATATACTGCAGCGGCGCAAGCTCGCTTGCTGTGGAAGCCACAACCGTCGTATATGCCATTGCTCCGAATTCCTCCAGCGTTTTAACAATCGAAGCAACGGTAGAAGCCTTTTGCCCGATTGCTACATAGATGCATTTTACATCTTTGCCCTTCTGATTGATAATCGTATCAATTGCAATCGCTGTCTTTCCCGTCTGCTTGTCGCCAATGATAAGCTCACGCTGTCCTCTTCCGATTGGAATCATAGCGTCAATCGCCTTAATTCCCGTCTGAAGCGGGGTATCTACGGATTTTCTCGAAATAACGCCGCTTGCCACGCGTTCAATCTTACGGAATTTATCCGTATCAATCGGACCTTTTCCGTCGATTGGCTGTCCAAGCGCATTTACGACGCGCCCAAGCATCGCGTCTCCAACGGGAACCTCAACAACCCTTCCTGTTGTCTTTACGGTATCCCCCTCATTGATGCTTTTGCTGTCGCCAAGCAGTACGGCTCCGACATTATCTTCTTCAAGGTTTAATATCATTCCGTACACTTCACCTGGAAACTCAAGCAGCTCACCCTGCATTGCATTCTCCAGCCCATGGATACGCGCAATACCGTCCGCCACCTGTATAACGGTACCCACGTCTGCCACCTCAAGCTGCGCTGCATATCTTTTAATTTGTTCCTTTATCACAGAACTGATTTCTTCTGGTTTTAAATTCATGGAGCGCATTCACCTACTTTCAATTGAATTTTGGATAATTCTCGTGTCAAATCATAGAGTTTTGTCCGGATGCTGCTGTCTACGACCCTGTCTTTAATCCGAATCACCATGCCGCCAATCAGGGCAGCGTCCACCTCATAGTGCATTTCAAATTCCACGTATTTCGTCGTCTGAATCAGTTTTTTCACAACCTGCTCTTTCTGCTCGCCGGACAGTTCCACTGCAGACGTCACATAAGCCGTTCCTATCTTTTTGGATTCTTTTACTTCTGCAATAAAATAGAAAAGCACGCTTTCCAGTTCACTAAAATGGCCTTTGTCAATTACCATGCGAAGCAGTCCGACCAGTTCGTCGGACACACGTCCTTTGAAAATATCTTCTATGATTTTGATTTTCTCTTCTTTTACAATTTTCGGATGATTCATTAATTTGGAAACTTCTGCATTTTCCAGAAGAACGGCCAGCACGCCTTTCGCCTCCTCATAAAAGGCATCCATACGTCCTGTCTCAGCCGCAATTTCAAACAATGCATCACCATATGTTTTTGATACTAGCTTAGCCATGTCGAATCACCCATTTCTTTCAATGTCTCTTCTACAAGCGTATCCTGAATTTTTGTATCAATAGAAGCTGTCACTACTTTTGCAGCCATCATGGAAGCAACGGCAATCATTTCCTGTTTTACTTCGTCGATTGCGCGCTTCTTCTCAAGCTCGGCTTCTTCCCCTGCTCTTGCAATAATGCGGGCGGCTTCTTCTTTTGCCTCTTCTATAATTTTGGCTTCGTTCTTCAATGCCTTCTGACGCGCATCGCTTAAAATCTGCTCCGCTTCTTTGTCTATGTTTTTTAATTTTGCCTCGTACTGCGCCTTAAGTTCAGCCGCGCTTTCTTTGTCCGCATTCGCGTCGTCAATATTCTTTTTAATCCCTTCCTGCCTGTCTTTTAACATTTTGCGGACGGGATTAAACAGAAAATAACTTGCAGCTAAAAACAGCACAAATACGGAAAAGCCAAACTGCACGGCGTCCATCAGAAGCTGCATATCAAGTCCAAACAATCTGTCCATAATTTAGAAGTTCACCCTCCTTTCCCTGTTTGTCATTATGCCTGGGTATTACCACGTCAATGGTTTTACGAAAAGCAGAAGGATTGCAACAAGAAGTCCATAAAGACCTGTCGTCTCAGCTACCGCCTGCCCCAATAACATCGTAGACGTAATGTCAGATTTCGCTCCCGGGTTTCTTCCCACTGCGTTTGCCGCATAACCTGCCGCAATACCCTGGCCGACACCAGGTCCGATACCAGCGATAACCGCAAGGCCCGCACCGATAGCTGAACATGCTAAAATCAAATCATTTCCTGAAATATTCATAATAAATTCCTCCTAAAAAATTTTTAATTGTAATTTTAATTACTCTGAATCAATTGCCTGATTGATGTACGTCATCGTCAGCATACAAAATACATATGTCTGAATCGCACCTGAAAACAGGTCAAAATACACATGAAGCACTGCCGGCCAGAAAGTCGCAATCCATCCAAGCAGCCCATAAACAAGCGCCATAATAATCGTTCCCGACAAAATATTCGCAAACAGACGCAGCGACAGGGAAATCGGCACCGCGATATCACTGATGATATTAATTGGCGCCCAGATCGGCCACGGATCACACAGCCCTTTCAATACACCCGAAACATGCTGATGTTTAAATTTGTTAAAATGAATCAGGCCAAACGTCATAACGCCAAGCGCAAATGTCACGCCATAGTCAGCCGTCGGCGGCCTTAGCCCGAAAACACCGGATATATTGCTTATTAAAATAAAAATGAAAATCGTACTGATGTAATTGGCGAACTTGGCGGAATTTACCCCCATGACTCCTTTTACCATCTTATCCAGCATTTCCACAATCAGCTCAACCACATTCTGAAAACCATCCGGCACCTCTTTTGCATGCTTGATTTTCCGGTTGGCGGCAATAAAAAAACCAATCAGGACAATCATCACAAGCAGCATACATACATGCGTCGTGGTAATCCAGCAGGTCTGGCCGAAAATTTCATAGGAAAACAAGCCATGAACCATAATGTCTATGTCCGCACCGGCAGCCATCAAAATTGCATTATCCAAATTTTCACCTCCTTAAATTTTTATTCCAACTGTTTCAGCACTTTATTCAGCAGCGTTCACTTCCTTTCCCCCTTGATATTGCTTTATGGATAAACGGCTGCATATAAGCAGCTATTTTCAGCCCCATAACTCCGGCGAATGCAGCAATCGGGTTTCCCAAATGAAATTTCATAACACAAAAAAAGACAAGCGTCACCACGGCGTAGCGAAGCAGCGACATAGCAATCAGCTTCGCCTGCCCGCCTCCGGCGCTTACCGCATCTTCAATTACAACCGCCATATGGACCGCCATTCCTATCGCCAGAAAAATGCCGATCCAAAGCCCTGCAGAATACTGCACTTTGTCTTCTGTCAGCCATACGCCAATAAGCTGCGCCGCCGCTCCGTACAGCAGGATCCCAAGAACCAGTCCCGGCAGCGCTTTATTCAGTCTTTTTAACATTTTTTGTATCCCTGTCGCTTTCCTGCTCAAATATTTTTTTCGCCATAACATATATATTGCGAAAACCTGCCAGCGCCCCAATGACAAAAAGCGGCGCCACTATAAACAGCATATCAAATTTCTTTCCAATATATACCCCAAACATTGTACACATCAGAATCGGAACAATCATATTGATCCCAAACTGCGTTACCATCGCAAGAGCCTGCCAGACGTTTTTTTTATACTTCATAGTCATCTCTCCGGTTACAAAACCAGGGATATCTCCCTGTCCGTACGCTTATACTTTTCATACTTCACGCCGGCGGCTCTCAGCATACGCTTTGACGCAATGACAGACGGCGTATCGGCATATTTGTCGGAATCGTATACAATCGTTTTAATTCCCGCCTGGATAATCGCCTTCGCGCATTCATTGCATGGAAAAAGGGATACGTATATCTTGGCTCCCTCAAGGCTTCCGCCCCGGTAGTTTAAAATCGCATTCAGCTCGCTGTGCGTTGTATAAAAATACTTATTATCAAGCGGATCTCCTTCTTTTGCCCACGGAAATTCATCGTCAGAACAGCCGCGCGGCAGGCCATTGTACCCCATGGAAAGAATTTTATTGTCCTCGCTGACGATACATGCGCCTACCTGCGTATGCGGATCTTTCGAACGCAGGCCGGAAAGTATCGCCACTCCCATAAAATATTCATCCCAACTGATATAATCCTGACGTTTATCGCCCATTGCGCCCTCCTTATTTCGTCCCAAAAATACGATCCCCCGCATCTCCAAGCCCGGGAACAATATAACAGTCTTCATTCAGATGATCATCCAGCGCGCCAATGTATACCTCCACATCAGGATGGGATTCCTGCATCCGTTTCACTCCTTCCGGAGCGGCTATGATGCACATATACCGGATATTTTTTACTCCTTTATCTTTCAGCATCTGAATCGCCTCCGCAGCGGAACCGCCTGTCGCAAGCATGGGATCTACTACAAACACTTCCCGCTCGGAACAGTCCTCCGGCAGTTTACAGTAATATTCAATTGGTTTTTTCGTTTCCGGATCACGGTAAAGGCCGATATGCCCCACTTTTGCAGCCGGAATCATATTCAGCATCCCATCCACCATTCCAAGTCCCGCCCGAAGGATCGGAACAATCGCCAGCTTTTTGCCGCGCAGTTCTTTTACCGTCGTCCTGCACATCGGCGTCTCAATTTCCACATCAGAAAGCTTCAGATCTCTTGTCGCCTCATAGCACATTAACATCGCAATCTCGCCAACCAACGTTCGAAAGTCCTTCGAACCTGTTTCAATTCTCCGAATCCATCCAATCTTATGCTGAATAAGCGGATGCTCCATAACAATCACTTTCGTCATGTTTCCTCCTGTCTGCCGAATGGCATTATGGTATGCCTTTACGGCGTTTCCTCCTGTCTGCCGAATGGCATTATGGTATGCCTTTACGGTGTTTCCTCCTGTCCGTTTAAAATATTTGCCAGTTTCCGAATGGATGCCTGCAGCGTTTCATAACACAGGCCATACATTTGAAGCGTGCCGCCGTAAGGATTTACGATCTCAAGCTCGTCGCCCACAAATTCCGTCAGCACCTGTACGCGGGAAGCGTCCGCCTCTTCAAACATCTCAAGCGTTTTCTGACGCTGCCGCTCTTCCATCGTAAGAATCAATACGTCTTCTCCAAAATCCTCCGCCGTAAGAGGGCTTGACATATACCGCTCCGTCGGCAGGCCGTTGCTTATCATCACAGCTTCCGCCTTCTGATTCAAAGGTTCCGGAAACAGCACTACCAGCCCGCGGGCGGCAATCTCCACCGACCTGTTCAAGCCGATGTCTTTTAGTATGGCAACTGCCATAGGCTCCCGGCAGGTTCCGCTTTCCGCCACAAATATTATTTTATTATACAATCTCATTTCCCCCACATTTCTCCGCCCTAAGCGTCTGATGCCCGGCCGCTTTGAAAAGCCTGTTCATAATGGCCTGTCCGATTCCCGGCGCCGCAAAGCTTTCCGAATAAATAATGTCTGTATCCCCCTCGTCAAACTCTCTTAAAATCCGGTACAAATGCTTTGCAATTGCCTCTTCGTCTTCCCTGGCCCCGATGCTTAAAACCATATCTCCCACATAAAGAGGCGCCGTCTCGTCCGTTCCTATCACTCCGACTCTCCTGCCCTCTTTCCGCATCTCCTCTGTCAGTTCGTTTACTTTTTTTACCACCGCGTCCCTTGCACCCTCTACGATAATCAAATCCGCTCTCGGAGCGTAATGCCTGTACTTCATCCCCGGAGCTTTTGGACGCGCCGCCGGATCTTTGTCCAGAATGCCCGGATCTGTCCGTACCCTGCCAATGACAGAGCGGATCATACTTTCCGTAACATACCCGGGCCGCAAAATCATCGGCTCTTCTTCCGTCAAATCTATAATTGTGGATTCAATTCCAATGCCGACTTCCCCGCCGTCTAAAATCAAAGGGATCCTTCCTCTCAAATCATCCGCCACATGACTGGCCAGAGTCGGGCTTGGCCTGCCTGACGCATTTGCGCTTGGCGCAGCAATCAGACATCCGCTCTTTCGAATCAGTTCCAGCGCCATGGGATGCCCCGGCATACGCACAGCCACTGTATCCAGACCTCCCGTCGTTTCGTAAGGCACGGCTCCGCTTTTTTTCACAATCATAGTCAAAGGCCCGGGCCAGAATGCCTCTGCCAGCAGCAGCGCTTCTTTTGGCACATGCTCCGAAACAACGTTTAAATCTTTCATTTCTGCAATATGGACAATCAAAGGATTGTCCGACGGCCTTCCCTTTGCCGCATAAATTTTCTTCGCCGCTTCCGGGTTTCCAGCATCCGCTCCCAGACCATACACCGTTTCTGTCGGAAACGCCACCAAACCCCCGTTTTTTATAATCTCTGCGGCCTTCTCCATCGTATCGCAGTCTTTTTCGCCGCTGCCCATCTTAAAAATAATTGTTTCCATATATATGAATATATCACACAATTTCTAAAAAGTAAATTATTCTTTCTCATTCAAAAGATGCAGCCGCCCTGCAATTTTCACCAAAACGCTTCCCATGGGCAAAGCCCCAAGCTGGCTTCTTTTCACTGCGCCTGTTTTTAAAACCGCAACAGCATATACAAGAACCCCCGCAAAAACAGCCGATACAAGACAAACCGCATTGCTCTTTACAAACATATTCATTGCCAGATAAACGCCTTTTGCGCAAACTCCCATCACCGCCGCCGAAATAAGCGGAAGCAGAAACATGGATTGAAAGTCTTCTTTTACCCCAATGCATCGTCTGACAGACATACTGTTTAACACACACATCAGTCCGGAATATACAATCAGACAAATGACAAGCGCATACAAATCCAATTCCGTAAACATTAAAAGCAGGATCAAAAGCGCCGTCTGCACCGCCAGGGCAATTCCCGCATTCCTCACCGGAAGCTTTACTTTTCCGATTCCCTGCAGAATCCCGTTGCTTAAAGTGGACAGTGAATAAAATACAACCGTCACCGCAATCATTGCAAGAAGATCCGCCGCCATATCAAGCGAATCCGGCTGCGGAAATAAAAGCTGCATAATAGGCTTTGAAAGCACGGCAATCCCAACGGCGCAGGGAATTGCAATCAGCATGGTTGTCCACATGGCATTCTCCGATTTTTTTCTGGCGGCTTCTTCGTCTCCAAGCGCGCTGCTTTTTGAAATCGTGGGAATCATCGCAGAAGACAGCGCCGACGCCAGGGCAATCGGTATATTGATAATCACCATTGCCTTTCCCGCAAACACTCCGTAAGCCGTCGCCGTTTCCGCCACGCCAAGCCCCCTGGAATAAATCATTACTTTTGAATACACCGTCTGGTTAAAGCTTGTACTGAAATTGTAAATGAATGTGCTCATTATAATAGGCGTCACAGTACCCAGCATTCCGTGAAGAATACTCTCATACGAATCCATATAACGATGACGGTCTTTTTTGATCCTCTCATAAATCACGGGCCGGTTAATCGTATAGACAAACAGCATAAACAAAAGCGCAACCGCCACGCCGCTTCCCGTTCCAAGCGCGCTTCCGGCAGCTCCGTAAATCGCCCGCGCCGTGCTTCCTTTTCCGGCCGCCATATCGATCAGAAAATCCGCCGCAAAAAGGCTGACCGCCGCGTTTAAAATCTGTTCCGCAATCTGGGAAACGGACGTCTGAACCATAGAGCCGTGCGCCTGGAAATATCCGCGCAGCACTCCCGCAAACCCGGAAAGAAAAATCGTCGGGGAAAACACCCTGAGCACGACCGCCGCCTCTCCCTCAAGAAACAGCCCCGCGCCAAAAAAAGTAAGTATACTCGCCGCCCCTCCAATGACAGCGACATAAATCAGCGCGCAGCGAAAAATCCGATGCGCATTCCGGTATTCTTTTAATGCAAGTTTTGACGCTATAATTTTTGAAACTGCCGATGGTATGCTGTAAGAAGAAATCAGAAGGATAATCGTATAAATATTATATGCAGACGTATAGTACCCGTTTCCTTCATCTCCGATAATGCTCGTGAGCGGACTTCTGTACAATATTCCGATAATCCGGCAGACAATGCCGGCCGCCGCAAGAATCCCCGCCTGTTTCAGATAATTGTTTTTACTGTTCTTATTCGGCATATCAGACCCTCTTTTCCTTTTTCTGCGTATCAAGGGATACCCGGAAGGTATTTCCAATCTGAAAATCTTATATGAATAATTTTATTATATTAAATTCTTCATAAGTAGTCAATTTTTACCAGCATTCTTTATAGATTCGAAACACATTTTGGAAAAAAATGTCATCCGCCCTGTCTTCTGAAATTCCCCGCCTTTTCAGTTCTTCCCAGAGAAGCTCCATTTTAGAACAGTCAGAAAGCTCTGACCCTCCCAAAAATCCGTCAAAATCGGAGCCAAGTCCCACGCAGGCCGCTCCCCCGATATGAACGATATGCAAAATATGATCCGCTATTTGAGAAACGCGGCTTTCACAGCCGCCGTCCCCCTCCTGCGCCTGCAAAAACCGCCCGCAGTAATTTACGCCAATGACGCCGCCCCGCTTTGCTATGTTTAAAATCATATCGTCTGTGAGGTTCCTCTTATGCCCGCAAAGCGCCCTTGCATTGGAGTGGCTCGCCGCAAAAGGCTTTTTGGCATAACGGCAGACATCGTAAAATCCCGCGTCGGACAGGTGCGACACATCCGCAATTATTCCAAGGTCTTCCATTTTTTCCAGAAAAGCAATCCCTTTTTCCGTAAGTCCTCTGCCGGTTCCCAGGGAATTTTCATAATTCCAGGTAAACGTCATCATCCGAACGCCGTTTTGATAAAATTCTTCCAGCTTCTTAACGCTCCCTTCACAGATTTCCCCTTCTTCCAAAGTCAAAACCGCAGAAATCCTCCCTTCTTTTTTGTTCTTTTCTAGTTCCGCAGCCGTTTTTACATGACAAATCTCCGAAGCGTTTCTTTCCATTTCTTCATAAAACAAGGCGATTTGGTTTTTCGCGCACAGGTATGGATTTTCCTCATCTTTTTCCATATCTGTAAAAACCGCAAAATTCTGCAGCAAGTACCCGCCCTTTTTCATTTTTTTTATATCGGCCTGTAAATGGTTTGAGAGCAGACCTGTCTGCTCTCCTCTTTTTCTGCTTTGATAAATTTTTGAAATTGTATCGCAATGCAAATCTGCAATATGCATTCCTGCCTTCCTTTCTTCAAGCGCGTCGAAAAATCCGTTCCCGCCATAAATGCGTTCTAAAAAACGCTTCCCGCCATAAGCAGGGATTCCGCCAAATCCTTCCTGTAATTCCAGTCTTTTTTTGAAAGGCTGTTGACTGCGCATCCAAAATTATTTTCATGGCCTGTCGCATGGATGTATTTCATATCCCCCAGATAAAGCGCGACATGGCCGGGAAAATAAAGCAAATCCCCGGGCTTTATCTGCTGTTCCATAGAAATCTTTTTTACCGGAAACCCATCCTGCAGCTTTGCGTCTCTGTAAATGATAATCCCATTCATCAGATAACTCATAAACGCAAGGCCGGAACAGTCTATTCCTTCTGCAGATTTGCCCGCCCAGCGGTACTGTGTCCCAAGATAGCTTTTTGCACAGAAAATAATTTTATCCCGCAAAGTCTCCTCCGAAAAGTTCCTGTCTTCTGGTTTTCGCAAAAAATATCCCTCCGGTTCCCCGCTGTAAAGATAACCGTCGCTGTCTTTCCTTCTTTTGCAGGAAAGCGCAGGCACGTATCCTTCTCTGCCGTCCGGAAGGCGGACTCTTTGATATCCGTCTTTTATCCCGCACGCCCCGGTCAAAAAAGCCCCTCTGCTTAACGTGCATAAAATCTGTCCCCGCACATCCGGTCTGTCCAAAACGTCTGCAAAAGCCCGGCTTACAAACAAAGTCTGTTTCATCTCATCCCTTCTGCAAAGCTCTTCCGGATTTAAACGGCAAACCGTCCCTTGCCTGAGCCAGCCGCGGTAACCATAATGCGTTACAATATGCATCCAGCCTTCGCATTCCTCTAAGATCCCCACTGCCCATCCCATAAAAATTTCGTCCGCCGCTTCTTTTTTATCCTCTTTATAAATCCAGACCGCAGGTTTTATGACAATTCCTGTTTCCATACGCTTTCCCGCCACAATCTGTTATCTTCATTATATGAAATCTGCGCGTTTCTATGAATCCCCGCCCGGTTTTTCTAAAGAAAAAGGACGCCGCTTTCATACGCGGCGTCCCTTTCTTCTGTTTTATTTCTTTTTGTAAACTACTTTTTTCCCTGCGCTCTTCATCTTTACCTTTAATTTCTTAATTTCTCCCGTTTTCATCTTCGGCGTAATGATTTTGCATTTTGCTTTAATTCCCTTAAATGCATTTTTCCCTACGCTCTTCGGCGCCTTTTTGCCCATAAATTTAATGCTTGCAAGCTTCCTTGATTTATTAAAGCTGTTTACGCCAATGCTTGTAACATTGCTTCCAATGATAACGCTCTTTAATTTCGAATTCTGGAACGCTTTTTTATCAATTGCCGTCACTTTGAATGTATATCCGTCTTTCGATACCGTCGCCGGAATTGTCACAGATGCCTTCTTTTTGCCCGCAGCCGTAAACCCTTTGACGGATACCGTGCCGTTCTTCGCGTCTGATTTCGTTACTTTATACAGAAGAACTCCCGAGGTTATTTCCGTATTCTTTCCGGGAACTTTTGCAGGCTCTGTACCCGGCGGATTCTGTCCGCCCGGATTATTTGTGTTATTTCCTCCCTGATTATTATTATTTCCCGGATCCGGTTTCCCCGGCTCTTTCTTTATTAATGCCGCAGCCTTAAGCGCTGCCAGAGCCTGATCAATATCCGCCTGGCTTGCCGCGGAATTATTCAGCGTATCTTCCGCATTCTTCAAAGCATCCCGGAATTTCTGCACCGAATCATCCGTATAAACGCTCAGATCACCTTTTGCCGTCTCCTTCGCACTGCTGACCTCTGCCGCAAGCAGCGTCCGGTCAACGGACTCTGTCTTCTTTTCCAAAGCCTCCGCCGCACTGTTAAGCTCTGACACCGCTTCCTCTACCTCTGGCTGCACAATATCCGTACGTCCAAGCAGAGCCTGCGCTTTCGCCAGGGCTTCTCTGTATTTTTCCACGCTTTCCGCCGTATAGCCACTTAAGACCTCTTCACTGTATTTTTCAAGCATTTCTGAAATTTTACTGTCTAAAGAGGCTGTATCCGCCGGAGCGTTGGGATCTTCCACAACCCAGACTGTACAGGACACGGTTATATCATTGGAAGCCTTTGCCGTAACAACAGCTTTTCCTGTCTTAAGCGCCCTTACCTTACCGTTTTCAAAACTTGCTACCGTATCGTCGTCCACACTCCATGCAATCGTCTTATCCGTCCCGTAATAAGGCTCTACAGACGCCGTTAATGTCGCCGTATCGCCCGGCTTTAAAACGATTCTTTCTCTTTCTATATTGATTTTTTCCACTTCTTTGGACGGCGTAACTGTAACTGCGCATACCGCTGACTCTCCGGTTTCCGCCGTTACCGTAATTTCCGCCGTTCCAATTTTCGATTTGCCCGCTGTAACCGTACCGTCTGCAGACACTTTTACGAGATAGGCGTCGGAGCTTTTATATGTCAGATCCTGATAAGTGGCGTCCGCCGGAGTTACGCTCGCCTGAAGCTTTTTGCTCTCCCCGTTTTTCAGCGTCATTTCCGAATCCACGGAAACTCCCATAACAGGCTTTATTTCATCCCTGCATTCCTGATATACGCCGATTTCCGCTGCACTGATAAACCGGTTCGTCCCCCCGGCCCCTGCTGTCGCAGTTGCCTTAAGCTGGATTCTGCGCATGGAAATCGCACTGTCAAACACGACCTTCTTTGCATTTGTATCGTTTGCCCATGTTCCTTTTGAGATTTCTGTAAAGTCGTTTCCGCTCTCCGTCGTACTGTAAAGAAGCTGGTATCCGGTAATGGTTCCGTTTGCGTTTTCAACATCACGCGGAAGATATTCAAATACATCCGCTTCGACTGTTTTTCCAAAATCAATCGTAATTTCATTATTGGATCCATCTTCAGCGATTACCGGCTGCGTTTTGCCGGCCGAATATGCGCTGTGCCACCAGGTTCTTTCATCTCCGTCGATTGCTGAACCGGCCGGCCCGTCCGAACCTGAGTTTTCTTCACTGCTTGCCGTTGCCGTCCAGTTTTCCCAGTTTGGTTTCATTCTGTTTCCCCAGACCGCCTTCAGTGTAGTGTCCTTAATCGGAACGGTATAATTTTCTCCAACCGCATAAGTGTTTTTCCCATCTGTCCAGCCCGTAAACAGGTATCCCTTTACCGTCGCGCCGCACCCCGGAAGGCTGATGGAAGAACCGCTCGTTGTTGTCATTTCTTCCGGAAGGCTTCCGGTATATGATTTGTCGGAGGAAAACGACAGTTTCACCGTACGGCTCAGTCCCGATGTGTCTCCAATCACAACGCCTGAACGCACTCCTTCTGCTGCTCCCTTTACCGCGGCAACGCGGTATCTTGGTTCAGCATCGTCAAGTTCTCCACTGTCTGTAAAAGAGGTTCCCGTAACGGCTTCTTCGTTTATTTTGACAAAATCCGCTCCGATCTTACGGTATACATTGTAAGAATCCGCTCCGTCAACAGCGTTCCATGTAATCTGAACGCCCTCGGCATTTGCCGCCGCAGCAACGTTCGTCGGCGCAGAAAGTCTTTCTTCCTCTGCCGCCGCCTCTCCAAAGTCTGTAATCGTATAGGTTTTTCCTTTTACCGTATCAAACGTAATTCTTTCTTTTTCGCTGTCTTTTGTAACTGTCACATCATTATTGTCAGAATCTTTTACCGTCACGCCGTCCGCTTTGATTCCGGACGCCTGAACAATGCATTCGCCGCCGTTGTTTGACAAAATTCTAACGTTCTGCGCTTTTCCTTCCGCCCAGTCGATTCCAATTTCAAAATTTCCTCTTGCCAGAATCCCATCCACAGAACCGGATGCCCATGCGTCCGGGACAGCCGGAAGGATATTGATATAACCCACATTGCTCTGCATCAGCATTTCATTCACACCGGAAGTATAACCAAAGTTTCCGTCAATCTGGAACGGCGGATGCGCATCCCAGAGGTTTGGATATATGCCGTTTCTAAAAAGGCTTTGAATCACCGTATGCGCACGGTTCCCGTTTCCGGTCCTTGCCCACGCGTTAATACGCTGTCCTATTCCCCAGCCGGTAGCCACATCCGTACGGTCGTTTAACGATATAACTGCCGCGTCCAGATAATCCTGATTCTCCACGGAAATCTGGTCGCCCGGGAAAAGCGCAAGCAGGTGAGACATATGACGGTGCGCCCGCTCAGTGCCCGGAACGCTTCCAAACGTCGTCTCATGGAACCACTCTTTGATCTGTCCGCTGTCACCAATTTCTATGGGCGCAAGCCTTTTCTGATTCTCTTTCCAGTTCGCCGCAAGCTCCGCGTCTACGCCAAGAAGCTCAGCCGCCGTCGCCGCGTCTTCATATAACTGCCAGATCAGTTCGCTCTCATATGCATTGCCAAGCGTCCTAGGCCCATGCTCCGGCGAATAAGCCGGTGCCGATACAAGGCGCGTGCTCTTTGTCCCGTCTTCCAGAATAATCTCTTCCCCGCTGTCCACAAGAATCTGATCGTAAAGAATCGCTTCCTCGCGCATCATCGGGTAAAGATTTTCTCTCATGTATTCCAGATCTCCCGTATATTCATAATACTCCCAGCAGTTCTGAATAATCCAGGGCACCGCCGCCGGCGACCATCCCCAGGAAAACGCCCAGCCAGGGCAGGTCCACCCAAACGGCGTATTCTGCGTATGCGCGGAGAATCCGTTTGCCTCTCCCGGTTCGCTTTTAATTCCAAAATAAGCTTCGGCCGTTACACGCCCCGGCTCCCTCAGAGAGTTTACGTAATCAATAATTGGGATTCCGCACTCTGCAAGGTTTGCGGAATACGTCGGCCAGTAGTTCATCTGAAGGTTGACATTCATATGAAAATCGCTGCCCCACGGAACACGGCCGCTGTCACCTACGCGGTTCTGCCATACGCCCTGCAGATTTGACGGCAGATCTCCCGCTCTTGAAGACGCAATCGTCATATACCTTCCATACTGGTACAAAAGCGTTTCTAACAGCCTCTTTTCGGAATCGGAAGCGGCATCGTCGCCGCTGGCTTTATATGCCGCAAGCAAATCGTCCGTCGTCTTATCCGACGCCTCCTGGCCAAGATTAAGGGACACACGGTCAAACAGTTCCTTATAATCCGCCATATGGCTCTCTTTTACTCCGTCAAAACCTTTTTCAGATGCCTTTGCCACAGTGTCCGCCACGCTTCCGGCAAGCTCGGCGTCCGTCTCTCCTGTCCGGTAAGCCGGATACTCGTTCTTATAATCTGTATCCGCAGACACATAAATGATAATTTCCGAAGCCCCTTCAACATCCAGGGAGCCCTGCTCTTCTCCGGCTGTAATGCTGCCGTCCGTTGACTCCACTTTCAGCACGGAATTCATTTTCATCTGATTATCCTGAAGCTCTCCGGCTGTTACAATCGTCCCTTTTTCTGCATCCGCCGTATAGGTGACTTCTTTTCCAAGCCCTCTTGACGCCACATTTTCTCCGTTGTCTACCGGAAAACTGACATTTACATCCATCGTCCCGCCGTCAGACGTCAGCTTCATTACAAGCACGTTGTCCGGATGGCTGATAAAATACTCTCTGTGGTAATTGATTCCGTTTGCCGTAAAATCCACATTCGCCGTTCCCGTTGTAAAATCCAGATTACGTTCATAATCCGTCGTCGGAGTTGTCCCCGTCAGTCCGCCATACGTCAGATAAATGTCGCCCCAGGACTGGTATACGCCGTATCCCCCGTTTTCTCCTTCTCCCACAATCTGGTTGCACATATTGCCCGCTGCGGAATTGCCTTCTAAGAAGGCATCCACTACTTCCTGATAAATGTCCTGCATTTTCTTGCCGTTTTTGGTAAAGATATTGCCGCCGTTATAATTTGGCCTTTTGGAACTGGGTCCTCCGTTCCAAAGCGCCTTATGGTTAAATGTGAGACGCTCATTGGCAATTTCCCCATAGACATTCGCACCCATATAGCTGTTTCCAATGGGAAGCGTCTGCTGCTGCCAGTTATTGTCTTCCGCTGTCGTGCCATATTGCCCGGCCCCTAAAATATTTTTTCCCTGGCTGGCCGGCTCATCATACCAAAGCTTTAACAGGTTTTCATCGGCTCCTGCCTTGGCCGCCTCTGCCGGCGCCGCAAAAGACGGCGCTGGAGCCGCTGTAAACAGCATTGCCGACGACAGGACTGCCGACAGAATTCTTTTCCTTGTTTTTAATTTCATTAATAGATCCCCTTCCTCCTTTATCAATATATTTCAGTATAACACAGTGATTCTGACTTTTCCACATCGTTTTATCTGTTTACCGACACTTTCTATTTTACTTTTATCTTTTTCGACGTTTTTCCTGCACTGTAGGTTTTGCCGCTGCCGTAAGTAACGACTTTATAATAGTATGTTTTTTTGGCTTTGACTTTTTTATCCACATATGCAAGCTTCTTCACCGGCTTTTTCGTCAGCTTCACATAGGGGGCCCTTTTTTGCAGAGCGGTAAATCAGGTATCCCTTTGCTTTTTTACTTTCTGAAACGTAACCTTTACCGCTTTTTTCAAACTCTTCACCGTTACTTTTTTTGTGTCCGCCGCAAGCGTAATGCTCTTTTGACCTCCCGTTTTACTGTCCGCATAATTTTCCGTATTTTTCGATGAAGCAGACGCATAATAAAATGCCCGTTTGCCGCTGACTGGTTTCTTATCCTTTAAAATTCCTGTTTTTGTCGTTCCGATGACAGTTGCTTTTCCTGAAATTTTCCGGTATACCGTATAGAAATCCACATTGGCAACCGGATTGACTGTAATCTTTACTTCTGTCCCGCTTTTTTGCGCCGCTTTTCGTTCTTCATTTTCCACAAGGCCCTGATAAGCGCCAGAAAGCGTCCGGAGCGCGCCGCTGATTTCTTTTACAGAAACCGTTTCCCTGAAAAGAAGCTCTTCCGCCGCTCTTTTCGCATCTGCAAATATTTCCCAGCTTTCCTTTGTATAATTTTCCTCTTTCAAACCTGCGTACTTTACAAGTTCTTTTTCCAGGGCTTCCTTATCCGCCATTACAACGCCAAACCAACTGATGACAGGCGCTTCGCCCCCGTCTGCATTTTCAATCTCAAGCACGGCGTATCCGTCCTGCTTCATGTCGAAACTTATGCTGCCGCTTACGTTATCCCCGACGCCGCTTACCACAACCGGATCGGAAGTCACCTTTTCCGCGCCTTCACAGCTTACGGAAATCTTCATGCTGCGGTTATTCCACCACTCATGGAACCCGGCAGTCAGCTCATAACTGCCTTTTTCTAAGCCACGCTTCCTTTGGATCATAGTCCCAAATCCACATAGAAACCGTTACATTATCCTGTCCGTCAAACATTCCCTCAGGCAGAGTAATAAACCAGGCGTCTTCTCCCGGCAGAGAAGCAACGCCCCCTGAAACCTTAACGCCGTTCCCGATTACTGCATCATTTCCATTTCCGGAAGAATCCCTTCCTCCTCCAAAAATTCATAATGCGCCAGTAATTCTTCCTGTTTTGGCGCATCTTCCGCCGCTTCTGCCGCCTTCGGCCACCCGCCAAAGAAAAGCGCTGCGGCAAGCAAAATCCCCACTGCTTTTTTCCTCTTCTCCTTTTCATATTTTTCCTCCTTTTTCTGTCATTCCTTTTATTATAAGTGCATTCTGCACAAAATCATATGCAATATTTTTTGATTTTTAGTAATTTTTCTTCTTCTTCTGCTGCTTTCTCTCCATTCTTCCAATTGCATTTTTACACTTCTTTTGATATAATCAATTCACTTCATTCCACTTGTTTTACAGGAGGTGTAATTCATGGAAACATTGGAACCAGACAGCATTCAGGAACAGAACAGTCTTTTGGCCGCTATTGAAAATACGGACATCTGTACCTTCTGGTATTATCCAAAAGAAAAACGGATCACCGTGAACGAACGGACTGCCCGGATATATAACTGTAAAAGAGAATATACAGATATGCCAAAGAGCTTTGCCGACGATTTCGTTCACCCGTCCACCCAGCCGGCTTTCTACAAAATGTATGATCGGATTGACGCCGGCGATCCAACGGCCAGCGCATCTTTTAGCAGCATTGACAGAAAGTACTGGTGTACCGTTACGCTTACGACTATCTCCTTTGACTCAGAAAAACAGCCTGTGAGCGCATACGGAATCGTACAGAACATATCAGAAATGAAACTGCGGGAGGCGGAATACCACAGCAGCAAACAGCTTCTTTCAAGCATTATTGACGCTATGAGCAAAATCTATATGTTTAATTACTATATAGATCTGGAATCTTTGGTTTTCCAGGAAATTACAGGTCTTGATTATATTACGGAGGCCCTTGGAAAAACAGGAGATATCGTTCATGCCTTTGAACTGTTTACCGACAATCTGATCGACGAGCACTGCAGGGAATCCTTCCAGGATTTTGTAAATATTGACACTCTGGCAGAAAGGATCGGAACCCGCCAGAACATTTCCCTTGAATACTTAAGCCTCAAACAGGGCTGGTGCCGCGCCGGTTTTATCGTTGTAAACCGGAACGAATCCGGCATTCCGGTTCAGGTAGAATTTGTTGTGGAAAACATCAGCGCAGAGCGTAAAAAAGAACTGGAAGCCAGAGACGCCCTGGAAGAGGCATATGCAGCCGCCAACAAGGCGAATGCCAGTAAATCGGCATTTTTAAACAATATGTCACATGACATACGCACTCCCATGAACGCCATTGTGGGCTTTTCTTCCATTGCCGCAGAACACATTGACAACAAAGAGCGGGTTCTCGACTGTATTTCCAAAATAACGGCTTCCAGCAAACATCTGCTCTCCATTATTAATGAAGTCCTTGATATGAGCCGGATTGAAAGCGGAAAAATTCACATTGAAGAGCAGGAAACAAACCTTCCTGCCATTATGCATGATTTTATGAGCATGATACAGGAGCAGATACGCCTGAAAGGGTTAAAGCTTTCTGTTGATGTGACAAACCTTTCCCATGAAAATGTGTATGCAGACGAAGCCAGGCTCCACCGGGCGCTTTTGAACCTTGCCGGAAACGCCATAAAATTCACCCCCGCAGGCGGAACCATCTCGATTCATCTGTCAGAAAAACCGGGGTTTTCCTCCGGATATGCAAATTATACAATTTCTGTCCAGGACACCGGAATCGGAATGAGCCCGAAATTCCTGCCTTACATCTTTGAACCATTTGAACGGGAAAGGACTTCAACTGTCAGCAAAGTGGAAGGTACGGGGCTTGGCATGGCAATCACCAAAAATATCATCGAAATGATGGGCGGGACAATCCAGGCCGAAAGCGAAAAAGGCAAGGGTTCCACATTCACCATAGAGCTCCCTCTGCAGTTTGTCGAAAAGAATCCCGGAGATTTCCGAATCGAAAAACTTGCAGGGCTCTACGCAATGGTCATCGACGATGATTTTAACGTATGTGACAGCGTATCGAAAATGCTGGATAAAATCGGAATGGAACCGGAATGGACGATGTCGGGAAAAGAAGCTTTGCTGCATGCAGAATCAGCGCTTGGAATGGGCAGATCTTTCTCCGTCTACATTGTTGACTGGAAACTGCCGGATATCAGCGGCATTGAAGTTGTGCGCCAGCTTCGCGCCGCCGCAGGAGAGGACGTCCTTATCTATATGCTGACCGCTTACGACGCCAGCGATATAGACGAAGAAGCAAAAAAAGCAGGCGCGACGGCATGCTGCCAGAAACCGCTCTTTTTCTCCCAGCTTCGGTCAATCCTTTTAGAATCTGTCGGAGAAGCTCCGCCAAGGCAAAAAGAGGTTTCCCAAAAACCGGACGACAGCCTATGCGGCAAACGAATCCTTCTTGTTGAAGACAACGAATTAAATCAGGAAATCGCAGCCGCCATTCTTTCAGAAGCAGGTTTTCTCGTTGAAACGGCTGAAAACGGCCAGGACGCCGTCAAACGCATAACAGCGGCCGAGAAAAACGCTTTTGACGTCGTCCTGATGGATATCCAGATGCCGGTTATGGATGGCTACGAAGCAACAAAAATCATACGGGCAATTCCAAAACTCTGGATTCAGCATCTTCCCATTTTTGCAATGACAGCCAATGCGTTTGAAGAGGATAAAAGGAAGGCTCTTGAGAGCGGCATGAACGGTCATATTACAAAACCGATTGACAGAGACAAACTATTCCAGACGCTGGCTGAAGTCCTTCAATAATATCCTGCCTAAAAGGAAGTTCCGGGGACGCCCCCAAACTTCCTTTTTTATTTCTATTTTTTAATTTTACCGTTTGGAGACATTGATTTCGTAACTTACTAGGGTAAATATCTACAAAGCCTGCAGAAAAAAAAATTAAGTACTGGACAAATCCGTAAGTATATGATATTATAATTAAGCGCATTTGAGAAATGGCGTTTGATGGTTCTCATCATTCGGCGTGTGGCTCAGCTTGGTAGAGCGCTACGTTCGGGACGTAGAAGTCGCAGGTTCAAATCCTGTCACGCCGACTTTTTGTAAAGACATGGACTTTTTTAAAGCCCATGTTTTTTTATCGGCAATTTTTGTTTCTGAAAGACACTGTCTGCGCAGCAAAACAAGCGGTTATCAGTTATCGGAATCAGGCTTTTCGGGCTTCCTGCCATATCGCGCAAAAAAGCCGCCCTTTTTCAAGGACAGCTTTCTGCGCAATACGATCGTCTCCACTTATTTTCTTATGTTTTTATCTAAATTCTTTTGTTTTCGGATTCCCAACAGCGTTCATCACAGGAAAATCCCATTCTTTTCCGGTTTGGCCTCATGCAGCGGAGACTGATACCTCTGTATGACCCGGATTTTAGCCCAATCCGGTTTCTTTTTTGAGTAAGCGGCCGTTCCGCTTTTTTTATCCCCTTCCGCTTCTTCTGTTTCCCGGGATTCATCTTTCTTTTCCAATTCTTCTTTCAGCGCCTTTAAAACAGTATTCTGCCATGTTGAACCATACAGGGCGTTTGCATAGAAAGAATGGGAAAGACTTCCGCCAAGGCCCTCCGTAAAAAGCCCCGTCCGGTAATTTAAAAGCGCCGCATCCAGATAATTGGAAAAATTCCCGTTTTTTCCGCTGGCAGCCCCCTGCTGCGACCGGGCGTTTTCCGCCGCATACATAGATTCCACGATCCCGTTTACATTTCCTACCATAAGCGTTATCTAGCCCCAGAAATCATACATATTGCTTGTAAAATAATTCCAGAAGTCCTTTCCGCCGCTATCGTAGCCGCCTAACACGCCTGCTGACGAAACCCTGGCGTTTTCCGCAACCCTTCCGCTGACATAACTGACTTTTTCTGAGAATCCGGAAGCCCCTCCAAACGCCGCTTTCAGGCTTTCAATATCCGCCGCTTTTAAAACCTCTTCATCAATGCTGATTCCGCCTCCGTTTTTCTTTGTAACGCCTACTTTTTTCAGCGCATCCGCATGATCCGTCAGATAGGAATTCAGCTCCTGCTGATAAAACTTATTCAGCGCGGAATCAGAGCCGTTTAGGTATTTTAACGTTTTATTATAGGCTTCCGCCATTCCCTTAATCTGCGCTACCAGTTCAGACGTATCTTTGGACGCCTCCGCTTTTGCGAACAGCGAACCTTCCTTATCTTCGGCAAGATTTGACGCATAATCGCTTAAACTCTGAGCTGCGTCTTTCAACTGTTTGCTGCTCTTATCATTCAGTTTTTCCAAAAAAGCATTTGTGCTGCCCAAGCCGCTGCTTTTTCCCACAGAAGGCAGAAGGCTGTTTGACGAAGAACTCTTATTTAATATGTCAAGCAATGAATTCTGCTGCAGTGGAATTCCGGTTCTTTTTGCAGTTTGCTGCATGATCTGATTCGTAATACGCATACGATCCCTCCTTTGAATGTGCATAATCTGTTTCCTGATATAAATATCGTCACACAACTGAAAAAATCCACCGTTTTGTAACCAATCATCTGTTTTCTGTCATCAAATCGGGCCTTCCCTGAAGCATGACCGTAAGGCAAAAGGAATTTCCTTTTTGGCAGGCTTTTACTCTTCCAAAATACTTCTCCGCACATCCTCTGATATTTTTCAGTCCAAGCCCATGCCCAAGACCCTGTTTTTGAGAAACGGGAAATCCGTCGTTAAAGGTGAGCGTTCCGGAAAACGCATTCTCAATCGTCAGAAGAAACATATTTCCTTTTTGCTTTACAGACAGCGAAACATACGGGCGTCCCTCCTCTGTTTCACAGGCTTCAAACGCATTATCAAGCCCATTGTTTAAAATGACGCTGATGTCAAATACATCAATTCCAAGATGGTACGGGTAAATAAAATCTGTGAAAAACTCGATTTTCCGCTGTGCCGCCAGCCTGAAATAACGTCCAAGAATAACATCCGTCACCGGATTCTTCGTCTGGTACTTTAAATCCAGGTTTTCCAGCGAAGTCTGCATGGACGCCACATAACGGCGCGCTTCTTCTTCTGCGGCCGCATCCCCCGAAAAAGCCTGTGCGAGCAGCGCGTTGACATCCGCTATATAATGCTTCATATCATGCTTCATCCCCCGGATTTGTATATTGACGCTTTCCATATCCCGCACATGCGCCTCAAGCTCCGCCGCCCGGCTTTGATACAATTCCGCTTCCCGTCTTTTTTCATGCTCCTTTTCCATTTCTCCAAGCATTTTTACACTCAAAAGGATCGAAGCAATGCAAAGAACCGCCAGGATTGGAATCATCAGATTTAATTCCACATAACGTTCAATCAGACTGTACACTTCTTTATCATAGTAAAACAGAATGCTCCTCAGCATCACGGTAAACACAAATCCCAGAAGAGCCGGCACAAATAAAAGAGCCTCGCCGTATACTTTATGAAGATTTCCTGCGCCAAAATACTGCCGGTACTTTCGGATGCAAAAGAAAAGCGCAAAAAAAACCATCAGAAAAACACTCAGGTTCCAGATAATTTCCGCCCGCCCCACCAACTGCATATACCGTTCAGCGCCGATCGCGTCCTCTTCCCAGAACAAACGGTTATAATATCCCGTCACCTGCGTAATGCTTTTGACTGCCAGAGGATACAGGGCAAAACGGATCAGTTCGTAGAGCGCATAAAACGCCGTTACCAAAGATAACAGCCGCATTCTGTTTCGGGCATAAAACAGAAATCCGGCCAGCAGCGTAACTGTCATGCTGGCCAGAACCGGAACGATGCTCTGCCTGCTGTTTACAATAAACATTTCGTCTCCGTAAAGAAACCGCTTAAGCAGGCCGCTGTAAGAAAACGCCATACGCACCGCCGCATACTGCAGACACATAAGAACAGACAAAATCTTTCTGTCCCTCCAAAAACGCGCGGCCGGCATATCTTTCAGGAACCAGGAAAGCATTGCCCCAAACATCATATATTCTGCAATATCCATACAAAAATAAATTTGTTCTTTCATGTCCTGTCCCGCTATTTCGTAAGATAATCCATATACGCCGCAACAAAACCGCCGTATTTTTGTTTTGACAAAAACACCGTATCCCCACATTTTAACGTAATGCTCGTTCTGTCATATCCGGCAATTTCCTGCAGATTTACAAGATATCCGCGATGGCAACGGAAAAATCCCTTCGCCAATTTCTTCTCTAAGATCTCCATCTTTTCATAATAAGAAAATTCACCCTTTCTCGTATGCAGCGCAACCTTTCTTCCGTCGTTTTCCGCATAATAAATGTCTTCTAACGGGATACGGAGAAATTTCCCATTTGTCTTAATCAAAAGAGACGGTACGTTTTTCTTTCCTTCCACTTTTGCCGCAGCCCGTGAAATCACTTCTTCCAGCTTTTTTTCATCGATTGGTTTCAGCAAATAATGAAACGCTTCCACATCGTACGCTTCATATACATAATCCGGCGCCGCCGTAATAAAAATAATAAGCGCGTCCGAATGCGTCCGAAGCTCTCTGGCTGTCTCCATTCCGTTTAATCTATGTGCGTCATCCTGCGTTTTCAGGCAAATATCCAAAAAAAGAATATCATAATCTGTCTCCTTGGCAAGAAGTTCCTCTCCCGATTCATAAAGATCCGCCTGCACATCTGTCTGTTTTTGAATGACGGCCCGCAGGCTCCGCCGTATCCATTCATCGTCGTCACAAATCGCTATTTTTAACATAAAAAGCATCTCCTGGTGAAAATAAAAAGCCGATATATGAAACATATCGACTTTTTACCTGTATATTCTTTAGCTTTCCTGTCATCAATTATCCGCTTTTTGTAATGAAAAAATTACAAAATATTTTTTTCCGCCAAATTCAGAGCCGAAATAACCGGAACAATCAAAATCCCACAGAAAAAATTGCTTACTCCATGTATCAAATCAAATGGAAGCCCCGCCGCAATCCATGCCGCCATACCCTGAAAATTCAGCCCGAATAAAACGGCCTGGACAGGAGCATAAAGGATTCCAAACAAAAAACCATGCGCCGCGCACACTGACATATATACGATGGGCTTAAGCTTCTTTGGCATATTCTGCGGAAGCAGCATAACCGCTCCCCATAAAATTGTCCAGATATATAAATATGGAATCCACCAGGAAGAAAACCCGCTGAATATCCCGTTTAAAATCACATAGATATAAATCGGATACAACGCCTTTTTTCGGTAGACTGCTGTAAATGCAATTGTAAAGACTCCAAGCAGATGAATATTCGGCGCAATTTCCATCAGCATTTTTGAAACGTACATGACAGATCCAAGCATTGCAAATACCGTAATCTCCCTTGTGGTAAGCTTCACGGTTTATTCGGCTTTAAAGGAGTAACTGTCTCCTTCTGTAACCGCCACAGTATCCACGCCTGACTCGGCATATTCTCCGTTGATATAAAACGCCCAGTATTTTCCGTCCTTTTCAAAATCAACCGTAACGCCGTTTACCGTTTTAACGAAAAGGCCGTATTCACTGTCTTCCCCTTCAATCACGCCAAGCTCGGCCAGGGCTTCTCCCACCGTTTCTTTGTCCGTATGGATTTCAAACTCCGTTTCATTTCCGTCTGCATCGACTACGGTAAAGTCAAATTTCTTTTCGCCTTCTCCTAATGTTGTAACGTCTGACGAAACGTCTGTTTCTGTCCCTGCGGGGACTTTTTCACCGGGTTTGTCATTACAGCCGGCCGTACACATCGCTATAGCCACAATCAGCGTGATACAAAGGATGAATGACAATGTTTTTTTTCTGCATCTCTTTTGCATATTTTGATCTCCTTTGATTATTATTTTCCCAATCGCCGGCGCCCGCGGCTGTTTTTTGGGAATTTTGTTATCCGGATATTCCGGCTTAGCGCACTGTCTGACAGCCTTCTCAGAACTGCCTGCCATGCGGCAGGCAAGGCCCAATGGCGTTTCCCGGAATGTGGCTTCCGGTAAGACGGACAGTATTTCTGCGCTTTACGGCGACGGGCTCGCACAGGGCTTCCACCTGTTTCCCCGGACAACATCGTTCTTATCATACTCATTTTACTCAGACGTGTCAACAACCGCAACACTGGAATCGCCCTGCTCCGCCTGTTTTAAAACCGCTTCCGCCAGCTTCTGGAACGAACCGTAAGAAGACGTCGCCCCGCTCAGCGCATCAATCCCGTCCTTATTCTGGTTTTCCAAAAGCTGCCCGGCATAGTAACGGGTATACTCATTTGGATATGTGCCATTTGAATGGAGCATATTCTGCATATAGGCGTTATCCCAGCTTTTGATAAAGCCGCTCGGATTTTGGGCGTTATATTCCACGGAAACAATGCTGCCTCCCTTGACCATAATCGTAAGATACTCTTTCCAGCCATGGCTGAACTCAGCCGCCGTCGCCGTATAATAACCATCCATAAGCCCTGTTTTCTCACCGCAGCCGGCAAACAGCGCCGCGGACAGCAAAAATGCCAGACTCAAACTCAAAATACGCTTCATCTGTTTGCTCCCTCCTTTAATACAAATTTCTCTACCTGATCCGAAAGCGCTTCCGCCTCTCTTGCCAAAAGCCCGCTGGACTGTTCTGTCCCCTGTGCATTCTGGAGATTGGTATCCGCAATTGCAGAAATCGTCTCAATCCGCTCCTCCATAATGGCCAAAGCGCCTTTCTGCCCCTGTACCGCCTCTACCAGATGATCCGTAATTTCGCCAATCTGATCGGAAACTGCGGAAATCGCCGCAAAGGAACCCGCTGTCGCGGCCGTCAGCTCCACGCCGGTCTGAATCATAGTTCTTGTGCTTCCCACCATATCCGTAGCGTTCTTTGCCGCCTCCGCGCTTCTTGCAGCCAGCTGCCTTACTTCTTCCGCCACTACGGCAAAGCCTCTTCCTGCAAGCCCGGCACGGGCCGCCTCCACAGATGCGTTAATGGAAAGAATGTTTGTCTGGAACGCAATGTCTTCAATCGCCTTTGCAATCTTTGTAATCTCCTGAGCGTTTGCGCTGATGTCATCCATTGCTCCGGAAAGGGAATTCATCCGGGCGTTTGCCTCCTGCACGCACTGTACGATTTCTTCCGTCTTTGCCCGGGTCTGGCTGCTGCTTTCTGTAACTCCATAAAGATGCTCTTTTACATTGGAAACTTCACAAACCAGTTCTTCTGCAGACTGATTCTGTTCCAAAGACGCCTGATGCAGTTGTCCGGACTGCCCTTTTAACTCTTCCGACATATCCGCAAGCCGCACTGCCGCCGACCGGAACCCTGCAATCGTTTCGTTCATGGACGAAAGGATTGTTCCCAGGCTCGCCCGGATTAAAGCAAAATCCCCTTTATAGTCCACCTGCGGCTCCACACACAGATTCCCGTCCGCAACCTGCGTCAGCACCTGCTGAATATCGGATATGTAACGATTAACGCTCTCAACCGTTTCATCTAATGTCTGCGTCAGCAGTTCCAGTTCGTCTTTAGAACGGACGCGTTCCACCTCGGTATGCAAATCTCCGTCGGAAAGCGCCACCATCCTGCCCGTTACGCTTTTCACCGGGCGGGAAATCGAATGCGCCAGCCGCAGGACAAGCAAAATAGAAATGACAAGAACCGCCCCGGTAAATAAAACAGCAGCCATCACCGCAGAGTTAATCAGGCTGTCATAATCCGACTTTGGAATCTGGATCACAAGCGACCACTGCGTTCCGCGAACCGGAGAATATGCCGCCAGCGTATTCTGTCCGTCCGCTGAAAACTCCGTGGCTCCTGTCTCTCCGGCAGTCACGCCGGCAAGATTGTCCCCATTTCCATAGCTAAGCTGATCCAGCGTATTTTGCTCCAAAACAAGAGACTCTTCCGAATGAGACGTAACAATCCCCTCACGGTTGACCATATAAGCAATTCCATGTTTGCCCAGGCTGATGCTTTCAATCACGTCGTTTAACGCGTCATATTTATAAACGCCCACAACATACAATGCCGTCTCTTTGTCTGTTTTTACCGGCATTCCCATTGTAATTCCAAGATTTTCCCCGACAATCGTGGCAGAATCCGTCGT
This sequence comes from uncultured Lachnospiraceae bacterium, assembly GCA_910586645.1. Taxonomy (GTDB): domain Bacteria; phylum Bacillota; class Clostridia; order Lachnospirales; family Lachnospiraceae; genus Roseburia_B. The sequence goes on along the minus strand of CAJUIS010000007.1, from coordinate 53,719 downwards.
CAGATTGTCTGTCTCCTTCAGATAAGAAAAAAAACTGCCGCTCAGTTTCTCCGGCGCGCCTTCAATTCCCTGAATCAGGTTTCCATCAAGATCGTACAATGCAATCGTATACAGTTCATAAATCTCGGCAGCCTCCTCCAAAACCTCTCTGCGGCTGGCCTCAGTCATGTCCTTATCCTCAGGATTCATGCGGAAATCTCCTGCGATCTTCATCATCCTGTCCGCAAGCATATGAATGTTCGCTTCCACAGTTTTTGCCGACTGCCTTGCCATAGGCTGCAAAGTATCCAATAAAATACTGTCTGCAAGCGACTGCATCGATTTCGCCATAATCGCGCAGCATATCACAACCAACACCAGAATATTAAGCGTCGTGCTTCTTAATATTCTCCAATTAAGACTTTTTCTGATTCCCCGCCGCGGGGAGTATGCTTTTTTTCCGGCCACGTTCTAATCTCTCCTTTTCCAGTGCATATTTTTTGTTACATACCCTGAATGGACAAAAAAGCCGTTTCCCTATCCCACCGGCATATAATCTCCATCCAGAAAACAGGTCAAATGCTTTGCCTTATAGTATATCATAATGTTTTAGTAAAAAAAGCCCTTTCTTTCATCAATGAAAACAGAACGTCCTGTTAAAAATACTGCATCAGAAGGGCTTCCGTCAAACCGGACAGACAGAAAACCTGTAATCTTTCGCCGTTCCCGGCGCAAGGCGCTGCACATATTTTTTCTCTTCCATATTTGTATTTGGCACCTGATCAAGCGTTCCGGCACACCATGGCTCTATGCACAGAAACGGCGCGTCTTTTTTAATGGGCGTCCAGAACGCCACTGACAAATAATCCGGAAAATCAAACCGGATGCCTTTTTTGGTATCCTGGTGCACAAGATTTACAGTATGCCGCTTAAAATTTTCAAACAGGATCGCGTCGTTGTCAAACATCGGATAATTTAAATGCACGTCTTCTTTCTCTTCATCTTCAAAATGAAGCAGATATTCCTCAAACTTTTCCCCTTCTTCCATTGGACAGAAAAAGCCCGGATGCCCTCCGATAAGAAACGGCATTTCTTTTTTTCCCTGATTGGAAACGCCATAAACAACATTCAGCTTCCCGCCTTCCAAACGAAATGTAACGAAAAAAACAAAATCATACGGATAAACCGCCATCGTCTGTTCATCCGCCTTTGTCTGCAGAATAACGTAATCTTCCCCCTGTTCTGCAATTTCAAATTCCCTGTCTTTCACAAATCCATGGCGCGGGATTGCAAAAGCGTCTCCGCCAACCGTAACCGTTTCCGGCACAGGCCCGACGTACGGAAAAAGGACAGGCGAACACTTTGCCCAGTACGCCGGATCCTTCTGCCACATATATTCTTTTCCCGAAGCCGTCCGGTACGATAACAGCTCGGCTCCATGCGTCTGACAGGTCACGGATGCAAATTCATTTTTAATTGTAACGTTCATAGTAATCCCTCCTGCATTTTCTGGTCTGCATCCCATATTGGGCACTCTGATTTAACAGTGTCAATTATAGCGCCTTCTTTGACAAAACGCCATAGGATAGATTGACAGAACTCCAAGAAAATGATAATTTTAAAAGAAAAAGGAGACTGAAAGAATGAGCAAAACGACGATTCCTTACAAAATATATCTGTCCGAATGTGAGATGCCGAAACAATGGTACAACGTCCGCGCAGATATGAAACATAAACCGGCGCCCCTTTTAAACCCAGGCACATTACAGCCAATGACTGCCGAAGAGCTTTCCGGCGTATTCTGTACGGAACTGGTAAAACAGGAGCTTGACGACACAACCCCGTATATTGACATTCCGGAGGAAATCATAAAATTCTACAAAATGTACCGTCCGTCTCCTCTGGTGCGCGCATACTGCCTGGAAGAGAGGTTAAAAACCCCTGCAAAAATCTATTACAAATTTGAAGGCAATAACACGAGCGGAAGCCATAAGCTCAATTCTGCGATTGCCCAGGCATATTATGCGAAACAGCAGGGATTAAAAGGCGTAACGACAGAAACCGGAGCCGGGCAATGGGGCACCGCCCTTTCCATGGCATGCTCTTATTTTGATTTGGACTGCAAAGTTTATATGGTAAAAGTTTCCTATGAGCAGAAACCGTTCCGCCGTGAAGTGATGCGGACGTATGGAGCAGTTGTAACGCCGTCCCCGTCTGAAACGACAGAGGTCGGCCGCCGGATTTTAGCGGAGCATCCGGGAACAACCGGAAGCCTTGGGTGCGCAATTTCCGAAGCCGTGGAAGCCGCCGTAAGCGCGGAAGGATACCGCTATGTACTGGGAAGCGTTTTAAATCAGGTGCTTTTGCATCAGTCCGTCATAGGGCTTGAGACAAAGGCGGCGCTTGACAAATACGGCATTGTGCCGGATATGATTATCGGCTGCGCCGGCGGCGGTTCCAATCTGGGCGGCTTAATTTCCCCGTTTATGGGCGAAAAGCTCCGGGGTGAAAGGGATTATCAGTTTATTGCGGTAGAACCGGCTTCCTGCCCGAGCTTTACCAGGGGAAAATTCGCGTACGATTTCTGCGATACGGGAAAAGTCTGTCCTCTTGCAAAAATGTATACCCTTGGAAGCGGCTTCATCCCATCCGCCAACCACGCAGGCGGCCTTCGTTATCACGGAATGAGCTCCACTCTTTCCCAATTGTATGCGGACGGGCTGATGGAAGCCAGGACGGCGGAACAGACTTCCGTATTTGAAGCGGCGGAACAGTTTGCCAGAGTGGAAGGCATCCTTCCCGCTCCGGAAAGCTCCCACGCTATCCGCGTCGCAATCGACGAAGCCTTAAAATGCAAAGAAACGGGAGAAGAAAAAACGATCGTATTCGGCCTGACCGGAACCGGATATTTCGACATGGTCGCTTACGAAAAATATAACAACGGAGAAATGTCCGACTACATCCCGACAGATGAAGATTTACAGCCGGGCTTTGATTCTCTTCCAAAATTATAATACGCCAGCCCATCAGGGAAGGAGCCGGTTCAAAAACAAGACGGCTCCTTCCTTTTTCTTTTACACAACGATCGGCCCCCGCCGCATAAAACGCGCCCGGGCAGATCTCATAACTTTTTGAAACGGAGCAGATGAATTATGAAAGACATTCGGATTATAACAGGCAAAAACGTCAGCCCATCCAAAGAAACTGTGACAGCCCTCTTAACCCGCCAAAATGCAGATTTAAAGACAGCGGGAATTTCAGACATTTACGAGAGGCTGCTCCCAAAGCTAAATATGAGGCTGCTTCCCAAGGCCGCATACTGTATTTGCAGCAAAAAAAGCATCCTCTCTTCCGGCCGTTCCAAAGACGACGGCCTTCTGCTCTGCGCCATGCTCACGGTTGGAAGCAGTGTAAGCCGTTTGATTGACCGTTATGCCGCAGACAACGATCTCCTCACAGCTTCCGTCCTGAATGCAATGGCGGACAGCAGCCTGTTCGCGTTTGAAGAACAGCTCCATACAGCCATCCTGCAAATCTGCCGGGAAAACGGCTGCGGCATTTCCTGCCGGCTTGAACTTCCGGCGGATTTGCCGCTTGAAACTCAAACCGCCGTCTATAATGCAGTGGACGCCGGACGCACATTAGGGCTTTCCATTACAAACGGCCGTATGCTCAAACCCGAAAAATCCATGAGCCTTATTTTTGTCCTGACAAAGGATATGACACAAAAAAATCTGGCGCACGACTGCCGTCTTTGTCCGGATCACAACTGCCCTCTCCGCAAAAATTCCGGCATCATGCTTACGGCAGAGCTTGAAAAAGACGCTTCAAAGACAACGATCCCCTGCCGGAAAGGCAGCAATCTGCTTGAAACGCTAAGACAGCATTCCATTTCCCCGTCTGCAGAATGCGGCGGCGCGGGCGTCTGCGGCAAGTGCGGCGTCCGCATAACGAACGGATTTCTTCCCGTCACGCCGGAAGACGCAGCCTTTTTTTCCAAAAAAGAACTGGAAGATGGAATGCGCCTTGCCTGCAAAGCCGTTTTGCAGGAAGACCTGTCTGTTTCTGTGGCAAAAACCGAACCTTCCGGTTTCTTTGCTCTTGGAAACTGTGATACAGACAACCCAAAGCGGGCAGCTTCCTTCCCATGCCAGACAGACGACTGCGGAATCGCAATCGACATCGGGACAACGACGCTCGCTTTCTCTTTACTGGATTATAAAAGCGGCAGCGTCATAGCCTCCCACACCGCAGTCAACCCCCAGCGGACATTCGGCGCCGACGTCATCAGCCGGATACAGGCGGCAAACAGCGGGAAAAGCGGCCTCCTTGAAAAATGCATAAAAACAGGTATTTTCAAGGGCATCCGCTCGCTTTGCAGCCAGCATCCAAAGAAACGCATTCGCCACATTGCTATTGCGGCCAATACAGTTATGCTGCACCTTCTGCGCGGCTATTCCTGCGAAGGATTCTGTCATTATCCTTTTTCTCCCAAAAGCCTTTCCTTCGAAGAACTGCCTTTTGAAAAAGTTTTTGCAGAACCCTTTCCCGCCGCGCTGCAGCCGGATGTTACGCTTTTGCCGGGAATTTCCGCTTTCATAGGCGCCGACATCACAGCCGGACTTTACGCCTGCGGCATTCCGGAAGAAAATGAAACGGCTCTGTTCCTTGATCTTGGAACCAACGGAGAAATGGCCCTGAAAACAAAAAACGGCATTTTTGCCGCGTCTGCAGCGGCCGGCCCGGCATTTGAAGGCGGCAACATCAAATGGGGAACGGGCAGCGTAGAAGGCGCAATTTCCCATGTGGAAATTCACGGCGAAGTTTTGGAACTGCAGACAATTGGCCAAAAACCTCCGGCAGGCATCTGCGGAACCGGCGTAATCGAAACTGCAGCCGGACTTTTTTTGTCCGGAATCATCGGAGCATCGGGAAATCTCGCCGCCCCCTGGATTGAAAACGGCTATCCTCTGGCACAGACAGAAAACGGCGCATGGATTACATTTACACAAAAAGACATCCGGGAAATCCAAATGGCAAAAGCCGCAATCCGCGCAGGCATTGAACTCCTTTTTCTGCATTCCGGCATAACTTCCGAAAACGTCAGCCGCGTTTTTCTGGCCGGAGGCTTCGGATATTTTTTAAATCCAAAAAAAGCCGCCGCCATCGGCATTCTGCCGCCGGAACTTGCTTTAAAAACAACTGCAGCCGGAAATTCCTCCTTAGCCGGAGCGCTTCTCTATCTGGCCCGCCGAAACAAATCCCCTCTGCAGTTTCTTGCAGAGCATACGGAGGAAATTCTTCTTGCGAAAGAGGAAATTTTTCAGGATCTCTATATCAAATATATGTCATTTGGAGAATAAATTTAAAAATTACTTGATCTGTCGTAGTAATTGTGTTATTTTATATACGCAAATTACTACGACAGACGCAGTACACGACAAAAGAAGGGAGGCGGCGGCAATGATAAGCAGCGACGGCATACGCGGATATAACGATATGATTATTCTCTGTCTGGTTTTATCAGAACCTTCTTATGGATATCAAATTTCAAAAGAAATCAAACTGCGTACAAACGGCAGTTACGTCATTAAAGAAACAACTCTGTATTCCGCCTTTACCAGACTGGAAAAAAACGGCTATATCACGTCCTTTTCCGGCAGCAGGACAAACGGAAAGCCCAGGACGTATTACCGGATTACCGATTCTGGAAAAGCGTATTATGAGGAAAAATGCCGGGAATGGGAACTGACCAAAGAAGTCGTAGAAAAATTTAAAATATAGGAGGCATATGCATGGAGACTATTATAAGCTATATTGACAACCTGTTTCGATCCTATCCCAACACTCCTGAGGTACGAAAAGCCAGAGAAGAACTGTTCTGCATCATGGAAGACAAATATCACGAATTAAAAGCGGAAGGAAAATCAGAAAATGAAGCCATCGGAATCGTTATTTCCGAATTTGGCAGTATGGATGAGATTGCTTTTGAACTGGGTTTAAACGAAAAAAAGGAAACTTCTTTTTCATCAGAAGAACTTTCCGCAGACCGAAAGACAGTTACATTAGACGACGCAGCCGGATTTTTAAAAGCCCAGGAACTTTTCGGGATGAAAATTGCAACAGGAGTTGCCCTTTGCATTTTATCTCCAACGGCTGCCGTTGTTTTAGATACGCTGGCATACGCTGGCCTTCTGCCGCAAAGCATTGCGGAAAGCTTCGGCGCCACGCTGTTGTTTTTCATGGTGGCAGCCGCAGTTGGAATTTTTATCATCAGCGGAGTCTCCAATCAGAAATACAGCGCTTACCATAATGGCATGATTTCTCTGGATTTTGACGCAAAAAGAAAAATTACGGAGCAAAGCGACGCATATAATCCGGTTTTTGGCATTGTTATCGCCTCTGGCGTCATATGCTGCATTTTTAGCGTAATTCCAGCCATTTTTCTGGAAGCGTTTTTTGGGGAGACTGGCGTCCCATGGGTTGAAAATCTGTCCGGACTCTGCCTTTTCGTCTTTGTAGCGGCAGGCGTATTTCTATTTATTACCGCAGGAATCAAAAAAGGCGCCTATGAAACGCTTTTAGGAAAATCCAAGCCGCATAAAACGAGCGCAGCGCAGTCAAAACGGGATAAAATAATCCGGATCATTGCCAGCATTTACTGGCCAGTCGTTACCATAATCTATCTGCTGATCAGCTTTCTTCTAAACAGATGGAACATCTCATGGATTATCTGGCCTGTTGCCGGAATTCTCTTTGGGGGAATCAGCGCTGTAATTTCAACAATTTTTGAGGAGTAACTGCAGCTTTAAAATCTGTCGCATAAAACAGATGCGGCAGATTTTATTTTTTTCCTTGACATATCCGACATTACTGTATATACTGTTTATATACAGAAAGGCGTTGAGGCAATGAATATTATAATAAAAAATTCAAGCGGCCAGCCCATTTATGAACAAATTTATACTCAGATAAAAGATCTGATTTTAAACGGCACGCTCAGAGAAGGGGATCTGCTGCCTTCTATCCGCGGACTGGCGAAAGATCTTCGCATCAGCGTAATTACTACAAAACGCGCATACGACGAACTGGAGCGGGAAGGCTATGTCAATACAGTGGGCGGGAAAGGCTGCTTTGTCGCAGGCACAAACCGGGAGCTGATACGGGAAGAAAACCTGAAAAAAATAGAAGAACATCTACAGGCCATTTCCCGGCTGGCTAAAAGCTGCGGCATTACAAAAGAAGATCTGCTGGAAATGTTTTCTATACTGGAGGTGGAAGAATGAATGCAATTGAAATGAAACACGTTACAAAGAATTACGCTTCTTTTTCTTTAAAAGATCTCAGCCTGTCGCTTCCCTGCGGCTGCATCATGGGCCTGATCGGAGAAAACGGAGCCGGAAAAAGCACGACGATTAAACTTTTAATGAACGCCATCCAAAGAGAAAGCGGTGAAATTAAAATTCTCGGCCAGGATAATCAGAAAGAATCATTTTTAAATGTAAAGGAAGAGATTGGCATTGTACTGGAGGAAGCCTGCTTCCCTGACGCTTTAAACGCCCAAAAGATCAGCAGGCTTATGAAGAGCGCCTATAAAAACTGGCAGGAAGACACGTTCTTTCAATATATCAGCCATTTTAATCTCTCTGAAACAAAACCTTTTAAAAACTATTCAAAAGGCATGAAAATGAAGCTCTCCATAGCGGCGGCCCTCTCCCACCAGCCAAAGCTTTTAATTCTGGATGAACCCACAAGCGGCTTAGATCCGGTTGTCCGGGATGAGATTATTGAAATTTTAAATGACTTTACAAGGGAGGAAACCCATTCCATTCTGATGTCTTCGCATATCATCAGCGATCTCGAAAAAATCAGCGACTACATCGCCTACCTGCATCATGGAAAACTGCTGTTCTGCGAAGAAAAAGACCATCTCCTGGAAGAATACGCCGTCCTGCATACAACAGAAGCCGACAGCAGCCGCGTGCCAAAAGAAGCCATTCTATTCAAAAAAGAAGGAAAATATTCTACGGAGCTTTTTGTTCATCGAAAAAAGCTCTCCGGAACTTTCCACCCGGAACCTGCAGGACTTGAAGAGATTATGCTGTTCTTTGCAAAAAAGGAGGTCTGATTATGAGCGGATTAATTCAAAAAGATATTTATACCCTGACAACTGAACTGCGGTATTTTATACTCGTTCTTTTGGTCACATTTTTTATGCGGAACGACTTTCTCTATGCCTTTTCCATTCTCTATGCAACAATTCTTCCAACTACGGCGCTGGCATACGACGAACGCTCAAAATGGAATGCACTGGCGGATATGCTCCCATTCACAACCGGGCAAATTGTAGGAAGTAAATATATTCTGGGCTATCTGCTTGTTGGAACTGTAACTTTACTGCTTTCATTCAGCAGTTTCCTGTTCCGAAATCCGGCTGACGTCCCTTTAAATGTTCCTTCTTTGCTGCTGACCGCCGCTTGTGCGGCTCTCATTGCGCTGGCTATCCAGCTTCCTATTATATTTTGGATTGGCATGGAAAAAAGCCGTCTGCTGGTTCTGCTGATTGTTATGCTGACATCCGGAGCAGCGTCTTTTGCCTCAGACTTTGGCTTTCCTCTGAAAAGCCTGTCTCCTGCACTGGTTCTTTTTATTGCTTTTACATCTGCCGCCGCCCTGAATCTGATTTCATTTCAGATTTCCAGAACAATCTACGACCACAGGAAAGCGCGGTGACAAAATACCCCTGGCAAACAGTTTTAAAGAACAAAAAAGCGTCTGCAAAATCCCTGCAGACGCTTTTCTTCTTTGATCTTAGAGCAATTTTCAAACGCAATCCGGTTTATGATTTGACAGAAACCGTTTTCTTCTGTCCTTTTTTCGCCAATTTCTTCTTATACGTTTGCAGAGATACAGACGGAACCTTGATGACAGCTTTTTTATGAATGCCCTTTAACGCATTCGCCCCCACGCTTTTTAAAACCTTGCTTTTTATCTGAATAAAACTTAAAACTTTACAGTTATAAAATGCTTTACTGCCAATCTTTTTTAATTTCGTGCTTTTTATGGTTGCTTTTTTCAGTTTAGCGCATCCTGCAAACGCATTCTTTCCAATGGATTCCACGTTTTTCCCAATCACGGCTGACGTTGCTTTTTTATTGTTCTTACATGCAAAGTCTCCAACGGAAACTACCTTGTAACGCTCTTTCCCAATTTGGACGCTGCCTGGAATGACAAGCTTTGCTTTTTGCTTCCGGACGCCTGCAAATTCCGCTGTCCGTTTGGATACATCAAGCGCTTTAAAAAGCAAACCTCCGCTTTCATAAATTTCTCCTTTTTCAACCGCCGCTCCCAAGTCTCCCTGATCATTTCCCAAAGCCGCATAGGATGCTTCCGCATCCGTCAGGACTTTCAGCTTTTCTTTCGGAACCAAAAGCTTTTGTTTTTCTGTCAGAGCATTGTACGAAAGCCGCGCATTCTCAATTTTCTGCCTGCATTCCAGTGTATTTGTCACTGTCCCTATCGCGCTTATTTTTGCAGCCACTTCATCTGCAGCGTCATAGTCCGCTATGGCGCTTTCTGCGGCTTCTAACGTTTCGGTCCGTTCCTTTGAAAGCAGTTCCTTCTGGCTCGCTGTCAGGCTGTTGTACGCCGTCCTTGCCTCCGCTGTTTTCTGCCTGCATTCCGGTGTATTTGTCACTGTCCCTATCGCGTCTATTTTCCCAGCCACTGCGTCCACAGCGTCATAATCCGCCATAGCTCCTTCCGCAGCCGCCAGCAGCTTCTGTTTCGCATTTGAAACCAGCTTTTTCTGATTGTCCGTCAATGCCTGATATGCCGTCTTCGCCGCTTCTGTTTTGCGTCGGCAAAACTCTGTATTTTCCAATATTCCTATGGCGTTTATCTTTGCAATTACATCGTCTGCCGCCCTTTTATCCATTGCCTGCTTTGCATCTGCAAGGATCTTGCATTTCTCATTTGGAACATACAGTTTTTGAACATCCGTCAGTGCGTCATAGGCAGCTTCTGCATCCCTGACCGCAGCCTCATAATCATTTGTGCTTTCAAATTCCAAAATTTCATCCAGAAGCTGGGCTGCATTCTCCGCAGCCTCCCTGTCCGCCGCTGTTCCCGTCTCTTTTGACAAAATAATGTCCTCAGACGCAAACGAAACCTTTTTTGCCTGATTTCCTTTTATATTCGCTGTAACTTTCACCGTATAACGGGAGTTTTCCGGAAGCCTGACGCATACCTCATTTCCGGAAAGCCCTGAATTTTTTGTATATGTCCTCCCCCATGCGTCAGAAAGAACCACTGTAATATCCCCAATCTCTCCGCTTGTATAAGCCGCGTTCAAATCCTCTTTGCTTACCGTTACCGCATCTTTTTCCTCCGATGCCAAAACCTCAGGCACAAGACTGCTCTCTTCTTTTACGCTGTCAAACCGAAAGGAAAGGTTTGCTATCTTCGCATTTCTGCTCAGGCCGCACTCCCGGATAAACCACCGCGTCATCTCAAGCTGTCCTGCAGCGCCCGGATGAACGTTTCCGTCCCCATAGTAATATGCCGCATTATATAAATAAGGATATGCCGCAAATTTTTCACTCCATTCGGTATACTGATCGATAAATATAATCTTCCCGTCTTCTTCTGCCGCTTTCTTTAAAGCCGCAATATAACCGTCTTCTCCCGGAAACCGGTTTGAACCGCCCCAGTTTTTTGCCGGAACCGGACTTCTGAAAATAATCAAAGCATCTGGAGACGCTTCTCTTATTTTATCCACAATCTCCTTCATATTTGCAATATAATCAGCCGCAGCCAGCTCCCTGGAATCATTTGTCCCCAACATAACAGACACAATATCCGGTTTATACTTTGTCATCCGTTCGTTGATATTTTCAAGCGTCCGAACTGTGGTAGCGCCGGAAACAGCCGTATTAATTACAATATCGTCCGATCTTTTCAGGTCTTCTTTTAAGTATTTTTCAAAAATCTGGGCGATGCCGTCATAGCCATGCGTATGCGCCGCCGCATGCGTAATGGAGTCTCCCATGAAAAGCCATGTCAAAGAACCTTCCGTCTGATCTGTTTTATTTCGGATAGCCTCCTGTAAAGACCCTTTCGCTCCGACAGCCTTCGCTTCATTCCCGTCTGTAATCCGCCCCTCTACTGCTGCAAATTGTACAGAACCGTCCGCCGCCGAAACCGTCAGTTCATACTCCGCTCCTTCGGGAAGCCTTTCAATTGCAAAAGGATTCCCATACGCTTTCCCTGCAATTTTTCCGGCGTCTGTTGCCAGGACATAGTTCCACTCCACAGTCCTGTCATCTTCCGGAACGGTTACTTCCAGCGTATTCCCTGACGCCGCCGCTTCCGGCGCCATATCCGAATACTCTATCGGCAAATCCTCTGTTTCCCAGGAATCCGATATTGCCGGAAACCCAGACGTATCTCCGCATACCGTTTTTGTAAACTGCTGCGCTATTTCATAGTGCCCTTTTGCGTTTAAAAGGCCGTCCGCTGTAAGCATCTTATTTTTAAACCCGTCTGTATCAGTCTGTTTCATATGATCCACGACAGCCATCCGCTCCGCGTTTTTGCCTTCTGCCGCAATTGCAAGAGCCGTTTCTTTTGCAGCCTTTGCATACTGCCCGGCATCGTCCGCCCCTTTAGACGCCTTTGTGGCATGGGGAAGCTGAATCACCACATATCCGCTGTTTTCGCGCATTGCAAGCGACGTATAAATAATTTCGGCAATGGCTTCCTGAAAAGCTTCCAATCCCTCCCCGCCTTTGCGGTAATCCTCCGGCCCTACCAGATAAGAAACCGCTTTCGGATCTGTCTTTGCAATATAGCTGTCAAGTTCCGCTGCAAACGCCACGGCATCCTGTCCTTCTTTCCCAACATTTATCACATAACGCTGCAGTCCCAAAAGCGTACTGTCCACACGCTTTACCCAGCGTATATATTCTTCAAACTGTCCGATGTAATTCCTGACGCACCCGATTTCAGAAAACCGTCCCTGTGTCTCGGCTCCTCCGCCAAACAGCCATGTATTGTCCAGACTCTGCGCCTCAAACATTCCGGCTGCCACGCCGCCTCCGGTAATTTCAGAACTGTTTATGCCGGAAACCAGAACCGCCGATATCTCCCCATTCAAATTCATATATGCGTCGTTTTTGAAACAACTGTCCGGGCTAAGCCCTCCAATGGCAACAGAATCCACGCTGCCGCGCCAGTCCGTATACCCTTCAGCCGCGCCTCCAAAAAACGCCGTCATAAATTTCTTCGTATTCTTGCTGCCGTCCGCCGAGGATTCTTTCCATGCGGATCCGTCTATCCGGCATTTTATGCCGCCCGCAGATACGGACATCTCCAACGTATGAAACGCACCGTCTGCAATATTGACGCCAACAGGCGTCTGCCAGTCTGTTCCCGTCTTATTGGAACCGGCTTCAAAAAAAACCGTCCCTTCTTTTGACGCAATCACCGCAATGGAAGACTGCGGGACGCCTGCCGAAGACGCATTATTGGATTTATCTGATATTTCAAGCAGATTAATATAGTTCTTAGCCGCAGACTGCACTCGAAACGTAATTGAAATCTCAAGCGACGCCGCATTTCTGATATTTTCCTGAAACAGTGCTGCGTCGTCCGGCGAAATCTCATACACATTCGCACCGTTAAACTCTACGCCGGAAAAACTTCCGGCGTCATAATCCAACCCGTTCTCCATACTGGCGCCTCTTGACGCCGCCCATATTATATCTGCTCCGTTTTCCGCCGGAAAATTCCACACTCCGCCAAAAGCAACCGCCCCTGACAAAAACAGCGCCAACGCCTTTTTTAACAACTTCACTCTCCAATAACCTCCTTGCTTTTTCTTCCGTTCAAAAACAAACTTCTGTTCTCGGCTAAAACCACATTACACCCAGCCGCCGTCAAACCGGATCACCTGACCTGTGAGATAAGCGGGCGCCACAGACAACTGGCAGAGAAATTCTGCAACTTCGTCCGGCTTTGCAAAATATCCTGCCGGAATCTCCTCTTCCAGGCTTTTTCGTTCAAACCGATCGAATCCTGCATTCATATCCGTATCAATCACACCGCAGGCAACGGCGTTGACCTGGATATTGCTGGGAGCAAGCTCCTTTGCAAGCGCTCTTGTAAATGCATTGACGCCGCCTTTTGAAGCAGAATAAGCCGTTTCGCAGGAGGCTCCGCAAACGCCCCAGTCGGAAGAAATATTGATAATTTTCCCCCTTTTTCTGGAAAGCATATAAGGAACCGCACACTTACAGCAGGCAAATACGGAAGTCAGGTTCGTATGCAGCACACGCTCCCAGTCCTCATACGACATATCTCCAATCAATCCCAGATAGGAAATGCCAGCATTATTAATCAAAAGATCAATCCCCGCACAAAATTCCGCCGCCCGCTCAAACATATGCCGCACAAACGCATAACTGCCCACATCGCCGCAGCAGCAAAGCGTCCGGATCTGAAACGACTCTTCCAGTTCCTTTGAAAAATTCCACAGTTTTTCCCTGGAATGGATACAGTTTAAAACCAAATCATACCCTTCTTTTGCAAATGCAGCGGCCGCTGCCTGTCCGATTCCCCTTGAAGCCCCTGTAATCAAAGCCGTTTTCCGTTCCATCCTTATCTCTCCTTTCAAAATGCCTGAAAAGAGCAGACGGCGGCAAAGATTTTTAATTCCTGTCTCCGCTCGCTCCTTTTGCCCCTGCTTATTTATCATTTTGCACAAAAAAATTTTTTCTGTTTTTAATTGTATCAGTATTTTATACAAAACACAACTTTTTTATAAATTCCATTGACGCCATCAAACGCTCCTGTTATGCGCCGAAACGCAAACTAAGCCGACCTGAATCATTCGCCTCTTTTTTTCCGCTCTTCGGATTCAAATAAGTTCATGGCAAATTTTACAGCTACAGAAGCGTTTAAAACCTCCAATTTTGCCCCCTTTTTTCTCTTTTTATCTTCTTCGCAGATATAATGGAACAGATTCGGCTCAGACTCCGATGCGTCTCCATGATTTTTAAGCATCTGCAGAATGATCTTCAGCAGCTCCTGCCCGGAATTGTCAGCCTGGCCCTGCTGACTGAAAAAGGCCACTGCAGGCGTCAGCTTCCCCATCTGTACCGCCGTTCCAAATGATGTTATAATCCTCTTAAAACTGCTGGAAATCTGTCCGTCTTTATATACAGGGCTGTCTTTTAAAATATCGTATGCAATCGGAACAAATTCCCCGACTATATGTCTGTCCATATGGATCCCACCTTTCCAAAATTGCAAATTCATTTCCCGTTATCCTGTTTCCTTCGGATTGTTCCACTTCAAATCTGCTGTATTTTTTATTTTTCTATGATGTTTCAATATTTTAAACCAAAAAAAATATACAAATTGCGAAAAAGCTTTCTATAATTATTAGAATATCAGATTTTTTTGTTTTTTTCCATATGCTCTGATAGAAATTCTGCAGAAATAACCAATCTTTTTAAAATATTTCCAAATAATTTCCAAAACAAAAAACGCCAGAATACTGTCTTGCTTTCCGGCGTTTCTTGCTTTTAATCTATGAGAAATACAGAAATTTATTGTCAGGCTTCCAAAGTCTCTGCTCAATTATCAGGATTAAAAATCCCGCTTCACGGACTGAGATATTTTTTTATCACTTCCGCATATTCTTCTTTCCAGTCCTCAATTTGAAGCTGAAGTGGGTTGGACAAATCCAGGCTGAAAATTCCCATGATGGATTTTGCATCAATCACATACTTTCCAGCCAAAAGAAGCGCGTCTCCTCCTATCCGGCCCATATCGTTTACAAATCCTTTTACTTTATCTACCGAATGAAGCGTCACCGGAAATGTTTTCACAGCCTTCTGTTCCTTTTCAACCTTCCTGTCTCCCAGAATCAGACGCTCAATTTCTTCTTTTTCCGGCATGGAGGACAGCGCGCCTCTGCGGGTCGTCACAATAGAAGCCGCGGCGTTTGCAAATTCCAGCATTTCTTCCAAATCTGTCTCGTTTAAGGAATCCAGGCCGCGTTCCAGAACAAAATGTAACATTCCGGCGCAAAATGTGTCTCCGGCGCCTGTCGTATCAATTGTTCTGTCATTTAAAAACGGTTTTCCGCAGACTTTTCTGCCCTGATAATAAGACAGACTCCCCTGACTGCCTAAAGTCACATTGATAAGCTTTGCCCCTGACCTCTCTTTCACTGCACGCACGCCTTCATCATAATCATTAAGTCCTGTCAGCCATTTTATTTCATTATCCGCTATTTTTAAAATATCGCATACACTGATTCCATACCAGACAGCTTCTTTTGCCCGTTCTTCATTTTCCCACAGCCGTTCTCTGTAATTTGGATCAAAAGAAATCAGCTTTCCTGCGGCTTTCGCAAAAGCAACCGCCCTCTTTGCCGCTGTCTTTGCCGGTTCGTCTGTGAGAGAAAGGGAGCCAAAATGAAAAATTTTGCATTCTTCTATGAGTCTTTTGCTGATTTCCTGTTCTGTCAGCATAATGTCTGCCCCCGGATTTCTATAAAACGAAAAATCCCTGTCACCGTCAGAAAGCGTATGGACGAAAGCAAGCGTTGTATTTACATTTTTGTCGTACGCCAATCCTTCCGCAGAAATCCCTGTTTCCCGAATTGTTTTGCCCAGCATTTTTCCAAAAAAATCATCGCCTACTTTCCCGATAAAAGCAGTCTGATAACCAAGCCGCGCCAGCATTGCAAGCACATTACAGGGCGCTCCTCCCGGATTTGCCTCAAACACCGGATTTCCATTCCGGCTGCTGCCGTTTTGAACAAAATCAATCAGCAGCTCCCCCAATGCAACGACATCATACATACTTCCCATTCTCCTTTCTTTCCTGAATCTCCTGCATAATTTTATGATAAGCTTTCCGGTTCAGTCGGTAAAAATATAAGACTCCCGCCGTAACAATCCACAATATGCCCGGAACCGTAGTGAAAGAATGCTTCATTACCGCCAAAACAACCGGATTCTGCCGCTGGTTTGCCACATATCCAAGACTGCCTAAAACTCCCGCAAGAACAGAAGTTCCGATTGCCATTCCGATCTTATTCCCCAATGAAATAAAAGCATATTGGAATCCGTCGTTACGCAGCCCCGTTTTCCATTCTCCGTACTCCACACAATCCGGAACAATCGCATAAATAGCCGTATTAAATCCGGAAAAGAAAAACTGTGCCAGACACGAAAACAGATAAAATGGAACAGGCATCTCCCCGGCTGTAAAAAAGTACATGCAAAACATGCTGATTCCGGTAAGCAATGCGAATATGGAAGCCGAACGCCCTTTATTGTTTGTCAGCCGGAATACAACCGGAAAACAGGCCGCGCCAATAATCGAGGGCAAAATAATAAACAGGGAATATGTACTGAACAATGCCTGATTTCCTTCCACATAGGTAAAATAATAAAGCGCGTCTGCATTCCGCCCATAAAGCGTAATCCCAAACAAAAACTGTCCTGCCACCGCAATCATGTACGGTTTATTTTTCATCACAGACGTCAACTGCACTTTCAGGGAAATTTTTTCTTTCTCCGGAACTTCTACGACTTCCTTCGTTTTCGCAAAACAGAAAATATGACAGGCTGCAAAAATGCCCCCATACGCCACGGCAACCAAAAGGTAACCCTGCCTGTCGTCTCCTCCGCCAAGCGCCGCAATCAAAGGAACCGTTATAATATTGATAATTCCGATTGCAACCATTGCGCTGACCGAACGGAATGTATTAATTTTCGCCCGCTCTTCTATGTTCTGCGTCATTGCGCCGCAGAGCGTCCCATAAGGGATATTTACACAAGTGTAGCCTAACACCAGAATACAGTACGTAACTGTCATGTAGACAATCTTAACTGTTGACGGCCAATCCGGATGCGCCCAGAATGTCAGCATCAGCGTCAGCGCAGTAAGCGGCGCGGCGACCAGAAGCCATGGACGGTATCTTCCCCATTTTGTATGCGTCTTATCGCTCAGCCCTCCAATGACCGGATCGTTAATGGCGTCCCAGAACCTGGAAAATAACATCAGCCCGGCAACCGCCCCCATTCCAATCCCAAACACATCCGTATAAAAAATCATCAGGAAATTCCCGACAAACATCCAACTGAAATTACACCCCACATCACCCATGCCATAAGCAATTTTACTAATCAGCGGCACTTTTATATCTGTATTTTTCTTCTCCATCGCCATCCTCCGGTCATTCTGCTATACGGATAACGGCTTTCACAATATCCGCTTTATGATTTACGCTGTAATCCATAGCTTTCTGCACTTCATCCAGCCCGAATACATCCGTCACAATCCCTTTCAGGTTTACTTTGCCGGCCGCAACTGCGTCAATCGCCATAGGATAAATATGGCGATAACGAAATACCGTCTTAAATGTCAGCTCTTTATCCAGCGCAAGACTCATAGGAAGCGTCATTTCACCGCTCTTGCTGTATCCAACCAGAACAATCACAGCTCCTTTTTTCACCATATGGATGGCCTGAACCGTTGTCACCTGCGTGCCTGCCGTTTCCACCGCCAGGTCGCATCCTCTTCCATCTGTCAGCTTTTTCACTTCCTCTGCCGCATCCGTCCGGCTCCCGTCAATAATCCCGTCCGCCCCAAGCTCCAATGCTTTCTGAAGCCTTTTTTCCATAATGTCCACTACATACACCCTGGATACTCCCATTGCCTTTAATGCCATCATCGTCACAAGTCCAATGCATCCTGCCCCCATAACCACTGCAGTCTGCCCGGCTCCTGCGCCTCCCTGCATTGCCGCATGAAAGCCTACCGCCAAAGGTTCAATCAAAGCGCCCTCCAACGTACTTACGTGATCCGGAAGTTTAAAGCAAAGATCCGCATCATGCGCCACATATTCCTGAAATACGCCGTCTACCGGAGGCGTTGCAAAAAATATAACGTCCGGACAAAGATTATAATTCCCCGATTTGCAAAATTCACAGTGGCCGCAGGTTTTTCCCGGTTCCAGCGCAACCCGGTCTCCGGCTTTCAAATGCTTCACATCTTTTCCAACTTTCACTACCGTACCGCCCGGCTCATGCCCCAGCACAAAGGGCGGCTTTACCACATAATCTCCAATTGCCCCTGTTTCATAATAATGCAGGTCGCTGCCGCAGATGCCAACATATTCTAACTTTACAAGGACTTCGTTGTCTTTTGGCACAGGAATCGGCCTTTCTTCCAATCCCATTTTACCGATTCCGAGCATAACAGCCGTTTTCATTGTTCCCTCCATGATAATTTCCTCCTCTTTCTTTTATTCTTTATTTTTTACTTTATTAAATAGTTTTATTATGTATATTATTTTATTTCCAGTCGTGCTTTTTGTCAATATAAAAGCAAAAAATCCAATGATTTTCGTCACTTCATCCAAAATGACAATTTTGTTTTTGGCAAAATTGCAATAAAAAAAGAGATTTCCTCTCAGAAATCTCTCAAACTCTTTTATACCTGTTCTATAAACCTCTCTACGACTTTCAGGGAAGCCCCAAGCGCAGCCGCTCCGATATTGTGGCTGCATGCCCTGACAAAGGAACCATCTTCCGCAAATGTATTTCTTTCTGATACTTTATCCCGAATATCCTGAATAAATTCACCCATACAGCTTCCCACATACCCGCCTAAAACAACGTCGCAATCCAAAACCATATGGATATTGTTTACTGCTATGGCCAGATAAGATGTATACCGCTCCCAAAGGCTTTTTGCCTCCTGTTCTCCTTTCCTCAGCCGTTCAAAAAAATCTTCCACTCTCCCGTCGGTAAGGCGCTTTGCGGAGCAATAAGCGTCCAGACATCCATATTTTCCACAGTAACAGGCTTTTCCGTCCGGAACTACTGTCATATGCCCCGCTTCCCCACAGCGGAAATTCCTGCCCTGTTCCAGCTTCCCATTGCTGTAGGCAGCTCCCCCTACCGTATTGCTCAAAGACAGGTAAAAAAAACGATTTTTATGTTCGGACTGGACTCCTTCCGCATACGCCCCCGCATTTGCATCATTTAAGAAATGACAGGGATAAGGAAAAAAACGGCTGACAGAGGAAAATGGAAGATTTTTCACTCCAAGAACATGGGAATCTGCAACCGCTCCTTTCTCCGGATCAATAATTCCGGGAAATGATATTCCCATTCCCAATACTCTCTCACCGCTGCATCCGCAGTCTTTTAAAAAACGTTCCATCTTTTGGTTCACCTTCAGATAGTACTCGTCTCCTGCAGCATATGGAAGAAAAATCCGTTCGTATTTTAAAATCCTGCCGGTCAGTTCGGTAAGAACCAGACTGATATGGTTTTTCGTAATATCCAGCCCTGCCGCTTTCCCGGCATCCCCGGATACGGCCAGCGCTTTCGCTCTTCTTCCTCCGGTCGATTCCATCTCTCCCATTTCCTGCACAAGCCCGCGCTCTATCAGTTCTTTTGTAATCTGCGTCGCCGTCGGCAGGCTTAACTTCAGCGCATAAGAAATATCCGGATTTGATACCGTCCCGTTTCTGCATATATAACGAAAAACAGCATTCCTGTTCTTCTTTTTTACTTCCATATTGGTATTCTTCTTTTGATTCATTTTCGCCCCGCACTTTCTAAAAGTGTTTTTCTAAGTATAACATATCACAAAAGATACAAATTTTCCATGTTTTTTGAGCTTTAATCTTATTCCTGGCAGCCTTCCGCTCTTTCCAGAGACATTCGAATGGAAACAAAACCTTCAAATAAAAAAACGAAGAGCTTCAAACTCTCCGCTGCCGCCGTACTCACCAATGTCGCGGCAATTCCAGGCCCTCTCACTGGCCCGGGCAGCCGTCCGTTTCTACGCTCCTCCTCCAGCTTAGAAAATTCCTCCATCACCTTAAACCCCCTGGTGTCAAGTTAATGACACAAATATATATTTTTTTTGAATTGGGAAATTGTTTGTCGATTCGAGAAATCTTTTTCGTTCATCTTTCTATCAAAGATAATTTATAGCTGACTATCCCTTCAAAATTGTTCCCTACATTTTTGCAAATGTAATAATAAATATGTTTTTACAAATCTTAAGTATTTCTTCTGACGATTTATCTGCCAACTTTTCGCGAAATAGCTTTACGGTTAAATTATTATATTCGTATTTAGGGATAATCCCATTATTATCTATAACATTTTTTACAAAATCAAATAATTGTCTGGAACGAAATTGAGGGTCATTTAATCGAAATCTTTTTATATGCGCTTCTATAAAACGAAGTTCCCTGTCAGAATATGTATGTGATTTTTGGGCAGGTTCAAATTCCATATTCATAACATTATACTGTAAAATCAACATTTCATTTGAATCCATTCCCTGAATGCCCATAGGCTGTAATAAAATTTCCGCATCAGTAAGGGCACTGTACTTTTTTTGTAATTTCCTTAATGCTTTACAAGGAACGGTACATTGTTTACGACAATTGGTTGAGCATTTACTAGATTCCTCATATTGAATGATATCCTTTTTAGGCAGTTTTCTCTTTTTTTCTCCAATACGTTTAAATGTCTGGTTACACACCGGACAAGATAACCCTATATTAGGTACGCATTCAATCAATTTATCTGAATTGTTTTTTTCAATTGCATGTTCCAGATTAGCATATAGTTTTTCATCTACTCGAATCCTTGTATAACAATACATGCAATACCCATCTGTACTTTCTTCTAAAATGTTCTTTAGATTATTTTTTTCTTTCAAATTTGAGCAACCATATTTTTCCCATTTTTTATAATGCGGCTGAAATACTGGCATCTCAAGTAACAATAAATCTTCCATTTATCATTCACCATTCTTGTATTTGACGCACAATTATTTGCTGTGAAGCAGTCAATTTTCCACTTCCTATCTGCGCAAGACATTCTTCATCTTTCTCTCCCCATGCGCCATTCATCTTATTATTCAGTAATTTCCTTAATATATTCTCTATCTCCGATCCAAAAATTCCATGGTTTCCGAATACTCGGTCAAAAATGATTTGCACTTCTGAAACAGATGTATAGTCATTACAATCTACGACTTCATAGCTGCCATTATCTAAAATTATCAAATTACAATCGTTTGAAGATGCTATCAAATCACAAGAGTGTGTTGTCACAATCCATCTTCCCCAGGGAAACGCTTTCTTCAAAAATTGCAATATTTCGGCAGAATATCTTGGAGATAAATATTCATCCAATTCATCAATTACAATCCAGGCATATTGCAGCGAATTTGTTTCAATTACCATATCCTGATAATACAGCAACTCAAGTAATATGCGTATTATTGCCTGATAACCGCTTGATAAAAGTCCTCTTCCATTTTCGAAATCCACCTCTCCCATTGGGTCATCATAATTAATTTTAAATCTGTCGTTTGTTAATTCATAAAATAAATCTTGGACTGCTTTTTCATACAATTGATAAATAATTTCTACCCTTTCTGTCAAGGTGCCAAAACAATTAAAAGAATCTATTAAATTAAAGTTTACTTCTTGTAATCTTGTCTCTAAAATTGTTTTTTTATACGATGGTTTTTTATTTGTTTTGGATACCTTTTTTACATCGAATCCACGATTAACCGCATCAATAAAATATACGGCCCTGTCGTTCTTTATTTTCTCTATAAATAGTTTTAATAACAATGTCTTTCCACTGGAATTATCTCCTATAACAACGCTGTCTAAATAAGGCAATTCTTCATTGGATATTTTATCAATTATATGAATCATCGTCTCCAGACCAAATTTCATACACCGTTTTCCACCTTTCATTCATACTTTTCATTTTAACTGTTCCCTGCCGCGCATGTGATATATATCTTGGATCATGCAGTATTTTGTTATATATTACAGACGTAACCGGCTTACGAATGCCCAATTTTTCAAAAACAATATAAAAACTCTCCAATAAGGCCACCTTGGATGATTGCGTTACATTTACTTTAAATAAATCAAAAAAACAACTCAAACTATCTCTGTATTCTTTAATTTGTTTTTCATTAAATTTCATGGACTCTTCTGAAAATTTATCTAACAATTTTGTATAGGAACTATGGTAGTTTTCGATAAAAAAATTAAAATTTATAGCGCCTTTTTTCTCAAGCCTGACATACTTTTTCAATGCACAAAACCGCAAAAGAGTTTCCATATCACGTTCTGCCGCATCCTCTTTCCCCCATATTTTTCTCCATTCATCATCATGCCGGTTATAATCCTGCAGCATATTATAGAATCTGCATGCATATATTCCATTTCTCAATTCTTGTTGTGTTAAAAGAGAACCTTTTGCATTTAAATTTTCAAAAATCTTTCGCAATGTCTTTGTTCGTTGTTTTTCGTCATCAATTTTTATCTCTATAACAGTAATTGACGTATAATCTATGCGCCTTTTCATTTCCATAGGAAGAGCAGCATAATCTACATTAAACTTTTTGTCATCTTCATTTTTAAGTTGAATATGGAGTTCTTCTAATGCCAGTTGGTTTGTCAAGGCTTCTTTAAAAGAACCTTTATCCACCTGAATTTCCGAAAAATCTACAGAATTATTTTTTCTTCTGTCTAAATAATAACCTATATAATAAAAAAACAAACTCAGAACACGCTGTTGTCCATCCAAAATTTCCAATTGATTCTCTCTGTTTCTGCAAGTATAAATCGGAGGAATAGGTAAACCACGAATCAAAGATTCAACCAACGATGTAACTTGTTCTTTACTCCAGCGATATTTTCTCTGGTATTTTGGTATAATATACAAATTCTCATTTACACCTTCTACCAGTGTACGAAATCCAACATCTGTTTTATATTGTTGAATACTTATCCCTTTTAAATCTTCCAACATGCTCAATTTCGTTTCCTCCTTCAAATTCCTTATTTTGCGTATACTGATAGATTAGCAATTTGATGAGCTTATCCTTAAATTACTTTTAATCCAAAGAGTAACCCGCCATTCTAATTTCGAATTTCTCTTTTCTCATATAATCCAATCAGACAATATTGAATACAAACTTCATAATTTTCTTCATTAACTAAAACTATTAACGGATATTCATTTATTCCTCTTACTTACGCAATAAAAAATATATATTTTCTAAATACGCAATACCATATGTATGCTTTACATCTTAATTACTTAGTATACCCTAAAAAGCACTTGCTCTCAATACACTTTCAAAACTCTTTTTCGATTTGTTTTTCTTGAATAATACGAAAGCGGAAGACGTTATGTCCTCCGCTTCCCATCCATCACCTTACAAAAAACGATCGCCGCCGCCGTACTCACAAACGTTGCCACAATCCCAGGCCCCACAACTGCCGCGGGATTCACGCTCCCGTACTGGCTCCGGTATGCAATCATATTAACAGAAATCAACTGCAGCGACGAGATATTAATAATCAGAAACGTACACATCTCATTGCTTGCAATTCCAGGCTTTCTCACCGGGCCAGGCAGCCGGCCGTTTCTGCGCTCCTCCTCCAGCTTAGAAAGTTCCTCCATCGCCTTAAGCCCCGCAGGCGTTGCCGCCCAGCCAAGCCCGAACACATTGGCAATCATATTCGCCGCAATAAACCGGTTTGCCGGATGATCTTTTGGAATATTGGGAAAAAGAAATTTAAGAAGCGGCGTCAGCTTCTTTGCCGCGCCCTCAATCACTCCCGCATTCTCCGCGATTCGCATAATCCCAACCCAAAGCGACATCACTCCCATCATTGTAATGCAAAGGGCGACGGCTTCTTTTGCAGAACCTACGGCCGCTTCCGTCACCTCCGGCAGCGTCCCGTTAAAAGCTGCAAAAACAACTCCTGTAACAATCATAAATCCCCATAAATAATTCATGGCAAAACCCTTTTTTACTTATAATATTCTGTTCCGCGCATCTTTATGAATCCCGCGTTCCATGCGCTGCAGAACCGTCCCGCCATCTTCCTTCTTTTTCATATGCATTCTTCCAAAGCTAAAATTTTCCGGGATATTTCGTCTCTTTTTTTCATATATTCAATCAAACAACCTTACCAGACAGGAGCCGCCTTGAAACAGACATATAAAAAACATTTTCGGATACGCCTTTTGTGGCTGCTTTTCCTCTGCCTTTTTCTTTCCGCCTGCCAGCCGCCCTCAAAATCACATTCTTCATCGTCCTTTCAGACAGAGCAGCGTTCCTTTGACAGCTACACGGACAAACTTTTTATCCAGGAAATGCAAAAGAATACCATCAACCTCCATTATACGCTTGCCAGGCCGGAAGATTTCGGTATAAAAAGCCATAAAATTTCCCTTGGAAACCTTTCCAGAAAAACGGCTGAAGCCTCGATGGCTTCCATCGAAAACATGAACCGCACGCTCCTGACATTTGACCGCGGCGCTCTAAACTCCCGTCAGCAGCTTACGCTTGACATTTTAAAAGACCACTGTAAAAAAGAGCTTTCCGCCGCCTCTTTTTATTATTATAATGAACCTCTGCGGCCTACGACCGGAATCCATTCCGAACTTCCCGTACTGCTGGCTGAATACGCCTTTGAGGATTCCTGCGACGTAACGGATTATCTTGCGCTTTTAACCTGCGTGGAAGATTACTTTGAACAAATCTGCCAGTTTGAACAGGAAAAAGCCTCTGCCGGACTGTTCATGTCCGACTTTGCCGCAGACGCCGTCATTGACGCCTGCCGGAAATTTTCCGAAAACCCAAAAGAAAATTATCTGATTGATACATTTAATGCGCGCATTGACGGCGTATCGGATATTTCTGAGGAAAAAAAGTCTCTGTATAAAAGGGAAAACCTGTCTTTTGTAGAAAATTCTTTGATTCCCTCTTATGAAAAGCTTGCGGATACGCTCGTTTCGTTAAAAGGGAGCGGAAAAAATGACGCCGGACTGTGCCATCTTCCCCAGGGAAAAGAATATTATGAATATCTGGTCGGCATAAATACGGGTTCTTCCAAAAGAATCGAACAGCTTCAGAAGGAAACCGAACGGCAAAGGGGATTTGACATGGCAATGCTGCACAAAATCCTTGCCTCCCGGCCCGAGCTTGCCTCCTCCGGCGAACCGGATATTTCTTTAAAAGAACCAACCGCAATATTAGAACATCTTAAGACGGCCATGCAGACAGATTTTTATCCCGCTGCAAACAGCTCTTATGAACTCAATTATGTGCATACATCTCTGGAAGACACGCTTGCTCCCGCTTTCTACCTGACTGCGCCGATCGACGATATCAGCCGCAATGTCATTTATCTGAATAAAGGCAGCCAGTACAACGGCATCCAGCTTTTTACCACACTTGCACACGAAGGCTTTCCCGGACACCTCTACCAGACGACAGGTTCCTGCCAGGCCGGTCTTTCCCCCATTCGCGCTCTGCTTGGCTTCCCCGGTTATGTGGAAGGCTGGGCCACTTATGTGGAGATGCTTTCCTACCGTTATGCCGGGCTGGATGAAACGCTTGCGGATATGCTTATGTACAACCAGTCCGCGCTCTTAAGCCTTTATGCGTCCATTGATATGGGAATTCATTACGACGGATGGAGCTATTCGGATATGACGTCATTTTTAAACGGCTACGGCATTACAGATTCCGGCGCCGCAAGAAGCATCTATGAGCTTATTGTGGAAGAGCCTTCCCATTATTTAAAGTATTATATCGGATATCTGGAATTTCTGGATTTGAAAGATTACGCAAAGGAAACGCTTGGCGAAGCATATTCCGACAGGGACTTTCATCAGGCCATAATCCGCATCGGCCCCGCTCCGTTTTCAATCCTGCGCCAGTATTTGAGAACCTTCTATACTTCTTCATAGATGCAGACGCTCAGACGTCCGGAAAACAAAAGAACTGCCCGGCATACCATTCGGCGCCGGGCGGTTCTTTTGTTTTCACAAACCATTCGACAATAATCAGCCCCGGATGGATATCCAGATACAGCGTAAATGAAATAACCTTCTATATTGCGCAGAATAAATTTTCCGGGCGCATCTGTAATCGCAGCGAGCCGCCGTTTAATGGCTGCCGCTCTGGTCTGGCTGCAGCAGCATTGCATAAACTTCCCGCTTACTGATTCCCCTGTCTTTTGCAACTGCCTTCATGGCCTCTTTTCTGTCCATTCCCCTGTTCTCATACAAAGCCATATGTTCTTCAACCGAAAGCTCTTCCCAGGAAGCAATCTCTTCTTTACGGATTTCTTTTCGATCCTTTCCCTCTATTACAAGCACAAATTCCCCTCTCGGCGTTTCCGTTTCATAAAAAGCCGCCGCCTGCGCAAGGCTTGTCTTTCGCGCTTCTTCAAACTTCTTTGTAATTTCCCGGCAAACCGTAACGGAACGGTCGCCAAGCGCTTCGTTTAATTCCTTTAACGTCGCAGAAAGATGATGCGGAGCCTCATAGACAACCATCGTCCTTGTGTCTTTTGCCATTTCTTTTAACACTTCGGCCCGCTCTTTCTTATCCCGAGGCAGAAACGCTTCAAAGGAAAACCGTCTTGTCTTTTGTCCCGACATCACAAGCGCCGTAATGCAGGCCGAAGCCCCCGGAAGCGCCGTGACTTTTATCCCCTCTTCCAGACAGAGACGCACCAGCTCCTCTCCCGGATCTGAAATTCCCGGCATTCCGGCGTCCGTAATAAGAGCCACATTCTGTCCTTTTCGCATCTTTTCAATAAGCTGGTATGCTTTTTCCGTCTTATTGTGCTCGTGATAGCTTGTAAGCGGCGTTTTAATATCGAAATGATTAAACAGCCGGATCGAATTTCTCGTATCCTCCGCCGCAACCAAATCCGCTTCCTTTAAAATGCGAAGCGCCCGAAATGTAATGTCTTCCAGATTCCCAATCGGCGTCGCGCACAAATACAGCATCCCGGCCATACGCATCCCTCTCCCTTCTTCCTTCCGGCTTTCATGGGCAGCTCAGACTGTTTTTAATACCCGTAAAGCTCATAAATTTCATCCGTATAAACCCCCTGCTCCTTATATACAATCAGCGGTTTTTCCACTGTGATCCTCGAATTTCCTCCCCGTATCCCGGCAAGCAGCGCCATATTCGGCTCCCTGTCCACAAACGGATAGACAAGCCGCATACGCTTCGGCTCCAATCCGTATGAAACCATTTTGGCCATAATCTCAGCCAGACGGAACGGACGGTGCACCATATAAAACCTTCCGCCCGGCCTTAAAATTTTTGCGCTTTCCCGAAGCACATCATCTAAGGTACAGCAAACCTCATGCCTTGCAACCTTTTTCGCCTCACTTGCTGAAGAAAGCCCGTGCTCCCCTATCATATACGGGGGATTTGTCGTAATCACATCAAAAGAAGATGCTCCAAATATCTTAGAAGCATCTTTTATATCGCCTGTTATAATATCGATTTTCTCTTCCAGATGATTCAGTTTCACGCTTCTTGCCGCCATATCCGAGCTTTCTTCCTGAATCTCAAGCCCGGTAAAATGCCTTCCTTCTGTCTTTGCCTCCAGAAGAATCGGCAGAATGCCTGTCCCCGTCCCAAGATCTAAAACGTTTTCTCCCTTTTTCACCTTTGCAAAACCCGAAAGGAGCACAGCGTCCATGCCAAAACAGAATTTCTCCGGATTCTGAATGATAAAATATCCATTCCGGTGCAGTTCATCCAGACGCTCCTTCGGTTTTATCTCAATTTCCGTCGTCAATTTTGGATTTTCCCCCGTTATCTTCCAAAGCCGCAAGTTCCTTTAACTCTGCGGCGGAAACTTTTACGTCTTTCCTGCGCCTTGTGCGGAATTTCAATTCCTTTACTTTATATTCCCTGGCTTCCTTTTCGTCCTCAAGCTCCACGACGACTTTTACCAACTGACGCAGGACATTGACGCTCTGCACAACTCCCTTTAAGCCTTCCGGCGTCGTCACTGCATCCCCGACGCTTGGCAGACGGCTGTTTAAGTATTCATACGTTTCCTGCTCGTTCTTAAGACAGCACATCAGCCTTCCGCAGACGCCTGAGATTTTGGATGGATTTAAAGAAAGGTTCTGCTCTTTTGCCATTTTGATGGATACGGGAATAAACTCGGACAAATACGTATGGCAGCACAACCCTCTGCCGCAGATGCCGACTCCTCCCAGAATCTTCGTCTCATCCCTCACGCCAATCTGCCTTAACTCAATCCTGGTGCGGAATACCGCCGCAAGATCCTTTACCAGCTCCCTGAAATCAATCCTGCCGTCCGCAGTAAAATAAAACAGCAGTTTATTATTGTCAAACGTATATTCCGCTTCCACCAGTTTCATTTCCAGATTGTGCTTTGCAATTTTCTCCTGGCAGATAACGAACGCCTCTTTTTCCTTCTCCCTGTTTTTCATTACTGTTTTCTCATCGGCTTCAGTTGCGATACGGATTACCGCTTTCAGCGGCTGTACCACCGTATCGTCTTCCACTTCTCTTGGAGACAAAATTACGGTTCCCATCTCCACTCCCCGCGCCGTCTCCACAATCACATGGTTCCCGGCTTCTATATTCAGATTTTCCGGATCAAAATAATATATTTTCCCGGCGTTGCGAAACCGGACTCCAACGATTTTCGTCATGTTAATTCTCCTTTATTGTCAGTAATAAAAGCTGCATCAAAAGCTCAAAATTTACATTTGCGCGGATACGGGCTTTCGCCTTTTCCAACGCCTTTAAAATCTCTTCTATTCCGCTGTAAGAACTGTGGCTTGACGCCTTTTTTATATCATAAATCTCATCCTGGAAAATCAGCCGGTTGACGTCGGCCGTCGCTTTGTATAAAAGCACATCCCGGTACCACACCATCATCAAATCCAGATAATCTTCAATTTCCAGTTTATAGTCGGCAATTTTTTTTATTTCACGCATCATCTCATGCAGCTCAATGTCATCCAGACGCTTTATCAGACGCAAAGCCTCGTCTTTCATTCCGTTAAAATTTTCCGACCGGGCAAGCCAGACCGCCTTGCCTGTGTTTCCCTGTGCAAACGCCACGCAGAGATCGGCCTGATAATCCGGAATCTTTTCTTCTTCCATTAGAAATGCGCGGATTTTGGCGTCGCTGACCGCTTTTAAATCCAGCCGCACGCATCTTGACAAAATCGTCAGCAAAAACCCGTCCGCATTTGTCGTCAACAGAAGGATCACCGCATAAGAAGGCGGCTCTTCCAGCGTTTTCAGCAGCGCGTTCTGCGCCTGCACATTCATCTTTTCCGCTTCGTCCACAATATAGACTTTATACCTGCTGCCGTAGGGCTTTAAAACAATGTCGTCATTTATCTGTCTTCGAACATCCTCTACACTAAGCGTATTCGGCTTTTCATGGGTCACATAGATAATATCCGGCTGGTTCCCGCTGTCCGCCTGCTTACAGGACCGGCAAACTCCGCAGGGGCTTTTGCCCTGCCTCTCACACTGCAGCGCAGCCGCAAAAGCTTCCGCCAGCATTTTTTTCCCGGATTTGTCCGGCCCGTTTAAAATGCAGGCATGGCTCACCTTGTCCAGCGCAATCGCATTCTGAAAATATTCTATTATGTCTTCATGTCCGATAATTTTTGAAAAGTCTTTCATTGCATACCCCTTTATGTAAAAATATCCAATAGCAGCCCCTGAATCTCACCAATCTTTTCCAATATGCCAAGATGATCTTTTTCATCTTTTACAAGCTCTCCGGCAAGCTCATCCAGCGTTTCATCCACCAGCCGGATAATTCCGTAGACTCTGTGCCTTCCCCTGCGATCAAGAAAGTTTTCTCTGGAAAATTTATGGGAACGGTTCACTACCTCATTTAAAAAATCTTTCACAAGCCCCCGGTATTTTTTCATATCCCGGATATCCATATGCTGCGCAATCCGCTCGCCCTGCGTCGTAATTTCATTTAAAAGCGTATTCAGCCGTTCCTGAAGCTGTGCTTCCCCGATTGCGCTTGTCAGTGTAAATTTGAAGCTTCCGTCGGCCTGCTGCGTCTTTACGGCGGTATCCACAGCCGCTGCGGGCGTCATTTCATTTACTTTTATTTCCATCCCATACACTTCCTTTATATTTGCATTAATTTACGGATATATTCCGTAATCTCCCGCTGCGTTTCCAAAAGATCTTCATTCCGAAAAACCCTGTCAATTCCCGCCGCCCTTACCTTTTCCTCTGAAAAATCCTTTTCGTCCGCCAGAAACCTTCTGCACAGCTCCGCATATTTCGGCTTTTCTTCCCTGCTTTCCCGCTCAATCGCCCGGCGCAGGCGGACGCCGTCCTCCACCTCAATATAAACCGGCCAGACTGCGGAAAACCCAAAATAATCCCGGATTTTAACGTATGCTTCCAGCGTCGTTATCATTAAATAATTATGCTTCTCCAAATCAATCTGTCCGTCATTTACGGTAAAATAGCTCCAGACGCCATGCACCGTCTGATAAGAGCGGGCTTCAATTACCCGGCCCATCCTGCGAAATTCCAAAAGCCCTTTTTCATCCGTAAAAAAATATTCCATCCCGTTCGTCTCTCCAAAACGGATGGGCCTTGTCGTATACGGCACAATGCGCAAAAGCCCAAGCGCGCCGTCTTTTAAAATCTGTTTGTAAAGCGTATCTTTACCGGAAGAGCTCTTCCCTATGATACAAAAAATTTTTCCCATAAATAGCTCCTCTGAAACGCCCGTAGCGGCGCGCCTTTTCCAAACAGCCGCTTAAAGTATATTACATTTTCTTAAAATTGACAACGTTTATCTGTTCATTTCTTATATCGGCAATTCCCTGCAGATTCAGATGATGTAAAATGCTTTTTCGGATATTTTTTATAAAATCCGAATCTATTTTCTCACCCGGAATAAGAATCGGAATCCCCGGAGGGTATATACTTACCATACTGCCGGAAATTCTGCCCACCGCCTGATCAAATGGGATCTTTTCCACCGGAAGATCCATTGCCTGGTACAATTCCAGTTTCTTTTCCTTTGGCGCATACAGCTTTAAAACCAGCCGCCCGGGCTCCTCTTCTTCTGCGGGAGAAACATCCGAATCTATTTTCCAAAGCGCCCGGCAGAGACGGTCAAAGCCTTCGTCCCTGTCCATAATGCTTGTCATGCCAAGCGCATAAAATCCGCAGGACATCTCCATCTGCAGATGAAACTCCGAAAGCAGCCTTTGAAAAAGCTTCGTTCCATCCAGTTTTGTATGTTTTGCTGAAATTACAATTTTGGACGGATCCAAATCAAAGATCTCTTCTCCAAAAAAATCTTTTCTCTGTATAACATGAAGCTTTTTTAACTGTTTTGTCTCATTATAAAACTTCAAAAGCCGCGCGGCGTATGCGTCAAAAAGATCCTCTCCTTTTTCTTTTAACAGCCGGATGCATTTTTCCATTCCCGCCATCAGCACATAAGACGGGGAACTTGTCTCGTAAACAGAGAGATATTTTTGAACCGTTTCCGGAAGGATATAGTCAGAATTCAAATGAAGCAGCGCTGTCTGCGTCAAAGACGGGAGAACCTTGTGCATACTCTGAATGACTGCGTCAGCCCCAAGCCGCACGGCTGTCTGGGGAAACGCCGGATGAAAGCCAAAATGCGCTCCATGCGCTTCATCCACCAAAAGCGGAATGCCGTATTCGTGCACAGCGGCAGAAATTGCCGCGATGTCGCTTACCACTCCTTCATAAGTCGGAGACGTAACGAGAACTGCGCAGATATCAGAATTTTCTTTTAATTTCCGCCGCACTTCTTCCACAGGGACGGCTCCCTGAATCCCTGTCTGTGTAATACAGGGATTTAAATATTCCACAGAAAGATGCCTAAGATATGCCGCGTGATATACGGACTTATGCGCATTTCGCGACATCAGGATCCCGCCCCCAAAAGGAACGGCGGCAGAAATTGCCGCAAGAATCCCGCATGTGCTCCCGTTTACCAGATAATAGCTGCGCCCTGCGCCGTAAAGCCTGGCCGCCCGCTCCTGCGCTTCTTTTAAAATGCCCTCCGGCGCGTGAAGGTTGTCAAAACCGTCAATCTCCGTAATGTCCACAGCATAAGGATCCATCGCAAAAACAGGCTGTCTTTTATGTCCCGGCATATGAAACGGATAGATATCGCTCCTGGCGTAGCTTTCCAGTTTAAAATCCAGCATAGCCTCTCTCCTTATAAAAAACGATTCAATTCAGGCATCCAGTCTTCAAAAAATACGCCGTCTTCCGTCACCGCCTGCCAGAGAGGCTCAAAAAACTGCAAAAAACGCTCCACCGCCTGCTCCCAGGACGGCTCTGTACGGCAAATGGAACAAAGATAAGATTCCCATCTTTTCTTCATATATGGATACGTCTGATACCCCGCTATCAGCTCTATCCGTTTTTTCTCCTTCGGAATGCCAAGCTTTTCACACTGCCATAAAAGCCGCTCTTTCATTCTCCTGCCGTCAATGCCTTCTTCGCCAAGCAGGAAGTATATGTCGTAATAAGCGCCAAGATCCTGCAGCAGTTCAAGCTTCGTAAAAATCTCCGCAAATTTTTCCAGCAGCAGATCTTCCGCCGGGCTTCTCTTATAGGATACCTTAACTGCCGGAAACATCATATAAGTAAATTCTTCCTCTTTTGGAATTTTTCCCTCTCTTGAATTCGGATAGATTTTTATGGTAACAGGCGCCCGCATTCCATCAATCCAAACCGCAAGCTGTATCTGAAGATACCGTTTTAAAAGCCTGTGCTCCTCAAGAAAAACGGCTCCGTAATCTTCGCGCTTCGCAAACGCGCTCTGAAAAAGCTCTTCCGCCAGCTCCGTCAAAAGCGCGTCCTGCGTCTTTTCTGATTCCGGCATGGCATAATCATATTCCAGATTCAAAATCAGTTTCCTTTGATACTGGCTTTCACCCAGAACTGTTTTGTTCTTAAGCCAGAGCCAGGTTCCAAACTCTGATTCACTGATTCTGCGGACCGTTTCTTCCAGCGCCGCTCCGCCAAGAAGACTTGAAAACGAAATCCCTGTTTCTCTTGATTTTTCCTGAATCAATTCATAACTTAACCGTTCGTTTTTCATTACAGCCACACGCCGATCATATTCTGCACTTTCTGCAAAACCTCTCGTTCCTTTGCAATTTCAAGCAGTGCCGCAATGTCTTTTTCGCTGTCTGCGATATATGAAATCAGAGCGCGCTTAAACAGATCGCGTTCCAGCTTCTCTTCGTATTTGAGACAATCACAGACGGTGCGCTCCTTTGTATAAATCTTCATCCTGCCGGACGCAAACGCAGTCTCCGTCACGCCCAGTTCCAATGTCTCCGGTTCCGTATAATAGGGGACAATCACCGGATACTGTATGTCAAACCTGTCCCTTAAAGCATTCTCCGCCACCGCAAGGTGCCACGCATAGGGCCTTCTGTCGATATAATGATGATAATGAAGCGCGCTTTCCAGGCAAATCACAGCATCCGGAAACAGTTTAAAAATAAGCTCCTCTTCGAAACGTTCCCGCCCGTCTAAATCATATTCCGTTTTCCCGCCGTGTATTATTTTTTCCATGCCGTTCCCGCCCCATTATCTGTTATTTAAACCATTTACGGTGACTCTTCCACTTTTTATTTCGTTTGATCGTTTTATAAGGCGACTTACTCCTGTTTCCGATGCGGAGCTTCCGCTTAATGTTGTAAAAATTATCTATAAACTTCCAAATCAGAAAAATCGCTGCCGCAGCTCCCAAAATACCGAATAAAATCATAAAAACGAACGATATATCCACCTGGACGGCTTTTTTTGTCTCTGCCTTTTCTCCTTCGTTCCCGTTTTTCTCATTCTCCAAAGGAACCTCTGTGTCTTTTTCCTCCTGAAATTCAAATGTGTCCACTCTGGCATTGGTCGCCGTAATGTCCGCTTTGCCAACCGCCCTGTCAGCATACGTATAATATATGCTTCCGAGGACGTCTGCGTCCTTCTTGTCATACTCAACTTTTGATTCTACATCTTTAAACTCCGCCGTAATCGGAAGGATGATTTTGCTTGCGGGATCCAGAGCCACAAACGGCTCATAGCTTCCAAGCGCGCCTTTGTCCTCCGGCTTTTTTTTTGCATATGAGGTTTCATTTTCCTCCGCGCTTACCTGTTTAAAATTGTCAAAGCAAAAATCGAACAACGCCCTTGTATCGTCGTAATGCCCGCTTGGCGCATTCATCACGACGCAGATCAGCGTCATTCCGTCTTTTTCCGCATAAGTGACAAGCGTGTTATTTGCAGCTATTGTATATCCGGTCTTTCCGCCGATGCAATAGTCATAAAGATATTTTCTGGTTCGGTACGGATAGAGCATCTGATGATGATTCTGTAAATAAGTTTCCTCATCCGTATGCTTATTTGTAAACGGAATTGTGTACGTCTTTGTTCCGCATATAATGCGGAACGTTTCATTTTTATATGCCTCCATTGCGATCAGCGCCATATCGTAAGCGCTGGTATAATGCTGTTCGTCCGGCAGACCGTTGCAGTTGGTGAAATGGGTATTCTGACATCCAATCTGCACGGCTCGTTCGTTCATCATCTGAACAAACACATCGATGCTGCCTCCCGCAACATGTTCCGCAACCGCATACGCGCATTCATTGGAAGAAGCCAGCATCACGCCGTACAGGCACTGTTCCATCGTCATCTGTTCATCTACGTCTCTCGCGATTCCGGATCCTTCCGTCTTATGGACAGAATCATAAGAAAATGTAACGACTTCATCCATACTGCTGTTTTCCACTGCAAGAAGCGTCGTAAGAATCTTTGTGATGCTGGCCGGATAATGCGCCTGCAGACTGTTTTTTTCATATAAAATCGTCCCTGTGTCCGCTTCCACGACAATGCCTGACGCAGATACGATTTCCGGCCCGGCCGGCCAGTACTGGTCTGCCCCGGCTTTACTTTTTTTTGCAAAAGCGGGGCTTACAGACGACAGGATCAGAAGTGAAGCCACACTGCAAAAAAACATTATCTTTCTGTATCGTTTCAAGGGAATACCTCTCTTATCTGTAATTTTTCTTTTTTCTAACTTATAGTATAAGCTTACGTCCTGTGATTCGCAATAATAATTTGCATTATCTTATATTTTGTATATAATTGAGATACTATATTATCACGAAATGAGGAAATTTCTATGCGTTTAAGAAATATAAAAGGAGCAAAAGAAGCCGTATCCCAAAGCCCGTACTGCATAATGCCGTCTGAAGGCATAAAAGGAAACTGGAATTCTGTTTTTCTAAATGACAATCCCCTTCACATTGAAATCGGCATGGGAAAAGGGCAGTTTCTTATCCGTCTTGCCCGGCAAAATCCCAATGTGAATTATATCGGCGTCGAACGCTATGAAAGCGTTTTGATCCGCGCCGTTCAGAAAATGGAAAACGAACCGCTTCAAAACATCCGGTTTATCTGTATGGACGCGGCTCTTCTTTCCGAAGTTTTCGCCCCTGAAGAAGTTTTTCGCATTTATCTGAACTTTTCAGATCCCTGGCCCAAAGACCGGCACGCCAAACGCCGTCTGACTTCCGGGACTTTTTTAAACCTCTACCAGAAAATTCTCTCTCCCTCCGGCCGGATCGAATTTAAAACAGACAACCGGAACCTGTTTGATTTTTCTCTGGAAGAAGTCAAAGCTTCCGGTTTAAAGCTCTGCTCCTTTACCTACGATCTGCACCATGACGATTCCATGAATGCAGGCAATGTAATGACGGAATACGAAAAAAAATTTTCCGCCCTGGGCAATCCCATTTGTAAACTAATCGCTTCCCGATGAACCAAAAGAACCCCTCTTTGCATAAAATATGATAAATTTTCATGCAAAGAGGGGGTTTTATGGGCCGTAAATCATGCTGCCATGCAAGCCGTCACAGACGCTGCTGCCGTTTTTTCTACAAAAACCGCTGCCTGCCCAAAAAAATTTGCTGCATCCGGCGTTCATTCCGGGAAGTCTGCGACTTTTTAAATTGTCTTTAAACCGGTATGTTCTTTAAAAGTCCCGGCACCTCGTCCGGGCGTCTTGCAAAATACTCTGCACCATGCGAAAGGAGAAGATCTTTTTCCCGAAATCCCCACAGGACGCTGATGCAGGGTATTTTGGCGTTTCTTGCAGTCTCTACGTCCACTTCGGAATCCCCTATGTAAACGGCCTCCTCCGGCTTTACGTTTAACTCTTTTAACGCTTCAAGCACAGTGTCCGGAGACGGTTTTCTCGCTATATTTTCCCGTTCTCCGATGGCCGTCATGCCAAACTCTTTAAAATAATATTCATTTAACTCCTTTACGGCAAAATCCGCTTTATTGGATACAATAGCCATCTTTTTCCCGTCTGATTCTAACGTCCGCAGAAGCTCTGTGATTCCGTCATACGGCTTTGTCTTATTCCTGCAGTTTTCCTGATAGCTCCTGCGAAACGCCTGAAATATATGTTCAAAATCAGGATCCGCCTCTCCGCCTTCCACGCTGCGCTCCATCAGATTTCGAATCCCGTTGCCCACATAAGTTTGTATCTGCCGGATCGTTTTTACAGGACGCCCGTAGGCGCAAAGCGCTTCATTTACACTGTCTGTCAAATCTTCAAGCGTATCCAGCAGCGTCCCGTCCAGATCAAATATCACCGCTTTCAATTCTGCCATCTTTTTTCCTCCGCTTTTGTTTTCCTAAAATAAAACACCGACCCCGCGGCTCTTGCGTCCGCAAAATCAGTGCTTCTCAGTACGCCATCAGGGGCTCGAACCCTGGACACCCTGATTAAGAGTCAGGTGCTCTTCCAGCTGAGCTAATGGCGCATTTGATTTACTTTTCTAACAACGAAGTAAATTATAAACGATCATTTTGTAAAATGCAAGTAAAATTTAAAATTTTTTTTAAAAATATTTATAAATCGTAAAGAAACCATAAATTTTTACTGTTTCAGAGGCTGCAGACTGCGGCGGACAGACCTTGGGAACGCTCTGATCTGTCCGCCGCAGCGCAGTTTTTCTTGTTTTCTCCGGCTATTTCACTTTTACTTTTACTGTTTTCTTTACTCCGTTACATTTTACAGTGATTTTACATCTTCCTTTTTTCAAGCCTTTGATTATGCCTTTTGCATTTACCGAAGCCGTTTTTTTGCTGCTGCTCCGATAAGTCACTTTACCGGAAGGCGTCGCTTTAACCTTCAGTTTCACTTTTTTGCCTTTTTTCACCGTTACTGACGATCTGACTTTCAAAGACGGTTTTTTCACCGTAATGCTGCACGACGCTTTATATCCTCCGATTTGAGCCGTTATCACGGTCTTTCCCGCTTTCTTTGCCGTTACGGTTCCATTTGCCACCGACGCGACAGAAGGCTTGGAAGAAGTCCAGGTTATGGCTCCGCTTATATGCAGCGCTTCTGCTTTCAGCGTCACTTTCCTGCTTCCTTTTGTATAAATTACAGCGCTTGTTTTATCAAGCTTCAAAGACGGCGACGGCTTTATGTCCGGTTTCACATCTGGTTTAGGTTCCTCTTCTTTAGGTGGTTCCTCGACAACTGTCTTTTCTTTTGTTGTAAATGTAAATTCCTGCGAACCAGAGCTAATCCCGTTTTCATCGTATGCGGCGATGGACAGCCCGTATGTCTTTCCCGGCTCCAGGTTCTTTAGCTGCACTTTAAGCATTCCAGGCTCTTCATCCGCTGCCGCCTGCAAATCCGTCACATCCAAAAGAACCGCGCCGCCGTTCATAATCTTATAGCCTATAACCCCAAGCAAACTGGAAATCCCCCGCCAGCGGATCACGGCAGAATCCTCTGTAATCTCTGACGCTTCCACTTTTTCAGGCGCAGGCAAAATCAGATCTCCTTCGTCCTCTTTAAACTGATGCGCGCCTATATCGAAAATCTCCGTATCTGTCAAATCATTTCCGAAAAAGTCTTTTTCAA
The DNA here is from genome assembly GCA_910586645.1 of uncultured Lachnospiraceae bacterium. GTDB lineage: Bacteria > Bacillota > Clostridia > Lachnospirales > Lachnospiraceae > Roseburia_B. The sequence goes on along the minus strand of CAJUIS010000007.1, from coordinate 15,846 downwards.
CTGCTTTCCCGGATTCATCTGTAATCTGTTTTCCCGCCCCCCTTGCCGGAGAATCCTTCGTGAGACGATATCCGTCAAACACGCTTTTTATACCCGGACTGCTGTGCCGGTTTACCGCGCCGTCCGTTGAAACGGGAGCGCTTCCCGCATTCTTAAAAATTTCCGTTCCCAAAGGCGCCGCAACCGCAGCCGTATCGCTTTCCGGCGTGTTGGCGTAATTATAATAAAGATTGTTGGAATACTTCTGTTTATCTGCGTTTCTCACCCAGGTTTCTGTCTTCGGAGATGCGCCTGCATAATAAATAATATTATTTTCCACATTCGCATTTCCATTCGCATGATCCGCCCGCAGAAAATCCACTCCCTCTTCTATATAAAAGACATTGTTGTATACATGCGCGTCCGGATTGCTGGATACATCCAGCATACCCATCAAATCACCCTGGCTGATGTTATAGCGGAACGTATTCCGGTATGCCTGCGGATAGCAAAACATCACGCATCCGCCTGTATTTCCATGGCTGTAATTATACTGGTACAGCGTGCCGTCGCCGGAATCCGCATCCCATGCCTGCGCATCGCCGTTTCCATTTACGCCGTTCTTCGTGTCAAACACTTCATTATACTGAAATACAGCGTCTTTGCATTTCCACGGCCAGACGCCCGCTGCGACTCTTCCTCCCCTGTTGCCCTGGTTGACATAGTCTGTCGTATTGATCTGCTGCGCCGCGCCGTCCGATACGTTATATTCCACAAGCGGCCTGTCGCAGTACATCATCGTAATGGCGTCTCCGCCGGAATCTTTTACATAGTTATTCCGGACCACTACATTGGTAGCGCCAAATTCCCGGATACTGCTGTCGGAAATCTCTTTCCCTGTAAATTTGTGATGATACGCCGTATAGCCGACTGCAATTCCCCATCGGTTCGTCCGGATTACCGAACAGTTTTCAATCCTGACGTCGTCATAACGGGAAATCCCCGTTTCCGTTTCATTATGCGGCTGGAATACCGTAAAATAAATGCCTCCGTTATTCATATGCTTGTCATAAACATTTCCAATGACGTCGTGGACATTCAGCCCGTCCAGATAAATATGCTCAATCGTCCCTTTATCCTGCGCCACTGCGGCAACGCCGGTGCGGTTCATAACATCAGCCGCGTTATACTCCGTCTCAATCTCCGGTTTGCCGTTTGTAATCTCAAGATTCCGGATTTCAATGTATTCCGTATCATACAGCAGAATTGCGGACGATACATAGCCCCGGAATACGTGCGTCGCCGAATCTAACTGTTTTCCATAATTCTGAAACCATACGCCCTGCCCGTTCGTCTGAATTACAGGATCCGCCCCTTTTCCATACTGATCAATTAAAATGGGATTTTCCGGGCTTCCGCTCTGTCCATACAGATGCAGGTATCCGTCCGTAAATACGGAGCCGCATTCCAAAAGGACTTTATCCCCCGGCTTTAACTGCAGATCGTTGATTTTCTGAAGGCTGTAAAACGGTTCGTCCTCGCTCTTCCCGTCGTTTCTGTCTTTTCCATGAATCGTACTGACATAGTATGTCGTCCCTTCCGCGTCTGACGCAGCCGCGGCGGCCCGGACGTCTGTCTGACAAATCACTGACAGGCAGAGCGCTGCAGCCATCGCAATTGCTGTGATTCTCTTTTTCTTCATAGCGGCCTCCTTTCTAATCCTCCAATGCCTGGGCAAGATATCCAATGCGTATTTCCGCAGCGCTGCCTGCAGGTTTCTGCCCGTTCATCGGCAGTGATTCAATTCCCGTCAGTTTTACATACCGTGCGTCTGTTTCGTCAAATACAGCGTATTTTGTTGCCGAATCCGCATCCCATGCGCCTTCCGCCACTTTTGTCCACTGACTGCCGTTCTGACTGACTTCTATTTTATATTTTGTAATAATCCCGGTATCATTGCTCTGCCTTGGCACATAAGTAAAACGGGCCACTTTCCTGACGTCGCCAAGATCTGCCTGAATCCATACGTCAGACTGCGCCGTACCGTCCCATTTTGTGTGCCAGATCGTGTTCTCGTTTCCATCCATAGCGTTCGCCGCCGGCGTCACACTGGATGCATCCGTCCATTGTGACGAGCCGTCTTCCGCACTCCCGGCCGTAACCCCGGCTTTATCGTCAGGCGCATAATCCCTGTAAACGCTTTTTTTAACAAGCTGCACTTCATATTCCGCCGTCTGGGAGCCTCTGGCAAGAACAACTGCCGTTCCCTGCGTCACTTCGTCTTCATCCTTCATTTCCTGGCCGTCTTTTTCAAACGTAATCTGAACGTCCCTGGCATAGACGAGCGCCTCCCGAAGCTCTCCGGCCGTCATGCCTTTTGGCACATCTTTCACCTTGCCGTCTTCCACTGTCACAAAAACGCCTCCCATTGCGAGAACTGTTTCTGCCGTTTCGGATTCAAATACGCCAATATCCGGCTGCGCCCCTACCTGATTGCCAAAAAAGTCATATTTTGCATTGCGCTCTCCCAATACGCCCGCATTAATAGCCGGAGAACCGTCCAGCAGTTTATAGCCTTCATATACGCTCTGCTGATGAATGTTTAAAGCGGCGCTTGCCGGGGCCTTTCCCGGATCCGCAAATTTCGGATCTCTGGTAATCGCCCCTTCCGGAAGCGTTTTTCCATCATATCCATAGAAAATATTATTCTGAAATGACCTGGCCTGCTGTACGATCACTTCCTCTGCGCTTTTGTTGCTGCTGACATTGTAAAAAATATTGTTCCTGAGTTCCGCAGCCCCGGTATAGGAATTTTTTCCTGGGATATAGCTGTTTTCCGTCATAAACAATTTGGAGCTTAAGTCTCCTCCAATATAAAATACGTTATTGTAAATATCTGCTTTTGGATTGCTGTCAAGCGCAATCAGTCCCCGCAAATCATTCTGGCTGATGTTGTAGCAGAATGTACCCCGGTATGCTTCCTCCAGACAGACCATCAGGCATCCGCCCCCGTTATTGTGACTGTAATTATACCGGTAAACGGTTCCGTCTGAAGAATCGATATCCCATGCCTGCCCGTCCTGGCTCTCCACTGTATCAAACGCTTCATTGTACTGGAATATGGCGTCTTTGCATTTCCACGGCCAGATTGCGGCGCAAAACGGCTGCCAGAACTCGCTGTGCTCTTTCGGCTTATAGATTTCAAGATCCGCTCCCGCCCTGTCCGCCACATTTCTCTGAATCAGCGGACGGTATGCATACATCGCCACAATGCCGTCGTTTCCCGCATTCTGCACATAATTCCCTTCAATCAGAATATCTGTATGCCCGTATTCTTTCGCCGTCTCGTCGGAAATCTCTTTTCCGCCGAATCTGCTTCCATTATAAGTATAGCCCACACAGATTCCGGCTCTTGAAACGTCTTTGACATAGCAGTTCGTAATCTTAACGTCATGGTATCTTGCGATTCCGGTAGACGCTTCCTCTGCAGGCGGAAGGACATTCATCTGAATCCCTCCGTTGTTCATATGTTTGTCTTCAATATTTCCGTCTACATTATGAATATACAAATCATCCAGATAAATGTGTTCCATCGTCCCGCCGTCTTTTGCGATTCCCGCCACGCCGGTACGATCCATCCGGCTGTCAATTTCGGATGCGCTCACCGTCGCTCCTTTAAAAAACTCAAAATCATCCGACTGATTTGTCAGCTCCAATCCGCTTACTTCCACAAAATCCACATCATAGAGCAAAACGGCGGAAGATACATAGCCGTTTGAACGGTGGTTTTTATTGTCGACTGTCCCTCCATAAGACTGATACCAGATTCCCTGTCCATTTGCATGAATCGCCGGACGCCGTTCCCCGGTTCCATAGCTTCCGATTTTAATCGGAGCGTCTGCAGTCCCATGTACATTCTTAAGATGAATATATCCGTTAAACTCCGAGCCCTTTTCCAAAAGCACCTGATCGCCCGGATGCAGTTCTATCTTTTTTAACTGATCCAGAGTTTCCCATGCCTCTTCCTCTGATGTGCCGGATTTTCCGTTGTCTCCATTCAGGCTGCTGATATAATAAACCTTATTTGCCGAAACCTCAGCAGCTTCTGTCTGAAGAGCAGGAAAAAAATCCAGTCCCGTTCCAACAGTCAATAGCGCGCATAACAGCGCAAACATTCTTTTCCTCATTTTTTCTCCTTTCTTTTATTCATTTATATGCTTTTTTAAAAAAAAGTATATACGTTCCATATCGCATTCCACTGCTGCGTCCGCTGCTCGTTTTGCTATGATTTCATCATATCTGCTTTCCCTCAGCGTTTTATTAATGTGATCTTTTACTTCTTCCATGGAAGCCGGGGCGTTTTCTTTCCGTTCTATGCATTCAATCAGATACAGACATCCGTTTTCTTCCAGGACGGCCGTGGATTCCCCTTTTTTTAATTCCCATGCAAAAGAAAGGACATCGTTTATGCTGCGGGAATACGCGGAAAGCTCCGAAGCGGCAACCTCTGCATGAAACAAATAAGGCGATATTTCTGCATTTTCTGCGGCAAGCTCTGAAAGCGAATGCTCCTCATCCATCTTTTTATATATGGAAGTCAGAATCTTTTTAGATTCTTCCGCCTGCCTGCCGCTCATCCCCTCTTCTTCCCAGGGAATTTTTATGTAATCCAGCGTCCGGTCATCCTCTCTTTCGTAGGATTCCTTATGTTCCTCATAATACAGCTCTCTGTCCTCTTCCGTCACTTCTATGCCTTCATTTTCCAAATCCTGGCAATAGCTTTTTTGAATCGTATCTGTTTCGTATTCCAGATACAGCTCCTTTGTATATTCCGATAATCCATATACCGTCTCGCCCTTTTCTATCTTTTCTTTTCTCAAGGCATTTTCCGATTCCCAGCGTTTTAAAAAAGACGCATAGCTGTCATCCTCCACATACCCCTTTTCTCTGGCAAGCCCGTAAACTGCATGAAAATATTTCAATTCCTCCACTGCTGCGTCCGCAAGTTTCCGGTAAGGGATTTCCCCGTCGATTTCCCTTTCCCAAAACCCCGCGTCTGTACTGCTGCCTTCTTTCCCTGTAAAATATGCAGTCACTTCATATCTTCTTCTTGAAACCGCATCCAAAAACTCTTCTTTGTCAATTTTGTTTCCGTTAATTTCCAGAGAAAAACGATCCCCTCTGACTAAAACACCAGCCAAAACAACCGCAGCCAGCAAAACAATTGTGCTGATTATACAAATTTTTTTCTTCACCTGCATTGCTCCTAATCATTTTATACAAGACAATTGACTTTATCTTTGTTTTATTATATCATTTTATTAAAACACTTGCTTGTTAAATAGCGTCCAGTTTACAATATTTTTTGTATAATTCAGAACTAAAAGAGGTGACTTCTATGACTGCCAAACAATGGCCGCAGACGAAACTACCCGCTGCGCCAAACGATGTTTTTCTCGGAACGCAGACAATTATCAGCGCCTCGGAACAGACAAGGGAATACCCTTATTATTTTGCGAAGCATATCCATAAATCTATTGAAATCTATCTGATAAATTCCGGCAGATGCGCCATGGAGATCAATAGCCGGACATTCTTTTTTCAGACAGGAGACTTCGTAATGATTCATCCCAATACGGTACATTCTTTTTATATGGAAAAGTCACAGACATGCACATTCCGCCATATTCACTTTGACCCGTCTTTTTTTTCCAGATGGTATCTGGAACAGAGCGATCCGCATGTTTTATCCTTTTTTACCGCATTGAACATTCACTGCAATTCATTTTTTCATCTGACTGCGGATGAAAAGATTTCTGCACTGACAGACAGCATTTTATCCGAACACGCCGACGGCGGATTCCTTTCCGCCGCCATGGAAAACCTTTATATGGCGGAACTGCTGCTTTACCTGGTAAAACTGACGCGGTCTGAACCGTCCTTTCATGTGGAAGAAGCCATACATTCTCCGGAACATATACGCTATGTTTCCTATGCGCTTTCCTATATTCATAAAAACTATGCGGGAAAAGTTCTGATTCCGGATATTGCGGCGCACTTAAACATATCCGCCCGCTATTTAAGCAAAATATTTTTTTTACATATGAACCTTACCATTTTAAACTACATCAACATTTACCGTATCAACCAGGCAATTGAGCTGATGCTTAATACAGATTTTACGCTGACCCGCATTTCAGAGCAGGTCGGCCTGAAAGATTCCCAGCACTTTTCAAAACTATTTCGAAATATTATCGGACTTCCTCCAAGCCAATACCGGAAACTTTTGCTCCATGACATTGATGAAGCTTCTTCCGGGGAAGATTCGTCCGTTTTATATAACAGCAATAAATAAAAAGGAGGTAACTTATGAAAAACAACCACATCACGAAACAACTGTTTTCAATTATAACAGCCGCCACGCTTATATTGGGCAGTCCCGTTATGCCCCCTGCGGCAGTATCGGCGGAACCTGCCGGCAAAGCCGCTGTAATTGAAGACGAAGAAAGCAGAGAAATCAATTTCAACAAAGACTGGAAATTTCTGCTGGATGAAACCGAAGCGCTGGACGCCTCAGCAAAAAATTACAACGATGCCGACTGGGATGCCGTCCGGCTTCCGCACGACTTCAGCATCACGCAGGATTTTGCTTACAGCCACAACGGCGTTCAGCTTGAGGCAGAATCCGGATTTCTTCCGGGCGGGACGGGCTGGTACCGCAAGAACGTTATTTTTCCCTCGTCTTATGACGGAAAATCCGTTATTCTGAACTTTGACGGCGTATACAACAATGCATACGTGTATATCAACGGCACAAAGATTGGAGAACACCACTATGGCTATACGAATTTTTCATTCGACATTTCAGATCTGATTACCTGCGACGGAACTACAGAAAATGTAATTGCGGTAAAAGCTGTCAATGAATTTCCATCCAGCCGCTGGTATTCCGGCTCAGGCATCTACCGTGACGTAACGCTGACTGTGGCGGATCCGGTACATGTAGCTTTAAACGGAACGTATGTAACAACGCCGGAGCTTGAAAAACAGAAAAACGGCGACGTAACGGTACGTGTGGAGACAACTGTGCAAAACGACGGCGATGCGGCCGCTTCGGCAAAAGTACGGACGTCTGTCCTGGACAAAGCCGGCAGCGTCGTATCAAAGTCGGCTGCTGAAGGAGATATTTCCATCGCTGCAGGAGCCGCTTCGGATCTGACGCAGGAACTGGCTGTAACCGCTCCAAAGCTCTGGGACTATGACAATCCAAACTTATATTATGTACAGACGGAAATTGTATCCGGCAATAAAGTAATTGACTCCTATACGACAGAATTTGGATTCCGCTATTTTAACTATGACGCCAACACCGGTTTTTCATTAAACGGCAATAAGGTAAAAATGAAGGGCGTATGTATGCATCACGATCAGGGCGCTCTCGGCGGCATCGCTTCCTATGACGCACTTTACCGCCAGGTAGAAAAATTAAAAGAAATGGGCTGCAACGCAATCCGCACCAGCCACAACGCGCCGAGCAGAAATTTCCTTGAGATATGCAATGAGCTTGGAATGCTTGTTATGGACGAAGTTTATGACGGCTGGTCTTATCACAAAAACGGAAACAGCAAAGATTTCGGCGCATATTGGAATGAGACGCTTGGTGAAGACAATCATCTGCTCGGAGGTTCCAAAGACAAAAAATATTACCAGTTCTGTCTGGAATCTTTTGTTGATCGCGACAAAAATGATCCCTGCAATATCATGTGGTCCATTGGAAATGAGATTAATTTCGGCGTGCCCGACACGACTGTACAGCAGTATGTCAATGAGTATAAAGAATATACTTCCAATATGATCGACTGGATCCAGGCAATCGATCCTACCAGGCCGATTACGCACGGCGACAATCAGGTTGCCGGAAATGTAAACGATCTCCGTACCCAGGTAGATATGCTTCTTGCAGAGTCAGGCGGCGTTGTTGGACTGAACTATTCTCCTGGAGCTTATTCCAGAGTGCACCAGCAATATCCGGACTGGCCTCTAGTCGGATCTGAGACGGCGTCTTCCATCAACAGCCGCGGCGTCTATTACTCAAAGGCTAAACATACGGAAACAGGAAATTACCAGAACACGGCATACGACACGCACTGCGTATCCTGGGGGCAGAGGGCGAGGGCCGCATGGCTTCCGGTTATTTCCAATGATTTTATGATGGGAACGTTTATATGGACAGGATTTGATTATATCGGAGAGCCTACAGACTGGAACGGAACAGGCCCGGGAAGCGTAAGCGGAGATCCGAAAGCTATGCCAAATTCCTCTTATTTTGGAATTATCGATACGGCGGGCTTCCCAAAAGACTCTTATTATTTCTATACCAGTCAGTGGAAAGAGGACGCTGCGACGCTGCACATTGTCCCGGGATGCTGGAACGAAGACGATCTGGTTGTTTCAAACGGAAAAGTTGACGTAGACATTTATTCAAACGCAGCGAAAGTCGAACTCTTCTTAAACGACAAATTAATCGGAACGGCACAAAGAGAATCCATTACGACAAACGCCGGCTATGAATACGGCATATACCGCACCACTGCAATTGACGCTGACAACTGCACTGCCAAAAATTCAGAGAGCAATACGGACTCCAACAATCTGGCCGCACAGTTTGCCGTAACTTATGAAGCAGGCACATTAAGCGCAAAAGCATACGATGCAAACGGCAAAGAAATTTCTGACACAGTCGGAATCAAAACAGTAAAAACAAACAGCGACGAAGGCTCTATCCTTCGTGCAACGCCGGAAAAAACGGAAATCCTGGCAGACGGCTCCAGCCTTTGCTACATTGACGTGGATATTCTTGACAGAAACGGCGAATTCGCAAGCCAGGCGGATAATCTCCTCCGTTTCTCTCTGAACGGAAACGGCGAAATTGCCGGCGTAGACAACGGAAATGCATCCACAGTTGATAAGTTCCAGCAGAAATCCGTCCTGACGGACAGCAAAACCGCTTCTATCCAGGCATTCAGCGGGAAAGCGCTTGTCATTGTACGGAGTACAGAATATTCCGGCGGCTTTTCCCTCCGCATAGATTCCGAAGGAATGGAAACAAAAACCGTAACCGTCGACACACTTGGAGACAACCCGGGTGAAGTTTATTTAAAATCTCATGATCTGAAAACGTTCTACAGTGTCGATATGTACGAAACGGCAGATTTTGAAACAGAGGCAACGGCGACAAAATCAGACGGCAGCCAGGTTCTTATGTCAGTGGAATGGGACAGCGTAGACGAAGAAATATACCAGACGCCCGGAAATCATTCTGTCAGCGGCGTTGCGTCTTATGAATCGGAAGAAATTCCCGTTACCGCCGTGTTACAGGTAAAGCCGATTATAAAAGCCGCGAAAAACATCTCGCGGGCTACCGTTTCCGGCGTTACGCCCGCCCTGCCCAAAACTGTAAACGGCCTTTTGCCTGACGGGCGCTCTTATGGATCTTACCCCGTAACCTGGGATAACGTTTCCGCGTCGGACTTTACAAATGTAGGAGACAACGTGATCATAAACGGCTCTGCGTCCATCTCGGATGACGTAACAATGCCGGTAAAAATGTCTGTCCGGGTAGCGGAATCTGCGCAGGCGAATCCTGTCAACATCGCTCCGAAAGCGTCTCTGAGTGAAACCTGCAGCCCTGCTTCCGACAGCCTTGATGCAATTACAGACGGACTTACCGACAAAGAATCCGCACTCCAAAAAGATCCGCAGGGAAGATGGCAGCGCTGGACGAACTGGGATTCCGCGCTTCTGAATTCATCGCCTACGATTATTTTCCAGTGGGAAGAAATGCAGACAATCAGCCGCGCAGACATTTATTACTTTACGGACGACAGCGTAACGCTTCCTGCCAGCGTAACATTCCGATTCTCGGAAGACGGCAAAACCTATGAAGAGGTTCCCTATACCTCAACTGAAATCGATCCTTCCAATAATAAGGCGACTTACACATTTGCTTCTCCGCAAAATGCCAAAACAATGCGCCTTACCATAACTCCTTACGGAGATACCGTTGAACCAAGACAGATTTACGTCGGCATCATTGAGTGTGAAATTTACAATACAGGCATTACATACGATACAAACCATACGGCCAGGTTAAACAGCCTGAACGTAAACGGAACTCCTGTAACAGGTTTTGTTTCCGGAGAATACAACAAGAACGGCTACACGATGAAAATTGCCAGCCGTATAGAGAATGCAGTTTTTACGGCGGAAACTTCAGATAACGCCGCAGCGACAATCCTTCCTATAGACAGAAATGACACGGCGAACGTTGTTGTCCGTTCCGAAGACGGCTCAGAGGAAACCATTTATCGGGTCAAACTGGAAAGCAGTTTTGAAGAAGATTTCGCTCCTTTAAAACCGGAAATTTCAGCCGTCACAACAGAAGCGTCGTCAAAGCTTCAAAATGATTATACACCAGAGTCCTGGAATGTATTTCAGGCGGCTCTTACTGCATTTCAGACGGCCATAGACGAAAACGGCAATGCAACTGCAGCGGAAATAAAAACGGCAATGGAAAACCTGAAAAACGCCATGAAACAGCTTGCAAAGCCTTCCTCCACTCCGCCTGATACAAACCCTCCCGGCACAAATCCGCCTGGCGGCAGTCTTCCGCAAAAAGGGAAAACCTACAAAGACGCTGCAAACAAAGCGGAATACACAGTCACTTCCTCAAATACAGGCGGCGGAACGGTCACATTCAAAAAACCTTTGAAAAAAACAAATAAAAGTTTTACCGTTCCGGATAAAGTAACGATTCAAAACCGAAGCTATAAAGTAACGGCTATTGACAAAAACGCATTTAAAAACAATCGGAAACTTACAACTGTAACGATTGGCAAAAATGTAAAGACAATCGGAGCATCCGCATTTGAAGGAGCCAAAAACTTAAAGTCCATCAAAATTAAAGCTGCCGGATTAAAAAGCGTTGGTAAAAAAGCCTTCAAAGGGATTCACGCAAAAGCAAAGATTAAAGTTCCGAAAGCAAAACTGAGCTCTTATAAAAAGAAATTAAAAGGCAAAGGCCAGAAATCCAGTGTGAAAATTTCGGGCTGATAAAAATGAAAAATGCCGGGAAACAGTGTATCATTTCTCACTGTTTCCCGGCATTTGTTTAACTTCCTCTGCCCTCTGCGCTTTATTTTTCCGCATTTTTATATCTAAAACATTCCTCAAATCCTGATATTTCAGGGATTCCTGTATGATTTATTTCTCCCCGGCTTTTCATTGCCGGAAGTTAGAAATTTATTTTTTCTTCCCAGGAATTTTAACAACTGCTTTTTTGTGAATTCCTTTAAAAGCTCCCGTTCCGATTTTCTTCACTTTCTTACTTTTTACAACAACCGAACGCAATTGTTTGCAGCCGGCAAACGCTTTCTTTCCAATTTGTGTTAATTTTTTACCTGAAACAGTAACTTTTTTCAGCTTAACGCACTTTTCAAAGGCGCTGTTTCCAATTTTCGTTACATTGGCTCCGATCTTAACCTCTGCTATTTTCTTATTGTTTTTAAATGCAGAAGCTTTGACGGAAGTTATTTGAAAGCTTTTTCCACCAAGCGTTACGCTCTTTCCGATAACGATTTTTTTCAGTTTGGAATTTGTCGTACCAACGACCTCAGCCGTTTGTTTCGCAAGGCTTGTGATTTTATACTTATAATTTCCGCCGACATAAATTCCTCCGTTTTTGATGGGTTCCTCTTTATTCGGATTATCTTTATTTGGATTATCCTTGTTTGGATCCTCTTTATTTGGATCTTCTTTGTTTGAATTATCCGGAGCTGAATTGCCTGCCGCCGGCGCCAATTTTGAAACAGCGTCTTTCAAAGCATTGAGCGCTCCGTCAATGTCCTCCTGCAGGCTTTGCGGATTTTTCCTCACTTCTTCAGCCTTTTTTAGCGCTTTCTGAAGCGCCGCCCAGCTTTCTGCCGTATAATCCCCCTGTTTCAGGTTGGAAGCGGCTTCTATCTGCTCCAAAAGCGGTTTCTTTGTTTCGGGTATTTTAACGCTAATTTCCATACTCTGTCCGATGTTGGCATTCTCCGAAGAACAAACCGTAATCGTTGCTTTTCCATCTTTTTTCATGGTAACCCATCCGTTTTCATCCACGGAGGCTACCGCTTCGTCGCTGCTGCTCCAGCGAACAGAACCTGCCGCTGACGCCGGCTGCACTGCAGCCTGAAACTGCACAATTTCGTCCGGCTCAAATTCCATTCTGTCCGGCTTTTTCAGTTCTATCTCCTGAACACGGCTTGGATATTCCTGTGCAATAGAATCCTTTGTAAGATCATAAATCCCCTCTTTGACTGTTTTCATATCTGCAAGCATGGAATTTTTTCCGTTTTCGGTCAGCCATTTTGCCTGACGTCCCCAGTTGTCTGTCTTTTCCATTGTACTGTATTCATAATCGTTTATACGGTCGCCCTGCACATGGCTCAAAATCTCCGTAACTCCGTCCGCCATCTCCTGTGACTTTTCCCGCATGAGATAAAGCTTATTAATGTCGCGGACGCCTTCGTCCAGTTTTGCCAGACGCAGGGAAAACTTGCTTTCTTTTACTTCGTCTTCCTGTTCCGACGGATATACCAGGAAACAATCGCCTGCCGGGAATGAAGAATGCGTAGACTCTTCCAGCGGATCTGCCACCCACGCGTCATATGCCCACCTCAAAAATCCCGTCGTATTTAACGAACCGGCATACATAATCGTCCAGTAGCTTTCCACCGGGTTTGACTTTGTAAAGCTGTTCGGTACATGCTCTGTCGCCGTATACATTGTAAGATCCTGATTATTTTCCCTTCTTGTTACAATCTGCTGCTTAAACGGAGTCAGGTTATCACGAATCTGCTGAAGTCCCACAGAAGCATAGTCCAGCCTGTTGAAAACACCCAAATTGTGTGAAAAATCATTAAATGCAGCGGATTTTTTCAATGCATTCCCATCTTTATTTGTCACGGAATCAATCAAATCAAATGCCGTTCCCATATTGGATCGTTCGTCAAAGCCTATATAGGTCTGTTCAAACCAGCCATTATCGTCAAGATGCGCTACAAAATCTTCCAGAAACGGCTGCCATACCTGTGCGTACTGCGTGGCATTCGCCGGATTGGCCGTCATAGATTTGACCGTGCCTGTTTCCCTGTCTGTATATTTCACAATGCCATCCCATGGCATCATGCTGTAACAGATAATCTTATCTGCGATTCCGATTTCAAGATTCAATTCCACCCATTTATCAAAATCCGTATAATTAAATTCCCATGTTCCGTCCGTATGCTTAATCCATTTGATCATAGACGGATAATGAATCTCATTTCCGCCGCCGTACGTCTGGCCGCCCCATGCTTCTTCTACAATGCTTGCCGTAATCGCATGACCGCCAAGGCTTTTATAGAGTTCCATATGCTGCTTTAACAGCCCTAAATGTTCCTCTGAAAATGGCTCTACATCATAATAGTAAGCCACATTGTACGGATGGCTCCAATACTCAACGTCAAAATCATAATCCTGCGGATCCGGCTGCACTGCGTCCAAAACCTCAAGCGTATAGTCAAGCTCTATTGTCTCATCAGTGTTTCCGGCCGAAATGGTTATCGTGCCTTTGTAAATACCCGCAAGCGCATCTTTCGGAACGGAGGCTTCCACCCATACAAGCTGCAGCCTCTCGCTGTCCATGGAGACAGGATCATCGGAATAAATGACCTCCGGAAAATATTCTCTTGGCCCGCTCGGCATTGTCCCCGCTTTATTCTGTGCGTACCATCCGGCATGTCCGGTATATGCCTTTACTTCTCTGACAAAAGAAATCTTCACCGAAGAAGCTGGAATGACCGCGCCAAACCCTTCTAAATCCGTTATGCTGACCGTAACGTCTTCCAATGCCTTCTGTTTGCTCATTACTGCGATTTCCGCAACCGCCCTGTCATTTTTCCATGCCCAGACCTGCTCGCCAAACTTTCTTTTTCCGGCCAAAAGACCGGCGTAAGCTTTCTGCTGATACTGGTCGCCGCTGTCTACATACGTCGCGTCGATGTCTTCTTTCTTCTCCAGTACCGCAACTTCCATGCTCTTTGAAAATCCAACGCTTTCTGAAGACGCCGTAATATGTGCCGTACCGACGCTTTTTGCCGTAATCCTTCCGGAAGAATTCACAGACGCCACAGATGCATCGTCGGATGCAAATTGCAAATCCTCCGGAGCATATGCATTTTCCGGCTCAAGGCGATACTTAAGATCTCTTGACTCACCCACCCGGATCGTACAGGTTTCTTCTGTAAAGAAGAAATCCGTTGCAGGAACCTGCTCAACCGGAACAGTCACGACTGCTTTCGTCACTTCTATATGGCTGTCAGACGCCGAAGCGTTTTTGCCCCCGGCCGCCTGGACTTTTAACGTATGTTCTCCATTATCCAGCCCTGCTATATTCCAAAGCCTGACGTCACTGGGACTTCTTTGCGCCGCATAACTGTCAAAGTCTCCTTTGTCTTCCCCATCCACAAAAACCTTTACCGTCGCCCCATGCGCCTTAGCCTTGTATCCATACAATGCAATTCCCGTTCCGGAAAATGTAACCGTATAATAAATATCCGATGCGTCTGTGCCTTCAGATACCTGCGTCTGTACGGATTTTGCAGTGAAATATTCGTCTATCTGCAGACCTCTTTTCCAACCCGCTGACGGATAGTATGCAAATGCATCCCGGTCTCCCGCTGTGTCTGTACACAGAATCGTATACTCTCTTGTATCTGCTGCACTTACCTTCTGTTCCGGAAAGGATATCGCGCCAATGCTCATTATAAATATAAGAACCAGACACAAAACCTTTTTGAAAAATTTTTTTCCACTAACCATATTACCCCTCCTATTGTAACTTTTCTTCTCCTTTTTATAGTATAATTCATCTTACCGGCAAACTCAACCTTTTTCAGAAAACAGCTCTTTCCAACGCGTTTCGTGTATATTTTATGTTGTTTTTTGAATATAGTAAAAACAATAACTGCCTTTTATTTCTTTTTCAAAATTATCATTTCCCACTACCTGGATATATTTTCATCATGCATTTCATTGAAACCAAGAAGCTCTTTTCCACAATGTCAAGTGAAGAATTCATTCTTTTTGCTTTTTCATGCAAGGAATCTTGTAGATGCTCTATAAATGTGCTAAACTGAACGCAACAACAAATCGAAAATTGCTTATTTGAAAGGAGCTACATTGTGAAAGAATTAAAATCTATTATGGAGAAATTCGTTGCGTCTGGTTGGGATTTAATATCTATTCCCGCGCAACAATGGTTAGAGGGAAAAGCCGATAAAGACACTTTAGTATCAGCAATCAAGCAAGCAGACAAAGAATGTGGAAGCTGCGGTTGCGAATTAGACCCGTTGTATAAAAGAGCTTTGGAATTGATTTAATATCGCTGTCAATTCTAATTTGACATATTGGAAAATCGAAATTTTAAAGGAGGTAAAATATGGTTAGTGATTTTTTAGGAGCAGCATTTCCGTGGATTTTAATTGGTTTATTTGTAGCTATCAGTTGTTCTCTTATGAGCAAAAAAGAGAAATAAATTCCAGTTTATCTGTTAAACCCTCTAAAAATGCTGTATTTCCAAGGCGTTTCGCCTGTTTTGTGTTCCAGCCTTATGTATTTTCCCTTGTATTTGCCCTTACGAGCCGAAACAAGGGAAAGTTTTTAGTCTCCGCCGACTACCTTATCCAGCAGCCTTGCCAGATATTTATAAAATCCCTGCCGCGTTACGTTTGTCCAAAGCATGAACAGCGCCGGAGGACGCTGCCATGACAATGCCCGATGTGA
>CAJUIS010000006.1 GCA_910586645.1 uncultured Lachnospiraceae bacterium | reverse complement strand
TGTTCTCTCTTTGAATTCTTTCAAGGTTGTTCCACTGTTTGGTTGTCAATGTTCAGAGTTGTTTAGCTGCCACACTGTTTCGTGACAGCTAAATCATAATATCATGCTATATCTTCTTTGTCAACAACTTTTTTTAATAAATGTAAAAATTTTATAATCTCTGCAGCAGCTCTTCTCTCTGCGCCTCATATCCAGGCTTTCCAAGCAGGGCAAACATATTCTTTTTATAGCTTTCCACGCCTGGCTGGTTAAATGGATTCACACCCAGCAAATATCCGCTGACGCCTACCGCAAATTCAAAGAAATAGAACAATTCTCCCAGATAAAATTCATCTCTCTTTGGAATGTTAATCAGTAAATTCGGAACATTTCCGTCTGTATGCGCAAGAATCGTCCCGTTCATGGCATTCTTATTTACAAAATCCATGTCTTTTCCTGCAAGATAATTTAATCCGTCCAAATCCGCCGCTTCTTCCTCAATTACAACATTTCCTCCGGCGCTCTCAACATTCATAACCGTTTCAAATAGAATTCTTGCTCCGTCCTGAATAAACTGCCCCATGGAATGCAAATCTGTCGTAAGATCCACCGAAGCCGGGAATATTCCTTTCTGATCCTTTCCTTCGCTTTCTCCGTACAACTGCTTCCACCACTCCGCAACATAATGCAGGCTTGGCTCATAATTTGCCAGAACTTCAATTGTTTTTCCTTTTCTTAAAAGAATATTGCGGATTGCCGCATACTTTAATGCGTCGTTTTCCTCAAATTTCTGATCCAGTGCCAATCTTCTGCCTTCTGCCGCTCCAGCCATCAGCTGATCCAAATCCGCTCCGCTTACTGCAATCGGAAGCAGGCCTACCGCGGTAAGAACGGAAAAACGGCCTCCTATATCATCCGGCACGACGAATGTCTCATATCCTTCTTCCGCCGCCAGCTTTTTCAGAGCGCCTCTTTCTTTATCCGTAGTCGCATAAATCCTCTTTGCCGCCTCTTCTCTTCCATACTTCTCCTCTATTTTCTTTTTGAAAATACGGAATGCAATCGCCGGCTCTGTTGTCGTTCCGGATTTTGAAATTACATTTATGGAAAAATCCCTGTCTCCGACCACATCCAGCAGTCCTTTTATATATGCACCGCTGATATTATTTCCGGCATAATAAATTTCAGGCGTCTTTCTGTCCTCTCTGGAAATGTTGTTATAAAATCCATGTCTCAGAAATTCAATTGCCGCTCTTGCTCCAAGATAAGATCCGCCAATTCCAATTACAATCAGTACATCCGAATCAGACTGAATTTTCTGCGCCGCTTTTTTAATGCGCGCAAATTCTTCTTTATCGTATTCTTCCGGCAGATCAATCCACCCTACAAAATCATTGCCCGCTCCGCTTTTTGATACAAGCCGCTCTTTCGCTTCCTCCGCAAGCCTGCTCATATACCCGATTTCCTCTTCGCTGATGAATCCTGCAGCTTTTGAATAATCCAATGTAACTTTGCTCATAACGCACACTCCTTTGTCCATGAAATCTGTCCTTTTGTTTTTATCCGCTATCATTTTAGCAAACACTTTTCAATAGTTCAATATCTGCCTCTAAAAAACTTCCGATATCACATCAATCAAAAGCTTTGCGTCCTCTTCCGCTTTCTTTTTTGCCTCCTGCTGTTTCTGACACTCGTCCGGCGTCTGATACACCGGCGTCGAAACTTCCTCATTTGCAGGTTCTTCCGCCTTATCTTCCGAGCCATCCTCCGCGAAAATCACATCCAGGTATTTTTGTATTTTCTTGCAGATTTTATGCACTTCACATCTTGTCCTGGTCACCTGTATAAAAACCAGAAGCAGTAAAAATAATGTGACTGCGCCTGCCGCCAAAGACACAAGCAGGGTGTTTTCTCTTATGTACAATATCATTTGCTCCAGCATAACGATACCTCCTTTTTCTTTTTTCTAAAACGGACGGCACAAATATGCCTCCGTTTTTATTATAAGAAAAAATAGAGCGCAGGAAAAGAGTCTCTCCGTATCTTTTCGCCGCAAGTTTTGACATATTGTCCCTGTCAGTCCATCTCATCTTTTGGAATGATGTAACCCGACAGACAGCACCCCCACTCTCCGGCCACCGGCAAAAACCGGTTATTGGAGGCTGACAGCACAATATCGCTTACAACCCCGGCCGATGTAATGTCATGTTTGCAGCAAATCCAGTACATTCTGTCCTTCCTGTTAAAAACTTCCAGAATCTGATGGTTCCAGTCTGCTCCGCATCCGCAGTTTGGAACGCCAATCCCGCGAATCTGATGGATCACTTTCAGATACCGTTTCATTATTTCATAAAAATACCGGTTTAAATTCGCATTTCCAAACATCAGCATACCAAACTTGGGTTTTACCGCTCCTCTTTTGTGATGCTGTATATTGTCATGATCTTTCCCGTAAATGCAACTGATCGAGCAGGTGCATCTGCTGTCCTTTTGACATCTTGCCCAAAGCTCGCACCTCTCTTTCCTGTTGAACTCTTTTTCTACCATATAGCTGTCATTCTCGCCTGGCGACGTATGCAGCGGCCCTTCATACATGGTAACCGTAGTTACTGGAGAATTGCTGAACTTCCGCCGGAATTCCTGAATCAGGCGCTTCATCTGACTTGTATAGTCTTCATTGGCATTTTCAGATATCTTATGAATATTCTCAATATGGCTGAAATACTCTCTGGTAAAATTTGAAAGAATCTGTATATCCAGTCCATAAACCCCGAAATAGAAAATCCACTCGTTTTCTATCATATATCCGGCGTGTACGACCGGAATTACATTGCCTTCCATTTCATAAATCAACTGCATGGATTCAGAATCCGCCCGCTCAAAATGAACCCCTCTGTCAAGCTCCTCCGGATCTTTTTCGATTGGCGCACTATTCCCAAACAAAAAATAGATGTTTTCTATACCGGATTCTTTCAAAAACAAAAAAGGATCCTGCAGAAATTTTGCCACATCTTTTCCCGCTATACCGCAGTCTTCCATTTCTTCTACCAGAACCAGCCTCTGAATCGGCGCCAGATAGGGCAGTATAATTGTTCCTATTTTATAATTTTTTACAATGTGAATTAAAATATTTAAATATCTTGCGCTGTATGAGCCTACGATCAAAATATCCGTCACTTCCGGCATTTTCTCTTTGTTTATGCAGATTTCTGGCTCCTTCGTTTGCAGTGCGCTGCGGCATCCGCTTCCAACCATATATATATAATTTATAATTTTCTGCTTTTCTTTATCATAAATACTGCCAGTATGAAACAGACCTCCATCCAGATTTTCAAATATATACCGAAAATATCTTCCCCGCATCTAACTGCGACTCTCCTTCTAAGGTTTGCCTTGCTTTTAATTATAATTCTAATGTATCTTTTCGTTTTTACAAGTCTTTTTTCTTGCATTTTAACACCAGAATATAATATAGTAAAAGTATCAGCAGGAAAGGAAACGGTACTCAATTATGAAAAAAATCGTTTTAACCGGCGGAGGCACTGCCGGGCATGTCACGCCAAATATCGCTTTACTCCCCGGTCTTTTACAAAATTCTTACGATATCAGATACATCGGCTCTTATGAAGGGATTGAAAAAGAACTGATTGAGGCTAAAAACATCCCGTATTATGGCATTTCTTCCGGAAAACTGCGCCGCTATCTGGATCTTAAAAATATCTCCGATCCCTTCAAAGTAATCAAAGGTCTCGGACAATCCATTCGGCTCTTGGGTAAATTAAAGCCGGATATTGTGTTCTCCAAAGGAGGATTCGTTTCTGTTCCGGTCGTTTTAGCGGCAAAAATCCGCCGGATCCCCGTAATTATCCATGAATCCGACATCACACCGGGGCTCGCAAACAAAATTGCAATTCCCGCCGCAAAAAAAGTCTGCTGCAATTTTCCGGAAACAATGAAATACCTTCCAAAAGAAAAAGCCGTTCTGACAGGCACTCCAATCCGCCAGGAGCTTCTCACCGGAAACCCTGAAAATGCCCGTTCCTACTGTCATTTTGATCTGGAAAAACCTGTCTTGCTGGTAATCGGAGGAAGTTCTGGAGCCAAAGTCATAAACGACGCCATCCGTGCACAGCTTTCCGTTTTGTTAAAAGATTTTCAGATTATTCATCTGTGCGGCAAAGGCAATCTTGACAGCCGGTTCATGGCGCAGAAAGGATATGCACAATTTGAATACATCAGCCAGCAGCTCAAAGACATGTTTGCCCTGGCGGATATTGTAATCTCACGGGCCGGAGCCAACGCCATTTGCGAACTTCTCGCTTTGTGCAAACCCAATATCCTGATTCCCCTCTCTGCCGCCGCCAGCCGGGGAGATCAGATATTAAATGCAAAATCTTTTGAAAAGCAGGGATTCTCTTATGTAATCGAAGAGGAAAATCTGAAGCCGGATACTCTGTTAAATGCTCTGGATACGGTTTCCAGACAAAAAAATTCCTATATTCATGCAATGAAACAAAACAGCCGGATGGATGCAATTCAGACAATCCTCCGGCTAATTGAAGAGGAGCTGCATTAATGCAGCCCCTCTGTTATTTTTCTGCAAATCTCCTTCATTTCACCTTCTGAAAAATTCTCATGTCTCCAGGTTAATATATCGTCATTCTTCATGCCTTTATAACGCGGGATGAGATGCAGATGGAAATGAAATACCGTCTGTCCGGCCACTTCTTTGTTATTCTGTACAAGATTAAACCCGTCACATTCCAATGCCTCTGTCATGTGCACAGCGAGCTTTTTGGCAAGCTTCATTGCCTTGCCGGCCACCTCCGAATCAATCTCATATAAATCCGCATAATGCGTTTTCGGAAGAATCAGCGCATGGCCTTTCGACGCCGGAGCCGCATCTAAAATCACACAAAACGTTTCGTCTTCATAGATTTTATTTGACGGAATTTCGCCATTTGCCAGCTTACAAAAAATACAACTGCTCTCACTCATATCACATTCTCCTTTTTCTGTCGAATTTTGTATAATTGTTTATATTGAAATGCAATTTTTATCGTGGTACACTTATTGCGAATTTTATTAGAAAATCTACGCGCAAATCACTGGAGGAAATCATATGACAATCGAAGATTATCAAAAAATTTTTCACGAAATCAAAAACAACATTACATTTATCAGCAGTTCTCTGCAGTTAGTGGAAAAAGAACATCCTGAAATCAAAATTTTTCCCTATTGGAATGATTCCATGCGGGAAGTGCGCTCTCTGAAAAATATGCTGATTGAGCTTTCCTCCGCACGTCTCTGTAACGATCTGAATCTCAAAAAACTTTCTCCGGAACGCTTTTTTCCGGAACTGATCCATTCCTGCATGGCTCCTTTTGGTTCCTCCGCTTTTTCCTGCAGGATAGAGCTTGAACCCTCTATGCCGGAAATTTTCATCGATCCCGACCGGCTGAAACGCGCCGTCTTTAATCTTGTAAAAAACTCCTATGAAGCGATGAACGGCTCCGGCGTTATCCTCTTTACCGGATGCTGTGAAACATCTTTTCTGCGCTTTTCTCTGGTTGATTACGGCGGAGGCATCCCGGAAGAATATCTGCCAAAACTCTTCATGCCTCTTGAAACCACAAAACCTGGCGGCACCGGACTTGGGCTTTTAATCAGCAGGCAGATTATTGAATCTCATGGAGGACGCCTCGCCATAGACTCCAGGCCACAGGACGGATGCACCTTTTCTATCTATCTGCCCTGTACATAAAAATTCCTGTTTATTCAAAATCGAAGACGGTATCGAGCATACGGAGTGTTTTAAAATTGCCTTTGGCCGTCATAATGCCCGTCATAAATGCCCGCTGAAACGTCATCCTCCCTTTTACGATGCTGTCCATTACGTCTGAACCCAGCTTGGCGTATACGCCGATATTTTCTCTGCTTCCATAACCGCATTCCAGCTCCTCGCTCTTTACATCCAGAAACAGCGGCTGTTTTCTTCCTTCTATCATAAACAGATAAGACGCTGAAAATCCTTCCACCGGTTTAAAGCAGCGTTTGAAGTCTTTGATATACAGTTCCTCGTCTTCTTCACCGTTTTTCCCAAGAATGTCTTTAAACATATTGGCCAGCTCTTCAATATCCTCCTTTTGTTTTTTCACATAGGAGTCGTTCGATACATACTTTGACAACTGTTCGCTTTCCTGCGGCGTCAAATCCATCGACGGAGTCCTGAGCACAGTCTGGCGGATAGCCAGATTGCTGCTTGGCAGAGCTTTTATCTTCTGTGAAACGGAGCGGTACAGATCTTCCGCTTTCTTCTCAATAATCAGTGTATATTCCTGATTCATTTCAAACGTCACTAAATCCTCAACATATCCGCAAAGCCCGCTGCAGGGCTGTCCCCCAAGCATAACCCAGGCATTTTCCAGAGTAAGGACCCCTTCCCGCTCTCCGTGAGTCGTAGACATGACAATCGGCTGCATATAAAGCGAACTCATCAGCTCCTTGTCCCCATACAGCCAGCAGGCGTCCAGAAACTGCTGCATATAGCCTCCAATGCCAAGCCATTCTACAGTAGTGGCAAGAATAATGCCGTCTGCTTCTTTAAATGTATGAGGCAGTGTATAGATATCATTCTTATGCTCATATATATTAATCCGCTCTACCTCGACACGCAGTTCACTCAAAACGTCTTCCATCTTATTTAAAACATACAACGTGGGATCATCCAACAAACCCCTTCCACCATAATATATATTGATTTTCATTGCTAACCTCCATCTTATAAGACATCTGCTTTCAAATATATCTTAATCTATAGTATAGGGTTTTCTTTTCCTAAAATCAACGATTTTTGAAAGGATAGCAAAAATACATCCCAAAACAAAGCCGCCCGCAAGCCCTCCTATGTGCCCGGCGTTATCAATGCCGGATACAGAAAAGCCATAATAAAGACTCAGCGCCGCCATTCCAACCAGACCTTTTGCCGAAAGCCCTTCCACTTTTCCTTTGTTTAAAAGAGCCCAGGCCAAAAGCCCTCCTATCACTCCAAACACAGCTCCGGAAGCGCCTGCCGATACGGAAGCTTCCGCCATATGCATCTCTTCATACAAAGAAAGCAGACTCCCGCACATACCGGACGCCAGATATAAAACTCCAAAACGCAAATGCCCAAGCGTATGTTCCAAACGCATACCTGTCAACCCAAGAATCAGCATATTGTTCATCAGATGATCCGCGCCAAAATGAAGAAACATACAGGTAAAGATGCGCCACCACTCTTCTCCCACTGTAATATATGGCAGGTATGCAGCGCCCCATTCCAGCATATACCTGCTGTCCTGCGTATCCCCCAAAAGCTCCATAATCACCCAGATTACAATATTAATCCCCACAAGCGCTCCGGTAACGACCGGTATATCCGCCCGGGTTTTTATTCGAAATTCAGCCTTCATAAAATCCCTCGTCTTTTTTCGTTTTTTTCCATTATAAGCAATGCCGGGATTTTTTCAAGTCATTTATACAAAGCGGTATGCTTCTTTTGCAAAAGTGATTTTGTCGTTTTTTTCGAGTTTGACTTTTTCTTTATAAGTTAAGATTTCTCCGTTTCTGTACGTTCCATTGGTAGAATTCAAATCCTCTAAATAATAATTCCCTTCCTCTTTTGTAATTCTTGCATGCGTCCGGCTTACGGTATCATCAGAAATCTTCCCGTCCGCTTCACCGTGTTGGCTTCCAATCAAAAAAACCTGCTTTTCCAGTTTAAAATTACCTCCGGCTCCGTCCCCCTCATACTTAAGCTCTCCGATGATTTCCTCTGTCTCACTTCCAAGAAACACTGTCTGGCTCTGCGGTTTTGCCGGATATTCTTTTGGCTCAAACACGTACGGTTCTGCAGAAACTTTCTTTTTCCATCTCTTTGTGAAAAAAAACTGCCTCCGCCATTTTCTTCTTTCCGGTTTCTGCAAAATTTCTTTGCCTGCGCTTTCTTTATTTAAAAATTTACTTTCTGTTCTTTCTTCGTCCGTGTTCTTTTTTGGGGGTTCCTCTGTTCTTTCCGGTTCTCTGAACAGTATTTTTAACAAATCTTCCAGCTTTGCATTTTTCTGCTGGCATTTTTCATATACATCATAACACTTCTGCATTTCTTCCCTGTCTCCATGCTGCATATGAGACAGATAATACTCCATAAACCCGCACAGGGCGGCGTCAAACGGCTCTTTTTGAAACGGCCTGTAGCAAAACAGAATTTCATCCCCTTCTACATTCACAAAAATTTTATCCGGCGAAAGACAGATTCCGTCTTCGTACAGGAGATATTCGCAAAGCCGCTCTAAAGTCTCTGCCAGTGCGCTGATAAAATTTTTTAAAAATCCGCCGCCGTCTTTCTTGATTTTTAACCAGTCTTCCAACGACTGCCTGCCGCTGATATCATACCAGAACTGCATCTTGCAATCCGCATTCATCCTTTTAAACGGAAGAAGCCCAGCAATGCTGTTCCCTGTCAGCATCGGATATTCAAACCCGTCTGCGTCCGCTGCATCCCCGCTTAAAATCAGATAGCTTTTTCCCTGATAACGCCTGTACTCCATCATTTTAATTCCTCCAAAACACTTCCTGCAAACTTTATCTTCCGCACTCTGTCTTCCGCGCAGAATGTTTCATCCCAACCGCAGACGGACGCCCGCTTTGTCTGCCCGTACATCTGATATCCCATAAAAACCGGCAAAAACAGCGCCAGCAGCAAAACCGGAAGAAGCAGCGCCATCTCAGCCGTATAAGACGCCTGAAGGCGCATTTTCCGGCTGATTCTTTTTCTATACCGCATTTTTTCACCTCATCTAAACAGCATAAAACCGTATCCCAGAAACAGGAATGGAATCAGCGGCATACATTCTGTTTTCTTTTTCCGCCCTGCCGTAAACAGGAACAGCCCCCAGATTCCCGCCAGGAAAAATGTCAAAAGCATCAAAATGAGATTTTCCCAAATCCCCAGATACAGGCCGGTCAGCATAAATACCGCTCCGTCTCCCATTCCGATTTTTCCTTCTGTCACATACCCAAGCGCCAAAATAAACATTCCAGGAACTGCGCCAAACATCATTTCATAAATACTCCTGTTCTGAAACAAAATATGAAGAAAAATCCCTAAAATCCCGGAAAACAGGGTTATTGTCACAGTAATTTTCCTTTGCCTGATATCCTCAATGCTGTGCACTCCCAGCGTGCCAAGCAGCACATACGACTGTATCATAAACTACTCCTTTCCACATTTGCTGCAGGCGCGCCGGCCATTTACTTCTGACAGGCGCACTGCGAGCGCCGTGCGTTTTATTCTGCTGCAGTCCGGATTGCTGTGACAGCGGTCTCCATACTTTGCAACATATACCATCATGTTATTCGGATTTTTATTTTTCATACATTTTATGCAGGAATAATATTTTCCCCCGTCCGCATTCCGAATCTCCCCAAGAAACGCCCCATTCACTAAAGTCACATTCGGCTTCAGATATGTACAGTCCCTTTTTCTGTGATAAACGCTTCCTTTTTTCGTAATAAATACAATTTCTTCTTCCGCGCTTTTTTTTAATTTTTTGCCTGTCCATTTTCTGCACTTTAGTTTTTGCGTAATTTCAAGATCCAGCTTCCCAAATAAGCCAATGGGAAATTTGATTTTATAATCCGCCCTCAGGGAAATATAATCTCCGGAAAAATCAGAACGAACCATTGAAATCCCCTGTCTGCCGCCTTTTACAAACTGTTCTGCCGGCGAATCTTCCGACAGATTTAAAAGAATCATTGCTTTTGCCAAAAATACGCCGCCCGGCTTATTGTCCGTTTCACATTCAACAGCCGCCATTTCCCTGCCTGCTTTAAGCATTGCGTTTCCCACTTCCTGCTGCACCAAAAGCGCCTGAAAAAAGAATAAAAGCAATGCCATAAATCCGGCAAAGAACGGAATTATAACCGCGCATTCCACCATATAAGACGCTCTCATGCAGACACAAGGAGGCGCCTTTTGATCCGTATGCCCAGAAATTATTTTATCTTTTACAAGCAGAGAGATTTTGTTTATTGTCAAAGTGACGCCTCCTTGTATCCGCATATTTACGTTCCATCATAGATATAGGACGCCTTTTCCGCAAAACGATAGCAAAAACCCCCGTCTTTTCCAAAGATTCCGGAAAACAGCGGATTTGCTTCGTACTCTGCCGCAAGCTTCATTCCCACAATCATATGATCCATTTTACACGTTTCATAGCCGTATTCTTTCTGCATATCCCATTCCATCAAATCCATGCTGCGGTATGCAATCTGCTTTACGGATTTTCCATACAACAAAACATCCAGATAATTTTCATAAGACAGGCCGCTTAAGCTTTTGGAACAATCCTGTGCAACGGCCCCCTGCAGGTTTGAAAGCTGCGTTTTCCAACTTGACGGATTTTTCATTGGCGGCACCTTTCCGCCTGAAAGCAGAGTTTTTACATCGCATATGCTTTCCACATAAGCCCATGCCGCTAAAATTCCCTGTTTTACCGCCTCAATAATTACAGGATTAACAGTAATTCCGGCAATTGCCACGGCAGCGGCAAAAGCTTCTGCATTTTTTCCCTTATCCGTCTGCAGATACAGGAAATTTGAAGCTTCTCTTAAAAGCAGAAGCTGGTTTACTGTTTTTTTCAGATTCTCTCTGTCACTTCCTCTGCCGCAGATCAGATATTCCGTACCATAGGAAAGTACGCCGTCTTCCTTTGGCATAACTGCGTTTCCCACAAAAGGTTTTATAAATTCCTGCATTAAAATTCTTTCATACCAGCCCGTCTGCTGTACTTTTTTATAAACCCCTTTGTTTAATTTTCGTTTTAACAGACTCTGATCCACAGACGCGCTTTTTTCAGACACAGCTTTTCCCGCCGGCATT
Organism: uncultured Lachnospiraceae bacterium; assembly: GCA_910586645.1. Classification (GTDB taxonomy): domain Bacteria; phylum Bacillota; class Clostridia; order Lachnospirales; family Lachnospiraceae; genus Roseburia_B. The sequence goes on along the minus strand of CAJUIS010000006.1, from coordinate 88,057 downwards.
ACGAGCGCAAGAATTCCCTGTTTCCGAAGTTTCTTTAATGTTTCCATCGGATTTTCCATCTCCGGCTCCGGGGTCTTTGGAAGCTCTTTTTGCTCCTTTTCCCCTTCTTTGCTTTCTTTTTCTTCACTCAGCTGCGCCAGAGCGGCTTCGGCGTCTTTTATGGAATCTTCCGGACTTTTCGCATCTTTTCCTTCCTCCGTTTCCTTTATCCTGTCCAAAATTTTCCTGGCCGCCCGCTGTCCGATTATCTTTTTCATTACCTTTGCAGCCTGCATTTCAAATACTTTTCCGTCTGCATCTGAAGCCAGAAGATACTCCGTAATTTCTATGCCGCTCATATGAAGACGGTACAGATTCATCCCGTCTCTCCGCCCCGACAAAGCAAAATTATCGTATAAAAGCGCCTGCATTTCATCTTCTGCCGCCGCAAGATTAAAATTCCCTGATCCAAATCCTCCATCCAGAAAAAACATCTGAAAATCCTCCGCCAATACCGGCTGATAGCCTGCAAACAGGGATTCCTGCACAAGGCCCGTAAATTCTTTGGCATCTTCCTTTAACCCATAATACCGGCTCCCTTCCACAAGTCCCAGAATCAGTGAAGACATTGCCAAAAGAACCATACAAAGAGAAACGGTAACAGAACCCGCTACTCCACGGCTTTTGCCTTTTTCTCCACAGACTGCATCAGATCTTTGACCAAAGACTGAAGCTGTTTTCGAAAAATCACAACCACTCCGATTAAAACCACTAAAATCAATATTACTTCCACAACTCCGTTTGCATCTTCTTCTTTTAAAAATTCCTTCCATGTCCTCATTTTCTTCCCTCCGATTCCTTTTATTTTTGATAAATGGATAAAAATGCCGGCGCCATTACGATTCCCATCACAATTATAAGCATCATCATCATTGGCAGAAGCATCTTTGTCCCGGCTTCTTCCCCAAGCCTGCGCGCCGCATTCTTCCGCTCCGCAAACACTCTGTCCGCCTCTTCATTCAGCCGTTCCATCAGCCTGCGGCTTCCGACTCTCTGTCCCGCAATCAGCAGCGCAACCAGCTTACGGTATGGCTGGACATCGCATCTTTCTGAAAATTCCTGATAAGCCTTTATCTCTCCTCTTCCATTGTCCATTTCGCAAACCATACGGTACAGCTCCTCATATGCCTCCTCTTCTTTTCCGTTTCTCTTTTTCCTCTGATACATATCGTTCATCTTCCGAAGAGCTCCGGATATGCTCATCCCCGCTCCTAAGAGCAGCGACAGCTTGCTGACAAATTCCGGATAAGCCAACAGCAATTTTTGTTTTCTTTTTCGCTCCTGTTTCTTCTTCTGTTCTCCCGCCGCATAAAAAGCGGCAAACGCAGCCAGCGCTCCAAGTCCCAGAATCTCAAAAGACTGCCCGGACGCCGGTTCTCTCCACTCTATTTTCCGCCCGTCCACTTCATCCGGAAGCCTGACATATTTTTCTGTCGTCTCCTGGGCGGCAATCTGCTCTTTTAGCTTGAAAAGAATCTCTTCCTGTTTACTCTTCTTCTGAGGCGAAATCCAAAATGCAAATTCATAAAACATTTCACTGCTTCCGCACTTTAACGAAACAAGCGCTTCTACTTTCTGCCGTCCCGTTTTCAGCGCTTCCGGACGGATTTCTCCGTCAGGCGTAATCACATCCGTTTCTGAAAACGTCCATTCCGCCGTAACCGCTCCATCCTGATAACAGTCCGAAACAACCGGATTTAAAATAATTTTTTCCAATGAGTCATTTTTTCCGCAAAACGTCTCTTTCATTTCTTTTACCGCCCCAGAAAGCAGCTTTTCTTCCTCTGCTTTTCGGTATCTGCGTTCCTCTATGGTAACTGTAACCGGATATTGGACGTCTTTTTCCTCAAAATAAACATTTGCTTCCGTTTCCAATTCTCCTTCACCAGGTTCTTTTCTTGCAATCAGCCCATTTTCAAACCCGTTTTCTCTGGTTTCTTCCGAAACAGCCGCCAGAAATCCCAAAACGCCAAAGACAAACAAAACCATGCAGGGGCTTCGTATTTTCTGCCAGACAGCTTTTTTACGCATTACGGCCATTCCAGCCGCCAGCCCTGCGCATACCACACCGCATAAAACCATACTCACACCTCAACTTCCATAATCTTCATTCCCAGAAAAAATGCCGTGCCATACAGCGCAAGCGCCATTGTCATAAATAAAGCCCCAGGCAGATTTCCATACAGCTTCCCAATAAATTCAGGGGACGTCACTTTAAAAAACAGCAGTATTCCAAGCGGAACTGCACACATCACTTTCTGTTCGATTGCCTTTTCCGCCATTACCGTATGTATTTCTTCTTCGACTTCTATCTTGTCACAGATTCTTTCCACAGAAACTTCAATGATATGAATGAAATCTCCGCCCCCTCTTTTTGCATAGCAGAAAATTTCCGCAAAATTTTCAATATCCTCGCTTTCGCTTTCCTGCGCAAAATCACGCAGTATATGTTCAATCGGCTCCTGTACAAAAAGCCTCTGTTCCATTACAGAAAGCCGGGCCGCAAGAACGGATTCCTCTCCATATAACTGACGCACATCCTTTAAACCCGCAAGAAATGCCCGCTCTATGGAATTTCCCGCTGCTAGGGCGCCGCTGACGGCATACATATAATCTTTAAATTCCAGATTCAGCCGTTTTCTTCTTTTTTTCCTTTCTGATTCCCGCAAAACCTTTCTGGTAAATCCAAATACAGCCGGCAGGCTGAACATTCCAAAGACAGAATCATAAAACAGAAATGCGGCCAGCCCGCTGCCCACAATCGAAATCCCCGCTGCGGGCAGCATATGAAAAAACGTTAAAAACCTGCCGCCTCCCATTTTTCTCTGTGAAAAAGCTCTCCTGTTTTTTCCCATTTCCCCTGAATCTTCCCTTCTTTTTCTCCGGTTTCGCAAAACCGGTACAGCACATTTAAACGGATCTCTCCGGCAAAAATGCCTTTTAATTCTGCAATTTCAAGCACCTTCCTGCTTTTATCACGCAGCCTGCCAAGATGAATAAATATATCAATGCCGGAAGCAATCTGTCCCCGTATCGCAGATACCGGAATCTCCATGCCCATCAGTGCCATCGTCTCAAGACGGCTTATCATGTCATACGTGCTGTTTGCATGTCCGGTTCCAAGACTTCCGGAATGACCCGTATTATTTGCACTCAAAAGATCCACCGCTTCCGCCCCTCTGCACTCGCCGACGATCAGGCGGCTCGGACGCATACGAAGCGCCGTTTTTATCAGAGTGCGAATGCCGATTTCCTCCACGCCTTCAAATCCCGCCGTCCTTGTCTCAAGCCTTACCAGATTGCTGATTCCGTTTAACTGAAGCTCCGCCGAATCTTCAATCGTAATCACACGCTCATCTTTTGGTATAAATTCCGATAGAGCGTTTAAAAACGTCGTTTTCCCGCTTCCTGTCCCTCCTGACACAAAAATGTTGTACCCGGCTTTGACCAGCTTTTCCAGAAAAAATACAATTTCTTCAGAGATAGAGCCAAATGCCATCAATCTTTCCATATTCATGGGCTTTTTTGAAAATTTACGAATTGACACAGACGCTCCGTCAAGCGAAACAGGATGTAAAACGATATTGACGCGGGAACCGTCCGGCAGCCTTGTATCTACAATAGGAGACGCTTCATTTACCATCCGGTTCCCTCCCGCACAAATTGTCTGAATCAAATCCGAAAGTTCCTCTTCCCCGGAAAATGTCTTTGAAAACAACTGCAGCTCTCCTTCTTTCTCATAAAATATCCGCGCCGGCCCGTTGACTAAAATTTCCGTCACATCCTCGTCTTCAATCAGCTCCTGTATAACCCCAAATCTGCGAAAAACGGCAAATAAACTTTCCGCATACTGCTTTCGTTTCTGAAAAGACAAAAGCTCTGTCTTATCCCTTTTTAAAAGCTCCTCATCAATATGCTCTTTTAATTCCCGGTTGGAAAGTTCCCTGCTGTTATCCAGATTCCTGAGCGCCGCTTCTTTTATTTCAAAATACAGTTTTCTATCGTCCAACTTCCGCCCCTCCATACAGGCATCCACGGATATAGTCTCCCATTCCGCCGTACAGGCTGCTTTCCATTACGCCTTTTTCCGCTGTAAACACCGCCGGCTCCGGCAGAAGCAGCCGGCTCATATGCTGTGTCACATACTCGCCTTCCTTTCCGAGATATTCCAAAAATTCTTCCATCCGCTTCCTGTTTACCAGCCCTTCTTTTCCAAGACAGTAAAAACTTCCGAACACAGGCAGCATTTCTGCAAATCCCAAAAATACCATGCCAAAATCCACCATTACGACGTCGTACCCGCTTTGGCTTTTCAGTGCGATCAACAGCTTCTCGAAAAGCGCCTTTGAAATTTCCGACAAATGCTCCGGATTGGCTACAGGAGGAATATAATCAAAATTTTTATACTTCTTTCTGACCCTGTGCAGCCCTGCTGTAAAATCGTTTTCTTTCTGCATCATCCCATAGACCAAATCTCCGATATCTTCAGACGCCTTTTCATTTGTCAAATAGCAGAATCCGCTGTGCTCCATCAGATTTACATACAGCACCGTCTGATTTTCTCCCAGAATCTGCGCCATCGTCATGCTAAACAGCATCTGGCTTTCATGGTGTACCGGGGAGTACACGCCTATCAGCTCCGCTGTATGTTCCGGAAGATAATCCTGTTCTTTTTCATCCTGCCAGAGCGCTGCAGAAATCTGACAGAAAAGTTTTTCTGCGGACTGGTATTTTGCCACATGAAATTCTGCATTTAAGGATTTTCTCCGTCCGCCTTCGCAAAGCAAAATTTTTTTTGCGCCCAAAACGTATCCTTCCAATTCCTCCCAAAAGTCTTCCGTCATTACAACAGCGTCAAACGCCGTATGTTCCTGCCATTCCTCTAAAAACGCCGCTCCGTTTTGAAACGTCCATATCCTGAAAAACGCCTCGTTTTTGTGGATAAGATAACCTTTTAACTGCTCCAGGTATGCCTCTTCCTTGTCTAAAAATGCAATATTTAACTGTATCAATCATCCGCCTCCGTTTCTCAGCATCTTACCAGGCGCAAAGCCACAGCCGTTCCAAAAAGAACCGGAACAGAAAATGCAAACAAAACGCTTTCTTTTTCATACGGGGGCCGGTAAGATTCTATCTTTCCCGTCTTAAGAATATCCAGTAGATATCCTCCCGCATACCGCAGCTTCTGCCACCGGTTTTTATCCGCCAAAAGAAAAAACGCCGCTCCGGCGCCCGCTGCAGCAAAACTGTACGCCATACATCTGAACAATTCTTCTGTTGTAAGTATGCTTCCTATCATGGAAAATAATTTGATGTCGCCTGCCCCAAGGACACGCATTTGAAATAAAAGATATAAAAGAATGATAGGGATTGAAATATTCCCCAGAAAATAATATACGCCCCGGAACCCATACCCAAACATCTGAAACAGGATCCCTGTAAAAAGTCCCGCGGCAATGAGTCTGTTCGAAATCTTCCCAGACCCAATGTCCTGCGCCGCTGCAAAAATCAGCAGACAAAACAGCAGCGTGTATTTTATGCTTCCAATTCATCACCTCACATCTGTTTTCTGTTTTGCATTATAAATGCAGTTTTTCTTTTTGTCTATAGGTTTCTGACAAGTTTTTCAATTTTGTGAAATTTTCACAACATATTGTAAAAAAGGATTCCATAGAGCAGCGCAAACCCGCCTGTACCAAGGCTTCCGACCGCCAAAACACTAACCGGGTTTATCCCCGCTGCAGCTTCCACCCCAAGCGCGGCAAGCGCCATATTCATAATATAAATTCCGATTACCCCTAATACCGTCCGAACCAGAAAATTCAAAATGATTTCCGCTTTTCTCCTTAAAACCCCAATGCCAAGAGCCAAAATGCAGATGCCTGCCAGAATCAGCATACCTGTTTTTGTATCCATAAACAATCCTGTCCCTGTCTTATTTTAATATAATATATGTGCTCTGTTTCCGTTTATGCCACTTTGCTTTCCGCACTGGAATTTTTCATAAATATTCCTGTTTTTTTGTATACTCTGAGGCGTTTCTGACTATAATTTATGTAAGAAGTAACTGTTTAGTTATAAATTGAAAGCGGGGGAATGTTATGAACCGGATTCTTAAAAACAGCGTCTTCGGCGACAAACGCTATGAACTGCTGCTGGAGGATCTTGATCGTACCAAACATGATTTGGATTCTGCCTATACGAATCTCTCCAATGCCGTTGAACCGGACTTGATTGACTGTTACATCTATGAAGTGCAGTCGGTACAGATGCGTTATAAGTTTCTTCTTGGCCGCGTAAAGCAAATAGAGGATTCTTACGCGAAGAATCCTCTGGAAGCTGGTTCCTGAAATGTTTCGGTTAAATTGTTTCTGCCATAGGTGATGCCGGCATACACCTGCTGCGTATTCTGCATCAGGGGGTTCGAATGATCCTGTTTTGCAGCTTCCAAAAAAGCTTCATACAGGTTCATAAGAACCGCCTCGGCGCCCGCAAGCTCCTCTAAATCCTTTTTGATAACGGCTTTCGCCATCGCTTCTTTTGCAAATATATACAGCGAATATAAATTCCCTGAAATTTCATAACGAAAATCAAGCGACTGCACCAGCTCTTCCACGCCTTTCTGAGCCTTTGCAAGCGCCGTGCGGAAACTCTCATAATCCCCGGCCAAAAGCCCTTCCTTCGCATCTTTTATATACGCAAATATAATGTCATAAATAACGACGACAAGCTCACTCCGGTTGCTCTGGCTGATTCTTCTGGTAAAATCCCTGATCTGCTCCTGTTTCATACGTCTGCCCCTTACTGCAGAAGCTGGAGCACAGTCTGCGGCATATCGTTTGCCTGTGCCAGCACGGAAGTCCCCGCCTGCTGTAATACTGTATATTTTGTATATTCAGACATTTCCTTTGCCATATCCGTATCTCCAATACGGGAAATCGCTCTTGTCATATCTTCATTGGCCGCATCAAGACTGTCCACTGCATGTTCCAGACGGTTCTGATACGCACCGATGCCGGAACGCACAGAAGATGCCTTTGCAATCGCTTCATCCAATGTGATAATCGCTTTGCCGCCGCCGTTTACCTTTCTTACGTCGATTTCATCCAGATAAAGCGTCTCTGCTGAAACCTCCGGAATCCGCACCTGCATCGTCTGATACGCATTTGCGCCAATCTGCAGGGTCATCCTGCCGATATCCGTCACGTCTAAGGAGAGATTCCCGGTCTTTCCGGCCTCCAGCATAAAATTCATTTCAAAGCCGCCCTTATCTGTAATATGGACTTTGTTCCCATCCATCGTAATCGTCGGCGTCTGAAAAGAAGAATTCAAATTTGCAGAAACGACTGCGTCTTTTCCATCCACAGGCTTTGCGCCAAGCCCTAAAAACTGCTCCAATGCAGGATTGCTGCAGGTAATTTCAACGGTTGAGTGATAACCGTACTGATTGGAAACAAATGCAATCTGATCCCCGTATTCAAACGTCTTATCCAGCTCTGTGTAAACGTTTGTATCCGGATATGCCGCTTTGGTTCCATCCGTCACAAAAAGACTGACGTCCGCCAGTTCCGCTCCCTGCCGTAATTTTTCAAAAACACTGTCCATATCCTCTCCCTGGAAGATCGGAATCTCCACGCCGTTTATCTCAACAATCCCCTCCGGAACCGCTCCGTTCTGGGTCTGGCTTAATACGGACGTCTGCGTAGCTGCAGATGTAATCGTAAGCTCATATTTTCCTGTCAGCACCTGATCGGAAACGGTGATTCTCGTAGCTCCGTCGGCATAAACGCGGGTATCGGAAGACCCATCCAGCAATTTTTTCGTATTATATTCCGTATCTCTGGAAATACGGTCAACTTCTTCTGCCAGAGATTCAATCTCCCTTTGGATTGCCGAGCGCTCTTCCAACTGATTCGTATCTGTAGCGGCCTGCACGGACAACTCCCGCATACGCTGCAGCATACTCGTAATTTCACCCAATGCAGAATCTGCAATCTGCAGTACGCTGATCCCGTTCGACGCTCCCTCCGATGCCTTTGTCAGGCCGTCAATCTGCGCCTGCATCTTATTTGAAATCGCAATTCCCGAAGGATCGTCCTTCGCATGGTTAATTTTAAGCCCTGAAGACAACCGTTCCATAGAAGCCGCAAGTCCGCCTTCTGTCTTTAACAACTGCGCATTTGTAACAACTGCTGACATATTGTGATTTACTTTCATATTTCATACCTTCCTCTTCTTCTGCGTCCGTGCAGTTTTGTTACATCCCTGTAGCTTTTCATATCATATCTGTGACTTTTATATCGGCCTAAAGTTCCAGTTTCTTAACGTTTTCAATAAAGCTCTTTGCAATTTGATAAAGCCTCTTCGTCTGCACCTGGTATACTTCCTCCCCGGTTTCCTCTGTGACGTCACTTTTCCTGGAATGATGGGAAAATACGTCAAAATTCAGTTTCGAGACATATGCAACCTGCAAATCGCACGACTCTTCATCAAACCCTTTTATCATTTCCGTCTTATGCGTTTCTAAAAGCCGCTTCATTTCCGGATTGTCCACCGCCGCAAGCCCGGAAACTCCCTTTTCCTTCGCTTCTATGCTGGCTGCGACTTTTCCGGCTTTTGCAGTTTCAAACATGATTTCCACCATGCCTTTTTTCTTTTCTCCCCGGACAATTTTAAGAGATATGTTTGTAACTTCCCCTCCTACCAGAACGGGAATTGTGTATTCTTCATTCTCCGCCATTTTTCCGGCAATGGAAAGCTGTTTATTCATCAACTGCAGCTCGCGGATGTCCATACTTGTGATATGCTCATTGTCCGCAATCATCGTTTTCATTACATTCTCTGCAGTCTCCGCCAAAACCTCCTGCGCGGCCGCCATTTCTTTGGGCGTCTTTAACGCGTTTGCAAAGCGGGCAAGGATCTCCTCCTGAATCGCCGCAAAATCCACTTCGTCCCCGGAAAAGACTTTTTCACTGTTGAATACCTGAGAAAACACCTGGTTTCTCCTGTGTACCATACGGTTTGCAGCCAGAATATTGTCCACTGTGTTCGGCAGCTCATACCGTTCCAGGAACCGGTACACCTCTTCGTCTGACGAAGCCGCCTGACGAAGCTCTTCCAACTGGGCTTCTGCATATTTACTGTCCAGCGCCCGCTCCTGCCCGGACGTCTCCTCGGCGTATTCCAAAAGAGCCTGTTTTAACTGCTCCGGCGTGTAATTTTCCCAGTCAGGGTTCTCCAGAAGCTTCTGCATTACAACCGGAGTAAGCGTCTCCATCACGTCTTTGACGCAATCCGCCTGATATGCCGTTTCTATTTGATCTGTGATAGATTTTGTCTCTGTCTCAGAAGCGTCCATGCCGCCAAATTCATCGTCCACTGTATAATCCATGCCGCTTTTTTTTGCGCTGCGCACAGCCGTTAAAAGATTGCGCATCGTAAATTTCGCACCCTGGCTGACAAGGGCCCCGATTGCGGCTCCATCTGTTTTTTCAATCTGATGAATCAGACGGTAAACGCCGATAAACGACTCTCTTTCTTCTTTGGAAATCCCATGATTCTGCTCCAGCTTCCAGAGATATTCACTGAAACGCTCCGTATCTGCATCGGCCTGTTCCCTGCGGATTTCTTCCGCTTTTCTGTTCAGCGCGTCCAGATCCATATCAAGCGGGTTGCTCCCTTCCCGGATCAGCTCCCGCACCGCCGCCGGAGTCAGATTTGCAAATGTCCGCTGCACCCTTTCATCCGCGGCTTTCATTGTTAAAATAGATTCTCTGTTTATTTCCAGGCTGTTATAGGCCAGAATACGGACTGCCCGTCTGTTCTCTTCATTTTGTTCCATATCCAGATCCGACAGGATATCATCCACGTTCGCAAACGCCTTCTGAATGGAATCCCCCAGATCTTTTCTTGGCCCGGTCATTAACGTCTCATAACTTTCCCCCGCCTTTTCCATAGCGCTTTTTAACGCGCTGCCCGCTTCATGCAGCCCGTTCACCGTACGGAGGGAGTAATTTTTCATACCCAGCACATACGCCGGCATCTGTTTTAAATCGGAGACTTTCTGCGTCGTCTCCTCAAAAAGAGACGCTATGGAAACATCCGCCGCTTCGCCGCTCTCTGAAAGCAGCGCGGCATAATAGCTGTTCTCCTGTTCTTTTAATTTCTCCACCAGTTCTTCCAAAGGCTTCGTATCTATGGAAATGCCCTGTTTCATAAGGGCTCTGTTAGCTTCTGTTGTCATGGCAAGGCGCGTTTCTTCCAGAATGCGCTTCGCCGTCAGAAAAGCAAGCCCGTCGTCTGCCGGTTTTACGCCGGACGCGTTCCCATAAGAATCCGATTCCGGATTTCCGGCGGCCTGGTTTCCAGCTTCCATGGCAGATTTCGCCGCCGTCATATCCAGCATGCCCTGCCTGCGCCGATACGCCGTCTGTTCTAAATTTTCTATGGTCAGTTCCATATGGTTTGCCGTCAGATACGCGATATCCTCGTCCGTCGCTTCCATAACGACTTCCACAGCATGTTTTGCCTGTGCCGTCAGCGTATACTCCTGCAGAAGCATTGCGTCTTTCGGACGTCCGCCTTCCGCTACCGAAACGGCAATGGCCTCTGCGATTTCATTTCCCTGCACCGGAAATGCAAGGCCTGAAAGCTTCTGCATATAAGAAAAATTTTCTGCCGTAAACGCTATGCCGTTCTTTATCATCCATTCACTGTCTGCAAGCGTCTGTTCATTTACCTCTTTGCCAGCCGCGGCAATGACCTGTTCCATTTGTCCCCGCAGCGCGTCAAAATCAATTTCCTCTTCTGACGGCGCATAGAATGCGCTTCCTGAAAACTCCGCCAGATAGATATTTTCTATACTGGGAGAAAGATGATTGTCAAGCATATATTTCACGGCTCCGTCCGACAGCGGCCCAAGTTCTTTTGCCTGCAAAAACGCTTCCATTCCATCCGTCATATTTTCCTCGGAAACAGGAAGATCTGCATTTTTAAAGCATTTTTCCAGTTGATTTGCCGCAGCCAGGCTTCCTCCAATTTCTTCGAGCTGCTCTTTCGTAAGCCCGCCTCCCATATGGGACACATCCACGCCCGCTTTTGCAAGCTGCGCCTTAATCTCGTCCGTTACAGTGACAATCGTCCCGCCGCTTACGCTATGCAGTGAAAAACCATCCTCCTGCGCTTTTTTATAATCTTCCAGCGTCAGGGTGTTAGACAGCACCGCCATCTGGTTTTTCCGGTCTGTCGCACTCATCTGGCCGCCGATTTTCTCTGCGATTTCTTCCGCCGCGCTCTTCGCTTTGAGCTCTTCTTTCCCATATCCTGTCTGCCCTGCCAAAACGGCTCTGTCAAGTCTGTCCGCCTTTGCCTTTACTGTTTCAGAAAAAGAACCTGCAACTTTCGCTTTTGCAAAGGGCTGTTCGTTTTGCACTGCCTGCTCCAGCAAGGCATTTTTTTCTATCTTCATATTTTTTACCCCGTATTCTGCTTTCGTGTATTCTATTATTTATTATTTCGGTAAGTTCAGGAAAAAAATAAACAGATAAACGTTACAGAATTTCTTTTATCTCAGGGATTCCTTTGCCCTCTTCCCGCAGTTTCCGGATTTCTTTAATCCTGTCTGCTGCCTTCTTGCGCGGAAATCTGCGCGTCATATTTGTATCCTCCTGTTCAAAAGGGAGCATTCCTTCCTCTGTATAAAATTTCAGCGTACTGTAACGGCATCCCGTCAGCCTGGCCAGCTCTCCAATTGACACATATTCCGACTGCATAATTTTTTCTATTGTCCTTTGTCTTGACATATGCCCGCCTACTGATAAACCGGAAGCAGTTCCACTCCCTGAACAGGAATCCGGCACGCTCTCGCATATGGCCATGCCTTATAATAACTGTTGTCAATTTTCAGCAAATGCTCTTCTCCCCGTAAAACGATTTCGCAGCAATGGCCGTTTTCCCGCAAATACTGCGCAACCGCTTCCCGCCTTTCTGCAGAGTTCGTTTTTAATGTCATCATATCAATAAAAATCGCCTGCCTTCTGTCAAAAAACGGAAATGCAAGGTTCACGCCCTGTAAATAGGGATTTTGAAACAATTTGCTCTTTTTCTTTACAAACGCCACATACGTATTGCTTACGCCGCTGTGAAACTCCGTTTCTAAAATGGCTTTATAAAGCGGCTCTTTTGTCATAAGCTCTATCAGTCTCCGTTCCATCTGCTCCTGCTCTCTTATCGAAAAAATATCGTGTATACATCCGCATTCCCGAAACAGATACAAAAGGCAGATCGTTTCCGCGCTGACTTCTCCCGGCTCCAGTATCTCTGCGCGCACGCCTTCCGTAATCTTTAAATACTCCTCTTCATCGCATTTATACTGCCAGATGCTGACGCCGGCTGTATGAAAATTCATATCGCAGCCAAGCAGATCCGGTATTTTGGAAAGCACGTTTTGTTCTGTTAAAACCTGTGCCGTCTCCCATTCTGTCAGATTCCGTTCTTTTTTCTTCATCTTTTGTACTTTTTGCGTTTTCTCACGCAGATACGCTGAAATCTCTGATATATTATCTTTTGCGGCGCCATCCAGTATTTTCTGCAAAAAACCCGCCATTGCGATTCCCCTCACCGCAACCTTCTTTGCAACAGAATCATGCTCGCTGTTCTGCCCGTCTAATGCCACCAGTGCAAACTGTTCTTTTATCGAAAATTCTTTCATCTCTGTTCTCCTTCCTGTTTTCCGCTTTACTTACTGCTTATCACTTATTACTTACTACTTACGATTTAAAACTATCACATTATAAAAATTCTGTCAACCAAAACGATTCACGTTTGCCTTTGCAGCAGAATATTTTAAAGGCTTTTCTTTCCGGGCGTGCGGCATAAAGTCTCTCCTGTCTTTAAAACAGCATTCAAAAAACCGGCAGGGCGCTTTATCCTTTCCAAAAAAAGCGTCCTGCCAGTTTTTTATCTTCCTTGTGTTTCATGTTTCTGATTTGCAATGTAATTTTCCCATACAGGTTCCGTTCTTATGCGTTCTGTTTTCTCCGACTGCAGGATTGCTTTCTGCACCACTTCTTCCGGACGAAACAAATCCTGGCTTGCCAAAACCAAAAGCCCCTTTTGCCCAGGCTTCCCATTTTCTGCAATTTGGGAAACATCGGTCAGATAAAAGATAAGTTCCCACTGCTCTTTGTCCCGATAATCGGCATAAGCCAATCTGCCGTTATATTCTTCCAAAACGGCATTGTCTTCCGGATCCATCAAATCAGGCGCATAGTCTCCCATATTTCCCGCATAGTAATACCCGTCAAAAACAGCTCTCCCATTGCAGTCTGCTTTTACCCATATACTGTCTTTATCCGGATAAAACATCTTATGGTCAAAATAATTGCCCTCTAATTTTACGGAAATGCATTCGTCATATTCGCCTCCTCCTTCCAGCAACAGCCTTCCATTGCCGTTATATGCAAATTTACTGCTGCTGTAATGCGTCCTGTAATACAACAAATGCCACATCAGCGTCAAAAGAACTGTTACTGCCGCAATTCCCAAAACAATTAACAATATTTTCCATACTTTTTTCGTTATCTGACCCATACCCGATGCTCCCTGTCTTTCTGCTTTTTATTTTGCTATGTAGATGAAAATTTCAAAATTACTCTAATGCAAACGTTACATTTTTCACCTTTATTTTAATAGAGCCATCCAATACACCGCCTATGCCTGTGCCTGTAATTGCGACTGCATCCGGATTCTTGAAATTTGGAGATCTCAACACCTTATTATACACATGCCTTTTATAACTTCTTTTACCTGTTTTTTTGCAATAATAATACCAGTCAATATCTAACAATTTTGCTTTGTGAGTGCGGGCCCCTAAAAGCCACGATCCGCCTGATTTTACATATGTAAATTTTGTATCTGCTGTAAAACTTGGATCGCAACTTGCCTTATCACCACTTCCGGCATATTGTATATTTCCATTTCCAAAACAATAGTCAGCCAGAGCAAGCCCAGCGCTCCCAAACGGCATAATTTTATCCGCTAATTCAGAAGCAAAGTATACAAATATTGCTTTCTTTAATTTACCAGTAGCGTTCAGGTTCGTATGTCCAAAATTATTCTCCACATGTACCTTCCAATCCTTCAGAGTATATCCTTTATAAGTCCGCTGCTTTCCCCATTTTCCTGTATCTGCAAAAGCTGCGATTCCTCCTGTAGCCGATGCGCTGTCATCTGGACTATATACAGTTACTTTTGCATTTTCATTTTTTGCAAAAGTATCTTCTACAAATTCCCTTACTTCAGACGGCATATCATATTCTTCTGATTTTGCCCCCAGATCCGCTTCATCTTCAATGCGAAAAGAATCTGCATAAACTTCTTTGTTCGCTTTAACATCTTGCTGCGCATTTACAACGGTTGCAGAACTTAATCCCATCATCATTATTAACCCAAAAACTTTCAGTCTTTTTAACATATTCTATCTTCTCCTTTTCTATATCATTTTTTCATCATTTGCATACGATTGATGATAATTGCATTATATTCCTACATATATATTTTGTCAACATTATATTGTAATTCTATGTATTGATTTTTTAATCATTAAGAGTTACACTATAAAGGGCATATACAATAACAGAATTGCAAGGATAGCTATTCCACATGGAAAAACAAAAATCACAATTATTATCAAATTTAAAAAAAGCCACAATCGAAATGTTTCTTTTAAAACTTTTATCCGAGGAAGATATGTACGGTTACCAGCTTTCACAAGAACTCAAAAAGCGCAGTGACGGAAAATACACAATTTTAGAAGGCTCTATGTATCCTATTCTTTATCGTCTGTCAGACCAGAATTATATTTCTTTTTACGAAAAAAAGGCAGGGAAGCGTCAGACCAGAGTTTACTATCATTTAGAACCAACGGGACTGGATTATTTTGAACAGTTAAAACATTCTTATTTTGACTATACAGATTTGATTGCTTTTTTACTTGTTTCAAAAACAGGAGATGTGTATGAAAAATAATTTACAGCGTCAGATAAAACGTTACCTACGGGAAATTTCTTTATTAATTCCAGATTCTTACACGAACAAAGAATGTCTCCTAAACACCATCCGGAAAAATCTGAATGATTTTCTTAAAGAACATCCAGATTCTTCTTTTAAAGATATTGTCAAAGAATTTGGTACGACCGACGAATTTGCAGATTCCTTTTTAGATGAATTTTCAGGCACAGAAATCCTCTCCTTTTTACAAAAAAAGGAACATCATAACCGCTTTATTTTTCTCACCTGCGTTTTTACAATTATATCGATCATGCTTGCCGCTCTGGGCTGTATGCACTATCTTAGCGCTCCTCTGAAAATGTTGGATGGCGATACTTCTTATTATTATAACGGAACAGAAGTGGATTATGAAGAATTTATGGAATTAAACACAGAATAAAGGGGAGGGATTGCCATGAACTGTGATCTTGAAATTCAGATTCAAAACTATCTGGATGAAATCAATCAACATCTTCCAAAAGAGTATCCGGATAAGCAACGAATCCTGAATATGATAAGAAATGATCTGATCGCTTACCTGGAAGAGCATTCTTCCGCTGGTTTTAAAGACGCAGAAGCAGAATTTGGCGATGTTTCTGAAATGATTGATTCTCTGATGAAAACTCTCCCTGGAGCAGCCATCCACACAGCTTTAATCAAAAAAAGGCAGCGGCAGAAAATTTTAATTTCCTTATGCGTCCTTCTGTTTATTGTATTATGCTTTGTAGGCAGATACCTGTATATTTTAGACGGAATATCCGCTGTGATCACAGACGAAACAATTTCTGTCTATCATACAGAACCGAATATTGAATAATTACAAACTTTATAAAAAGAAAGGATCGAATCCATATGAAAAAATGCATCTGTTTATTTTTATCAGCTTTTATACTTCTTGCTTCAACTCCCATATACATTTCCGCCGCCTTTATCAAACCTGAAACAGGTATAGGCAGCGTTTCAAACACTGCAATTGTTTATGAAGATGATGAGATTGTGATTATAGAATCTCTCTCGGTAATAGCGCAAAACACCAATACTTCCATTCAACCTTTTTCCTCCAACCAAACCAAAACTGTTTCAAAAACACATACCATAAAATATAAAAACAGTACAATAATCGGAACCTATACGCTGACAGGCTCTTTCTCTTACAATGGAAAAACTTCTTCCTGTACCAGCGCCGTTTGCTCTACCACAACCAGTAACAAAAACTGGTCGTTTACTTCCAGCATCGCTAAAAAGTCCAAAAATAAAGCTCTTGGCTCTTTTACAGTAAAATCCTCTTCCAATCAGACGATTTCACAGACATTAAGCCTTACATGCAGTAAAAACGGCGCCATTTCATAACAGCATTCAAAAAATCCCATGAAATCCAGGCTTCCAATAAGCCTGGATTCCACGGGATTTTTTTATACATTAAAACCGATCTCATTAATATGAAAATTTAAATACAGCCACGCCATATCCTGGCAGCGAATATCCAATTGAATATTCTTTGCCGTCGCATTCCTGTTTTTTCGCGCGATAGCTCGTCGGCCTCTTTTCTCCTGTTCCGCCAAACCGCTCTTCATCACTGTTAAAAATCAGCCGGTACGATTTTTTGCCCGGAACGCCCACTCTGTAGTCTTCCCGTGCAACCGGCGTAAAGTTGCAGACAAACAGCAGGCAGTTTTTGCCGTCTTTGCTTTTGCGGATAAAACTGAAAATGCTTCTTTCATTATCATTCGCATTTATCCATTCAAAGCCTTCCCAACTGTGATCGAGTTCATACATGGCCGGATACTTCCGGTACATATGTAAAAGCTCTTTTACATATTCCTGCATCTGCGCATGCTCCGGTTTTTCCAGAAGATACCATTCCAGCTCTGTTTTTTCACTCCACTCGTGGAGCTGTGCAAATTCCTGTCCCATAAATAAAAGTTTCTTTCCCGGATGCCCCATCATAAAAGCGTAGCCCGCTTTCAGATTGGAGAACTTATCTTCCCCTTCTCCCGGCATCTTATTGATCATGGAACATTTCAAATGCACAACCTCGTCATGGGAAAGCACAAGAATATATTTCTCGCTGCCGTTGTACGACATTGCAAACGTCATCTTATTGTGGTTCCCTTTACGGAAATACGGATCCTGTTTCATGTAATCCAGAAAATCATGCATCCATCCCATATTCCATTTCAGAGAGAAATTAAGGCCGCCTTCCTGTGCCGGCCCCGTTACCATCGGCCATGCCGTAGATTCTTCCGCAATCATAACGGCTCCCTTGTTCCGTCCTGTAATCAGCGTATTGATATGCCTGAAAAACTCAATCGCATCCAGATTTTTATTTTCGCCGTACTGGTTTGCCACCCATTGTCCGTCCTGTTTGCCATAATCAAGATACAGCATCGAAGCGACCGCATCCACCCGGAGTCCGTCAATATGATAATGCTCCACCCACATCAAAGCGCTTCCAATCAAAAAGTTCTTTACCTGATTGTTGCCGTAGTCGAAAATTTTGGTTCCCCAGTCAGGATGCTCTCCTTTTCTGGGATCTGCATATTCATACAATGCCTGCCCGTCAAATTCCGCCAGGCCGTGCGCATCCCTCGGAAAATGAGCCGGAACCCAGTCCAAAATAACGCCGATATTATTTTTGTGCAGATAATTTATCATCCATGCAAAATCCTCCGGCGTTCCGTATCTGGATGTCGGAGCATAATATCCTGTTACCTGATATCCCCAGGAACCGTCAAACGGATATTCCGAAATTCCCATCAGCTCTACGTGTGTATATCCCATTTTCCTGACATAATCGCAGAGCGATTTTGCAAATTCCCGATACGTATAAAACCCGGAATCTTCCTCATAACCCGGATGCCGCATCCAGGAACCCGGATGAACCTCATAAATGCTCATAGGCTCTTCATCCATCGTCTGCTTTTCCGCACGTTTCTTCATCCACGCTTCATCCGACCATTTAATTTTATCAATGTCCACAATCCTGGACGCCGTTCCCGGCCTCATTTCCGCATAATTGGCAAATGGATCCGCTTTATACAGCTTCCGTCCGTCGGGCGTTTCAATGAGATATTTGTACAGGCTTCCCGTTCCAAGGCCAGGCACGAATAATTCATAAATTCCCGCTTCTTCCGGTTTTAAGCGTTTGAGTTCATGCGCCGTCTCATTCCAGTCATTGAACTCGCCAATTACAAATACTTTCTGCGCATGAGGCGCGTAAACCGTAAAACAAATCCCCTTCTTCTTCCTGCGAACCTGCGGATGCGCCCCCATCTTTTTGTAAATGTCATAATGCGTTGCCTGCCCAAACAAATACATATCCAGTTCTGAAAATTTCCCCATAGTTCCACCCTCCGTTTTTCATTTATTCTTCAAAATCTTTTTCCCTGAGAATAACATAATCATCCTCCGTATATCTTCTGGATGTAAGAATTGAAATCGCCTTCTTTAATGACTTCTTCTCCGCCTTTTCAATCGCCTCATCCACAATTTCTTTTACTTCCGTCAACGTCGTCGCCCGATCCAGCCGCTGTATATTGCTGATCCTGTTGTACAGCGCCAAAACCCCCATCGTATCAATCTCATAGTCCAAATCGTGCGCATACGCCTTGCCGAACTCCACCAGCTCGTCGCTGGTAAATACCGGAATTTTAATTCTTTCGGTGAACTTTTTCGCAAAGCCCTCGTCCCTGCCAAGCGCCTGCTCAAGCCCTTTTCTGTTATCTTCCATAAACATCAGGATCCCGCTGTCATCACTGTCCAAAAGCAGCGACAGCTTTACTGCCGTCTCCCGGCTAAGTTCCGCCGCCCGTTCAATAATCAAATATCCTCCCGCCACTTTCTTCATCAGCTTTGAGAGATCCTTTCCGTTTAACGCCTTTGCGTCAATTTTCCCCACTTTGCCGTTCGGGCGTTTCGCTTCCTTCTGCAAAGTTTTAATAAGCGCTTTTGCCAGAACCGTCTTTCCGCATCCGCTTTCTCCCTGTATCAGAATATGCCCCCCTCTGCAAAGCCCTCCTGTTTCAAACTTTGTCAGTGTGCCCGTAAGGACTTCGCAAATCTGGCGCTCCATCCCTTCCACAGGAACAAAATAAGAAAAAACAGCCTTCTGCTCTTCACTCAGCTTTTCAATTTCCGGAGACTTACGCACTTCTTTGATTTCTTTTTCTTCTTCGGGCAAAGCACCGTTTTCCGGTTCTTTTACAGTCTCGATCTCCTCTTCTTCCTCTTCTTTCAGAACTTCCTCCGCCTGCCTGTCCAAAGCTTCTGCAATCTGCTTCGTCTGAATCTCTTTTGTATCCTGCTTTAACAGCGCCGTATCTTCTTCGTCTTTGTCCGCTTCCGGCAGCGCTCCATAAAACTCCTCTTCCGCTGCCCGCAGCTCTTCTTCCTGAATCTGCCGCTGTTCCTCAAACTGTTTTGGATAATATGGCCTTAATCCAATCTGTTCATCTATGCTTGGCTTTGCTTTCTTTATCTTACGAAGCAGCTCCGGCTCTGAAGCTTCCGTTTTTGCTTCCTCCTGAAGCCTGTCTATCTGCTGCTGCAGCATATCGTTCATATCCGCCATATATTTCCCGGCGCGTTCTTCACTGGAAATATCATCTTCTTTCTGTTCCTCTTCCTTCGAAGGCTGCGGAGGCGCAATGCCTTCATCCAGCTTTGGAATCATCTCCGCCAGTCTCTCCATAATATCCCCGGCTTCCTGCAGCGCCCTGGCCTTTGCAGATTCCAGCTTCTGCTGCCGCGCCATCAAAAGAGCCGCCTGCGCCGCACGCCTGGTCTTCTCCCAGTCACTCAGAACATCCTCAATGCTCATCTGCTGCTCTTTGGGGGAATTTTCCCCCTGCATAAGACCCTGTGCGTCAGAATCTTCGGAAAGCATTTCTTTAAAATTATCCCGCAGGGAATCGTCTATTTCTTCATCCGTTTCTATATGATCCGCCGCTTGTTCCGGTTTTTTTTCATTTTGGTACGGCATATTAAGATACGGAATTTCCTCTACCAGCTTTTTAATATTGTCCATCGTGTCGTCAACGGTTTCTTTTTCCGTCGCATCCATAATCTGCTGCATATTTTTTGCAAGCTCTTCCTGCAGATTGGCCGTATTAAACCGTTCCACGTTCTCCTGCACCACCGGAATCCGGACAACGTTTTCCTCTTCCTTTGGCCTCACTTCCTTAACGCCGTCCCTGTGCCGCTTTAACGCGCGGTATTTGCCCTCCTGGGAACTGGAAAGCGGCTGGTGAAGCATCTTAAGTTCCAGCGCACGCTCCACATAAACGCCCTCGCCAAACCATAAAATCAATTCATCGCAGGTATCAATGCATTTTTCGCTCTCTCCTGCCTTATGATATAAAAAAGCAAGCTGATAAGCCCATTCCTCCGTATATTCGGCTTCCTTCAGCTCTTCAAGAATTGCAATTCTCGTCTGAATATCCGCTCCCTTTGCCCTGCTGATTTTATAACGGAGCACATATTTTAAATTATCGTGAGGAGCAAGCTCAACAAACTCGTCATAATATTCTTCGGCCTCTTCCAGATTCTTTGTTTTGACTGCAATTTCGGCAAGGCGGTAAACAATCATTCTTCCGATAGGAGAGCGATCGTATGCCATAAGCAGAATCTCCTTCGCTTCCTCATAGCGTTTCTGCTTAATGTAAACATCCCCCGCCTTAACCAGCAAATTCACGTTTTTTATCTTGCGCCAGTTTACCGTGTCTGCAATTTCCGCTGCCGAAGCATAATCGCCTTCGGCAGCCAAAGCTTTTATCTGGTCCAACTTTAGTTTATATTCATATTTATCCAATTATGTCACCTCAAAAACAGCGCCGGTTTACTCTTTTTCCTCATAACGAAGCTTCCCTGTCTCTATATCCACATTGCGCATCCGGATATAATCTCTCGTCTCTTCCGGCAGACTGCGCCTGCGCAGAATATATGCCACCGCCTCGCGAATGAGATAATAAATCACCGCAAAAGTAGGCACGCCAAGCAGCATCCCCATAAATCCGAACAGTCCGCCGCCGACTAAGATTGCAAATACCACCCAGAAAGAGGACAGTCCCGTAGAATCCCCCAAAATCTTAGGTCCGATAATATTTCCGTCCACCTGCTGCAGCGCAAGGACAAAAATCAAAAAATACAGACCTTTCACAGGCTCTGCCAGAGCAATCAGTATGAAACTCGGCACAGCGCCGATAAACGGGCCGAAAAACGGGATGACGTTTGTCACACCGACAATAACGGCTACCAGAAGGCTGTACGGCATACCAAGAATCATAAGTCCGACATAACAGATAACTCCGATAATCACAGAATCTAAAATTTTACCGCTGACAAACCCTCCAAACATCTGATTTGTAATTCTCATCGTATGAATTACGACATTTCCGTATTTTGACGGCAAAACCGCATAAACGATTTTCTTTCCCTGTCCGACAAATGTCTCTTTGCCAATCAGAAGATAAACAGCAATCACAAGCCCGATCACAAAATTAAACAACATTTTCAGTGCGCTGATTACCCCCGTCGTAATGGAAGCAAGGTAAGAAAGATATGTTTTTACCTGAGGCAGAATCTGCTTCTGAAGCAGGGTTTCCATATAATCCCCAATTTCCGTGAGATCTATCCCCAGCGCTTTCAGCCATTCCGTAAGCTGGCTTTCTTCATTAAAAACCGACTCCATCCACTGCTCAAATTCTTTAAATTCCGCCGGAAGGTTGACCGTCATATTCTGAATGCTTCGAATCAGTTCCGGTATCATCATATACAGCAGAAGAAAAATCACCAGCAGAAGAAACAGGATCGAACCTATCGTTCCAAGAGACCGGGCCATTCTCTTCGCTTTTTTTTCATCCATCCGCCTTTGCCGCAGATATTTCAGCAGATGTCCCTCCAGAAACACCATCACCGGATTCAGAAGATACGCCACAATAAAACCCATGATAATCGGCTGCAGTATCCCCATGATCTTCTGCCAGTATGCGGTAAATCCGTTGTAACGGTAAATAAAGAAGAAAAATAAAATACAGCAGCAAAATGTCACAAACGTCACAAGCGCAATGACGATATATTTTTTTAAATTCTCTTTCTTCCCTGATTCCTCCACTGTAAAGCCCCCTTTACCGCCTGTTGTAATTAATCAGGCAGCCTTTTAAGATAATGGCTCTCTCATCATCCGTCAGCTCACCAAGCGTCAGCTTAAATTCCTTTAACGACTGATCTTTTACAACATAAGCCTGAATCTCAGACAACTGATCCTCTACCGCCTTTTTAATGTCCGGAAGGAAAATATAATCCCCGATTGTAAAAGGCAGTTCTCCCTTTTCGATTAAAAGCGGCAGCATACCCCAGTTGATCAGATTGGAGCGGTAGCGCTTCGTTGCATATTCATGCGCGATATTGGCCCAGCCGCCCAGAACCTTCTGACAGGAAGCCGCCTGCTCCCTTGCCGATCCGTCTCCCGGCTTCACTGCAAAAATCGTGCTGCCAATCCCGATTGTATCTCTTCCGATATCCTTGTATCTTTCTTTTAAAACATCCATTACCGGCTTTAATTCCGAAACCGCTTCACATGGACACGTATCTTCTTCAATTGCTTTCTGCGCTTTCTGAATCTCTTTTGCGCGGCCCACATAGGCGGGATCTTTTCTTGAAAGCGTAAACTCCGCCAGCCCCAGAGGATTGGAACGGTAAGAAGACGTCTCTCCGGAAGGAATCAGCTCGTCCGTCGTCGTAACCGGATCGTGAATCTCCGCCGCCACTTTCAGCAGCATATGTTTCGGCAGCGCGCTCATCTTCGGCCAGTCCTTGATATTGGGGCCAAATTGAATCTCAACGGAAGGATCCGCCTTTCCTTTGCTGTCAAAGACACGGTTCGCATAAATCTTGCTGTCAAAGAAATATTTGGGCCTGCTGAAATCGACGTCTATATCAGTCGCCGCCGTCAGATAACCTTTGTTCGCCGCTGTGGCCGCAATTGACCGCGCATCCATAAGCGCGACAGAAGCCACCTGCCCGTTCTGCACTTTGGAGCCCTCCCTGTTCGGGAAGTTCCTGGTAGAATGGCGGATTGAAAACGCATTATTCGCAGGCGTATCTCCTGCGCCAAAGCAGGGGCCGCAGAACGCCGTCTTAAGAACCGCTCCCGTCTGCATCAGAACCGCAGCCGCGCCGTTTCTCACAAGCTCCATATAAACCGGCATACTCGCCGGATAAACGCTTAACGTAAATTCATCCGGGCCAATCGAAGCGCCCTCTAAAATATCGGCCGCATCGCAGATATTCTCAAAACCGCCGCCTGCGCATCCTGCAATAATCCCCTGGTCCACATACAGCCTGCCGTTTCTTACCTTGCTCTTCAAATCAAGCTCCACTGCGCCGTCAAAGCTTACCTGCGCGCGTTTCTCACAGTCATCCAGAATATCCATCAGGTTGGCGTTCAGTTCATCAATCGTATAGGTATTGCTTGGATGGAACGGCATTGCAATCATCGGACGGATTTCACTTAAATCAATCTCTATCATACCGTCGTAATATGCCGCCTGTCCCGGATTCAGCTCTTTATAGTCTTCCTTTCTTCCATGAATTTCATAGAATTCCTTCACGGCGTCATCCGTCCGCCAGATTGAGGACAGGCACGTCGTCTCCGTTGTCATAACGTCCACGCCAATCCGGTAATCCACACTTAAATTTGAAACGCCCGGCCCTACGAATTCCATGACTTTATTCTTTACATAGCCGTTTGCAAATACTTCCCCGATAATTGCAAGCGCAATGTCCTGCGGCCCCACGCCTTTTACCGGAGCCCCTTTCAGATAGACGCCGACAACTTCCGGCATATTGATGTCATACGTCTGGCTTAAAAGCTGCTTTACAAGCTCAGGGCCGCCTTCGCCCATCGCCATTGTGCCCAGCGCGCCGTAACGCGTATGCGAATCCGATCCAAGTATCATGCGTCCGCCCCCGGCAAGCATCTCCCTTGCAAACTGATGAATGACCGCCTGATGCGGAGGCACATAGATGCCGCCATACCTTTTTGCACAGGTAAGCCCATACATATGATCGTCTTCATTAATCGTGCCGCCCACAGCGCAGAGGCTGTTATGGCAGTTTGTCAAAACATAGGGAATCGGAAATTTTTCAAGTCCCGACGCCCTCGCCGTCTGGATAATGCCCACGAACGTAATGTCGTGAGACGTCAGTTTATCAAATTTGATCTGCAGTTTCTGCATATTTCCGGAAGTATTATGCTCTTTTAAAATTCCGTATGCAATCGTATTCTCCGCAGCTTTTTCTTTCGTTACACTGATTCCGGCGCCGCTTAAAAGCTTGTCTGTCCCGGCTTTGTTATCTTCAATTAACTCGGTTCCGTTTACAAGATATACTCCGTTTTGATAAAGTTTCATCCAACATTCTCCTTATTCTGTCCATAATTATTTAAATTATAAATGTATGACCTCTAAAAGTCAACCAAACGCGTCGTCCCGCGGGTAAAATACTGCGTTTCGCGCCAGGGCTGCTTATTCCTCGGCCAGCTTTACGACTACAAAGTTTTTACAGACCTTGACATAGCCTTCCGCCGGATAACAGGGCATTCCTTCCGCAGCCTTTATTGCCTTTTTCCTGAACTTCGTGCCGGATTCAACGTCAATGCCAAGCGTCTTCATAAATCCTACCACGCGCCATGTGGCTCCCGTGGGATTTCCAACCGAATGATCCCACTGATAAAAAGAATATCCATATATATCCGCCGGTTTTGAAGCCCCGTTCAATTTTGCTTTCCGCTCCCCTACCAAAATGATTGGAAGCCCCTGCGCTTCTTCGATTCTCCCGACGTCTGTCGCAATCGTCTGGGAAACAACCGCATCTTCCCGGTATCTTATATCTTCCGTATACTCAAGGCTTAAAATCAAAGAGATGCAGATCCAGACGATTGCCGCTGCCGCCGCCATACTGATCCGCTTCGTCCAGATCAGCCTCCATCCCTCTCTTTTGCAGCGGCCCCAGAACAGCATACACGCCGCCGCGCATACAAGCGGCTGGGCGAACTGCGTTCTTGCAATAGATTTATCTCCGATATAGATCGTAAAGAGAAACGGCGATACCATAAGCCCCGCCAGTCCCAGAAAAAGCATCGGGATATTTTTTTTCACCTTTAAAAAGTAAGCGCAGAACAAAAGAAATACGCAGATACAGCTCAGGGGAAACGCCGAAACATCAGACTCTATATGCCAGTTCAGCATACACTTGATATGGTCAAAAATCAACGACAGGCTCTGCGAAACAGGATATTCCCCCCATTTGATCTGTGCGCTTAAATAGTAGTTATTTGCAAGCGAGCGGCTGATCAGGGCATAATAAGACGCATAAATGACGCCAAACCCTGCAATCAGCCCTAAAATATGCTTTGCGTAGACTTTCCATTCCCTTTTGCAGTCTCTGAAAAAATCCAGCAGATAGCACAGGACGCACAGGCTGATATACAAAAGCGCACAGCTCTGGTAAGAAGCCAGACACCATACGCCAAAAAACAGGCAGAGAACAAACCAGTAAATTTTACGCTGCCTGAAAAATAAAATTTCACACAAAGCAAACACGGAAATCACGCCGTAGAGCATACCCATAACAACTTCGGCGCGCTGAAGGCTGAAATAAAACTGGATCATCCAAACCGGACACGTCGAAAATAAAACGGCAAACCAGCCGTATGGATAGCTGTCGTCTTTCCCGCTTATGCGCCAGCACAAAAACATAATCATGCTGCCCAGCAAAATAAAGCTGCCCAAAAACAGCGCGCCGCCCAGATAGGGATTGTATTCCAATATCCCAAACAGCCATTTTGTATACAAAAGCCCCTGCCTTCCAATGCTCTCCCACTGCATCGTCGTCCCCGGGTAGTTAATGACGTGCTCCGTATCAATTCCCACATTCTGCGAAAAGACCAGATGCCCGTAACAGATCAAACACACGCATACATTGATAAACAATGCCGCTTTGTGCATACGAAAAAATTCTTCCGCCTCTTTGTACAGCTTTCTCATTGAAATCTCCTTTTTTTAACGCTTCTTTCGTCTTCTTTCTGTCGGTTCTTCGTTTTATTATACATAAGATTTTAAGGCTTATCAAGCAGATCATACAATCCGCTGCACCAGGTTTCCTGCCCTTCTCTCCAGCGCTCCACCATCTCAAGAACGACAATGTCCGGCTGCATCGTATCACAGTAATATTTAAAATTATCCGTATTCCTGGAAAACCGGACGTCTGCATAATCTTTTGCGATTCCCATCATTGCATAGCCAAATGAATCCGTATATACAAGCAGGCTCCTTTTATCCTCTGCATTGGAAGAAAACACATAATCATTCCCGTCCCTGCTTTTTTTCACTTTTACATCCTTTTTGTATCCTTTGACCGCCCATTCGGTATCGTCATTATAAACGTTTCCCATAGACAGCATACGCGCCAGATCGCCGCTTACATTCGTCTTTTTCGCCTTGCAGGAAACCTCGTCCAGGGAAACGTATTCTCCATGGAAATATTCGTTCAGAACCTGTCCGCCCACAAACCCGCCCACGTTGTTCCAGTGCGTGTCATATTTGTAAAAAAGCTGATGCCCTTCCTTTTCTTTTCGCAAAGCTTCTTTTGTGTAAAGAACCGGAACTGGCGTATTCGCATTTAAATACTCAACAAGCTGGTCTGTCCTGCTGTACGAACCCACAGGGACAATCGAAGACGGCATATATTCCGGATAGACCTGCTCTTTATTCGTCGCAAAAATCACCACAAGCTCCGTCCCCTGTTCTTTTAACTTGTCCTGCAGCTTTACATAGCCTTTTGCAATTTCGGCAAGCTCCTCTTCTTCATAAAGGTTGTTGCACAGATAATCGTTAAACGACTGCTGTTTTTCCGCATTATAAAACAGCCAGTTGTCTTTCCCCCTGATTACCATAGAGCCCGTCATATATTCCATCGCCGTCGTCCCAACGCCCAAAAGGTCATTTTTCATGGTATTTGTCATAACAAGCTGGTTTTTATATGGAAGATGATCGTTAAAATAATCGTCAAACTGTTTCGGAAAAGACGCAAGCGTTTGTATGGAAAGCCTTGGCATTTCCGCAAATACCCTGTTTTCATGGTTTTCGGAATCAATGTATCCCTTCACAAACGGAAACGTAACGGCAGGAACCATCAGACACAGGCAAAACAGGCAGAATATCACTTTGTTTTTCATAAAAACTCCTCCTAAAACCGAAAATAAATAAAGGGATTATACGAATCTGCAGACAGGGAAATCACGCACAGGAAAAATATGGCAAACAAAAACACCGTCTGCAGAACCGACGTTTCTTCTCTGTGATAAAGCGCCTCCCTAAGCTTTGGAACCATTGACTGCAATATGCCGCACAGCAGAAAGCCAGCCAGCAGAACAGCGATTACTTCCAGATTGATACAGGCCGTCAGATTATACTCCCCTTTCTGATAAAAAAACATAGCCTTTAGAAACCGGATTCCTTTCCTCATACCGTCCATCCGGAAAAACACCCATCCGCAGACAACTACGAGCCACGCATATATATGATTCAAAAACTTTACCGGATTTTTCTCTAACAGTTTTCCAAATCCCAGGCGTTCGACAATCATAAAAAAGCCGTGAAAAAGCCCCCAGAAAACAAATGTCAAGCTCGCCCCATGCCAAAATCCCGTCAGCAGAAATACGAGAAAGAGATTGAGATACGTTCTGGCCTTCCCTTTCCGGTTTCCGCCCAGAGGGATATAGACGTACTCTTTAAACCAGGTAGAAAGGGAGATGTGCCATCTTCTCCAGAACTCCTGAATGGATTTTGAAATATACGGGTAATTGAAATTTTCCTTAAATTCAAACCCAAACATAGAGCCAAGGCCGATCGCCATATCAGAGTACCCGGAAAAGTCATAATAAATTTGAAATGTATACATAATCATAACCATCCAGATTAAACCTGTGCTAAGCTGCCCCGGTTCAAACCCCAGCGCCATGTCCACATACTTTCCAAATACATTGGAAAGCAGTACCTTTTTGCCGAGCCCGTATATGAAGCGTTTCACACCGTACGCCCTTTTTTCGTACGTATTGACGCGCCGCAGTATCTGGTCTTCCACATCTTTGTATTTCACAATGGGCCCCGCCACAAGCTGCGGGAACAGCGAAATATATAAGAGCAGAGAAAAGAAATTTTTCTGCGCGTCCACTTCCCCGCGGTATACGTCGATCACATAGGACATCGCCTGAAACGTATAAAACGAAATCCCCAGCGGAAGCGCAAAATGGCTGAGCGGCACGGCTTCCCGGCCAAACGCCTGATTGACGTAGGAAGCAAAGAAATTGAAATATTTGAAAAAACCAAGAATCCCAATGTTTAAAACGACTCCAAGAGCCAGCGCCAGCCTGCGGCGGCGCAGCCCTTTCATTCCCAAAACCAGCCCAAACAGATAATTTAACGCAACGGAAGCAAGCAGCAGCAAAATATATACCGGCTCCCCCCAGGCGTAAAAAATAAGGCTTGCAAAAAGCAGCGCGATATTCCCCGCCGCATTTTTCCCAAAACGCTCCAAAACCATATAACAAAGCAATGTAACAGGAAGAAACGCCCACAAAAACGTCATTGAACTAAAATACATTTTTTCTCTCCTAATTCTTCTGTCAATTTATAATTTAAAACGCAATCTTTGAAAAGGTAATCGTTACAATAAACAAATCCCCGTCCACCTGAATTTCAAACGTCCCTCCCATAAGATTCGTCAAATGCCTTGCTATCGAGAGTCCAAGCCCATGCCCTTCCGTCCCTCTGGATTCGTCTCCTCTTACGAAACGCTCGCTTAAATCCTGCGCCGTTTTGTGAATGCTCTGCGCAGAAATGTCCTTTATCGTAAATTCCGCCCGTCCTTCATTTTCCTTTAAGTCTACGAATACCCTCGTATTTTTTAACGCGTACTTTGCGACATTGTTGTACAGGTTCTGCACTACACGCCAGAGGCGGCTTCCGTCCGCCAAAATCATCACCGGTTCGTTTGGAAGCCTCGTTACGACAGTGAGTCCCACATCCTCAAAAATCTCATTAAATTCCCCGCCCGTCTGGCAGATCAGCTCCACCATATTAATCGGATGCATATCCAGCATAATTGTCCCGCTGGTAATTTTGGAAACCTCCACCAGATCTTCCGTCAGCTGTTTTAGCCGCTGTGACTTTTTCTCCAGAATGCCCACATAATTTTCTACGTTTTCATTCCAGCTTCCTTCCATTTTAATCAGGCTGATATAATTAATAATCGAAGTCAGAGGCGTTTTAATATCGTGGGATACATTTGTCACAAGCTCTGTTTTCAGCCGCTCGTTTTTCACGTTTTCTTCCACGGCATTCATAAGCCCTTCCCCGATACCGTTAATTTCCTCCGCCAGATCTCTGTAATCGCCTGAAAATTCCTCCGATTCAAAATGATAATCCAGCCGTCCGTGACTGATTTCATGGATGCCTTCCAGGATCTTTTTTCTCTGAATCGCCTGCTGCAAAAAATAGACTGCCAGGTACAGAAATAAAATCAAAACTCCCGCAGCCGCCCAGAGGCTTTGCTTTGCAAACGCCTTCCAGACAAAAAACAGCTCCAAACCCATGCAGACCGTGAACTGAATCATTGCTCTTTTCGCAATATTCTGCCTGCGCATTCCCGCCTTTAATGTACGTATCATAAAAGACATTAAACTGCAGCTTGTAAAAATCTCCGCCTTTAACTTACGGACAAGGCTTAAATACAGCGCAAGCAGCGCCCCGTCGGAAAGAAACACCAGCGTCCCCGTCAAAATCAGCGAACTGGAGACGCCCCAATCCTTATCCCCCAGCCTTGCGCAGAATACAATCAGTCCCGTCACAAATGTAAAAATCGCCAGAAAGTGCAGCTCAGTCGGGATATAATCTATCCGGTGCAGGCGTATCCTGTCTTCTTCCCCATTTCTCCCTGTCGCAAGCGTAAGATAAATCATGCACAAAATAAACCACATAAATGAAAGAACCGCTGCAAACAAACCTACTCCAAGCCAGGGAAAATATGTTTCGTAAATAGAAGCGGCTTCCATAATTGCGTCGGCTTTCGGCAAATCCGTATCCACCGCAACGACAAGCTCTCCTCCATGCCCTGCCTGAAACAGGCGCATCACTTCCAGATTCGCAATGCGATCCAGATAGGACAGATTTCCGGAAAGGCTTACGGACGCGTCTTCATAATAAAGATAACTGCCCAATTGCTCCGCAGCCTGAATGGCGTCTTTCTTCTCCGGCACATCTTTCATATTCGTATAGATTCTGCCTTTCTGTGAAAACCAATAGTAAATATTGCTCTCGCCGCTGTCGTATTTCAAACGGTACCGTTTGTATTTTACATTTTCAAGTTCATTCAGTTCTCTCTCCTGCATCCCCTTCTGCATCTGCAGATACACAGTCAGGCTCTTTAATTCCTCCGAAAACTCTTCTATATAATAATTGGAATCAAAAAAGGAATAGTTATTCCCGATGTCACGAAAACTAAGCCTACTCCTTCCGAATATATTGAGCATCAGAGAAACAGTTACGACGACGATAATCAAAAATACCATCTGCAGCAAAACTACAACTGTCTTGTATCCATTGTTAAATCTATTGTTCGCCATACTCTTTCCTCTATGCTTTATCTATCTTGTACCCAATTCCCCAGACTACTTTAATATAACGCGGTTCTTTTGGATTAATCTCTATTTTTTCCCGGATATGCCTGATGTGAACGGCCACCGTATTATCCGCCCCTATGGCGTCTGCGTTCCAGATGCTTTCATAAATCTGGCTGATGGAAAAAACTTTTCCCTGGTTTTTCATCAAAAGCAGCAGGATATTATACTCTATCGGCGTAAGCTTGACCGGTTCATCGTCCACCGTCACTTCCTTTAACTCGTCATTGATGACAAGCCCTCCTGTCTGATAAACAGCCTGACTGTTCTCTGCGGCATTGCCGAGTTTTGTATACCGCCTGATCTGTGATTTCACCCTTGCCACAAGCTCCAGCGGATTAAACGGTTTTGTCAGATAATCGTCCGCGCCGATATTTAAGCCCAGAATCTTGTCCGAATCTTCTGATTTGGCAGACAGCATAATAATCGGTATACTGCTGTCTTCCCGTATTTTAAGCGTTGCCCGGATCCCGTCAAGTTTTGGCATCATCACGTCTATAATCAGCAAATCCACTGACTGTGTTTTTAAAATCTCCAGGGCTTCCGCTCCGTCCCCGGCTTTTATGACATCATATCCCTCCTGCTGCAGGTATATTTCAATGGCTTCCACAATCTCTCTGTCATCGTCACAGACGAGTATTCGGTTCATACTCCCCGCTCCTTTCCAATTCGAACGCTAAGGTTTTTTCCCAAAAGAAAAAAATCCCCGCATTTTTTCTTTTCTGTCTTCCTGTTTTTCCGCTTCCGGTTCCTTAAGCCCTTCCGCTTCTATATCTTCGTCTGCAGATATTCCCGCTCTTTTAAAATATTCGCTGTTTATTTTAATCACCGGCTTTTCATATACAATTCTCTCTTCCGGCTCTTTTGCCGTTTCTTTTATAATTTCAGCCTCTGTTTTGGCCGTCTTTTCCCCGGCTTCCCTCTCTTCTCTCCGCCGGCTTTCTTTTGGCCGCTCCTTCTCCTGCTTTTTGGCCTTTTCTTTCGCAATTTCACGATTGCGGTCTTCAATCAGACGCATATATTTCGCTGTGTCCTTCATATCCTCAAGCTGAGTAATCAGTTCCGTCTGATTGCTGCGGATCCTGCGTTTCTCTTCTTCCATTTCCCGGTTCAAATTCTTCAGTATCTTTTTCGTCTCCTGCTCTGACTGGCTTATAATATCCTGAATCCTCCCCAGCGCATCCTCCGAATAGATGACAGAAGCCGCATAAATATCCTGCGCCTGGTGATTCGCATTTCTCAGAATTTCGAGTCTCTGGTTTTCCGCTTCCAGCTCTTTTCTGTTCCTGCTCTGCTGCGTCGCCTCATATTCGTCCATCATTTCGCGAACCGCCTGGCTGATGTTGCCAAGATGACGCTGCATCTCTTTTTTCTGAATCAGGACATACTCCCCTTTTCCTTTTGGAGACGGCGCTCTTGAAAGCAAAATGTGCATCTCTCTCAATATCCGTTCCAGTTTATCCTGTACGTTCATAACCCCTCCCTGAAAACACTCTGAAATATCTCAAGGCTGCGATCCAGGATCCCATGCATTTTGGCAATGGCTGTCCCGTAATTTGTCATGGGGACTCCCCCGGCCCTGGCGCAGTTTAAACGGCGCTTCATTTCCTTCTCATTTAACATGCATCCCCCGCAATGCACAACCAGCGCGTATTCTGATAAATCTTCCGGAAACTGTGTGCCGCTTGTAAATGCAAACTCTAACTTTTTCCCTGTAAATTCCAAAATCCACCGGGGCAGTTTTACCGTTCCGATATCTTCGCACTGCCTGTGGTGCGTACAGCCTTCCGAAATCAAGACGGTATCCCCGTCCTTCAGCTCCAAAAGCGCCTCCGCTCCCAAAACCTGCTGTTTTAAATTCCCCTTATATCTGGAAAAAAGTATAGAAAAAGACGTCAGAAAAACATCTTCCGGCGTATCTTTCGCCACACGCTCAAATGCCTGGCTGTCTGTAATCACAAGTTTCGGTTTTCCGGAGAGAAGCTTTAGCGTCTCCTTAAGCCCCGTCTCCTTTGTCACAACAGGCACGGCCCCCGCTTCCAGGCAGTCCCGGATCACCTGCTGCTGCGGCAGGATCAGCCTTCCTTTGGGAGCGGAGGAATCTATCGGAACCACAAGCACGGCAACGTCAAAAGGCGCAAGCAAATCCTTAACAAGCTTTAACTGCGTATGTTCCTCCGGGGCCAGTTTTGCAATGCATTCCTTTAATTCCGGAATATTCCGCCCTGTCTTTGCGCTGACAAACAACAGTGGCGCGTCTTCCAAAAAAGCTTCCCGTATCTGCGCTTTTTTTTCTTCCGTCAGGGATTCCGATTTATTGACGGCGATAATGTAAGGAATCTTTTTTTCAGCAAAGCGGGCAGTCAGGGGGTGCATTATGGCGTCAAACTCTTTTTTTCCGGAAAAGTCCTCTCCGTCCACGACAAGAACGGCAATATCCGTCTGGTTTAACGCCTGATACGCCTTTTCGACGCGCATCCTGCCAAGCGGCCCCCCGTCGTCCAGCCCAGGCGTGTCAATCATAAGAACCGGGCCAAGCGGCAAAAGCTCCATCGCCTTTTTAACGGGATCCGTCGTTGTTCCTTTGATCTCTGAAACAATGGCCAGGTTTTGCCCCGTAACGGCGTTTATCATACTGGATTTCCCGGCGTTTCTTTTTCCAAAAATCCCTATATGCACACGATTTGCAGATGGCGTTTCATTCATACCCATGACAATTCTCCCTGCTGCCCGAAAAATTTTTTAAAACCGGAAATCCCGTTTGCCCAAATGGATGTTTTCAATATAATCTGCGGCCTTCCTCTGCACCGTTTCATTCGGAATTTTCTTTAGCTCTTCCGCAATCAGTTTTTCACCGATTTCCTTTGTCTTTCCAAGCGCATAATCCTCAAGATATTCCTTTAAAGTCATCAGCGCGTTCGGATGGCAGCAATTGATAATCTGCCTGTTTTTCAAAAGCGTCATAAAACGGTCGCCCGTCCTGCCTTCCCGGTAGCAGGCCGTGCAGAAACTCGGCACATATCCCATCTCCATCAGCCAGCGCACGACTTCATCCAGGCTTCTGTTATCGCTGATGTCAAACTGCGCGGAATTTTCTTCCGGCGCTTCCTCTTCCGCATAACCGCCCACGCTGGTCTTTGAGCCTCCGCTGATCTGCGATATTCCAAGATGAAGCACACGCTCCCTGCTTTTCTGCGACTCTCTTGTGGACACAATCATTCCGGTGTAGGGAACGGCAATCCTAAGGCATGCTACGATTTTGGCGAATGTATCGTCGCTGATTCCATTGTCAAACACATCCGGATCGATATCGTCGGCTTTCCGGACGCGGGGCACGCTGATGGTATGCGGGCCCACTCCGCCAAAACGTTCCATATGCTCGGCATGCATGAGAATTCCCGTAAAATCATAACGGTAATTGTTCAGTCCGAACAATACGCCGATTCCCATATCGTCTATCCCTGCTTCTCTCGCACGATCCATCGCTTCCGTATGATAGGCGTAATCGCTCTTCGGCCCGGTCGGATGCAGCTCTTCGTATGATTTTTTATTATAAGTTTCCTGAAACAGAATATATGTCCCGATCCCGGCGTCTTTCAGCTTCCTGTAATTCTCCACCGTCGTCGCCGCAATGTTGACATTGACACGGCGGATTGCGCCGTTTTTATGCTTAATGCTGTAAATCGTCCTGATGCTTTCCAGAATATATTCAATGGGATTATTAACGGGATCTTCCCCCGCTTCCAATGCAAGCCGTTTGTGCCCCATATCCTGCAGAGCCGTCACTTCCCTCCGGATTTCTTCCTGTGTCAGCTTCTTCCTTGCAATATGCTTATTTTTTAAATGATACGGGCAGTATTTACATCCGTTGACGCAATAATTGGACAGATACAGCGGCGCAAACATAACGATGCGGTTGCCGTAAAACTCCTGTTTAACCGCCTCTGCCAGACGGTAAATCCGCTCGTTTAAATCCTCAATTTCACAATCCAGCAGCACAATCGCCTCCCTGTGTGAAATCCCTTTCATTTCAGAGGCTTTTTCTAAAATCTGTTCTATCAATTCCCGATTGTTTTTATTCTCCTGCGCGTAGGAAAGGCAGTCCAGAATCTCCTCGTCGCTGATAAACTCTTCCGCCCTGGATGACATTACGTTATACATAATTTTCCTCTTTTCTCTGATCTTCTGCCGGATCTCCGCGACCCTTTGCCAGATGAAAGCCGATCCGCTCCATGCTGCGCTCTAACGCCGCACAGCATTCCGCCGCTTCGTCTCCGGTGCAAATTTTATTGTCGTATAACTCATATTTTCTCCGTACCCTGACAGGCGAAAGATTCGGCATAACTACGTTGGCCCCCGCCAGGACGCCTTTTTCCCTTCCATTCGCATCCGCCGTTCCAAGCGCAGTCGTCGCCGGAATAAGGAGATTCGGCTTTAAAAGCCTAAGCAGTCCAATCATATAGAGCGTCAGCGCAACGCTTCCTTTTGCTTCTTTTGCAAACGGGGTGTTATGATGCGGCAGAAACGGCCCTATCCCGACCATATCCGGCTGAAGCTCTGTAATAAAAAGCATATCTTCCGCCAGGCATTCCGCCGTCTGTCCGGGAGAGCCCACCATAAAACCGCACCCCGTCTGGTATCCGATTTCTTTTAACCAGAAAAGGCATTTTTTCCGGTTTTCAAAGCTCATCTCTTTTGGGTGCAGTTTCCGGTAATGATCCGGATTCGCCGTCTCATGCCGGAGCAGGTAACGGTCTGCCCCCGCGTCAAAAAACTTCTGATAGCTTTCTTTTGACTTTTCCCCGATGGAAAGCGTCAGCGCACAGTCCGGATAAGCCGCTTTCATTTCTGCAATCAGCTTTACAAGCCTGTCGTCCGTATAATAAGGGTCTTCGCCCCCCTGCAGCACAAAAGTCCGAAAGCCAAGCGCATACCCCCGTTTACAGCAGTCAAGAATTTCTTCTTCACTGAGGCGGTAACGCGTCGTATCGCGGCCGTCTCTGCGGATGCCGCAGTAAAGGCAGTTATTTTTGCAGAAATTTGTAAATTCAATCAGTCCTCTTTTATAGACGTCCGTACCGTAATGCCGCCTCGCAGCGGCTCTCGCTTTTTCAAACAGATATTCCGCATCTTTTGCGGCGCCAATCAGGGCCGTCCATTCCTCCTTATCCAATCGTCCGCACCGCTCCAGCCTGTCAATCAATTCACGCATTGCATACCTCCTTAAGCTTTGCATAAAGCGCTTTCGAAGTAATGCCTTCAAGCATTCCAATTTTCCCGGTCATTGCGCTGATTGTATCCGCCGGAGCGTCTATCGCAACGCTGATCAGGGAAATTTCCCTCTTTGCATAAGGAATTCCCATTCTCCCAATGATATATCCGCTGTATTCATGCAGAATCCTGTTTAACTTATCTACGTCGCCGGACTTTTCCACTGCAATTGAAATTATGGCCACTCTGGTCGTCATATTGTCCCCTCTTTGTTTTTGCGCCGCTTTTTCACCTTATCCGTCAGGCATACGCCTTATGGGTCAGATTTTATTCGTTATATTTAAATTTTCCAATACTTCTATATTATTGTCAAGTTTTATAAAATTTTATAATTTTAAATTCTTTTATGCCATTAATTATATTTCAATTAATTCGTACTGATCCGTCCCCAGTCCGATTTTTATGCTGTGCGCAATGCAGCTCTCCCATTCCGTATCCGGATGCGTCATATGGAAATGATCTTTGTGATCGCAGTGTCCATGACCAGCCACATTTTCCGCCAGTACGCTTCCCGCGATAACAGGCTGGCGGTTGCAGGCGTCTGCGCAGGCAACGTCAAGCGCCACCGGATCAAAAGAAGCGAACATCCCGACATCCGGAATAATCGGAATGTCGTTTTCCGCATGACAGTCACAGTTCGGAGAAACGTCGCAGACAAGCGCAATATGAAAGCACGGCCTGTTCTGGCAAATGGCTTTCGTATATTCCGCCATTTTACAGTTCAGCCGCTGATTGGAAGCGTCAAACGTCGCTTCAATCGCATCTTTCGGGCAGACGCCGATGCAGCGGCCGCAGCCGACGCATTTGTCGTGATCAATAAACGCCTTTTTGTCTGTTACAGAAACGCCCTCATGGGCGCAGACTTTCGTACAGCTCTTACAGCCGATGCACTTGTCTTCTGCAACGCCAGGCTTTCCGTCGCTGTGCATCTCCATCTTTCCGGCGCGGGAGCCGCCGCCCATTCCGATATTCTTAATGGCTCCGCCAAAACTCGTCGCCTCATGTCCCTTAAAATGCGTCAGGGAAATCAGAATATCCGCATCCATAAGCGCGCGTCCCACTTTTGCTTCCTTTACATATTCTCCGTCCAAAGGCACAACCGCCTCGTCCGTCCCTTTCAGTCCGTCAGCGATAATTACCTGGCAGCCCGTCGTCATTGGCGAAAAACCGTTCGCATACGCCGTGTCCAGATGATCCAGCGCATTTTTCCGGCTTCCTACATAAAGCGTATTACAGTCCGTCAAAAAAGGCTTTCCACCCGCCTCTTTTACGACGTCAGCCACGACTTTCGCATAGTTTGGGCGAAGAAACGCCAGATTGCCGTATTCGCCGAAGTGTATCTTAATCGCCGCATACTTGTCTTCAAAATCAATGTCTTTGATTCCGGCCGTAAGAATCAGCCTGCGCAGTTTGGATAAGAGGTTCTCTGTAAATGTCGTCTTAAACGTTGTAAAATATACTTTCGATTTTTCCATGTTCCGTCCCTTCTCTCTTTTCTGAAATTATGCACAAAACAGCAGCTTGATTGTAGCATTTTTATGTGCTGATTTCAAGAATATCTTTCCTGCCTGTTCTGTGTTATAATATAACATATTATTTCGTCTCCAGGAGGTCCTTTATGAAAAAACGACACTGCGCAGTTCTTCTTGCATTTGGCATACTCTGGGCTGGCTGCGGCGCAAAAGAAGCTCTGCCGTCCGCAGAATGGGAGAAACCCGAAACGGAAACCGTTCTCGCCGGCACAGGCACAGAAGAGGCAGAATCTCTGTCCGCAGTCAGGGACGCTGGCTATGGCATTTCCATTACCGGGCAAAAAAAGTCTCCCTGCTATTACTCCAAAAAAGATCCTTCCGTCCTCGTACTGGAAGCGTCCGCTGCTTATCCAAAAATAGAAATCGAAGGAAACGCCGCAGCTTCTGACAAAATCAACGCCGTAATCTCTTCCGAGCTGGACACGTTTCTTAATTTTGAAAAGGAAAACGCTTCAAACGCAGAAGAGGAATACCTTACGTCCCTGGATTTTTCAGACGCTTCTTTTACGGCATACCGTGCGGATTTTTCCTATCTGCTGAAACGCTGCGACGACAGCATTATTTCCATCGTATTCAGCCAGGATGATTTTACCGGAGGGGCGCACGGGAGCCACTGGAGCTATGGCGTAACGTTTGATACGGCCACGGGAGAACGAATCTATCTTGAAAACCTTGGCGCAGACTATACGGCTTTCCGTCAGATGCTTTCTGACAACTTAAACGCCCAGGCCAATCTTCCGGCATATGAAAATTTCATATCCACGGATACTTCCCCTGACATTAATACGGCTCTGCTGTCAAACTCCACTTCCTGGTATCTGGATCGCAGCGGTCTGACTTTTATAAGCAATCCGTATGTTTTAGGCTCATATGCAGCCGGAATGTTTGAATTTAACATCCCCTATAAAGATCTTGACGGCTTAAAAGACTCCTATGCCTATAAAGGCTCCTATATCTGCAAAATTTTTCCCGGCGTCCCTGCGCAGCGCGATCTTTGCGGCAGCGGGACAGACGATGAAATCTGCTATTCCATCCTGCCAAAAGAAGATTCTTTGGAAAATGCCGTTCCTTCCCTTATAATAAACGGAACTGATTTTTCTGAAGAGCTTAGCGAACTGCGCCTTTCGCATCCGCAGACAGGCGCATATTTCCTCGTTGACATAGACCCTGCGGACTCTTTGACAGAAATTGCCATTTCAAACGAAAATCCCGAACATCCGTCTGAAGCCTGCACGCATTTTTTCAGGTATGAAAAAGACCGTCTGACCTATCTTGGCAATACGTCCGGAATTTTCTCGGAAGATATGCAGGTGCGCTATAATTCAAACGGAAATCTTATCCTTCTTGACCGGAACGGAGCGCCTTTTACACCATAAATTAAGGCTAAAAATAAATATTTCATTAAGATATGATGAATATTATTGAGTAAATACGGCAGAAGTTGTTATACTCTGTTATAGGTTTTAAGTTAGGAGAACAACAGAAGATATGATAAAGATAAAAAAACAAAGTATATTCCCTCTTATTTTCGCAGTTTCTTTTAATACGCTTGTTTATGTCGGCTCACGGCTGATTGCCGCGGACTGGCATCATTATAATATCGAAAGCTCACTTGACAGGCTCATTCCGTTCTGGGCTCCGTCCGTGCTTATTTATCTCGGCTGCTATCTGTTCTGGGGCGTCAATTACATTTTAATTGCCCAGCAGGGAAAAAAAGAAGTCTGTCAGTTTTTTTCGGCGGATTTTCTGTCCAGAATTGTCTGCCTTGCTTTTTTCCTGCTGCTGCCTACGACAAACGTGCGGCCGGACATTGCTCCGGACGGTTTTTTAAACCA
Source organism: uncultured Lachnospiraceae bacterium (assembly GCA_910586645.1). GTDB lineage: Bacteria > Bacillota > Clostridia > Lachnospirales > Lachnospiraceae > Roseburia_B. The sequence goes on along the minus strand of CAJUIS010000006.1, from coordinate 48,596 downwards.
GCTTATGCTCTATGTCTATTCCGTAGATGCGGCGGACAATCTCTTTCCCTCCATTCACTGCCTGGTAAGCTGGTTTTGTTATATCGGAATTCGCGGAAAAGAGGAAATTTCCGTCTGGTACCGGGGGTTTTCCTGCCTGATGGCGCTCTGCATCTGCGCGTCTACGCTTCTGACAAAGCAGCATGTAATCATTGATGTTGCCGGCGGAATCCTGCTTGCGGAAATCTGCTTTTTAACTGGCAAAAAAACAAGGATATGGAAACTCTATGAAAAAGTTCTGGACAGGATCAACGCTATCCTTTTTCCAAGAGAAAGGACGGCCTGAATGCAGACGAAAAAGAAAGTTCTCTATAATACCGCTTTTCTTCTGACTGTGTTCCTGCTGACTGTTTACGGTATTTTTCATGGGAAAGATCTGGAAGAAATGATGGCGGCCATCCGAAACGCCGACTTAAAATGGCTTGTGCCGGGCGTTTTTCTTGTAATATTTTTTATCTGGGGCGAATCTATCATCATATGGTATATGATGCGCTCTTTCCGCATACATCTGAAAAAAAGAATCTGCTTTTTGTTTTCATCCGTCGGTTTCTTCTTTAGCTGCATTACGCCTTCAGCGACCGGCGGACAGCCTATGCAGATTTATTATATGAAAAAAGAAAAGATACCGATCCCGTTTGCCACCGTAATCCTGATGATTATCACAATTACGTATAAACTGGTGCTCGTTGTCATAGGACTCGGCATTCCCCTGTTTGCCAGAGGGTTTATGAATCGTTATCTTGGAAAAATTCTGCCTGTTTTTTATCTGGGACTGCTTTTGAACGTTTTCTGTGTGGGTTTTATGACGCTTTTGGTATTTCATCCTGTTTTGGCAGAAAAAATCATTACAAAAAGCATGGACTTTCTGGAAAAGCTGCATATAATAAAACATAAAGAGTCACGCAGATTAAAATTTAAAGAATCCATGCAGATTTACCGGGAAACAGCCGCTTATTTAAAAGATCATAAAATGGTGATCTTCAATGTGATTGTCATCACGTTTATTCAGAGAATCGCATTGTTTCTGGTCACTTATATGGTTTATCTGGCGTTCGGCATGTCCGGCAGAGGCATATGGGAAGTCGTATTTTTACAGGCGGCCATTTCTATTTCTGTTGATATGCTTCCGCTTCCGGGCGGAATGGGAATCAGCGAAAGCTTGTTTATGAAAATATTCGCTCCCGTTTTTCTGTCTGTCACCCTGCCCGCAATGGTTGTTTCAAGAGGGCTTGGCTACTACAGCCAGCTTCTTATCAGCGCATTGTTTACGGCCGTGGCGCAGATCTATTATTCGGTAAAAACATCAGGCTCTGTAAATTTTAACAATAAAAAGAGCTCTTAACAGGAGGCTACAAATGATAGGTTTTTGGGACTACACAGTAATTCTTACATACGTCAGTTTCGCATCGGCGGTTTCCGGTATCTTTTTCGCAATATCGGGCCGCCCGCAATGGGCTGTTTTCTGCCTTGCATTTTCAGGATTCTGCGATATGTTCGATGGAAAAATCGCCCGGACAAAAAAGGGACGGACGGAAGAAGAAAAAAGTTTCGGCATTCAAATCGATTCCCTCTGCGACATAGTATGCTTCGGCGTCCTGCCGATTGTCATCTGCTACAAAATCGGAATGACTCATTTTTACAGCCTGATCATCCTGACCTTATACGGCCTGGCCGGACTGATCCGGCTTGCGTATTTTAACGTCGTGGAAGAAAAACGACAGAACGAAACCAACGACGCCAGAAAATATTACCAGGGCCTCCCTATTACTTCCATGGCCATGGCGCTTCCCGTTTTGTTTGTGTCTTCCCCGCTGTTTCCGGACGGGCAGATGTTTATGATTGCGCTTCATATACTTGTGGCGGTCATTGGCATTTTATTTATTACGAATTTTAAATTCCGCAAGCCGACGACTCTTGAAATTTTCCTTCTCGTAATCGCAATTGCCGCGGCAGTCGGAATGCTATTGTTCTGCCGGGCAGACTGGTGGAGATATTTTCATATACGGCACAGATAAGGAGGGATCCCATGCATTTTACAGCAGACCGCAGCGGAACCGTCACAGAAGAAAACTCTCTTCAGGACAGGTTCCTTGCAAAATTATACCATTCCGTGATTGGAAGAATCCTCTTAAAGCCTTTGATTTCCCCGGCTTTTTCAAAAATTGGCGGCATATTTTTGGATTCTTTTATCTCAAGAATCCTGATCCCGCCTTTTATCCGCAGCCATTCCATTTCTCTGAAAGAATATGAATCCAGGCGCTACAGATCTTTTAATGATTTTTTTAAACGAAAATTACTGTATGGGGCGCGAAAAATTGACCGGGCAAAAGATGCGTTTATCAGCCCCTGCGACAGCAGGCTCAGCGTTTACAAAATTAACGGGAAAAACATATTTTCCATCAAACATACCCGGTATACTGTGGCAAGCCTTCTCCGCAGCCAAAAACTGGCTCAAAAATACACAGGCGGATATCTGTGGATTTTTCGCCTCCGCGCAGACGACTATCATCACTATATTTACACGGATGAGGGAAAGGTATCAAAAAACCATAAGATTCCGGGCGTATTTCATACGGTAAATCCCGTTGCTTCCGATCTGTATCCTATTTATAAAGAAAACACGCGGGAGTACGCCCTGCTGAAATCCAAAAATTTCGGCGCTGTGCTGCAGATGGAAGTCGGCGCGCTGCTCGTGGGAAAAATCGAAAACCGTCCGGGCGGGCATACCGTTCGAAAAGGCCAGGAAAAAGGCTGCTTTGCCTTTGGAGGATCCACGATTATTTTAATGACGCAGGAAGGGCGCGTCCTTCCGGACGAAGACATCCTGAAAAACTCTGCAAAAGGGATTGAAACATCCGTACGGCTGGGAGAGCGTGTGGGAAGAAAAGGAGATGTTTAATTTGTGTTTACGAATCTCCGAAAAGATAGTATAATGGTTTCACAGATTATGCAAAAGGGAGATTTCTATGAACAAAAACCTGAAGATAAACGAATTAAACCAGTTAAAGAAAGGCGACGCCGTATTTCGGAAAGATGAGCCCATCCTCTGCATCGGCATTGTCATTCAGGGAAGCCTCCGCTTTGAAAACGGCGGCGTCATAAGGACTGCCGCCAAAGGAGCGATGGTTTCCATTGCGGATTTATTCTTTGGCAAATCCCTTGGAGATTATACTGCGGCGGAAGATACATACCTTTATACATTCCCGGTAAAAGATACGGCTGCGCTTGAGAACTTTTTAAGCAGCAATCCCGATTACCGGGGAATCGTTGTGCATTCCATGGCGGTAGAGCTTGCGGAATACCTGCGGGAACGGGAACGCCTCCTTGCGCTTGCCGCAGGCGTTCAGGAACGTTTTTTAAACGATGCGGAAGAAAAACCGCCAAAAGAGCTTTTTCCGCTGAAATGCGACGCCGACAAAGTTTCCAATTATCAGGAATATGCAAAAATCCTCTTAGAGATTCACAAAAAATATTACTACAACAGCAAACATATGGCATTTTACCAGACAGGTGAAATTGCGGCGGTCATCGGAGAAGTTTTGGATTCTTCCCTGGAAATTTTAAAATACCTGGACAAAATTTACTGGAATGAAACCGGAGAGCATTTTACCGACGAAAGCTCCTCCTTTAAAATCAATGTTTTACAGGACAAATTTACGGCTCTTTTAAAGGCAAAAGAAAAGGCCGCAAAACAGGAAGCGGAAGAAGAACCCGAATTACTCGAAGATCCGATTCCGGTCCTGAAAAATTCTTTAAATCAGATTTTAAAGTTTGCCAGAATCGAAGGCTCCGAAAAACAGGAAATCATTGCTTCGATGAATTCTTTTGTGGACGCCAAAGACAGGCTTTCCACACAGGACGATATGCGGAAGATAAAAAAACAGCTTACCGGGCACTTTTTCAAATTATATGAGATCTGCGTATTCTCATGGTTTGAAAATAAAAACGTGCCGCTGGCCGTAAGCCTGTTCCTAAACTACGGATATATGGACGAACGTCTTTTAACCGAACAGCAGCTCCGGTTTTTATACCAGATGATGACTGCCAGATACGACGATCTGCCCTGCCGGATTTACACGATGCCGGAATGGCTTTTTGAAATCTATGAGAATCGGAAAGAGCCGTCGCGAAATTCCTTTGAACAGGATTACAGGGACTGGCTGAGAGAAGAAAAACGTACCGGACAGATTACTGAAAAACAGGAAAAAGAACTTCTTGAAGATAACATAAAGAAAGTAAAGTTCGAAATCAGCAATATGTTCATCAGCAACAACAAAATTGTAAACGGAAAGCTCTCCACGTATGTCCCGGTTCTTTATTCCGATGAAATCTATGGCCATCTGGAACGGCTTTATGTTACAAAAAAACAGCTTTGCGACTCTATTGTGGAACTGGAACAAAAAGATTTTACCATCTTCCAGCGTGAAGTGCTTTACACAAACCCGGAACTTAAGATTGAAAAAGAACTTGTACTAAAACATGTGTATCCCGATGTCATCTTCGCCCCGGTTTACGGTACGGCTTCATCGATGTGGCAGGAGATTACCGGAAAGAAACGCGACACGCCGGGCCGTTTTATCTTTCCCGTCATTTCCGAAATCGAAGTGGAGAAGCTTGTCACAAAGGCGTTCGGCAGGTTCCACTGGGAATACTGCCGCTGCGAACAGGGCGCCGCATGGAACAACATCCAGTATAAGTCCCTCACCTCCGAGTACATGGACTATATTCAGTATTACCGCAAGAACCGCGATCTGACCGAAGAGAAAAGGGATAAAATCAAAGCTCAGATTTCAAAAGCGAGAAACAACAGCCGGGAAATTTTCCTGATTGACTATGAGCTCTGGATTTACTATGAATCAAAAGCCGCTATGAAGTTAAATAAAGTCGCCCGTCTGATTTTAGCGACATACTGCCCGTTCAACAGAGAAATCCGGCAGGCATTAAAATCAAACGCAGCTTTTGAAGAATCTCTGATGGCTCACCAGAAGATCTTCGGAGAGAAAAAAAGAGAATGGGAAATGCGTATCAAACGCCGGGAAAACAAGGGACTTGAAATTCCGGAAGAATTTTACAACACTTACAACTACTATGCGAATAATTAGTATTTTAAAATACTGCACTTTATGTTAAAATAATCCACACAGGAAAAACAAACGGGGGATGTTAAATATGACGGAGGAAAAAGAAATACTGCAGGAAAAACAGGAAACAAAACCGAACAGATTAAGGCCAAAAATGACGCTTGTCATTCTGGTTCTGGCAGCTTTGTTCGTTATGGAATTGTATCTGATGATAAACGACCCAAAAAATTACCTGCTTCTTGGAATTATGGGGCTTGCAATTTTATGCTCCGTGTACCTGGTCACAGATTTTGCCTTCAAGCTGCAGGATGAAGCGGAGCCGTACCCGACAGAGGATCTGGAACGCATTTATAAAGCGGAAAAAGTTTCTTATGTCACCATGAAGAAAAACTTTCTGGAAGTCGGAAGGCTTTTGGACAGAGTCCGGGAGATTTCGGAAGTTCCGACAGAGGAGCTGATTCAGGCGCAGAAAGCAGTCGGCAGAGTGACAATCCAGCGCAACAAAGAAAACGCCATAGCCGTTATCAGTTCCAACGAAAAATTAATCAGCCATATTGACGATATCAACGGGAAACTGGATGAAATCTTGCAGGCCGTACAATCACAGCAGGATAACGCTCAGATGCTTGAAAGCTTAAACCATGCCGCGGAACAACTGGATCGTCTGGAAGCGACGGAACAGACTCTGAAAGATGAATTTTCCGGCCTGACAGGCAGCGTTGCCGCACAGATTGACGCCGCTATGCATAAGCTTTCGGAAAAGCCTGCAGAAGAAGCAGGCTCCCCCGAAACATCTGCACCGGAAATGGAATCCGCTCCGGCTGAACTTCCCACAGAAGAAACGGAGACATTATCTGAAAGCTCTTTTTCAACAGAGCGTACGGATTTCTCTGAGGCTTCTCTCCCAGCGGAAGGTTTAGAATTATCCGAACCTTCTTCCTCTGTAGAAACCTCAGATCTGGCGGAATCCTCTTTCCCAGCGGAAAGCCCGGAGGCATCAGAAACGTCTTCTACAGCGGAAGCCCAGGCATTGCCGGAAACGCCTTCCGCAGCGGAAACCCAGGCATTGCCGGAAACGCCTTCTCCAACTGAAGACCCGGAATTATCCGATATTTCCTCTTCTGTGGAAGAGCCGGAGCCGCCCGAAACGCAGGAAGAGCCGGATGCAGCAGCGGCTTCCTCAAAAGCAGAGCCTATAGAAATAAAACAAACTATGTCACCGGAGGAAATCGCCGCTCTGCTTGAAGCGCAAAGCGAACCGGAGCCGCCGCAGGAACTGCCGGAAGCTCCCGACGCATCTGATCCCGGCCATGTAATGACACCGGAGGAGATTGCCGCTTTATTGTCAAACATATGACACATATCAAAAAAGAATGCCATAATCTTCCGGCATTCTTTTTTATAACCTTAAAAATCCTGTTTTTCCATCCCGCAAGGAGGCGCTATGGACGAATTTACTGATAAACTAATTTTATTTGCATTTGGAACTATGCTTCTTGTCAAAATCAATGGAACGCCTCCTGTCATTGCGGCGCTTACGGCAGTTATTGCAGCGGCGCTTGGCTTTTATATAGAAGAAAAAAAGGGGCTTTTCCTTTTATTTTTTCTGCTGTTTTTAACTGCTTCATATCAGCCGGCGTGCCTGCTTTTTTTCCCTTTGCCGCTCTATGATATGATCCTGCGCAAAACGTATGCCGCGCTTTTTCCATTTTTCATCCTTTTTGCCGTTCATCCCACTCCTGTGACGGCAAAAACGGCTCTTTGGACGATCACTTTGGCTCTTGCTGTTCTTCTTGCATTAAAAACCGGGAAAAAACGCGCCTTAAGCAGTGAACTGATACGGATCCGCGACAATGTTACAGAACTGAACATCGAGCTGACAGAAAAAAATAAGCGTCTTTTAGAAGAGCAGGATCACGAAATCTATCTCGCAACACTCCGGGAGCGAAACAGGATCGCAAGGGAAATCCACGACAACGTCGGACATATGCTTTCACGTTCCCTGCTGATGACAGGCGCGCTTTTAACCCTGGAACCAGAAGGCGGCGTCCACAGCCGGCTTCTGGACATGAAAGACACGCTGAATCTTGCAATGGACAGTATCCGTCAGAGTGTGCACAACCTGCATGACGATTCTATCGATTTAAGGCAGGCCATACAGGAAACCGCAAAACCCCTTTTCCAGGATTTTGATGTAAACCTGGAATACGATATGTCAGACGATATTCCAAAACGGGTAAAATACTGTTTTATTGCAACGGCAAAAGAAGCCGTCTCCAATATCTTAAAACACAGCGGCGGAAACTGCGTACGGATGAATTTCCGGGAACATCCCGGATTTTTCCAGCTTTCTGTCTGGGATAACGGAACAAATGCCAAAATCAGGCCGCAGGAAGGCATCGGTCTGCAAAATATGAAAGATCGCGCCAGCTCGCTGGGCGGAACATTCCGGATTCATACAGCCAACGGCTTTTCTGTCTTTTTAACAATTCCAAAAACGGAGGAACTTTTATGCGAATCATCCTTGTAGACGATGACAAATTAGCGGCTGTCTCCTTAAAAACAATCCTGGAAGCCGATACGGAAATTTCTGTAGCGGGATTTGGACTGAGCGGTCAGGACGCCATTATGCTGTACGAACGGGAAAAACCGGATCTGCTTTTAATGGACATAAGAATGGACAGCATCTCCGGCCTTGAAGCCGCTGAACAGATCTTAAAAACAGATCCCGAAGCAAAAATTTTATTTCTTACAACTTTTTCAGACGACGAGTACCTTATAAAAGCCCTCCGAATAGGGGCAAAAGGGTACATTTTAAAACAGGATTTTGACGGGATTGTCCCGGCGATCAAAGCTGTTATGGGGGGCCAGACTGTTTTCGGGGACGGCATCGCCGGAAAAATCCCGTCTCTGATGCATACGCCTGGCGCCTTTGATTATGAAAAATACGGCATCGGCATAAAGGAGCTTGAAATTATCGAAGCTGTCGCCCTTGGCTTAAGCAACAGGGAAATCGCAAACAAACTCTTTTTAAGCGAGGGAACCGTCCGCAACTATGTCAGCGTCATTCTTGAAAAACTCAGCCTGCGTGACAGGACCCAACTGGCGGTATTTTATTACAGACATGACAAATTTTGAAAGGAGATCCCATATGATTTTCGAAACACACGCACATTACGATGATGAAAAATTTGACAGCGACAGAGACCTTGTCATTCAAAACCTTCTTAACGGAAGAATCTGCAGAATCATCAACGTCGGAGCGTCCATTGAAAGCACAAAAGCCTCCATTGCGCTTGCCGAAAAATATGAAAACGTCTATGCGGCGGCAGGCGTGCATCCAAGTGAAATTGGCGGATTAAACGAAGAAAGCTTCGCATGGTTAAAACAGCAGACGCAGCGCAAAGAAGTCGTTGCCATAGGGGAAATCGGCCTGGACTACTATTGGGAAAAAGATGCGTCCGTACAGAATATGCAGCGCGTCTGGTTCGCGCGCCAGCTAAAGCTTGCAAAAGAATGCCGCCTTCCGGTAATCATCCATTCCAGAGACGCCGCGGAAGATACGGTAAACGTAATGAAAGAGAATCATGCCGAAGAAATCCCCGGCGTCATCCACTGTTACTCCTATTCTGCAGAGCTTGCAAAGGAATTTGTAAAGATGGGATATTATATCGGCATAGGCGGAGTTGTAACATTTAAAAATGCAAAAAAACTGAAAGAAACCGCCGTGCAGATCCCGCTGGAGAAGATTTTGCTGGAAACAGACGCGCCTTATATGGCGCCGGAGCCTTTCCGCGGCCAGCGGAACGATTCCGGGAAACTTGTGTATGTGGCGGAAAAAATTGCGGAATTAAAAGGCGTCTCCGTTGCAACAGTCGAAGACGTCACAAAGAAAAATGCCAAAACGCTTTTTGGCATACCATAAAGAAAAGAATCCGCAGGCTGTTACCACATAAGGAGATAATTTGAAAACATCAATCAAATACAACCTATGGGCGACAGTAAAGGTAAAAGCCGGCGTAAAAGCAGGAATGCTTTTCACGCTGGCTTTTAAAGGCAAGAAAAAGACACCGATTGAGAGCCAGAATGAGCAGATATGAGCCGAAGATAGGATGAGGCATCTAAAACATATTGCTTTCCCAAATCATATGGGAGTGACAGGATATCTAATGATTGTTTGACAGTTAATTTTTTTATGGTTACTCCGATATATAAAACAGAACTAAATATTGAGCTAAGGATAGCGTTTTTTCTAAGGATGGAAGTTATGTATAGAAAACCGCTATTTTTTATTGCAGAAATGGAGGTCATTTAAGAAATGAATCATACGCATTATATTAACAGTACCTTGAAAAATGGCTCTCATTATGGAAAAGGCTGCTTTGCCTCTCCCATGAAAGAACTGAATGAGCAGACTGTTCTGGTAGAAAACAGCAAGGAAAATAAAAATGACAGCTACCGTCAAAAAACAAAATATGATGACAGGGAAGACCGCTACTATAGTACATATGATTTAGGTATATTGCTGCAGAACAGTAACAGTTATCTGGAAGGAAAACTGGATACAAATGAAGATACAGACTGCTATTCCTTTTTCTATTCCCAGAAGAAGTTTTATGAGAAGATGGGCTTAGGAACGAACGTCACAATCCGGTTGGAAAATATTCCGCAAGGCTGTAATTACGACCTGATTGTTTATGATATGCAGGGAAATCAGATAGGGATAGCGAAGGATAACGGCGACGGAAGCAGGGAACTTACTCTGCCGGCTTGGAATGATTCAGACCGTTATACCATTAAGGTGGAAAATCACGGAGGCGGGAATGTAAATACAGAAACCTCTTACCGTATCCACATTATGGAAGAACGGTACCAGAAACAGGAGCAGGCAGACGACGGACAAGAATACACGGATGAAATGGAAAAGCTGCATAGAGAGCAATATGATTCCCTGCCGGAAGATGAACGCTATACGGGAACGAAAAGCGTGGAAGAATTGTTGGAGAAAAAAGCGTCTGGTGAATTATTGGACAGGCAGGAGGAGGCATATCTGAAAATTTTTGCTAACCTGCATGATTATGAGCGGGCGTCGGCTCAGGGCAGAATACGAAACATATTGCTCCCGAAAATGAATGAGGCGTTGGGAAATGCAGGGATTCATGTACATGGGAAAGAGTTTATCATAGAAATGGATATTTATGGGAAGATAATCATTACCGGGGATTTATCGGACGAAGAAAAACAAAAAGCCGCAAGCGTGTTGGAAGAACAGTTTGCCGATGAACTTTGGGACTGCCATATGCAGGCGTCAGATTATACCACAGCGGAATTTGACCGGATTAACGCTTTTAAGGAGCTTTCCCGTTTTCTACGAAAATCAACGGGAGGACAGTATTCATGGAAAGATATTTCTGTGGATGGGAATGGAAAAATCAGCGGACTTCCCCAAAAGATGTGCCAGTTGTTAAATTCGCAGGAAAGCAATGGCAGATACGAGCAATTAAGGGATGACATTCTTATTCTTTATGATTATGGACGTGTGTATGGGATGGATGAGTTTTCCGATTATAAAGTAAGATACGAGGCGGCAGGATCGGACATTAAGATTGAAAGTGAAAGAGAGCCTGTCACAAACAAAGATACTCTGTCCATTTCTGTAGCGGATCAGCAGTTTACCGGTGAGGTTGCGCGGATGCCGTCTGATTCAACGATGGGATCAGGAAAAATAACTTCTGATTCGGAAGTATTCACAAATGCAGTAAATTCAATGAACGAGCCCCCTTATCATCAGCTGGAACGCAGTCGTTGACCCATATGGAATATTTAAGGGTTTGGCGCTGGTGGAGTCCCGCCTTAAACAATTGGCAGACCCGACAGCTTCTAAAAAAATGAAGATATGGAAAAGATTGTACAAGAGTATGCGCAGGGCAAACTCGACATACTGATAGAAAAGAAAAAAGCAATGCGGGAATCGGGAATGGCAAAAAGCTATAGCGAGGAATACGCCGAATATAAAATAGCATATGATGCTTACCATTCAGAAAACGGCGGAAATTTAACAGCGGCGATGACAGGCGATGCAATAGTAAATTGTAACCCATGTGTCTTTTTTGCACCCAAAAGGAAGAACATGAGCGACAATATTCAGACCATTACCACAGGGAAGATACCGCCCTGCCTGCAACGGACGATTGATAAGACAAGAAATTTAGTCGAAGTTAGTTTCTCTGATGGCAGTACCCAAAGCGTGGGAGACAAAAGAATACACGCCCGAAGCAATCAGGGCAACAAACGGATACGGCGCAGCCCTTCAAAGGAAGCTGCACCGCATCCTACATAAAAGTATCCTTATCTGGCGACGGCAAAGGGAGTCCCCATTTACCAAATAGCACGCAAAAACCGGCGGCTGTAATAGCCGCCGGTAAAAATTCAAAAAGCTTACGCCCTTTACGTAGCAAACCCTGCCGCGTTTTATTTGATTTTTGCTTTTTTGTTTACGCCCGCTTTGACAAGCCTGGTCTTCATTTTCCTCTTATCCTTGCTCTTCATGCCTTTTGCAAGCTTGACGTTCATTTTGGACGGCGTTTTCTTAAATGGCTTTGACACGAAAGCCGGAACTTTCTTTCCTTTAAAAATTAAGGTTTTTAATTTCTTACAGCCGCTAAAACTCTGGTTGCCAATCTTGGTTACATTTTTCCCAATGGTTACAGATGTAATCCTTGTAAAATTCTGAAAAGCCTTTGCTTTGATTTCTGTAACTTTGTAGCTTACGCCATTTATGGTAACGGCAGAAGGAATGACAACTTTTTTCAGTGTCTTTTTATTGAGGCCCTTTTCTGCCACTGCTGTTTTCTTCGCAGCATTTTTGATGACGTAACGGACGCCGTTTTTATTTATGCTCGTGACAGGACTGACAGGGCTGGAAACTTTTAAAGAAGTTCTTGCCTGATTTAAGGCTATTGCCAGCTCGTTTAAAGCCGCCGCCGTGGAGTTTGCAACAGAAGCGTTCTTTTTGGACGCTGCGTTCTGGTATGCGGTTATAAATGCGTTCCAGGTTTCATCCGTATAGGTTTTCTTGCCTTCGGCATAAATAGCGGAAGCGGCGTTCAGAGCCTTTTCCAGTTCATTTTTGGCGTTCACCCAGTCCGTATCAATTGTAAGCTCTGCTTCCGCTTTTTCCATGGCTTTTTTCAGCTCGTGTAATTTGAAAGCATCTGCTTCGTCTCCTTTTTCCAGTTCGGCCTTTAATGCATTGTACGCTTCTGTAAATGCGCTCCAGGATTTTGTGGTATAGGTTCCCTGACCGATGTTTTTGATTTTATTTTCCGCAGCCGTTGCAGAGACAGTCGCGTTGCTTAAGACTTTGCTATTGTCGAGGGAAAGAGTCTGCCTCGCCGCGTCCAAATCGTCCGCAAGCTTTTGCAGTTCGTCGGCAGTGGCATTTGCAGGAGCATTTTTTGCCGCTTCATAAGCCGCCCGGAATGGTTCAAAGCTTTCCGTTGTATAAATTTCTTCTCCTTCCTGATACATAGCGTCTGCGGCGGCGATTGCCGCATTTAATACTTCTTTTGCTTTCTCTGTGCTGCGGGTAAGCGCTTTCTGTGCGTCTGAGAGTTCTTTGGCTAACTCGTTTAATGTGTCGGCGTCGGCGTTTTCCGGCGCATTCAGCGCGTTTTCATAAGCTGTTTTGAACGCACTCCAGGTTTCGTCAGAATAGCTGCCCTGACCCTTGTCATAAGTGGATTTTGCCGCTTTCAATGCGTGCATGACCGCGTCTTTTGCAATATCTAACGGTGACTGAAGAGGATAAGTCACTTCAACCGTCATCGTTTTTTGATTTTCAGCGACGGAGACGTTTACGACAGCGTTTGATCTGTCTGCATCAACCGTATCTGCGACTGCCGCGCAAAATTCCTCCGTATCGGAGAAGTGGAAATAGTCATGTGCGGTAAAGGTTGCAGACGCTTTATATATTGTGTCCGCCTCAAATTTGGCCATTGGCTCCATTGCTGTCTCAGACTGATCGCCGGCAATGGCGCTCCATGTGGTTTTTGTGTCGTAGGCGTCTGCGGAAATCATGGCCGCAGGCGTTTTTGCATGTAAGAGATTTGCAATGGCGCCGTAATCTCTTGTCTGTCCCTCCGATATATCTTCCGTCTGGCAGTCATAGAATTTGATATCTGCCAGATAGCCGTATTCTGATGTAAACGGAATGCCGTCTCCTCCGGCGCGGTATCCGATGGTAAACGGTTCCGATGCAGATGAGAGGACTGGCTTATTGGAGTTTTCCTCGGAACAATCGCCATTGACATAAATGCTTTGATAATTGTTGCCGCTGATAATAAGTACGACATCCAGCCATTTGCCGACATGATCGCCGTTGTTTAACGGATAAGTGACAGTTGGATATGCAGCGTCAGAGCCGTTGCGCATCCAGAGCGTCAGAGCCGGAGAACCGCTGGCCGTCTGTTTTAGCTGCAGAGAATACTGCTCGCCTTTTGCCAGGATTTCCACCTGCTGTGATGTTTCGATTTTATTCAGCCAGAGCTTCATGGAAATTGCCATCGTATGGTTTTCCCCGGAAACATTGTATTTTGCACTGTCTGATTTCAGTTGGCCGTTAAAGCCCCAGATTCCGTCTTTGTTTGTGATTACAGTTTTTACGTCCGGATTGTTCTCCGTCAGCGCGGAGGATTCTTCCATCCAGTCCGAAACCTGTTTTGTGTGGGAAGAATTGTTGTCGCCTGCAGAAACGACGGCGGCTTTGGGATACTGATCCGCGATCGGAGGCGTATAAACAATGCTTTCCGGAGAAGCGGCCGTCTCATCGGCATTTGTCCGCAATTCTTCCAGCGCTTTCTCAAGCGCCTGCTGCGCATGAACGATTTCTGAAACAGATGCGGAAGCTTTATCCAGAATCTCCTTTGCGTCCTGTAACGCTTTGGTAAAGATGGGCCAGGTACTGTCAGAGTAGTCGCCTTTTTCTTTGTCCTTATGCTGGTTATAAAGAGCTGTAAGCCCGGCTTTTGCAGATTCCTGGTTCAGTGCAAAAAGCGCGGTCTTTAAACTGGTTACGATTGTCTCAAGTTCCGCGTAGTTTTTCTGGATGGTTTCCGGTTTGTCTGCATTTGTAAACGCATTGGAAAACGCATCCCAGGCTGCCTGTGAATTGCTTTCCTGTTTGCCCGCTGTCTTAATTGGCAGAGCTTTTGCCAGAGTCTGCGCAAGATCCGTTTCTAATCCGTCTCTGTGGCTGTGGAGCTGTTTTCCGGCTGTTTTCAGATCTTCCATACTGCCGTACATTTCTTTGTTCGTCTGTTCTGCGGCAGGTTTTTTGGCAACGGCGGTTCCGGCTTCGTATGCGGCCTTTAACGCTGTTACGTCTGCTTCTTTGTAAAGAGCTTTCTTATTGTCGGAAATTTCTTCCGGAGCATTTTGAAACATTTCTTTCAGTTGTCCGTAAGCAGAGGCGTAAACGAAAGTTTTCTTCTGGTGCATAGGATTATTTTTGCATGTCTGCAGATAGATTCCGTTTTTCGCGTCTGTAAGCTCCTGAATCCTGACGCTGTTCCAGGTATGCTTCTTTGCGGGTACCACAGTTCCTTTCGTAATTACGCTGCCGCAAAGGCTGCAGACACTGTCTCCCGTATAGCCGGCGGCTTCGCATTCTGCTTCGGCATAGCCTTTGATTGGATGTTTGTCTTCTTGGTGCTGGCAGCTTGGATCTACAAAATTCCAGGTATATTCCCTGCCGTCTATCGTAATATGGAATTGTCCGCTTGTCTTTGGCAGGATGCGCACCATCGTGTCCATGCGGGCAAGCTTTGTCAGCGCCGAACTATTGTCTATGCTGTCTTCATCCTTTGGATAAAGGAGGATGGCATATTCCGTTTCATTTTCCTGCAAAACATAGGTAATCAGATATACGCCGTTATTTTCTATGCCTTCGCCTGCAGTTACTTTTCGATATCCCGGAAGCGGGCTCTCTGTGGCGGAAGCGTCTTTTTTCCAGAACGTAAGCTCATACCGGTAGTCGGCCTTATTCTCCAGGCCCCCCGTTGCGTTAAAGGACATTGCGCTTGAAACCAGCATCACGTATCTTCCGTTCTCGCCTTCCGCATGATTATAAATATGGAAAGTGCCGGCGTCATCGGTCTGAGGAACAGTCATCGGCCTTGGCTCGTTTGAGAACAATTTGTGTCCGCTTTCTATCTGGACCAAATATTTATCGCCGCTTTGGATGATCCATTTTCCCTCGTTTTCGGCGTCCTGAGTAAAGGTGAACTCTGCGTCGGCAATATCAAGGTCTTTGTTTGCCGTTTTAGAGAAAGTCGTTATACTGCCGGCTTTTGGAGAAGCATAATCATATAACGCAAGCTTTGCGTCCGGCGCGTCTGCGGCGTCTGCTATAGCGGCGTCCGCTTCACTTACCTGATAAGAGCTGATATAAGGGATATCGATTGGCTCGCCTGTCGGATAGAGCGCCGTATCATCGGTTACATGAATCCGGTATTCCATGCCGTCAATGACTGCTTTTGTAAAACCGCTGTTTACGCCTGTAATGGAAACCAATATATTAGTTTTCCGACCGATGACCGGATCGGGAATAACGATGGATGGAGCGTCATCGTCAGAAGGATCTAATGGCCCTTCAATCAGCTTTGGCTGGTTGCTTGCGCCGTTCTGCGGATAAAGCAGGATAACGCGGTCGTTATATTTTGCAGTAATCAGATAGCTTTTGCCATCCATGCTATTCGCATCTTCGATCGCCGCTTCCTGATAACCTGGGATTTTGCTGTCCTCAGGAGCGGATTCGGAGCGTTCCCAGAGGGTAAGGCCGCAAATAAAATTGGAATTAGAGGTGGTATCAGCCCGGTTCCAGTTGCATTGCGTTGTGTAGAATAATGCATACCCTACTTTATTATCTGCTGTCTTTGGACAATTGATAAAAACGGTTCCGTTGTTCTGCGGAGTAACGACGACGTCTCTGACGGTGGATTCAAAATAGTCGGTTGCCGCGGAGCCGTACATCGTCATATACTGATTCGTAGCCTGATTTTTAATTTGATAGTTTCCCTCGCCGGTTTTGGCAAACAGAAATTCTGCGTCGGCCAATTCGATAATTTCCGGCTGTGCGGTTTCGGTGGCAAATGCTGCTGCAAGATCAGAATTGTTTGAAACATGGGCATACGCCTTGACGGCTGTTTTTCCAGGCTTCGTTACAATCAGCTTTGGCTGGTTGCTTGCGCCGTTCTGCGGATAAAGCAGGATGATGCGGTTGTTATATTTTGCAGTAATCAGATAGCTTTTGCCATCCATGCTATCCGCATCTTCGATCGCTGCTTCCTGATAACCTGGGATTTTGCTGTCCTCAGAAGCGGATTCGGAGCGTTCCCAGAGGGTAAGGCCGCAAATATAGCTGGAATCAGAGGTACCGCTAGCCCGGTTCCAGTTGCATTGCGTTGTGTAGAATAATGCATACCCTACTTTATTATCTGCTGTCTTTGGACAATTGATAAAAACGGTTCCGTTGTTCTGCGGAGTAACGACGACGTCTCTGACGGTGGATTCAAAATAGTCGGTTGCCGCGGAGCCGTACATCGTCATATACTGATTCGTAGCCTGATTTTTAATTTGATAGCTTCCCTCGCCGGTTTTGGTAAACAGAAATTCTGCGTCGGCCAATTCGATTGACGCTGGCTGCGCAGTTTCCGTGGCGAATGCCGTAGCCAGACTGGAAGAATTTGTGGCATGGGCATACGCTTTGACAGAAGCGGCGCTGGGCTTGACGGCAAGGAGCTTTGTCTGATTAGACGTTCCGTTTTCCGGCCAGAGCAGAATAATGGATCCGCCGCTTTTTACGGTGATCAGGTATTTTCCGCCGTCGACAGGGTTTGACGCCTGCCGGTAGCCGGGCACTTTGCTGTCATCAGAAGGATTTTGAGATTGCTCCCAGAAAATAAAATTGCTGCTCGTAGCGTTACCGGATCCGGATCCTATATTAAATGACTTATAGGGTTCATGGAAAATAGCATATCCGTCAATATTTTGTTCGGTTGGGAGAGAACTCTTGTCATAAATGCGGTGAAGACGGAAAATGCCGCTGCCCGAAGCGCTTTCGTCTACCATGATGTCTTTTGCGGAAGCTCCGAAATATGCGTTTGGTCCGCTGTTTCCTTCTACAATCTGTAAATACTGGTTGGTTGCCTCGTTTTTGATGTGCCATTTATCTCCGGATTTTTTGAATGTAAATTCTGCGTCGGTCAGTTCCAGTGTATCGGATGGAGCAACATTTGTGCCAAAAGCTTCTGAAACAGAATTTGCATTCTTGAGATGAGCGTATACGGGCATCTGAACCGACAATTCTGTCTTTGTTTCCACCGTTGCGGTAGCTACATTTTCGTTTGGAGGGGTAGTGATGAAGTTTTTGCCGCTCTCCATATCTTCTGGCGCCGCATAAGTTTTTGTAAAAGTTTCACCTTTTGCAATATTTGCGCTGGCGGCCGCGTATTTGGAACCATCCGGATTCTCAATAGAAGCATTTGCCGCTACGAGGTCTGCAATGTCTATTTTATTGAACCAGATATTAGCGTTCTGGTCGCCTTCTTCCCATAAAAATCCTATGGAACCGTCCTGCAGCTCTGTCAGCGTCGAATAGACGAAATTGCTTTCGCTTTTGGGAACGTCATATGTATGGTGGAGGCTTAAGGTTTTGCCCTCATCGTCATTTACCAGAAAGGTAAATATTTTCCCATGAGATCTGCCCGGACCGCCCGGACAGGAAAAAAGGATTGCCTGTTTGCCGTTGATTTTTTTGGAATAGGAAATGGCGCCCATATTGCAGTTTGAGTCTACGGAGCATCCGTCTACGTTGACGCATTCGCCTACGTCGTATCCGCCGCCGGGGTTTTTGGTAAAATCCGCATAGGAAATTTTACCGCCTCCGCCTCCCCGATAGAACATGCGCAGCGTGCCGTCTTCCAGTTCAACGATTTCGTTTTCAGAAGACCATCCTCCAGTTGTGATGTTTTCTGTCCGCTGCCAGGTCTCGCCGTTGTCGGAAGAGTACATCAGGCTGGCCTGCTGCGGGTCTTCTGAGCCGTTGAAACGGTAGAGGCCGATAACGAGCGTGCCGTCGTTTGCGGTAAGGCCGCAGCCGGGAGAAATTAAGAGAAGCTGATCGTCGTCTGTTTTAACCTGCGGAATAATATCTGTGGGGTGTTCCCAGGTTCTGCCATGGTCTTTGGATGTAATAACCCAGAGATAGCCAGTCTGGTATACATGGAACATGGAATCCTTATAGTAAACATTTTGTTGTATTTCTCTTTCATCGTCGTTGATGAGGTTAATTTGCTTTTGCTTTAAGTCGTCGTGACAGACGCCGTTTTCATCTACTGTGTAGAGATTGTACCACTCGTCTACCGCGTATTCTGTCGGCAGATTGTCTTCTCTTTTCAAAATCCGGGCGTATCCGTCGCAAAATTCACCGACATAATATAAATATTTTTCATCGTTTTCATCTACGGGAGCCGTTGAGACGTTGGAATAATTGTCTGTCAGAGCAAGACGCTTCGTGCCGTCGATGTCTACATAGCCGCTTCCGGATCTGGCTCCGATGTTCTGGATGGAATATTCGGTTGGGAATACGTCGGCAATACAGTAAATGGTGCCGTCGGGTCCCTCTAAGAGACCAGGATCGATAAATGCCGTAGACTGGCGGTGGGCGTCCTGATAGCTGTCCGGGAAGAAAAACGGGAAGCAGTATTCCCAGGTTTCTCCGCCGTCGCCTGAGATAGAAGCCATGGTGTCAAGGCCGTTGCCGTCGGTAGGCTGCTTGTAGCGGGCGTCCGCAATGGCAAGCAGTTCGCCGGTCTCCATTGTGATCATGGCCGGGATTCGGAAAACTTCGCTTCCTGCTGCGCCTCTTGGAAACGGTTGATTCCCCGTGTTGGTGGAACCGTCGGCCGGCAGAGGAATCGAACATGCTTTGTCGGGCGTGGGCGTTGTTTTGGCCGATTCCGACAGCTCTGCGCGAGCCGGAATGGAGGGAAGCAGAGAAACTGCCATAGCCAGTGAAAGGCCGGCGCTTAAAAACCGCTTCCATTTTCGTATTGCGAATTGATGTTTCATAAAAATCCTCCTCTTAGTATAAATAATTTAAAATCACCTGTTCGCTTTTATATGGGAGAACAGTGATTTTAATTTTTTACAAAAATTGTAAGATTTTATTGAAAATAACAATTAGATATGAAAAGAATGACTTATTTCATTTTACCATAGAAAATTCTTTTTTAAAAGATAATTTTGTACTGACTTTCATCTTTGATTTTTCAGAGAAATTTCCGCCGTGCCACAGATATTTTTTGACACAGCTCTTCTTTCATTCCTGTAAAATTTATTTGAAAAGCAATTCCATAATCTGCGTATTGACAAATAAAATCTCCTGTGCTAATATAACCCCAGCAAAAAGAAAGAGGTGAAAAGATGAAGAAATAATTTACTTTTGATTGCATGACGTTTGGAACAGTACGCATATACTGTTTTTTCATGCCGCCAAAAGTGGATTATGTCTTCATAACCTCTTTTTTTGTGCGCAAAAATACATCTGTGTTTCTAAAAATCCGAGGTTATCCCATATTCAGGCATATATGCACGGCGGCTGATAAAGGGAGGAATCTATATGTCACAAATCAGTGTAAACAATCTGACTTTTTCCTATGAAGGAAGTTTTGACAACATATTTGAAGATGTCTCTTTTTCCATTGACACAAACTGGAAACTGGGCTTCATCGGACGTAACGGGAAAGGGAAAACCTCTTTTCTGCATCTGCTTATGAAAAAGTATGCCTATACCGGAACCATTCATTCTTCCGCCGTCTTTGATTTTTTTCCGTATCAGCTTACGGCCGGGCAGATGTGCCTGCCTGCGGCGGAATTTATAGAAGAATTAAAGCCCGGCTGCAAATCCTGGCGCGTTATATGCGAGCTGGAACAGTTATGTGAAAACGCGGAACTCCTTTACCGTCCATTTCAGACTCTAAGCCCCGGAGAACGCACCAAAATCCTTCTGGCGGTTTTGTTTTCGGGTGAAAATGACTTTCTTCTGATTGACGAGCCAACCAATCATCTGGATTTGTCCGCAAGGGAAACCGTACAAAAGTATCTGTCCGCCAAAAAGAGTTTTCTTCTGGCGTCCCATGACAGGGATCTGCTTGACGCCTGCGTGGATCACATCCTGGTGTTGAATCGTAAAACCATCGACGTTCAGTGCGGAAATTTTTCTTCCTGGATGGAAAATAAACAGCGGAAAGACGCCTTCGCAAAAACTGAAAATGAAAAGCATCTGAAAGAAATTGAAAAGCTAAAACAGGCTGCGGCAAGAAGCGCGCAGTGGGCGGATAAAAACGAAGCAATGAAAATCGGCTATAACCCAATAAAAGAAGACAGGTTTATCGGAACGAGAGCCTATATCGGCGCAAAAACAAAAAAAATGCAGCGCCGCGTCAAACAGACTGTACGGCGGATTGACCGCAATATAAAAGAAAAAGAGGGCCTTCTTTCAGATCTGGAAGAGCCTGTGGATTTAAAACTTACGCCGCTTACGCATCACAAAAAAACGCTTGTAACTGTCAGAGACTACGCCGTCGCCTATACGGACGCAAATAAAACGGCGTTTTCCCATCTGACTTTTTCCATAGCCCAAAAAGAAAGAATCGCCCTGCACGGGAAAAACGGCTGTGGGAAATCCACGCTCATTCAAATGATCCTGCAGAAGGCAGGCGCCGCAGAAAACCGCCTTCCCGTTAAAGAAACGGGAATCTGTGAAACGGCGTCCGGCATTGTCATTTCTTATGTCAGTCAGGATACTTCATGGTTAAAAGGAAGCGTTTCCGGTTTCTGCATGGAAAGAAACCTGGAGAAAAGCTTATTCTGCGCCGTTTTAAGGCAGCTTGACATGGAACGGGTTCAGTTCTCAAAAAACATGGAAACCTTTTCCGAAGGACAGAAGAAGAAGGCTCTGCTTGCCGCAAGCCTTCTTACTCCCGCCCATCTCTACATCTGGGATGAACCGCTGAATTTTATCGACGTCTTTTCCCGTATGCAGCTTGAAAAACTGCTGCTGGAATTTCAGCCCGCCATGCTGTTTGTGGAACACGACGCAAGATTCCGTGAAAAAATCGCCACACAGACCGTCTTCCTGTAATTTGTCCGTTTTCGCTAACAGATTTCCGCTCCGGACGGCATATCTTTTTCCGGTACAAGAAGCGCAAGCTCGCCGTTTTCATCTTCCGCACAAAGAAGCATCCCTTCTGAAAGCGTTCCGGCGAGCTTGGCCGGCTTTAAGTTTACAAGAACCATTACTTTTTTTCCGACCATATCTTCCGGCGCGTAATGCTTGCGGATTCCGGATACAATCTGCTTTACCTGGCTTCCGATTTTCACCTGGGAGCAGAGCAGTTTCTTTGATTTCTCCACCGCTTTGCATTCAATGATTTCACCCACCTGAAACTGCATTTTCATAAAATCGTCAAACGTAATTTCCGCTTTTTGCTCTATATCGATTCCAGCCTCTTCCTTTGTCTCTTCGCCTGTTTCTTCCGCAGACGGATAACGCTCTTCCACTTTTTTCAGGATCTCGTTTAAATCCAGTCTTGCAAACAAAATCTCCGGTTTTTCTGTCACTTTGCCGCCGCTCTTATAATGTCCGAACGTTCCCAGCTCCTCAAACGAAACTTCCTCTGCGCAAAGCTGCTCCAGTATTTTTTCCGCGGTTTCCGGCATAAAACTCTTCAAAAGCGACGCCCCGATGCAGATGCTCTCCACCAGGTTATAAAGAACTGTTTCAAGCCTTGGCAGCGACGCCTCGTCTTTTGCAAGAATCCACGGCGTCGTCTCGTCAATATATTTATTGCAGCGTTTAAACAGATTAAAAATTTCCGTCATAGCGTCCGCCACGCGCAGTCCGTCCATTTTTTCCTGCACTTTTGCCGCCGTCCCGGTCACAACTGCTTTTAGATCCGCATCCGCCGCATCCGATACGCCGCCGTCTTTTACAACGCCTCCAAAATACTTATTGCTCATGGAAATCGTCCGGTTGACAAGATTGCCGAGCGTATTGGCGAGATCGGAATTCATCCGCTCCACCATCAGCTCCCATGTGATAATTCCGTCGTTGTCAAACGGCATCTCATGCAGCACAAAATACCGTACGGCGTCTACGCCAAAAAATTCCACCAGCTCGTCGGCATAGAGCACATTTCCTTTTGACTTGCTCATCTTGCCGCTGCCCTGCAAAAGCCACGGATGGCCAAACACCTGCCGCGGCAGGGGCAGATCTAACGCCATCAAAAAAATCGGCCAGTAAATGGTATGGAACCGGATAATGTCTTTTCCGATCAGATGCAGATCCGCCGGCCAGTTTTTCTGAAACAGGGCGCCAAAATCCCCGTCCGCGTCATATCCGATTTTCGTAATATAGTTTGTCAGCGCATCCAGCCACACGTATACGACATGCTTTGGATCAAAGTCAACCGGAATGCCCCAGCGGAAAGACGTCCTGGACACACAAAGATCCTGCAGCCCCGGCAGCAGAAAATTATTCATCATTTCATTTTTACGGGAAACAGGCTGTATAAATTCGGGATGCGCATTAATATGCTCAATCAGCCTGTCGGCGTACTTGCTCATTTTAAAGAAATACGCTTCTTCCTTTGCAGGCTTTACTTCGCGTCCGCAGTCCGGGCATTTGCCGTCTGAAAGCTGCGATTCCGTCCAGAACGACTCACAGGGCGTACAGTACATTCCCTCGTATGCCCCTTTGTAAATATCTCCCTTGTCATACAGTTTTTTAAATATTTTCTGTACCTGCTTTTCGTGATCTTCGTCTGTCGTACGGACAAAACCGTCATAGGATGCATTCATCATATCCCAGATGCGCTTCACTTCACCCGCAATGCGATCCACATGTTCTTTTGGAGTAATGCCGGCCGCTTCCGCTTTCTCCTGAATCTTCTGCCCATGCTCGTCCGTCCCCGTCTGGAAGTATACGTCATATCCTTCCTGCCGCTTAAACCGGGCGATTGCGTCTGCAAGCACAATCTCATACGTATTGCCTATATGCGGCTTGCCGGACGTATATGCAATCGCTGTCGTCATATAAAATTTTCCTTTGCTTTTCATAGCGTCCTCCTTTTATTAAAAAAATCCCGTCTCCAGAAAAACTGAAGACGAGATATCCTTCCCGTGTTACCACTTCCATTCATCCATGCCTTACGACACAGACCTCACCGCGTACTGCCGCTGCAAAACGCTTCCGCTGTAACAGGCGGACCTGTCTGAAATTATCCTGTAAAAAGGTTCATCCCAGCCGCTCAAAAGCCATCTTCCATAAACGTCCCGTTATCTTCTCTCAGCCTCCGAAGATTTCTCTGTAAACATTCCCTTCATGTACTCTCTTTTTCATCGCATTTATCCATTTAAGACTAACACGCGGCGCGTATCCTGTCAAGAAGCTTATTCTTTCTCTTCATCCAGCTTTATTTCTTCTCCGGAATCGTCCGCTTCCTCATAAGGTGCTTCCTCCACAACAACGGACAGCTTTGCGCCGCATACGCTGCAGTACCCGGCCGTATCGGACGCTTCCGCGCCGCAGTCCGGACATACTTTTACTTTTTTCAGTTCCAGGATCTGACGCTCCATCTCCGCAATCGCTTCTTTTGCCTCATCAATCTGTTCAAACTGCTCCTGTTCTTTTACAGCTTCTCCTCTGTGCTCTTCATAATAAGCTTTTCCAAGCTCCAGGTACTGTTCCTTTATAAAATCCTCTTTCGACCTGATATCCAGACGCAGTTTTGCAATGCCGGATACGTCTTTGGCCTTCTTTGTCACATCCCTGCCTACATTTACAAGCGTATCGCCGATTTTTTCCAAAATATCCATGTTCCGTCTCCTTTCCAAAAACGTTTCTTTATATTATATCATATTTTTCGGACTTTGAATTAAAATTTCACAATAATTTTCGTCCCTTTTCCCTCTTTGCTTTCAAGCGCAAGATGCGCGTCATGCTGAGACACGATATGCTTTACAATGGCAAGCCCAAGCCCCGTCCCGCCGGAAGACTTTGAACGGCTTTTGTCCACCCTGTAAAAACGTTCAAACACCCTGTCTCTGTGCTCTTTTGGTATCCCAATCCCGGTATCCTCCACGACAAGAAGCGGCCTCCCGTTTTCCAGGCCCGTTCTGATAAAAACTTTTCCTCCTTTTACATTATAGCGCACCGCATTGCTGACAAGATTGTATAAAAGCTCGTCAATCAAATCTTTTTCTGCATGAAGCAGGACAGATTCTCCCAGAAGCACAATCTCAACTTCCTGCTTTGCAGCCGCAGGCTCCATCATACAGGCCGTATTTTCTGCAAGCTGATACAGATCAAACGTTTCAAACGACAGCTCAAACGCGGCGTCGTCTAACTCCGAAAGCTTTATGATATCGTTCATCAATGTCAAAAGGCGGGCGGAATTTTTATGGATTTGTCCCGCAAAACGCCGGACGTCCTCTTCTTTTGCCATGCCGCTTTCAATCAATTCCGCATAGCCGGAAACGGCCGTCAGCGGCGTCTTTAGCTCATGGGAGACGTTTGCCGTAAATTCCTGCCGCATTTTCGCGTGATTTAACAGCTTAATGTGCTGATCTTTGATGGTAGACACAAACGGGCGTATTTCCTCATACACGTCAGACGTATCCAGAAGCGTCAGATTATCCGCCATGCGTTCCATCGGCTCTGCAATGCGTTTTGTCAGAAAACGGGCCGTAAATGCGCACAGCAGAAATGTCAGAAACGAAATGGCCAGAACAATCATAACCGCATTGGCCATTACCTTCAGGATGCTTCCGCTGCGTTTTGCAATGCGCAGCACACTGCCGTCTTCCAACCGCTCCGCGTAATAAAAAGTATGTACCGACAGCGTTTTCGACCAGCGGATTTCTGTCGTCATACCATATCGTTTTGCCTTTTTTACCTCCGGCCTCTCCCTGTGGTTTTCCATGGAAGACTCGTCGGCCTGGCTGTCATAAAGCACGCTGCCGTCTTTTAAAATCCACGTAACGCGCATTTCTTCTTCTTCAATTTTAAGATCCGCAGGCTCCGTCTGCCGGATAATATGGCCATAAGCCTTTAAGTCGGCAAAAACCTGTTCTTTTAGCACAATAAAAAACAAAATCGTTGAAACAACGGCTGTAATCATAATCGCAGCGGCCGTAATGACCATAAAATAACGGTTTATTTTTCTTTTCATTTCATCATGTATCCTATATTTCTGACGGTCTTAATCCATGCGCCCCCCTCTCCCAGTTTCTGACGGAGCGTCTTTATATGCATATCTACCGTGCGGCTCTCTCCCTCGTAATCAATCCCCCATACCTGCGCCATAATTTTGTCTCTCGAAAGGGCAATTCCCTCATTTAACATAAGATACCGAAGCAGTTCAAACTCTTTAAACGTAAGCCCGCACTCTTCTCCCTGCACCGTTACGATATGCCTCTGGCTGTCCAGGCAGATGCAGCCGCAATTTAACAAACGTTCTTCTTCCATCCGCTCCGTCCTTCTGAGAAGAGCCTTGACGCGGGAAATCAGCTCCATCACGCCAAATGGTTTTGTCAGATAGTCATCCGCTCCCATATCCAGCCCTTTTACTTTGTCAATTTCTGCGGATTTGGCCGTTACCATAATTACGGGAATGTCTTTTGTCTCCCGCCTGTTCCTCAGGTTTAAAAGAATATCCAGCCCGTCTTCCCCCGGAAGCATAATGTCCAGAAGGATCAAAGAGGGTTTCTGCCTGCGGATTGCATCAGACAAATCCGTCCCCCGCTCAAATTCCATCACTTCAAATCCACTGTTCTTTAACGCATACCTCTCTATTTCACGGATATTTACGTCATCTTCTACAATATATACAGACGCCATATTTCCCCCATTCTTTCTTTATTTGTTTTTTGACAGGCTGTATCTGCCTTCGAGGATTTCCACCTGCCGTTCAAACGTAAGGTTCTCTCCCTTGAGATGGCTGACATAACTGTGCGCTTCAAGCTCCGTATCCTGCTCCTGTATCAGGCAGACGGCGATATTTGAGCAATGATCCGCCACCCTTTCATAATTTGTCGCAATATCAGCCAGAATAAGCCCCAGCTCTATTGTGCATTTTCCTTTGCGCAGCCGCTTGATATGGCGCTTTTTCACGTCCTTGTTCAGCTCGTCAATAACTTCCTCAAGCGGTTCCACCGTAAGCGCCTGCCGTTCGCTTCCATGCACAAACGCACTGACTGTCCTGTCTAAAATATCTTCCACGGCGCTTCTGTAAACGCCCATCTCCTCAACCGCCTTTTTCGAAAAATGAAGCTTCTTTTTTTCCATCTGCTGCGCCGCTTCCACGACATTAACCGCATGATCCGAAATACGCTCAAAATCCGTAATGCAGTGCAAAAGCGTAGACACGTTTTGGCTGTCCTGATACGCCAGGTTTGCGCTGCTCAATTTCGTCAGATATACGCCGAGCTTATCCTGATAAACGTCAATCCGGTTCTCCAGATCAATGACTTCTTCCGCCGCTCCTTCCACATATTTTTCAAGCGAATCCATTGCTTTCAAAAAACAATCTTTCGTCAAACCGGCCATTTGATTCGCAAGGCTTCTGCACTGTTCGATTGCAAACCCCGGAGTCTGCAAAAAACGGTCGTCCAATATCTGAAACTCCTCGTTTCCCGTATGCTTCTTTTCCTCTTCTGAAACAGGAATCGTAAGATACGCCATCTTTTCTAACCCATGGATAAACGGAAGCAGAATCAGCGTCGTAAATATATTAAACACACTGTGAATCAGCGCAATGTCCGCCGCCCTTACCGTATGCCTGAAAAAACCAATCTCAAACGCGGCGTTGACTCCAAAATAAACCGCCATAAATATAACCGCCCCAATCAGGTTAAAATACAGATGCACAAACGCTGTCCTCTTTGCGCTTTTATTGGCGCCGATTGCAGAAAGCATCGCCGTCACGCAGGTGCCGATGTTCTGCCCCATAATAATCGGAATCACCGACGCATACGTAAACGCCCCTGTCACAGACAACGCCTGTAAAATGCCGACCGATGCAGAAGAAGACTGGATCACAGCCGTCAAAGCGGCTCCTACCAGAACGCCAAGCAGGGGATTTTTAAACATGGTAAGCATCCCTGTAAATTCCGGCACATCTGCCAGAGGTTTCACCGCCCCGCTCATTGTCTCCATGCCAAACATCAAAACGGCAAACCCCAAAAGGATTTCCCCCACATCTTTTTTCCTGTTGTTTTTGCCCGACATATACAAAAAAATGCCGATACAGGCCAGAACGGGGGAAAAAGAAGACGGTTTCAGCAGACGGATCCATACGCTCTCTCCTTCGATCCCGGTCAGGCTTAAAATCCAGGATGTAATCGTCGTACCTACATTTGCCCCCATAATTATGCCGATTGCCTGAGAAAATTTCATAATGCCTGAATTGACAAACCCGACCACCATAACCGTTGTGGCCGAAGACGACTGAATCACAGCCGTAACTCCCGCTCCAAGCAAAACCGCCTTAAGCGGGTTTGACGTAAGCTTTTCCAAAAGCAGCTCCAGCCTGCCGCCGGAAATTTTTTCAAGGCTGCCGCCCATTACGCTCATTCCATACAAAAACATTGCCAGACCGCCCGCCAATGTCAATACGCCGAAAATATCCATCATTACCTCCCAGAGATTCCTTATTTTCCATTATAACCGGAAAAATTTTTCATATCCAATAAAATCATCTTACTTTGGGGATGTAAAATAGACAAGGCGTTTTTTGTAAAATTTTTGTAAAGTCAAAAAATGCCTGCTCCGACGCCTTTTGTTCCGCCTGTATAGTTGCCCTCAAAAAAATAAGCGTATATAATAATCCTGACACAGTATGTCAGGCTTCTAAAGCCGCTTTATTCTGAAGGAGGAACTGACGATGCAGGAAAGCAGATTATTTAAGATTTTGTATCACTTGCTGGAAAAAGGGCAAACCACCGCCCCAAAGCTGGCCGAGGAATTTGAAGTGTCGGTTCGAACGATTTACAGAGACATCGACGCACTGAGCGAAGCCGGCATTCCTGTCTATACAGAAGCCGGCAGAAACGGCGGGATTCGTTTAATGAATCATTTTGTCCTGGATAAATCCATACTGTCAGGGGAAGAAAAACAGGAAATCTTAATGGCGCTGCAGAGCGTAACCGCTGTACAGAATATAAAGGGCAGCCGGACATTACAGAAGCTTTCCGCAATGTTTCATCTGGATTCTGAGAATTGGCTTGAAGTGGATTTTTCCAGATGGGGAAATCAGGAGCCGGACAATGAAAAATTTGAACTTCTGAAATCTGCAGTCATCCATTGCAGAAATGTTAAAATCCATTATGCAGGAGCTTCCGGAACAATTGATGAAAGAATTGTACAGCCATACAAGCTTTCTTATAAGTCGAACGCATGGTATCTGAAAGCATTCTGCACCAAAAAACAGAACTGGCGGATATTCAAATTAAACCGTATTTTAGATTTTAAAATTTTAAACGAACATTTTCCCCGCCGCAGCGTTTTGGAAGAGCCGGACGTTTTCAAAAAAGAGTACCGCGAAATTACGCTTCAGTTTCCAAAAGAAACCGCATACCGCATTTACGACGAATTTGATCCGACACAAATACGCTGCCTGGCTGACGGAAATTTTATCGTTTCTGTAAAAATGCCGGAAGACGCCTGGCTGACAGGGTTTCTGCTGTCGTTTGGCGCTCAGGTGGATATCCTCGCTCCCGCAGATTTAAAAAAAACCATAGCAAAACAGGCAAAATTAATTTATGAAAAAAACAAAACATGACATAGGATGTCAGGATATATGCGTTATATTAAAAACACGGTACCGATAAAAAATGAAAACTAACATACAAAAACGGAGGTAAGAAAATGAACGAAACGAATCAGAAATTCTGTCAATGCTGCGGTATGCCCATGGGGAATACGGATGAATTGTATGGAACAAATGCCGATGGCAGTAAAAATGAAGAATACTGCAGTTATTGTTTTCAAAACGGCAAATTTACATTCCAGGGCTCTATGGAAGAAATGATCGAAATATGCGTGCCCAATATGGCCGCCGCCAATCCGGATATGACAAAAGACGAAGCGAGAAAAATTATGATGGAATGGTTCCCTTCCTTAAAGCGCTGGAAAAAATAACCGCGGCATAAGTTTTTTCAAAAATTTTTATTTTCTGTGCATATTTTTTAAATTTCCGCATAAATATAATAGTGGACGAAATTTCCATAGAAATAAAAAACAAGGTGAAAAAATGTACAGATTCCATAAAAATGAACTCCAAAGAAGAAAAAATCCAAAAATTACATACACGGCCCGTTTAAACCGCAGGCTTTATGAACCGGAATTTCTGCTGAAAAAGGAATGGGCCATTGCAAACATTGAATTTAAGCTGAAAATGATAGACTTAAAGCTGTCCAGAAAATACGGACGCAAAGTTATGCAGAAAGTGGAGCACCGGATCAAAAAGGCAGACAGCATCGCGCGGAAACTTATGAAAAAAG
The DNA here is from genome assembly GCA_910586645.1 of uncultured Lachnospiraceae bacterium. GTDB lineage: Bacteria > Bacillota > Clostridia > Lachnospirales > Lachnospiraceae > Roseburia_B. The sequence continues at coordinate 18,852 of CAJUIS010000006.1, read as the reverse complement.
GCTGTAAAATTACATTCGAAAACGCCTTAAACCGGCTGAACGATATCATCGGCATCCGGGTCGTATGCCTTTACAGCGACGACGTCTATCAAATCGCAGAACTTTTAAAGCGCGAAAAGGATCTTTCTCTCATTAAAGAAAAAGATTATATTAAAAATCCAAAAAAAAGCGGTTATCAAAGCCTCCATCTGATTATGGACTTCCCGCTTGTTTATAACGAAACGACGGAACAGCAGCGCATCGAAATTCAAATCCGCACCGTGGCTATGGATTTCTGGGCAGGCGTTGACAACCATATCTGTTACAAAAAAAATCCGGCGGAAATAAAAAAAGCGGAGGCGGATTTAAAAACCTATTCCGCTGTCATCAGCAATATGGACCGGCAAATGCTTGAATTAAGAAAAAAGGTAGAAAAGATGTAATGTCTTTTCTGCCTTTTTTATAAATTCTTTTTTAAAAATGGAACTCCACATTGGAAAACATATTTCCTTTGACATAACTGTCCGTTTTGTTCTTTGAAGCCATATGGAACGGAGACTTCGTCTGGCGTACGACCCCGTCTTTTCCGCTCTTTTTCTGCCCGCTCTCCGCCGGACGCTCCTTCCGGAAAGCCTCTTTTAATTCCTCCGACGCATCTGTCAGGAAATTTATTTTCGCGCCCTTCATCCTGGCCGCTTTGCTTTCCAGCTTCTGAAGCTCTTTTTTCTTCTGGCTGGTATCCTTTCCCCGTTCTGCGTCCTGTTTAATCTCTCCCTGCAATATGCGCACCCTGCCTTCCAGCGCCATCGCCATATGGCCGTGCGCCTGTGTATGCCGGACAGACGCGTCCGCAGAAAGCATCGCCTTCATGCCTCCCTGTGAAATGCCCATATCCGGCAGCTTTTCTTCGGAAAGCTTTGCGTCTTTTCTGTCCGCTTCCTCTTCGGCTGTACGGAACGCTTCCTTTTTCCGTTCCTGCTGTTCCCTCTGAACTTCCATCTGGCGCTGCTTCAGCTCATTATTCAGCTCTGTAAGCTTCTGCTGGATTTCCTGCCGTTTCTTTTCTTTTTCTTCTTCGTTCAATCCTTTGTCAGCGGCCAGTTCTTTCAAACGGTTCCGGGCATTTGCAATCTGATTCTGGACTTCTTTGCTCTTTGAATCCATCGACATATCCGAGCCGTACCGTTCTGTTCCTGAATATATTTTATTTATGCCATTTACTTTCATCCGGTTCCCTCCCGCTTTCACTGCTTCCATGTAACTATAATATATGTTTTATTTCGGCAGTTTTTCCAAATTAGTTAAGAGTTTCCGGCATAATTTGAGTAATTTTGTCTGATTTTTCCTGTTAATTGGATTTTTTTTCAAAAATTACCCTGCAGAATTTTTTCTTTCCCCGTTTTAAAACAAAATCCTGCTCCATAATTTCTTCCGGCGTATAAACTTTTCTGACGTCCGTAACCTTTTCTCCGTTTACAGTGACGCCCCCCTGCTCTACGTTTCTGCGCGCTTCCGCCCTGGAAGCAGCCAGGGAAGAACTTACAAGCAGGCCCAAAATGTCAATAACTCCTTCTCTGAGATCGTTCTCCGTTACAAAAGCCGTCGGCATATCCGCCGCATTTCCCCCGGAAAACAGCGCCTTTGCACTTTCTTCCGCTTTCTTTGCCTCTTCTTCTCCATGCACCAGATTCGTAAGCTCATACGCCAGAATCTCTTTTGCTCTGTTTAACTGGCTTCCTTCCCAGGATTCCATTGCCTTAATCTCTTCAAACGGCAGGAATGTAAGCATCTTGATGCACTTTAAGACGTCCGCGTCCGAAACGTTTCTCCAGTACTGGTAAAATTCATAGGGCGACGTCTTTTCGGGATCTAACCACACGGCTCCGGACTGCGTCTTGCCCATTTTTTTGCCTTCCGAATTCAGCAGAAGGTTAATCGTCATTGCATATGCGTCTTTTCCCAGCTTGCGGCGGATTAATTCCGTACCGCCCAGCATATTGCTCCACTGATCGTCTCCGCCAAACTGCATATTGCAGCCGTACTTTTGATACAGCACATAGAAATCATAGCTCTGCATAATCATATAGTTAAATTCCAGAAAGCTCAGTCCCTTTTCCATACGCTGTTTGTAACATTCTGCCGTAAGCATCCGGTTGACGGAAAAATGCGCTCCCACTTCCCGCAATACGTCAATGTAATTTAAGTCCATCAGCCAGTCCGCATTATTGACCATAAGCGCCTTTTCGTCGGAAAAATCAATGAAACGGCTCATCTGCTTTTTAAAACAGTCACAGTTATGCGCAATCGTCTCTGTCGTCATCATCTGCCGCATATCCGTGCGTCCCGACGGGTCGCCAATCATAGCCGTCCCCCCGCCAATCAGCGCAATCGGCTTATTGCCCGCCATCTGCAGGCGTTTCATCAGGCAAAGCGCCATAAAATGTCCAACATGAAGACTGTCCGCCGTCGGATCAAAACCAATGTAAAATACGGCTTTGCCGTTGTTGACCATTTCTCTAATTTCTTCTTCATCCGTTACCTGGGCAATCAGCCCTCTTGCCACTAATTCATCATAAACTGTCATTTCTTTCTCCTTTATTTTTTTATAAAATAAAAAAGCCTTCCTCCTGTAAAAGGACGAAAGCTCATGTTCGTGTTACCACCTTTTTTCACAGCCTGTTCGCACAGACCGCCTTTTGAAGTACTTTTCTGTGAAATACTCCCCGCTTTAACGTGCCTGACTCCGTCACAGCCTACTGGACTGCCTTTAAAAACAGCGTTCGGTGTGAAGCTCAAAGATGTATTCACAGCAGAATCCGCATGCGCCTCTCAGCGTCCGGCAGCTCTCTGTATGGTCTTGCCGCTGCTACTTGTTCTTCTCATAGCTTCTCTATAAAGTTAAAATCATTATAGGCAGTGCGCGCCGCTTTGTCAATTGAAAATTTTCACGCATCTTACCCTCAGCGGACAAGCCCCTGCAGTCATTCCTTCTGCTGTCTCATTCATCGATCCAGAACAGTTCATCCAGAGTTTTTCCGAGAGCTTTGCATATAGCGATACAAAGGTTAATGGTCGGATTGTAATCCCCTTTCTCAATCGCGCCTATTGTCTGTCTGGATACGCCTACAATATCCGCGAGCTCCTGCTGCGACAGATCAAGCCCCGCCCTGGCCGCCTTCAATTTCAGGTTTTTCATCTATTCTTCCGTTCCTTCCATTTTTCTGTTATAAATAAACCGAACCAAAGCGGCTGCCGCAATCACAAAAACCGAAAATCCAAACATCAGGGAGCAGACAGGCCAAAGCGGCTGAAAACGGCTGTCCAGAAGCTCTGACAGTTCCTCTGCCGCAGCGCCTCCGCTAACCGCCTCTTCAATTTTCCGATTCATGGAATATCCGTTCAGAAGTTCTGCCGCTCCAAAAATAACCTCTGACGCCGCCAGCACAAAAAGCATTGCTATGCCGCCCTTCGGATTCTTTTTTAAAGGAAAATATCCGTCATTCCAGACAGAATAAGAGGCGTGCGCAACGAAGGCAAGGCAGACGGCTCCAAAGCCCAGAATAATATGCTCTTCTCCCGCTTTGCGGGCAATATCCCAAAGCATCTTAAAAAACGTATAGCACATAAGTATGTAAAAAGCATATCGGTACCCTTTGCTGCGCACAATTTCCTGCCGTTCATCAAAATCCTTTCTGTCAGAAACGTCTTTTTTCGAAAACAGCCTGTCTGATACAGAAATCAAAAAAACCATAATAAACATTGTAACCACTACGAAAAAATACCCCTCTTCAAAACCGCTCATAACATCCGCTCCTTTTTTACATCGTTTCCCGCTCCTTTTTTCTTTCTTTAAGATATCATATAAATAACATAATGTCAATTATATATTACATTATGCTATTTTTAATAGTTCAGCACATTTTAACGGCGGAAGAAAAATATATTTTCTCCCGCCGTCTTCCCGTAATGCAGCAGATTTCAAACTCCTTTTTGCCCGCCTTACAAACAATATTTTTCAAGCGTCGTCCGCACCGCCCCTTTTCCCCTGCACATTTCTTTAAAATAGCCGCATACTTTTTTTGCAAGCCCTGCCTGGTATAAATCTACGCCAAAAATTCCACTGTCACTTAATACCGGCTCTAAAAAATCCGTATCCGGCGCGCCCCCAAGCTTTATATCTTCAAAATACGCCCTCAATGAAGAAATTTTCGGATCGGGGCTTAACTCAAACGGGCTTCCGGAATCATCCACGCCCATTAAATAACGAAGCCACCCGGCAAACACCAGCGGAATCATTTTTAAATCCGAAACGCAGAGGCTCTCCGAAGCTTCGTATGCCTTTATTGTCTCTCCAAACCGCACTGAAAGCTTCTGGGACGTATCCGTTGCAATGCGCTGCGGCGTATCCGGCATAAAGGGATTCGGAAAACGCACATTTAACACGGTATCAATAAATTCCTTCGGATTTAAAATCCCAGGATCCACAACGACCGGAAGCCCTTCCGTATAGCCGATTCCTTCCAAAAGCTTCTTAAGCGCAGGATCCTTCATTTCTTCTGCAATTGAATGGAATCCAAGCAGACAGCCAAATACGGCAAGCGCCGTATGCAGGGGATTTAAGCAGGTGCAGACTTTCATCTTTTCCACTTTATCCACGGTTTCTCTTGAAGTAAAAATCAAACCGCTTTCCTCTAACTTTGGCCTGCCGTTTGGAAACGCGTCTTCAATGACCAGATACTCGCACTCTTCCGCATTGACAAACGGAGCGGCATACGTATTTTTTGAAGTAATCACAGGATCTAATCCTTCGATGCCGTCTTCTTTTAAAATTTTTTCAATCGAAGCGTCCGGCCGCGGCGTTATCTTGTCAATCATCGTCCACGGGAATGACACTTTCTTTTTGTTGCGGACATATTCCAGAAACCCTTTTTCTGCCATGCCGCAGTCTGTCCATTTTTCGGCAAACGCACAGACTGCCGCAAACAGCCTGTCGCCATTGTGAGAGCAATTATCCATACTTACCATTGCAATCGGCTTTGCGCCGTCCAAAAAGCGGGCATATAAAAGCGCCGTCACTTTTCCGATATAGCTTTTCGGCTTTTGAGGGCCGCTTTTAAAATCGCTTTCTGCATCCAAAAGCTGCCTGCCGCTTCCGTCTGTCAGGCTGTACCCTTTTTCCGTAATCGTAAAAGAAGCCATCTTAAGAGAATCCTTACAGAAAATTTCCTTTAGCCTCCGGTAAGCTTTTTCATTTTCCACATCCAGCGCGAGCGACTCTGCGATACTTCCGATTACTGTTTTTTCCACACTGCCGTCTGCTTTTAATGTAACAAGGATCGTATAATCGTCATGCGGATGATTCATTTTTTCAATGATTTCATAATCGTACCCTTCCGCAACGATAATTCCTCTGTCGATTGTTCCATTGTTCAAAAGCTTCTGCACTGCATTCGCCTGAAACGCACGAAACAGATTTCCAGCTCCAAAATGAATCCAGAATGGATTTTCCTTTGTTCTTTTTTTCATCTCTTTCCGGTCAAACTGAAAAAGCTCATAGCCCGCCGCTTTCCACTGCGCCCTGTCGCAGAGGCCGTTTTCATTTAACTTCATAGCGTCCTCCTTTTGCGCTTTTTTCAATCGCTTCCCAAAGCCCGTTTAAATACGCCGCTCCCAGCGCCCTGTCGTAAAGACCGTAGCCTGGCATAGCCTTTTCGTCCCAGATCATCCTCCCGTGATCCGGACGGATAGGGCCGTTGAATCCTGTTTCATAAAGCGCCTTCATAATTTCATACATATCAAATGTCCCGTCCGAAGACAAATGCGCCGCCTCCTCAAAATCTTCCGGCGAATTGAACTTTAAATTACGCACATGTGCAAAATGAATCCTTCCTTTTAAAGCGCGAATCATATCCGGCAGATTATTTTCCAGATTTGTTCCGTAAGAACCGGAGCAAAACGTAACGCCGTTGTGCGGATTATCTACCATATTCACCATACGGAGAATATTTTCTTTATTGATTATAATTCTCGGCAGGCCAAATACGCTCCAGGCCGGATCATCCGGATGAATTGCCATATTGATATTGTATTGATCGCAGACCGGCATGATTTTCTCCAGAAAATACTTCAGGTTTGCAAACAGCTTTTCGCCGTCCACTTCCCGGTACATAGAAAACAGCTCCCTGACATGTTCCATGCGTTCCGGCTCCCATCCCGGCATCACCGTTCCATTCATATCTTTTGCAATCGAATCAAACATTTTTTCCGGATCCAGGGCGTCCACCGCTTTCTGCGTATAGGCAAGCGCTGTCGAACCGTCCGGGCGCATTCTTGCAAGCTCTGTTCTTGTCCAGTCAAATACCGGCATAAAATTATAACACACCAGATGTATGTCTTCTTTTCCCAGGTTTTCAAGCGTCTCAATGTAATGTTCAATATATGTCTCCCGCTCCGGCGCTCCCGTTTTTACAGCGTCATGGATATTGACGCTTTCAATTCCGGAAATATGAAGGCCGGACGCCTCCACTTCTTCTTTCATTTTCCGGATCCGTTCCCTGCTCCACACTTCGCCCGGCGCCGTGTCGTACAACGTAGTAATTACTCCTGTAACTCCCGGTATCTGCCGGATCTGTTTTAACGTGACCGTATCAAATTCCGATCCGTACCATCTCAGTGTCATTTCCATAATCAAAATTCCTTTCTGATGCAGCATTTATCATTTTTCTTATTATGATTATGAATATTTCCTCAGAAAAAAATACATAAACAGTTGCAACAAACTGTAAAAATATTCACACTATTATATATCACATATTAACTGAGCGCGTCAGACGTCCGGTTCTGCCGGAAAATCCCGCGCGCCGCATCACCATATGGGAGAGCTTATGAAACAAAATCTGCTGCAGATAAAAAAGGCAAAATCCGGCGATACAGAAGCGTTTGCCGAACTATACAAAGAAATTTACCTTGACTTATACCGTTTCGCCCTCTATACGTTAAAGAATCCGGCCGACGCAGAAGACGCAGTCAGCGAAACCGTTATGGACGCTTTTGTCTCCATACGAAAACTCCGCTCGGAAGAATCCTTTCCGTCATGGATTTTTCAGATTTTATCCGTCAAATGCAAACGGCGGTTCAAAAACAAAAAAACCCTTCCGGAAGAAATTTTTCCCTCTGCTTCAAAGGATGATTCGATTGAAGGCTATGCGGAAATTCTTGATTTGCGCAATCACTTTTTCCACTTAAAGGATGAAGAACGGCTTATCATCAGTATGCATATTTTCGCCGGATACACCAGCCGGGAAATCGCCAAAACGCTTCACATGAACGAAAACACCGTACGCTCCAAAGAAAGCCGCGCACTAAAAAAACTGGCGGACAGACTGGAACATCCATAAACAAAAAGGACAGGTGATACTATGACAGACAAAGAATTATTGGAACGCATTAAAAAATCAGCGGAACAAACGGCCGTGCCGGATTCCCTTACCCCAAAGAACATTACAAAAAAACTAAAGAAACCTGCGCAGAGACAAAAGCCGCACAGATTTCCTCCGCTTAAAACAGCTTCTGCCGCGGCCGTCGTTCTTTTGTGCGGCGCACTGTTTGGCACAGCCCTTCAGACCAAACAGACTTCGACAAAACACTCAGCAAACGAAACCGCTCCGGTAAACGAAACAATTGCCGCGGAATCCGGTAAAACAGAAAAAGAAATACAGGCGGAAAAAAGAGATGAGCCAAAACAAGACGCGGGAACCCTCTATACCGTAGCCAAAAGCTATCGTCAAATCTGCGACGCGCTGGAATCTGCCAGCCTTTTTTATCCTGAAACAGCAGAGACCAGCCTGGAAGATTCCGCAGACGGGGGCTTTGCGGCGGAAGAAAAACAGGCTTCCACCGGCATAGCGGAAAGTCTGTCTTCCCGCAGCGCCAAAAAAGAAAGCCATTCCTCTACCAATCTGCAGACGGAAGGCGTAGATGAAAGCGACCGGATCAAAACTGACGGCAGATATATTTATACCGCCACTGACGAAAAAGTATTCATTACAGACGCCGCAGAAGGGGATTTGCGTCCCGTCCCGCCCATTGCCCCGGACTTAGACTCTGCAGGCTCTATCCTTGAAATCTATGTGGACAATGACGCATTGCTGATCGTAACAGAACGCTGCGACACAAAACTTGAAAATGAAACTTACTATAAAGAAGTTCAACCTGACAGCACAGACACAACGTCCGGATTTGTGCCTCTTGAAAACGGCGCGGAAGATTTTGCCGCAAAGAAGGCCTATATCCAGACAAACCCCTCCGTTATGCTTTTTATTTACGATATTTCCGATCCTGCCAGCCCAACGCTGTCCGGCAGCGTTTCCCAGGACGGCTTTTATCAGAGTTCCCGGAAAATCGGCGACATTGTCTATCTGTTTACAAAAAAAGGCCAGTTTGCAGACGCTTCCTCTTATGCGGAAGATTCCGGCGGCGTTATTCCCTGTATAAACGGAGAAAAAATTCCGACAGACCATATCTATCTTCCGCAAAACGGAAATGGAAACGACGGACTGATTTTATCCTCCGTCAATATCAAAAAACCGGATGAAATACTGGATCAGGTTATGATTATCCACAGTTATGTTACGATATACGTCGGAACGGATTCCATCTATTTCTATCACAATGATTATCAAAACAACGCCACGGTTACTCAAATTGCAAAATTTTCCATTGAAAACGGAACGATTCAGGCTGTAAACGCGGCGTCCGTCAAAGGCAGTGTTTTGGACGCTTTTGCGGTAAATGAATCGGAAAATACTTTACGGGTGCTTACAACTTCTTATGACAGCGGCGAAGACACAGAGAACTGCCTGTACATTTTTGACAAAGATTTAAAACAAACCGGATTGCTTTCGGGCATTGCCAGAGGAGAGGAAATTTATGCGGCCAGATTTCTCAAAGATACGGCATACTTTATCACTTACCGGAACACAGATCCCCTGTTTGCCGCAGATTTATCGGATCCTTCCAATCCCGTACTGATTGGCGAACTGAAAATCACCGGATTTTCCGAATATCTCCATTTCTGGGGTGAAGATAAACTGCTTGGCTTCGGTTATGAAACCGACCCGGACACCGGATCCTCAGAAGGGCTTAAACTCGTCATGTTTGATATTTCAAATCCGGCTGATTTAAAAACGGCGGGCGCCTGCGTCCTTGACCAATACTGTTATTCTCCCGCCCTTTACGATTATAAAACGATCCTTGCAGATCCCAGACAAAACCTGATTGGATTTGCAGCGGATTTGAGAGCGGATGAAGCGGAAGGCATTACGGATTACTGCGTCTATTCCTGGGAAAACGGACAGTTTATCAAAAAAATGCTTCAAAAATTGCCCAGAGAAACCGTTTCGGATTCTGTACGCGGCCTTTACATCGGAGACAGGTTTTATATTGCAGATTCCGCTCAGATTATCGGATATGACATGGAAGACGGCTTTCGGCAGATAAGCCAGAGAACTCTTGAATAACAAACGAACGGCCTGCACGGGACAGAAATTTTGTGCAGGCCGTTTCTTATTCATTCAGATATTGTATAATCCCCATCATTACCGCCCAGGCCACTTTATCCTGATACTCTTCCGTATTCAGAAGCGCAGCCTCTTCGCTGTTGCTTAAAAAGCCGCACTCTACAATTACCGTCGGCGTCGGCGTTTTTTTCAGCAGATAATAACTCTCATTTGCCTTCTCCCCTCTCTTATTTTCCCGATCCAGATGCGACACAAGACTGTTTTGAATCTTTTTTGCAAGAGCCTCCCCTTCCTTTGACTGTCCATAATAAAATACCTGCGCCCCTTTGACATATTCTTCCGGATAGCTGTTTTGATGTATGCTGACCGTAAACACCGGCATGGTTTCTGCAATAATGCCGCACCGCTTCTGCATATCTTCGACTTTCATATTTTTCGCGCCCGGCTGATACAGCCCTTCTCCTGTGCTCCTCGTCATTACAATCTCATAACCCTGCGCTTCCAGCAGCGCTTTCAGCTTATGCGCAATCATCAGATTAATATCTTTCTCAAGCGCCCCGTTAATGCCGATTTTTCCGGGATCGTCCCCGCCGTGCCCGGCGTCGATTACTATGCAGTTTTCATTCACCGTCAGCGCAGACTTACTGTCCGCCATAATGGCAGCCTCTTTTCTGGAAAGTATCGCGGCGGAAATCAGTAAAATAATTGCCATTCCAAGTTCTATTTTCTTCTTCAAAGCTTCCCCTTCAAAGATTTCTTATTCTACCTTATGAAAAGATAAATTGTCCCAATTCCTTTTTAATGGAAAGAAATCAATTTCCCTTCCGGAATTGCATTTCCATAAAATTTGCGCTACAATAAAAATACAGAAAATCCGGCCGATTATAACAATTTAGCGGGAATCAATATCAAATTCTGACATAAATAATACAGAAAGGCAGCAGATTATGGAAGACTTATTAAAAACCGGAATCATTGCAAACACGCACGGACTGCGCGGAGAAGTGAAAGTTTTTCCCACAACAGACGATCCAAAACGTTTTCTGGATTTAGATGAAGTTATTTTAGACACAGGAAAGGAAAAACTTACTCTTGAAATTGAAAACGTCCGTTTTTTTAAAAATATGGTGATACTGAAATTCAAAGGCATCGACAACATCGACGACGTCGCACGATACCGGAAAATGCCCCTTTACGTCACAAGGGAACAGGCTGTGCCTCTGGCGGAAAATGAATATTTCATTGCAGATTTGATCGGCCTTTCCGCTGTATCTGATGAAGGCGAGTCTCTTGGAACCGTATCGGACGTAATACAGTCCGCTGCAAATGACATCTATGTCATAAAACAGCAGGGCGTTTCCGATCTGCTGGTTCCGGCAATTAAAGACTGTATTAAACATATCGATCTGGAAACGGAAACTATGATCATTCACCTGCTGCCGGGCCTCAGAGAAGCCAATCAAAAATCAAACGCCTCACAAAAATAATCTTTTCAGACAGGAATATGCCTATGACTATGAACAACTGGATCAAAATCGCCATATTTATCGTGGCGGAGCTGCTGATTAACCGGATTGTAAATCTTGTTTTCCGGCTTATGTCAAAAAAACACAACTCTGTTCATCTCCGTTTTATCAAAAGCATTATGAACGTCATTGTCATCATTATTGTAATGTACAGCCTTGCGCAGCAGTTTGAAGTGACAAAGGATATCAGCAAAACGCTTCTGCAGAGCAGTTCCCTGTTTGTTGCGCTTGCCACCTTTGCAGCGCAGCAGGCGCTGTCAAACATTATCAGCGGAATTTCCCTGTCCATTTCAAAACCCTATAACGTCGATGAAAAAATCCGGGTTGTCCAGGGAAGCAGCGTAATTGCAGAAGGCATTGTAAAAGACATTACCATCCGGCATACAGTCATCCGGCAGTTTAACGGGGAAAGCTGCATCGTCCCAAACTCAGTTATGGACGCCGCGGTCATTACCAACACAAATTACACCGGAGACATCGGAAATTTTATGGAAATCGAAATTGCTTATGATTCAGATATCGAAAAAGCAATGGACTGTATGCAGCAGGTGTGCATTGAACATGAACTGACTTTAAACACGGTCAATAATAAAGTCTTTATCAAAGGCTACACATCAAACGGCATTATTTTAAAAACAACCGTCTGGACCGAAAATCTGGACGACAGCTTCCAGGCATGCAGCGACATCCGCGCCGCCCTGGTGGAAACATTCCGGAAAAATGGCATCCATATACCTTATCAGACGGTTACCGTACACACAATATAGACAAAAGGACAAAACTCCGGCCGGAAAAATTATCCCAAAACCAGGATCCGTTCCAGCCTTGTTCCCAGACGGCTTAAAATCTCATTCGAAATCGTATTGGCGCTTGCGGCGACTTCACTTGCGGCAATTTCATTTTCTCCGCTTTTCCCAATAAACACAACCTCGTCCCCCGCCGCAACATGCGAAAGCTCTGAAACATCCAGCAAAAGCTGATCCATACAGACCCTTCCAATCATCGGCGCCCTTTTTCCATTGACCAGGGCAAACCCTCTGTTAGACAGTTCCCGCGGGATTCCGTCGGCATAACCAATCGAAACTGCCGCCGTTTTCATTTCTTTTGCAGCGGTAAACGTCAGTCCATAGCCAATGGATTCTCCCGGATAAAGTTCTTTTACGCATTCAATGCGTGATTTTAAAGACAAAACGGGACGAAGGCGGATATCCGCTTTTGTCTCATCAGAAGGCGAGCAGAACGCGCCGTAAAGCGCAATGCCGATTCTGGCAAAATCATAGTTTAGTTCCGGATAATTCAGCGCGCCATAGCTTCCCTGTATATGTGTCTTAAATCCTGTACACCCGTGCCGCTTCAAAGCAGCGACGCTCTCATCAAACGCCGCAATCTGTTTTAGCGCAAATTCTTTTTCAGGCGCGGATGCGCCGTCTGCCGTACAAAGATGGGAAAAAACTCCCGTAATATGCAAATTGGAAAAATTCCAGATTTTACGAAGCGTTTTAATATTACCGCTGCGTTCTCCCAGCCTGTGCATTCCTGTATCAATGCCTACATGGACGTCATACTGCCCGTCGGACTCGCTCAACTGTTTTGCATAGTCAAAATCAACAATCGTCTGTGTCAGACGATATCTGGAAAGCTCCGAAAACTGCCGGGGCGACGTATAGCCCAAAACCAGAATCTGCCCGGTAATTCCGGCGTTCCGAAGCTCAATTCCTTCTCCCGCAGAAGCCACGCAAAAATCTGTAATCCCCATATTTTCAAGCTCCCTCGCAATTACAGGGGCTCCATGTCCGTATGCGTTCGCCTTTACTGCAGGCATCAGAGTACAGGAAGCGGGCAAAAGCTTCTGAAATTGTGTTACATTATAAGAAAGATTGTTTAAATTCAGCTCTATCCACGCGCGTCCTTTCTGATACATAAAATTCCTCCTTATTCCATATCCTCCAGCCTAAAAAGCGTAAGGCTGTACTGAAACATTTTCTGCAATAAAACTGCCAGGACAAAAGAAATCCCACAGACCAGCAGATAACAGACAAACGTATTCTCAACAAAAATCTCTGTTTTTCCCATAGCCTTTGCCATCCCCCTTACGCCTACAAGAACCGCCGGATGCAGTATGTAAACCGGCATCGTAGATTTCCGGATCCATAAAGGAACTCTGCCCGGAACCAAAAGCAGCAGCCGAAACAGAAAATACATCAAAGGAATCAAAAAGAAATACATACTGTTATGCTTCTGCAAATCCCTGCTGTATGTAAAAAAACCTTCCAGAAACATCCCTCCGGCAGAGAAAACCATGCCGCATATCAGACTAAAAGGGCTGGTTTTCTCTTTACCGGACGATTTTGCGCAAAATGCCGGACGGGCAAGCGCAGCTCCCATCAAAAGAAATAAAGGCGCAAAAAAGATACCGTTTCTCGTATAGCTGCTGAACGAAAAAATCCCTTCATACACAGCGTTTATTCCCGGGACGTCTTTTATCATCCCATAGCAGCTATCTCCAAATACGCCAATCACATAAGCCGCGCCGGAAAAAATAACGGCGGGAAACAACGATTTTCTTGCAAGCAGGACAATCAGAATGCATCCGGTCACTGCAGCGGGAAAATACCACAGATGATAGAACGTTCCGTCAAAAAAGAAATTCCGAAATCCCTCTCCAGCGCTTTTGGGAAAATTTCCCGCATACAGGCTGAGCGGAAGATATAAGAAAGTAACCGCCAGATATAACGCCGTATTTTTTACAAGATATTTCTCTAATCCCCGTTTTTTCGTCGTATTTCCAAAAATATAAGGACCAAGGACAAAATATCCCGTCGTCATCAGAAAAAACGGAACGGCAACGCGGCACAGACAATAGGAAAACAGAAAATCCGCCGTTTCATTCCAGACAGAAAACGGCGACGTATGAATCGCTATCACCATAAACGCGGCAGCCAGACGAAACGCGTCAATTCCGGCGAACTGTTTTTTCCCTGCCATAGCTAATCCTCCGCCGCAAGCAGACGGCTGATAATCTCTTCAAACGTAAAGCCCGCCGCTTTTAACATATTCGGAAAACGGCTGTGCGTTGTAAATCCGGGAATTGTATTGATTTCATTAAAATAAATTTCGCCGTCCGGAGTAAGAAACATATCCACCCGTGCAAAATGCGAACATCCCAAAAGACGGTAAAGCTTTTTCGCCGTCTCCTTAATCTCACTTGCCTTTGCATCGGAAATACGGGCTTTTGCGTGAATCTGTGAAGATTTCAGCGTATATTTTTCCGTATAATCAAAAAATCCGTCCGTAAGTTCAATTTCATCCACTTCACCAACTATAAGATTTTTTGTTCCAAGAATGGCGCATCCAACTTCAAAACCTGGAACGGTTTCTTCTAAAATAACCATAGAATCGTGCCGAAACGCATGATAAACAGCCGGAAGAAGCTGTGCGTCTTCCGCAATTTTAGAAATGCCAAAAGAAGAACCGGAACGAACTGGTTTGACAAACAGGGGATACCCCAGCATCTTTGCCGCTTCTTTCGCTTCTTCTTCCAGAAACCCTTCCTTCAGCATAACGGAACGCGCCGCCTTAATTCCATTTGCCAATGCAATCTGATGTGCAAGAACCTTGTCCATACAAAGCGCAGAAGAAAGCAGGCCGCATCCGATCACCGGAATGCCCATCAATTCCAGCACACCCTGAATTGTACCGTCCTCTCCGTTTTTTCCATGCAAAACCGGAAGCGCAGCATCAATTGATATTACATTCTGCGTATGATTTTCAAAATAATAAAGACCATGGACATTTTGATCCATAGAAGGAACTACAGGCACGCAGTTTCCCTTTAACTGCCAGCAGTCGTTTAAAATATCTTCCGCACTGCCGCGGTGCCAAAACCATGTCCCTGCATTTCTGTCAATGCCGATCAAAACAGGCGTATATTTTTTTCTGTCTATGCCGCAGATTACGGCATATGCCGATTGCAAAGAAACGCCGTATTCTGTGGAACAGCCTCCAAAGAAAACGGCGATATTTTTTTTCTGGTTCATTTATGCTTCCTCCTAAAACAGCTTTTGTACTGATTCTACACTATAAAAGCCGGGAATGCTTTAACAAACCGTTATTTTATTCTTAAGAAATTGTTTGAAATTATTAGGAATTTATAAAATGGGAAATTCAATTTGAAAAGTCGTTTGTTCATTCTCACTTTTTGCCAGAATCGTCCCTCCATGCAGCGCGACAATCTCTTTTGCAATGGCAAGTCCAAGGCCTGCTCCTCCTGTATTTGTCGTCCTCGCTTCGTCCAGACGGAAAAACTTCTCAAAAATAGAATTTAATTTCTGCTCGGGAATTGTCTTTCCTTTATTGCAGAAACGGATAATAAGACCGGATGGATTCTGTTTTGCATAAATGTCAATCGCCGTATCCGGATAACTGTAGGCAATCGCATTTTTTAAGATATTATGAAACACACGGGCGAGCTTATCCGGATCTCCATAAAAATGAATCGGCTCGTCTGCGTGAAAGCTGGCCGTATTGCCATGCGCAGTAAGAAGCGGGTAAAACTCATCCGTCATCTGCACCAGCATATAATTCAGGTCAATCATCTCTTTTTCAAGTGAAATCTGCTGTAAATTGTAACGGGTAATTTCAAAAAATTCATTGATCAGAAGTTCCAGGCGGTGCGCTTTGTCAAGCGCAATGGAAGTGTATTTCGTCCGCTGCGGACAGGGCATATCAAAAGCCTCGTCCAAAAGGCTGAGATAACCGATTACCGACGTAAGCGGCGTTTTTAAATCATGCGCCAGATATGTAATCAAATCATTTTTCCGCGCAGTTTCTTCTTTCAAAATCTGCTCGTTGCGCTGCATGGCGGATTTTAATTCCGTCATCTGTACGGAAATTTCTGCATATTCTTTTGGAAAAACTTCATATGCGTCGGTTTCCATAACCATAAACTGGCGGATCAGACGGCTGATTTCCGTCACGGTTTTTTTTATCTGCATTTTTGCATAAACGACGGAAGAAACCGCCGCGGTAAGCACAAGAAGCGCAACTGCAAAAAGAAGCAGATTTAACATCAGACTCTTTAATTTCCCCCATGCAGGTTCTGTCCGGACAGCATACGAGCCTGTATCCGGATCATATACATCCCTGACAGAAATGTAATGATCCGTAAACCAGTCCACAAAAGATCCGTTAAACACATTATCCACAAGATAATACAGAAAAAGACTTAAAAACATTCCTGCAATCAGGATAAATATAACGGTAAGAGGTTTTGGAATTTTATTTTTCAATTTTGTATCCGCACCCCCAGACTGTCTTTATATACTTGGGGTTTTCAAAAGAATCTCCCATCTTCTCCCTTAAATGACGGATATGAACCGTAATGGTATTGTTATTTTTATCAAAATACGCATCTCCCCAGATTTGTCTGGCCATCTCCTCAGAACTTACGACGCTTCCTTTCTTCTGGCACAGTATACTTAAAATTGCAAATTCTGTCGGCGTCAGGGAAAGCGGCTTTTCATTCAACAGGCATTCGTGCGTCTTTATGTTCAGTACAAGCCCTGAATGGACAATGACGTTTTCTTCTGCCTCGGCTGCCATATTGTATTTTTTATAACGGCGGAGCTGCGCCTTTACACGCGCAACAAATTCCAGCGGTAAAAAAGGTTTTGTGACATAATCGTCTGCGCCAAGCGTAAGCCCTGTGACTTTGTCAATTTCCTCTCCTTTTGCCGTCAGCATAATAACAGGATAGGAATGTTCTCTGCGAATTTCCTGACAAAGCTTCAGACCGCTTATATCCGGCAGCATAATATCCAAAACAGCCAAATCGATCTGTTTCGTCTGAATACAGTTTAAAGCATCCTGTCCATTATAAAATTTATACACAGTAAAATTTTCACTTTCCAAATAAAGAGCGACAAGATCTGTAATTTCCGGTTCATCGTCCACAACCAGAATCCTGCCGCCATATAAACTCTCATTTTTATACAAACTCATACAAATATCACCTCATGGGTATCATAACCTGTTTTTCCTTGTTTGTCAAAAAACGCATTTCTGAAAAAGATTTGTTTGACAGGCTCTCTTTTTCCGTTTATCCTGTATTTATATAAAATACCCAAGGAGAACGCTATGTCAATAAAACTGTTTGTTATGACGCACAAACCATTTACGCCCCCAGCCGATCCGATGTATGTCCCTCTTCACGTTGGCCGCGCAAACGCCCCGGATCTTGGTTTTTTAGGAGACAACACAAAAGACTCCATCTCCTTTTACAATGCCTATTTCTGCGAATTGACGGGCATGTACTGGCTCTGGAAAAACTATCACGAATCAGATTTTATTGGAATCTGTCATTACAGGCGTTATCTGATCAACGAAAACGGCTCCATTTTTACTGAATCACAGTTAAAAAAACTTTTATCCGGCTATGATATCATCACCACAAAACTTTTGACACTGACCTGCTCTTATGAACAGGGGTTTAAGCAAAATCATCACAGAAAGGACTTGCTTACAACAGGCCGCATACTGAAAGAAAAATATCCGGAATATGCAAAGACATTCGATCAACTGATCCGCGGCCCGCATACCTACTTTGGAAATATTTTCATTACTTCCAAGAAGAATTACGATCTTTACTGCAGCTGGCTGTTTGACATTTTATTTGAAGTTCAGAAACATACGGATTTTACGGGATATAATAATTATCAAAAGCGTTTGTTTGGATTTTTGTCAGAATTATTGCAGACAGTCTGGATAAAACAAAACAAACTTCGCGCCTTCGAATGCAAAGTGGGAATGATCGGAGAAAAATACGAAACGAAAAAATTACGGGAAGAACTGGCTTTCTTTTTTGAAAAAAGAGATTATGAAGGAGCAGAGAAATGTTTTCTGGACTGTTACAGAAAACGGCCGGACGTACTGATGGAAGCTTCCGACACAACCGGAGAGCTGCACCTTTGTATGCAGATTATTTCAACCTGCAGCTTTGAAGATGAACTCTATCACCGCTGCATCTTAGACAGTATACGTGACTACGATGGACTGATTGCACACTTTCATCAGCTCAATACTGCAGTGACTCACTTTCTTGCAAATTCTCTTTCAAAAAGAGACTCTTCCTTTTTAAAACACAATAACGATATTACACCAATTTCAATAGAAATTTCCGTTAAAATGTTTTGTAAGGACGAATCTCTTCAGAAAGAAGCCTCAGAAAAAATCTGCTCTCTTATTCTTTGATTCATTACATGGAAAAGAAACTAAATGTTGCTTATACCGTTATATCAATATTACCGCCGATATAAGGCGTTACGGAACGCTCCATCGCGGCAGCGTCCAGCATTTCCACCATGCCGTCGCCAAGCGTCTCGCCAAGATCCATTGCTTTGCTTAACATTGCCACGCTGAAATCACTCTGCACCTTCGTCTGAGCCAGCGCCATTGACAATCCTGGAATATCCATAATATAAACCTCCTGTTATCTTCTTTTATCTCTATTTTATACAGTATAATCTCTTTTTTACATTTTAGCAAGCATAAAAATCCTGCAACTACTGACGTATCAATATTTGCAGGATTTTTTATTATTTTCCGTTAAAATGCCCAGTTCCGGAATCGAACCAGAGACACGAGGATTTTCAGTCCTCTGCTCTACCAACTGAGCTAACTGGGCAAATGAGTTGCGGGGACAGGATTTGAACCTGTGACCTTCGGGTTATGAGCCCGACGAGCTTCCAGACTGCTCCACCCCGCGATATTAAATTTAAAATGGGCAGAGGTGGATTCGAACCACCGAAGCAATTTGCAGCAGATTTACAGTC
>CAJUIS010000005.1 GCA_910586645.1 uncultured Lachnospiraceae bacterium | reverse complement strand
CTTCTTTTCGGAAGCCAAGCAGGCGGAGATAGGGGATATATCCAAGTTCTCTTCCATTTTCATAATCCTTTTGACGGATATCAAGAAGAATATGAAACAGCAGGCGGCTGATGCGGGTGTAAGTCATATCTTTGCTTTTGAGTTTTTCACAGAAGTTTTTGAAGCTTCTGAAATCAGAAAGAGCGCGGCAAATCCGGTTGGAGAGCTCCTGAGAGCTGTCTGCATAAAGGGAAAACCCACGGCTTCGTTCGCAGAGAAGTTTGTAATACAGCACAGAGGAAAAATCGTTCTCCGTCAGAAAATGCGCAGGAAGAGACATAAGGCAGGAAGCGGCTTCCTGCGGCGCAAGGCTGGAAAGCGTATCGGACAGGCGGACGTTTTCCTGACAGCAAGACGGGGAGAGCAGAAGATTCCGAAGGGCAGTCGCGGAACAGTATTTTTGATTCAGATCTGTCTCATGGTAGCCGCTTCCCTTCCGTTCGATCAGAACAGGGCAGAGGGCGGATTTTTGGCGAATCAATGCTTTGAGATATTCCAGAGCCAGAATATTGTTGGGAGAACCAAGGACGCCGGAAAGATCGGCGTGAAAAATTCCGGCAAGCGCCTGTTTTCGGGCGGAAGGAAAGGGAAGGCCCTGCTTTAAAAAAGAACGCAAACGTTTTGCGTAGATCTCCGGTTCATCGGAAAGAATGTCTGCGATCTTTGATAAAAGCGGCAAATCCGGCGTTTCACATCCAAAGCTGATGCAGTCTATGCAGCCAAGCGCATCAAAGAGGGCGACGCCTGCAGACGCGAAATATTCGGCGGAAGCGGTTGCCCAGACGGCAGGAAGTTCAAAGACAAAATCGGCGCCTCCGCTTAAGGCCATGTACGTGCGGATGAATTTGTCCAGGATGGCAGGAGCGCCCCGCTGGACGAAATTGCCGCTCATTGCCACAACGGCATAATCTGCATGGGACAGTTCTTTTGCTTTTTGTATCTGATATGCATGTCCGTTATGAAACGGATTGTATTCTGCAATGATTCCTACGGCTTTCATGTTTGTTTCTCTCCTGAAAAAATTTTTTTCCCTACTATATCATTCTTTTGGATACGGTTCAAGCCGGGCGCCGCAATCATGGAAAGAACTTGAAATTTTTTTGAAATATTTTATAATAAAAGAATCAGATAATGGGAAAACAATTGGCGGAAAAATAAATTTTAACATTGTCTCATATGAAAAAAAGGGTTATACTTTTTATAGGAATTGAATAACAGGATAAGGAGAGATGAGAATATGAATGTGTTAGTCATTAATTGCGGCAGTTCTTCGCTGAAGTATCAGGTCATTGATTCTGACAGCGAGAAAGCTCTTGCAAAAGGACTGTGCGAGCGTATCGGAATAGACGGCAGGCTGGTGTACCAGCCAAACGGCGGGGAAAAGGAAATTACGGAATGCGCCATGCCGACGCATACGGAGGCAGTGCGTATGGTATTAGACGCGCTGGTAAATCCAAAGACCGGCGTATTCAAGAGCCTGGATGAAATCGACGCAGTCGGACACCGCCTGGTGCATGGCGGAGAAAGATTCGCAAGTTCCACATTGATTAACGAAGAGGTAATACAGGCGGTAGAGGAATGCTCCGATTTGGCCCCGCTTCATAACCCGGCGAATTTGATCGGGGTGCGCGCGTGTCAGGAAGTATTAAAGGATGTGCCGATGGCCGGCGTATTTGACACGGCGTTTCACCAGACGATGCCGATGGAAGCTTATCTTTACGGCGTTCCATATGAATATTATGAGAAATACAAAGTGCGTAAATACGGGTTCCATGGAACCAGCCACAGTTACGTATCAAAACGTGCGGCGGAAATGCTGAATAAACCATGCGAAAGCTTAAAAACGATTGTCTGCCATCTTGGCAACGGCGCAAGCGTCTGCGCAGTGAAAAACGGGAAATCCATCGACACTTCCATGGGCCTGTCTCCTTTGGAGGGGCTTGTGATGGGGACGCGTTCGGGGGATATCGATCCTTCCGCAGTTGAGTTTCTTGCAAAAAAAGAAGGGCTTGGCCTTGAGGAGATTTTGAATGTGCTGAATAAGGAATCCGGCGTATATGGACTTTCCGGTTTGTCGAGCGATTTCAGGGATCTCGATCGTGCGGCGGGCGAAGGAGATGCGCGTGCAAAGGCGGCAAGAGACGTATTCTGTTACCGGGCGGCAAAATATATCGGCTCTTACGTGGCGGCGATGAACGGCGTTGACGTAATCTGCTTTACAGCAGGAGTTGGTGAAAACGACGGCAAAGTCAGAGAGAAGATTTGTTCCTATCTTGGCTATCTTGGCATTGAGCTGGATAAAGAGGCAAATAAGGCCAGAGGCGAGGAAGTGACGCTTTCAACGCCGGATTCACGCGTTGCGGTTCTTTTAGTTCCGACAAACGAAGAGCTTGCCATTTGCCGGGAAACGGTTGCACTGATAAAAAAATAATACTGGAGGGAAAATGATATGAGATATTCCATTGAAGGCGAACCGATGCCAGTCGTAATTTGCGAACTGGAAGCAAACGAAATGATGATTACGGAAAAAGGGGCGATGTCCTGGATGTCGCCGAATATGAAAATGGAGACTGTAGGCGGCGGAGCCGGGAAGATGTTTGGCAGGATGTTCAGCGGTGAGAGTATGTTTGTCAATCACTATACTGCGGTAGGCGCGCCGGGAATGATTGCCTTTGCGTCCAGCTTTCCGGGTGCAATCCGGGCGTTTGAGATTTCCCCGGGCAAAGACATGATCTGTCAGAAAACGGCATTTCTGGCGTCAACGTCCGGCATTGAAATGTCGATTTTCTTCCAGAAAAAGGCGGGAAGCGGTTTCTTTGGCGGAGAGGGATTCATTATGCAGAAGCTTTCCGGGCAGGGCGTAGCGTTTGTGGAATTTGACGGCTATATCAAAGAGTATACGCTTGCCGCAGGCCAGTCAATTTTAGTGGATACCGGATATCTGGCGGCAATGGATTCGACCTGTTCTATGGACATTAAAAAAGTGCCGGGCGTAAAAAATATGCTGTTTGGCGGAGAAGGCGTGTTTAATACCGAGATTACAGGGCCGGGACGCGTGCTGCTTCAGTCAATGCCGATTGGGCAGATGGCAGGTTCCCTGATTCCGTTTTTGCCTTCAAGATAGAGGAGTTTGGAAATATATGGCGCTGCAGTTTATTTTGGGGAATTCCGGCAGCGGAAAGACCCGTTATATCCATGAAAATATTATAAGGCAGGCGGATGCGGATCCGAACAGAAATTTTCTGGTGATTGTGCCGGAACAGTTTACGATGCAGACGCAAAGAGAGCTTGTGTCCCTGCATCCGGGGCACAGCATTATGAATATTGACGTTTTAAGCTTCAACCGCCTGGCTTACCGTGTCTTTGACGAGACAGGCGGCCTGAAACGCCAGGTTCTGGAAGAAACAGGCAAGAATCTGATTTTAAGAAAAGTGGCGCAGAAGAAGGCCGCCTGCCTTACCGTTCTGAAAAAAAATATGACAAAGATGGGTTATATCGGCGAGGTAAAGTCTTTGATTTCAGAACTGTCGCAGTATAATGTGACTCCTCAGCAGTTGTCCGAGGTGATAGAAAAGCTTCCGAAAGGAAGTTTTTCTTATAAATTAAACGATGTGCTGGCCATGTACCAGGGATTTTTGGATTTTCTGGAAGGACGTTTTATTACTGCGGAAGAGACGCTTACGCTGCTTTCCGAAGCGGCGGACGCCTCTTCTCTTTTAAAAGACAGCGTTATTGCCTTAGACGGGTTTACCGGGTTTACTCCGGTGCAGAACCAGCTTCTTGGGAAACTTCTTAAAATTGCAGAAGACATTTATGTGACGGCGTCCATTGATATTCGTGAAAATCCCTGGCGCTGCGCGGGCATACACGAGCTGTTTTATATGAGCAAAAAAATGATCAAAACGCTTGCGGGCATGGCGGATAAGCTGCATGTGGAAATAAAGGATCCCATTGTTTTGGAGCATGGAGAAAAAAGCCGGTTTCAAAATTCGCCTTCTCTGCATTTTCTGGAACAGAATCTGTTCCGGCAAAAAGGCGGGAAGTTTTTTTTGAAAGACATTTCGTCTCTTGTGATAAATAGTTTGAAAAATCCAAGGGAAGAGATGCATTACATTGCAAGAGAGATTGCCCGGCTTGTCAGAAGACAGGGATACCGTTACCGGGAGATTGCAATTGTCTGCGGAGATTTGCCCGGTTATGAAACATATGCGCAGGAAGTGTTTGAAGAGTATCATATTCCGCTGTTTCTGGATCAGAAGACGACAATTCTGTTCCATCCGTTTATTGAGTTTCTGCGTTCTGTTCTGGAAGTTTTACGATGTAATTTTTCCAATGAAAGCGTATTCCGGTACTTAAGGAGCGGGATGTCCGGCGTTGCAAGGGAGGATGTGGATCTTCTGGAAAATTACTGTCTGGCGGCAGGCGTGCGTGGAAGGAAGAAATGGAGTGAAAATTTTTGTTATCTGCCGCCTGGCTATGAGGAGGAATCACTTGCTGCAGTCAATGAGATCCGAAACAGGGTATATGAACAGTTTGTGGTTTTGTGCGATGATTTCAGTGAAAAAAATCTTACCGTGGAAAAACAGACGCATGCGCTGTACCGTTTTTTAACGAACCGGAATGCCGAACAGTTTTTAAAGCAGAAAGAGCTTTATTATGAAGCGGCTAAAGATTTGAAAAATGCGAAAGAGTATGCGCAGATTTACCGGATTGTCATGGACTTGTTCGATAAAATGACGGAACTTTTGGGCGATGAGACAATGACGACGGAAGAATATGCAAAAATTTTGGATGCGGGATTTGAAGCTGCCAAAGTGGGAATCCTGCCGCCGGGACATGACAGAGTTGTCTTTGGGGATATTGAGCGGACACGGCTTGACAATGTGAAAGTTCTGTTTTTTGCCGGCGTAAATGACGGTGTGATTCCAAAAACGGGGGGAGCGGACGGGATTTTGTCACAGCAGGAGAGGGAACAGCTTTTTGGAATGAAGATGGAACTTGCTCCCACGGTCAGGGAAAAAACGTTTCTTCAGAGATTTTACCTCTACCTGAATCTGACGAAGCCTTCGGAAAAATTGTACTTATCTTATGTAAGGGTAGACGGAGAAGGGAAGGCGAGGCAGAGTTCCTATCTGATCCACACGATTGTAAAACTGTATGAAAATCTGTCTGTCTGTGAAATTGATGCAGAGCCTTTTGCAGAGCGGATTGTGACGGCAGAGAATGCAAGAGAGCTTTTGATTGAAGGCATAGAGCATGCGCAGGAGTGGAAGCGCACAGGACAGGTAAAGGCTCTCAGGCACTGGGCGTCGCTTTGCCGCTGGTATGAATGCAGGGAAAATTGGAAAGAGGAGCTTCAGAGGATTTTTTTTGCTGCGAAGCTTCAGTACAAGGAGACGCCGATTTCCCTGGCTGTGACAAAGGCGCTGTACGGAAGAGAGCTTTACGGCAGCGTAACCAGGCTGGAGAAGTTTGCGTCCTGCGCGTTTTCACATTTCCTTTCTTATGGCCTGAATTTGAAGGAGCGTGCCAAGAGCGGATTTTATGCCGTGGATTATGGAAATATTTTTCACGAAGTTTTGGAATTGTTTTCCTGCGGAATTGAAAGAAAGGGATACAGTTGGTTTACGATTACGGGGGAAGAGAGCGAGGAGCTGCTTTTGGAATCCATGGAGCAGGCTCTGATATCCAATCACAATCCCGCGTTGTACGAAAATGCGAGAAGCCGGTATGCAAAGGAGCGGATGTACCGGATTTTAAAGCGTACAGTCAATGCATTGCTGTATCAGGTGAGAAAAGGGAAGTTTACGCCGGACGGGTTTGAGGTTTCCTTTTCTTATGCGGAAGATTTAGACGCTGTGAATTTTCAGTTGACAGAGGAAGAGAAGATGCATCTTGGCGGACGCATTGACCGTATCGATACGTATGAGACGGATGACAGATTGTATGTAAAGGTGATTGATTATAAGTCCGGCAATACAGGTTTCCAGTTTTTAAACATTTATCACGGCCTTCAGCTTCAATTGGTCGTATATATGAATGCGGCGCTTGAATTAATGCAGAAACGGTATCCAAAGCGCCAGGTGATTCCCGCCGGAATTTTTTATTACCATGTCAGGGATCCTGTGATAGAAACAGATGAAAGCCTGAGCGGGGAAGCGCTCAGGGAAAAAATTTTTGCCGAATTAAAACTGAACGGAATTGCAAACGAAGACAGGGAGGTTCTTTGCGGCCTGGACGCTGCTTTCCTGGAAGGCGGAGGCGTAAATTCCGACGTGGTCTGCGTTGGGACGAATAAGGACGGCAGTATAAAAAAGACTTCAAAGACGCTGTCAGCGGAGGACTTTCTTGCACTGTCTTCTTATGTCAATGAGACGGTTCTGCATTTGGGACAGCGTATGATGGAGGGAAAGATTGCTGTGTCTCCCTATGCCCTTTCAGGAAAAACAGGGTGTGATTACTGTGAATTTCGTTCTGTCTGCCATTTTGACGCAAAGGTTCCGGGATATCAATACCGCAGGCTGAAAGAATTTTCAGAAGAGGAACTGATTGCCCGGATGAAAGGGGAAAAAGAGGCATGAGTGTGAACTGGACAGAAGAACAAAGGCAGGTCATTGAGCTTCGCGGAAAAAATCTGCTTGTTTCTGCAGCAGCAGGTTCCGGAAAAACGGCTGTTTTGGTGGAGCGTATCATAGGAAGAATATTGGATCAGGAAAATCCTGCGGACATTGACCGGCTTTTGGTTGTAACGTTTACGTCCGCGGCGGCCGCGGAAATGCGCGATCGCATTGGAAGGGCGATTGAGACGGAACTTGAAAAAAATCCGTCAGACGGGCATTTGATCCGTCAGGCGGCGTTGGTGCACCATGCGCAGATTACAACGATTCACAGTTTTTGCCTGAATCTGCTCCGCAATTATTTTCATCTGATTGATCTGGAACCGAATTTTCGGATTGCGGAAACGGGGGAGTTAAACCTTCTGCAGGAAGACGTGATGGAAGAGGTGCTGAACAGAAATTATGAGGCGGCGGATGAAGCGTTTCTGCAGTGCGTGGAATGTTTTTCAGGAGCAAAAAATGACGATGGATTAAAAGAGATGATATTTCGTCTCTATCATTTTTCCATGAGCCGTCCCTGGCCAAAAGAATGGCTTTTGGAAGCTGCGGGAAATTATAATTTTTCAGACTTTTCAGAGCTGATGGAAAAACCCTGGATGGGGTCTTTGATGGAATACTTTGCATATGTGTTTGAAAATCTTTTGATGATGGCGAAAGAAAATGCGCGGCTTTGTGAAGAAGACGACGGGCCGGCCTATTTATATGAGACGGCGGAAAAAGACGTTTCTGTGATTTTAAAGCTGTCGGAAGCAAAAGACTACAGCAGTTTGTCGGAGCTGGTTTTTGCGGCCGGCTTTGAACGTCTGAAATCAAAAAGGGGGTATCAGGGAAGCGAAGAGAAGCTGGAGCGCTTCAAAGAACAGAGGGAGGAAATAAAAAAAACAGTAAAAAAATTAAAAGAGAGCTTCTTTTTTGCAAAAGAAGAGGAAATGCTGAAGCGCCTGCTTGAAATGGCTCCTGCGGCAAAGGAGATGATTCGCCTTACAGGAGAATTTACGGATGCGTATGATGCAAAGAAGCGGGAAAAAAACATTTTGGATTTTAACGATTTGGAGCATTTTGCATTGAAGATTCTGCGGGATGAAACGACGAAAGAGCCGACGGAAACGGCTGTTTTGCTGAGGAAGACGTATGAAGAAGTAATGATTGACGAGTATCAGGACAGCAATCAGGTACAGGAGAGCCTGATGTGCGCGGTTTCCAGAGAAGAGGAAGGGATCTGCAACCGTTTTATGGTAGGAGACGTAAAGCAGAGCATTTACCGTTTCCGCTTGGCAAGCCCGGAACTTTTTATGGAAAAATATGAGACGTACAAGACGGCCGGTCAGGAAGAGGACGGGAGTTTGTTCCGGAAAATTGAACTGCGGAAAAATTTCAGAAGCAGGAAAGAAACGCTTGCGTTTTCCAATCATATTTTTTACCGGATTATGAAAAAAGATCTGGGAAATGTCGAATATGACGACGTATCGGCGCTTTATCCGGGAGCGGATTATGAAGAGTGCAGGGGTATGCAGCCGGAATTTCTTGTGGCGGACAGTAAGGATGAAATGAATGCGGATGCGCTTCTTACGGATCCGGTCTCTCTGGAAGCGGAACTTGTGGCGGCAAGAATCCGGAGGATGATGCGGGAGCAGAAAGTGACGGATAAAAAAACAGGGAGGCTAAGGGAAGTCAGATATTCGGATATTGTTATTTTGCTGCGCAGTTTTACAAAGTATGCGGATGTGTTTCAGGAAACGCTGGAACAGAAAAAAATTCCGGTACATGCGTCTTCCAAAACGGGGTACTTTCAGACGCCGGAGATTCAGACGGTTCTTTCCCTGCTTCGGATTCTTGACAATCCCAGGCAGGATATTCCGCTGGCCGCCGTGCTGCGTTCTGTTTTATTTGGGTTTTCAGACGAGGAGCTTTCCATTTTGAGAACGGCGGAGAAGAAGAAACCGTTTCACAGGTGCGTGTTAGAGCCGGCGTGGGATGCGCTTTCCAGCGAGCTTGGCAAAAAGCTGAAGGCTTTTTTGGAGACGCTTTCAAAGTTTCGGGATTTGGCGGCGGAGCTTTCGGTTCACGCGCTTCTTTTCCGGATTCTGGAGGATACCGGATATGCGCGCCTGGCCGCGGCTATGCCGGGAGGAGAGCGCAGGCGGGCCAATATAGAAATGCTTTTAGAAAAAGCGGCGGCCTATGAAAAGACGAGTTACAGAGGGTTGTTTCATTTTATCCGGTATATTGACAAACTGCAGAAATATGAAGTGGACTATGGGGAGGCCGATGTCGTCAGTGAAAACGCCAATGCGGTAAGGATTATGACGATTCACAAGAGCAAGGGCCTGGAATTTCCGGTTGTATTTTTGTGCGGAACTTCAAAAACTTTTAACCGGATGGACGCAAGATGCCGGATGGTTATACATCCGCGGTTTGGCGCGGCTTTTGATTATGTGGATCCGGTAAAAAGAGTGCGCGGGGCCACGCTTTATAAAAAAGCGGCGGCAAAGCAGGCGGAGCTTGAAAGCCAGGGAGAGGAGATTCGCGTGCTCTATGTCGCGCTGACCCGTGCAAAGGAAAAGCTTGTCATTACAGGCGTATGCAAAGACGTACGGGAGAAAATCGAAAAGCTTGAAAAAAGAGGGCGCAGGAAAGAACTTTCTTTTTTGCAGCGGGCCGGTGCGAATTCTTTTTTTGACTGGCTTCTTCCCGCGGCAATTGCCGCGGGGGACGAAAACCTGATACAGGTCTGGGACATAGGGGATTTGCTGGAAGAAGAGGCGGAAAGCCAGGCGGAGGAAGCGGAAGGGGCTTTGGAACTGCTGCATCATTTTTCCTGCGCAGATGAAGAAGCGGACGCTTATGTGGAAGAGCAGATGTCTTACTGTTATCCGTATATGGAGGAGACGAACCGGAAAACGAAGTATTCGGTATCGGAGTTAAAGCACAGGCCGGCGGAAGCTGTTTTTGAAGAACAGGAGTTTTCTGAAAATATTTTTCCTCCGGAGGAAATCATTCCCTATGTGCCAAAGTTTGCCGGAGGAGAAACCGGAGAAAACAAAGGGGCGATCAGGGGAGGCGCTATGCACTGTGCTCTGGAACGTCTTCCGGTTGAAATTCTGGCGGGCAGCAAAGATTTGGAACAGGAGCTTCCGTTATGGATTGAACGCTTGGCAAATGAAGGCAGACTGGATCGTAAGACGCTGCCGTTTCTGCAGGAGGAAAAACTGGTGCGTTTTTACAGGTCTGATCTTGCCGGAAGGATGAAGAAAGCGGCGGAACAAAGTAAGCTGTATCTGGAACGGCCGTTTGTCATGGGAAAGCCTGCAGACGAAATTGACGGTCTGGGAAGCGGCACGATGGTTTTGATTCAGGGGATTATTGACGTTTTTTTTATTGAAGACGGAGAAATCGTGCTGGTTGACTATAAAACAGACGCGGTGAAAAGTGAGGAAGAGCTGAAAAAGCGTTACAAAGGGCAGTTAGAGCTTTATCAGGAGGCCGTGACCAAAAATCTTGGAAAAAGGGTAAAAGAGAGGCTGATTTATTCATTTTCTCTCAACAGGACAATTGAAGTTTGATTTGCATAGAAAAGGAGGAGCCATGAATTATATACTGGCTTCCGCATCACCGCGGAGAAGAGAGTTATTACAGAAAATGGGAGTGCAGTTTGAGGTGATTCCTGCATGTGGGGAAGAGACGATCCGGTTTACAAAGCCGGAAGAAGCCGTTATGGATCTGTCCAGGCAGAAAGCGGAGGAGATTGCAGGAAAAAGGGATGGCGGAGGAGAACCGGAAGTGATTATCGGAGCGGATACGACGGTGGCTTTTTCAGGTGAAATACTGGGAAAGCCAAAAGACGAAGAGGATGCATACCGGATGCTTTCCATGCTGCAGGGAAAGAGTCATAAGGTCTATACCGGAGTGACGCTGATTTTTTCTGACAAAGGCCAGAGAAAAGAGCATAGTTTCTATGAAGAGACGGAAGTGACGATGTATCCGGTGAGTGAAACGGAACTGCGGCGGTATATCGCGACAAAGGAGCCGTTTGACAAGGCGGGAGGCTATGGGATACAGGGAGCGTGCGCCGTATTTATAAAAAAAATCTGCGGAGACTATAATAACGTAGTCGGGCTTCCTCTGGCAAGGATTTATCAGGAATTGAAAGAATTTGGAATTGACTGCCATATGGCGTAAAGTGTTCTTGCCATTTCCCACAAATCGTAATATACTGGTAAAGTGAAATTTACTTGACAAATCAGGAGGAGTTTTATGGGAACGTATGATGATGAATGTGTAGAAGTTTTTTTGAGGAACCAGTCGCAGTTATTCCGGGAAGAAGTGGTTTCCAATCTGGAAGAGGCGGAGGCATTTTTAGAAGACTGCATGGCGGTGGTGTGCCAGGGTTTGGAAGAAGTGAAAGAGTATTTTGAGGAATCCGGCATGGATATTTCTGAAATGGATGATCAGGAGATTGAAGAGGCCAGCGAAGTATTTACACTGGCGGACGGCAGATATCTGATTGTAGAAGGATAGGAAAATTGGAGCACACATGATAAGGGACAAAAGGAAATTATTTGCAGGGGCGGCTGTGTTGTCTGTTTTGCTTTGCGGCTGCAGCATTGGCGGAAGAAAGATTGTTTTTACAGGCGGGCTTTCCGATCGGGATGTATTTCGGATTGGGGACGATACCTGCCGTCTTACAGAAGCAAAGATGTATCTTTCCAATTATCAGAACATCTATGGAAAGAGCTATGGAATTGATTTATGGGAACAGAGTTTTCGAAAACAGGAGCTGGAAAAGTATGTCAAGGATATTGCGCTTTCTGAAATGACAAAAATCGTATGTATGGATCAGCTTGCAAAGGAACAGAAGATTTCCCTGACAAAGGAAGAACGGCAGAACATTAAAGATGCTGCAAAGAAATATTATCAGTCTTTGAATGAAGCGGAGCTTTCCTATACAGACGCGTCGGAAGCGGATATTGTTTCCATGTATGAGGATTACGCGCTTGCCGACAAGGTGTACAGGTCTTTGACGATGGGCGTGGACGAAGAAGTCAGCGACGATGAGGCAAGGATTATGGAAGCTGCGCAGATTTACGTCAAAGAGAAAAAAGACGCGGATACAGTGGCGGAGAAGCTTTCCGGGCAGGAAGATTTTGCGGCTGTCGCGAGTAATTTTAACCAGAAGCCGGCCATAGAAATTACGTTTGGCAGGGGAGAGCTGCCGCAGGAAGTGGAAGCTGCGGCGTTTGAGCTGGATAACGGGGAAATTTCTCCCTGTATTGCTGTGGAGGACGGATTTTACTTTATCAAATGCGTGAATAAATTCAATGAAGAACTGACGGATGCGAATAAGGCGAACATTGTGGCGGCAAGGGAAAAAGAGGCGTTTGACGACGTATATGAAGAATTTGTCCGGGGACTGTCTTCTCAACTGAATGAAAGTGTCTGGGCGGATATTACGCTTGTTACCGATGGAACGATTACGACAGACAGCTTTTTTGACATTATTGATGATGCAATTCATTAAAAAACGCATATCATAACAAAAACGGGTGTTATGTATATGGAGATTTATGTCGTAAAAAGCCAGGATACCGTGGACAAAATCGCTGTGGAATATTCTGTTTTGGCAGAAGAGATTATTTATGCAAACCAACTGGCGTATCCGTACCCTTTGGCCATCGGGCAGGCGCTTTTGATTCCGCAAAAAGGAGAGGAGACGGAGAAGATCCCTGTCAGGATAAATGGTTACGCATATCCGTTTATCAATGAATGGACGCTTCGGCAGACTCTGCCGTACCTGACGGAACTTTCTGTGTTTTCTTATGGTTTTACAACGGAGGGAAACCTGATTCCGCCGGCTCTTGACGATACGTTTTTAATTCACGCTGCATATGAGTTTGGGACGCTGCCGATTTTAACGCTGACGCCGATTGGCGCAGACGGACAGTTTAACAATTACCTGATTCACCGGGTTGTGCAGTCCGAAGAGGCGTCTGCGGATCTTACGGCGGAGCTTTTGGATACGGTGACAGAAAAAGGGTATGCCGGTGTGGATATTGATTTTGAATATATTCTGGCAGAAGACAGGGATGCGTTTACCGCATTTGTGCAGAGGGTTGCGGATGCGATGCGGGGCATTGGCAGGCAGACTTCCGTTGCGCTTGCGCCAAAACAGTCGGCGGATCAGAAAGGGCTTTTATATGAAGGAAAGGATTATGGAGGGCTTTCTGCAGCAGCGGATTATGTGCTTCTGATGACCTATGAATGGGGCTATACCTATGGTCCTCCAATGGCGGTGGCGCCGATTTTTCAGGTGAGGAAAGTGCTGGATTATGCCGTTACGGAAATACCCCGGGAAAAAATCAGGCTTGGGATTCCAAATTACGGCTATGACTGGAAGCTTCCTTTTGAAAAAGGAGTTACGAAGGCGAAAACAATAGGGAATGTCGAGGCTGTTTCCATTGCGGTGCAGCATGGGGCGGAAATTTTCTTTGACGAAAAATCGCAGTCGCCGTATTTTCACTATGAAGAAGAAGGCGTCCGGCATGAAGTCTGGTTTGAAGACGTCAGAAGTATGCAGGCAAAATTTGATTTGATCCGGGAATACGGATTAAACGGAGCCGGGTACTGGCAGATTATGCGTCTGTTCCGTGCAAACTGGCTTTTGCTTTCGGATCAGTTTTCCATTGTAAAGCAGTAGGCGTTTATCCCGGAAAAAAACAGGATGGGGAAGTTTTCCCCATCCTGTCTGCATTTGGCCGGACGATTATTTTGAAAGAAGCATCATAATCCGGTTGCTCCTTGCTATGAATTTTGTCATGGCATCCGGGGACAGCGGCTGATTGGAAAGCATAGCCAAATCATAAAGCTGTTCGCAGAAGTCGGTGACATATTCGGAGTCTTTATTTTCGGAAATGTATTTTACAAGCGCATGGTTGGCATTTAAGGTAAGGGTCTGGTCTGCGCCGAACATAGAAGCGTCCATTCCCATGCCGCCCATTGAATACATACGCATCATATCCTGCATCCGCCTGCCTTCTTCGGAAAGCGTAATGATGGAAGAAATGTTTTCATCTTTTAATTTTTCAGCCTTTATGGTAAGTTTGTCATTGTTTAAGGCTTTGTGGAAGATTTCAGAAAGCGTATCGGTTATTTCTTTTAATTCTTCTTCCGAACCTTCTTCTTTTAAAGATTCTGTCAAATCTGCGTCAATGCGCATAAATTTGTATTTTTCATTCCGCCGTTCGAGCTGGGAGATGAAGGAAGTGTCAATGTTATGGTTTAAAATGACAGCATTCATATTCTGTTCTTTGAACATTTTGATATACTGGCCCTGCTGGTTTGTGTCCGTTACATAGTAAATAATGCTGCGGCTGTCTTTCTCTTCTGCAGAAGAGCCGTCATTTTCCGCATTCGCCGCTTCGTCGGCGTCCGCTTCGCCTTCTGTCTTTTCTTCTGTTTCTTCAACCGGCTTTAACCATTCCGGAAGCGTTAAATATTTGTCGTTGATGTCCTTAAACAGGATGTAATCGTTCATCTTGTCACAGAACTTTTCGTCTTTTAAGCAGCCGAATTTGATAAACGGGCTGATATCGTCCCAGTATTTTTCGTAAGACTCTTTGTCTGTTTTGCACATACCGGACAGCTTGTCCGCCACTTTTTTCGTGATATAATCGGAGATTTTCTTTACAAATCCGTCATTTTGGAGTGCGCTTCTGGACACGTTCAGCGGCAGATCCGGACAATCGATAACGCCCTTTAAAAGCATTAAAAATTCGGGAATGACTTCCTTGATATTGTCTGCAACGAAAACCTGGTTGTTGTAAAGCTTAATCGTTCCTTCAATAGAATCGTATTCTGTATTGATTTTCGGGAAATACAAAATTCCTTTTAAATTGAACGGATAGTCCATATTCAGATGAATCCAGAACAACGGCTCTTTAAAATCCATGAATACTTTGCGGTAGAACGCTTTATATTCTTCGTCGGTGCAGTCTTTCGGGGCTTTTGACCAGAGAGGCGCAGTATCGTTTAACGGAACGGGACGCTTTACAATTTTTAATTTTTCCGTTCTTGGGGACACTTCAACGATTTCTTTTTCCCCGTTTTCGTTTTCTTTCTCTTCGGTTTTCGCTTCCTCAATAATCGTCTCTACAACCGTGTCCGTATCACGTTTGTCAGACGGATCGATTGTTTCATATTCTGTTTCGGCATTCGCTTTTTTTAAGAAAATCGGAATCGGCATGAAGGAGCAGTATTTTTCCAGCGTTTCCCTTGCACGGTATTCGTTGGCAAATTCCAGACAGTCCTCGTTTAAGAAAAGCGTAATCTTTGTGCCGACGCCTTCTTTAACGCCGTCTGTCATGGAAAATTCTGTGCCGCCGTCGCATTCCCAGTGTACGGCGGACGCTCCTTCCTGGTAGGAAAGAGTGTCGATATGCACTTCGTCCGCAACCATAAATGCAGAGTAAAAACCAAGCCCGAAATGGCCGATAATCTGATCGTCATTGGCTTTGTCTTTATATTTTTCCAAAAAGTCACTGGCGCCGGAAAAAGCAATCTGGTTGATGTATTCTTCCACTTCGTCCGCCGTCATGCCAAGGCCGTTATCGGTAACGGTCAGGGTTTTGGCTTCGGGATCCACTTCGATTTCAATTTTGGCCTTGTAGTCTGCCGGAAGCTCGTATTCGCCCATCATATCAAGCTTTTTTAATTTGGTAATGGCGTCGCATCCGTTGGACACCAGCTCCCGGTAAAAGATGTCGTGGTCGGAATAGAGCCATTTTTTGATGACCGGGAAAATATTGTCGCTGTTGATTGATAAACTGCCATGTTTTTCTGCCATATAAAAAACACTCCTTTTTCATTTCTTTTCTTTTGCAATACATCATATAACCAGAAAATAAAAAAGTCAATAGAAAATTAGCGCTCTTTTTGAATGAGTGCTAACAAGACGGTAAAAAGTCAGGAAGATCAAGGGGTTGAAGAATTATTAAAAGTTTATAAAGTCTACTTGACCGGGATTGCGCAGACAGTTATAGTAAAAGTGAAAGGTGTGAAAATATGATAGTGCTGAATACAAATGCAGGATTAAAAGCGACGTTTGAGCGTCTGGTAAAGGCGATGAAAGTTCCCGTGGAGTGGGGCGGACAGTTTGTAATACTGGGAGATTATCTGATTCTGCACGGAAGAGTGCGGTCTTTGTTTTTTAATTTTGAGAGCAGGAAAGTCCAGACAAACCTGATTGATTTGTCGATAAAAGAAGAGGAGGCAGTTGAAATCGGAAGCCGCTCATGCGTACAGAACGTGCTGAATCTGACGCTGTATGCATTTGGGAAGTGGGGGATGATCCGGGGAATCAAAGTGGAACAGGACTATGCACAGTTAAATGCGATTTTTAACGGGGTTTTGCGGGAAATTTCCATAGAACCAGGATATTCCCATGAAAATTTCCGGTTTTATAAAGGAGGAATCCGCCTCAATTATGAAGACGTGATTCAGGCGGCTTTAGAGGCGGAGGAAAATGCGCAGGAGGGCCGGGCCGCAGAGCGGGAAGCTTCGGCCGGACTTTGGCACAAGCTGATCTGGCAGAAGCAAAAACTATCTTTTGCGAAACGGGACGTATCGTTTGAAGAAAGCCAGAAAAACCGTTTGGGCGGCAATTTTTACATGGTGGGATATCAATGTCCAAAATGCCGGAAAAATTTACATATGACGGTGTTTCCGCAGGGAAAGGAATTTCGGATTGAAACGACAGAGGGAGGCGTATTTTTGGCCAGGGCATACGCCTGTGAGCCGTGCCTTCGTTTTTATACGCCGAGGCCGGAGAAGCTTTTGACAGAGGGCGACGTTTATGTAATGGATTTTTTAAAGGACAGTCAGGCATATGAAGATTACAAAGGATTGCTGGGAGCAGAGGGCGCGCGCACGTCGAATTATAAATTCAATGAGTTTGAAGAGGTAAGAAAACGAAAAGAAAAGCTTCAGATTAAGGACAGTCCGGAATCTTTGGAGGAGGTATGCGGCCGTCTGGAACAGATGATGGATGAAAAGCTGTTTGAGGCGGAAGGAAAAATGGAAGAGGGATTCTTTCCTGCAAACAGTGTGGAGCGTTGGAAAGAGAGAGTGCAGAGGGAAGTGCAGAAGCGGCGGATGTTAAAATCTGTGGATAAGGCGGATGAAACAGTCAGAAGGGCCAGACAGTCGGCGGATCGCCTGAGGAAATCTGCGTTGCACAGTCCGGGACAAACGAAGCCGGGAAAATTTGAAACAGACGCCAAAAGGGAGGATGCCTTTCCGTCATCGAAAGCGCAGAAAAAAAAGACGCCGGAGAACGCCGGGGAGATATCGTCTTCAAGGCGGGAAGCTGCAAAGAAGAGGTATGCGGCGAAATGCAGGATTCTGGACAGACTTTCGCCCGCACAGTCGGCGGAATTGAAAAACGAACTGATTCGGGATAAAAACCTGTACGATACGGAAAAAGAAGAATTTTTAAAAAAGATTACAGAAAAAGAAACGCAGCAAAAGAGAGAATGGATCAAAAGCCTGTCGGACGGCTGCAAAGGAAAGAGCTATGCAAAAATCTCAAACGCAATTGAGGAAATTAAAAAAACAGACTTGCCTGCAAAGGAAAAAGAACCTGTTTTAACGCCGCTTTATGAGGAAAAAAGAAGACGGGGAGAAGCGGAAGCTTCCGATTTGATAAACAAGATGCCAGGACAATTAAATATGAAACAGTACGGCGCTTATATGGAACGCCTGAAAAGTTATCCTGACGTGGATTTGTCACCGTATCGGGGGTTTTTGGAGGAGAAGAAGAAGGAAGCTTTGGAAAGAGAGCTGTCGGGTCTGGTCCGCCGCGCGAAAACAGCGGACAGACGGGGACTGGCGGACTGCATTGAAAAGCTGAAAGAGCAGCCGTTTGAAGAAGCGGTTTTGGCTCCCTGGAGAAAAGAGCTGGAAGAGAGGCTGCGCAGAATAGATGAGGATTCGCTGGCAAATCTCTGCGATCGCGCCGATATGACGGCGGAAGAACTGATGGAAACTTACCGGAAGATAGAAGAGGGTGAGTTTTTGCCGGAATTAAAGGCGAGTGCGCTGGAACGTCTGAAAAAGAGGCTGGAACGTTTAAAAGCCGAGGAATGCGATCTTTTGGTGCGCAGGTTTCAAAGCGATTTGAACGGAAAAATCAAAGAAAACAGCAGGCATCATTTTTATTCGGCAAGAAGGGTTCTGGCAAAAGAAGCGGAACCGGGAGAATATCAGGAGATTTTTTATGCCCTGGACACATATGGGACGAAACGGGGAATGTTTGAATATCCGATTCTCGTGGTGGATACTTCAAGGGATCGTTCCGGGAAAGAGGGCATGATTTTAACGCCGGATCATTTATTTTACCGGACGATGTTAAATGCGTTTGCGGTTTCAGTCGGGGAGATTAAGAGCATACAGTCCCAAAGCGGGTTTCTAAAAGCAGGTCTTTTTCTGGAGCGGCAGAACGGAACAAAGATTAAGATTCCCTATGCGGTGGACAAAAAGGAACTGGACGCCTGGAGCGGCAGCCTGGATTCGTTTATCCACTACCTTAAGGAGAAGCCGGAATCCAGGAAAGTATCTTATCTTGCAAAAGAGAAGCATGAGACGATTTGCTGTTTTCGCTGCGGACATACGTACAGGGGCGGCAATATATGTCCAAAGTGCGGATATAAGATGAATCAGTGAGAGGAGGCGGAAAATGAAGCGGGTATTTTTAATTGTGCTTGACAGCGTGGGCATTGGAGAGATGCCGGATGCAAAAGAATACGGGGATGCAGGCAGCAACACGCTTCTTACCGTATCAAAAAGCAGGTATTTTTCCATGCCAAACATGAAAAAACTGGGATTGTTCAATATTGACGGAGTCTGTATCGGAGAAAAAGAGGAAAATCCTGCCGCCTCTTTTGCCCGGATGAAGGAATTGTCCAAAGGGAAAGATACGACGATTGGACACTGGGAAATTGCAGGAGTCGTATCAGAAGCGCCGCTTCCTGTGTATCCGAACGGATTTCCGGCGTCTGTTATGGAAGAATTTGAAAAGAGGACAAAACGGGGGACGCTTTGCAACCGGCCGTACTCCGGCACGGAGGTAATTAAAGATTATGGAAGGCAGCATATGCAGACGGGAGATTTGATTGTGTATACTTCCGCAGACTCTGTATTCCAGGTGGCGGCGCACGAAGCGGTTGTCCCTGTGGAAGTTTTGTATGAATACTGCGGAATGGCAAGAGAAATTTTAAAGGGGGAACATGGAGTGGGGCGCGTAATCGCCCGTCCGTTTGAGGGAAAGCCGGGAGAGTTTAAGCGGACTGCAGGGAGGCATGATTTTTCCCTGGAACCGCCGGAGCCTACGATGCTGGATCGGTTGAAGGAAGCGGGCTGTGATGTGATTTCGATAGGAAAAATCGCAGATATTTTTGCGGGACGGGGCATTACGGAGTCTGTGCGCACGACAGGGAATGCAGATGGGATTTTAAAGACGCTTGCCTGTATGAAAAAGGATTTTACAGGGCTTTGCTTTGTCAATCTTGTGGATTTTGATATGCTTTATGGACACCGGAATGACATTGACGGGTATGCGAAAGCGCTTTCTTATTTTGACGCGCAGCTTCCAAAGATTCTGGGGAGCATGAAAAAGGAAGACGTTCTTATGATTACGGCGGATCATGGCTGCGATCCCGGTACGGCTTCTACCGATCATTCCAGAGAATATACGCCGTTTCTTATGGTGGGAGATCTGGTTCCCTCCGGTGTCAATTACGGGACGAAAGAGGGCTTTTTTGGGGTTGCGGAAGAGGTTCTTAAGATATTTGAAGTAAACTGAAATTACATATTAAGCGGAAAGCAAAAAGCGGAACGATGCCAGATCGGTTCCGCTTTTTGATGAATAATAGGATTTCTTATTTCTTTTTGACGGAGGACATTTTTTTCCATCCGGATTTTTTTATAAGGTTTTTGTATTTTGCATATTTGGAAGCCGGGACTTTAAAGACGGCGTTTTTATGGATGCCTTTGAAGGCGTTCTTTTCTATTTTTGTCAGTTTTTTGCTGTTAATCGTGATGGTTTTTAGCGATTTGCAGCCGTTAAACGCCTTGCTTCCAATTTTCTTTAACTGAGCGCTCTTGATGGTGACTTTCTTTAGTTTTTTGCATCCTGTGAATGCGTTTTTTCCGATTGTTTCCACATTTTTGCCGATGGTTGCTTCCGTAATGGAAGTATTGTTTTTGAAGGCTGACGCATCAATGGAAGTTACTTTATAGGTCTTTCCTCCAAGCGTTACTTTGTCAGGAACGCTGATTTTTTTATTTTTTGTTTTCTGTCCGGCGTATGATGCGGTTAATTTGGAAGTGTCTGTCACTTTAAATTTGTTGTTTCCGCTTTCGTAGGTTTTATTTTTTTCTATGACAGGCTCCTTGTTCGGATTGCCTGGAGGCGTGCCGGGATTTGGATTATCCTTGTTTGGATCATCCGGTTTTGGAGCCGGGATATCCGGAACGTCTTTGGTAACGGTAATGGAGCAGGCTCCCTTTATGCTGCCGTCGTTCTTTGCCGACGCCGTAATTACGGCTGTTCCTTCCGTTTTGGCGGTTACCAGCCCGTTCTGGTCTACGGATGCAACCGATTCATTGCCGGAAGACCAGATCACGCCTTTTTCGGATGCGTCTTCCGGAGAAACGGATGCGTTTAGCTGTTTTGTCTCTCCCGCTTTCAAAGACGCTGCATCCGGCGTAACCGTTACAGACGATACGGGAATGATTATTTCCGCCCATACAGCAGTCAGAACGGCGTCTTCACTGCCGATGGCAAATTGTTCATTGGGTTTATAGGTCTTTGTTCCGTCATTCCATCCTTCGAACGTATATCCGGGTTTTTGATAAGCATTTTCCGGCAGGCGGATGTTTTTTCCTTCCGGACAGTACAGGACGCTGTCAGGGGCGCCTTCGCCGGCAAAGGAAACGGTATGTACAGTTTCTCCTGAAACCGGAAGGATTTCGTAAAGCGTAGGTACGGTATTCTGGGGCCAGGTTACAGTAAACGATATGACGTTTTTTTCACCTGAAAAATAGAAAGAGGTAATTCCTGCTCCAAGCGTTCCCAAAACTTCTTCTGTTATCGTTCCGTCTTCTTCGTAAAACTCTGCTTTTACTTCGGCGTTTGTAATTTCCGCTGCATTTTGTAAAAATGCCGCCGAGGTCAGTTTTGTATTTTCCGTCAGAGGATATTTGATGTAAGCCGTTCCGTCAGACGGACGTTCCGAAACATATGCGGAAGAAATGTTTCCGTCGATCATCAGGTCTAAATCTCCGGTCAGTGAATTTGTTTCAATTTTGCTGATAGGCTCGTCTGCGGCGGCAATCGTCTTGTTAAATTCGATTTCGTTGATTCTCAGGAAATACCCGCTGGGTCCGGTAATCTGGATTTTTAAATAGCGGGCCATGATTCCGTCTAAATCTGTCCGGCTGATTTTGATAAAGTTGCCCTCTTCTGTCCGGTGCGGCCCGGTGACAGCGCCTCCTGACTCGGTTACGGTCGTAACGGGATCGCCCCAGTTGCTCTTGTCCGCAGACAGGTAGAACGCGGCGTTGTAAAATTTGGGGTTTCCTTTTTCCTGTGTAATCGTAAAGTCGTAAACAGGGGATTCTGACCCTAAATCTACGATGATATATTGATCTTTTACCTGCGCCGTGTTGGTCCAGATGTAGGTGGATGTGTCTCCGTCAAAGAGATTGCTCCATGTGCCTTCTTTTAAATTCGTAAACTCCGCGCTGTATTCGGAAACGGAAGGATTTATCGCATTGCCGAACACCGTTACAGTAAAGTCTGTCAGCGTGGCGCTTACTGCCTGATCTGTTCCATTGTACAGGCGTACATAACGGGCAGCTTCTCCGTTCAATGAGGAAGCGGGGACGTCGTGCCAGATCAGTTCGTTTACAGAATACTGTAAGGTCAGTCCAAAATTTCCGCCGTCGTCTACAGAGATGTTTTTCAGGCTGGAAAGTTCCTTTAATTTTACTCCGATGTAAGCGTTTGCCGGCAAAGATAAGCTTCCGTTTTCTCCGGCGGTTACGCGGTAAGTCAGATTTTCCACAACAGCCTCACCCTGTACGCCTTCGCTGGCATAAAAAGCGTTTTCCGGTTCTTTGGCAAAGCCGTCGTTGACTTTGAATTCCCGGATGCGCGTCCAGTAGTTCGCTTTGTTTGCAGTGCCGGTTTTTAACAGTCTTAAACGGATGAACCGGGCGTTGATCGTTAAGTTTTCTTTTATGATATGCTGCGGAACCGCGTCTTCTGCAAATGTTTCCAGTTCCTGCCAGTTTTCGGAATCTTCCGAATATTCCAAAATAGCGTTGTGGAAATAATCCACGTCTGAGTCGTTTGAACCCTGGAGTATGTCAATGCGCTGTACCGGGATTGTTTTTCCAAGGTCAATGCCAAAATAATCCCCAACCTGCTGGTTTTGTTCATATGCGGCAAAAGTCGTTTCATCTCCGTCAAAAATTTTGGCCGATTCGCTGGAATCCGCGCGTTCCGTTCCGGCCAGTACGGCATAGAAGGAAGGAGTCTCATCCGTTGCGTTTGGATCTAAAAACGGAAGGAGCTGCTTTTTTACAGAGGAGATTAATTTGTTGACAAAGGGCACAAGGCGTTTGCTTCCCGCAAGGGCGACAGGGATACTTAGGTTGTCTGGCTTGGAAGGATAGGTATTTTGCGTGCTCATTGCCTGGCCTGCGGCGGAAAGGCTGCTCCAGGCAGCGTCCGCGTCTTTTTGTTCAATCTGGAAAACAGCTTCCAGCGCTGCGCTTCCGGCCGTTGCAACATCGTGCAGGGATTTCAGCCATGGATCGAGCTCCGTTACCAGCGTGGCGTTTTTGCAGCCGCTGCGGAATGTCTCTATGGAAGATAAGATGTTTTCAAATTCCAGTTTAAGTTTCTGTGCGTTTTCGTCTTCCAGAATGGATCTGCCCAGTTTAAGTTTTTGACTGACAGAGTCTATGGCGCCGGAAATATATTCCGATTCCGGGAACCCGTTTGGCACTCTTTCGGAATTCGGGCAGTTTGCTACGTTTCTTGCAATGGTCAGATAGGCTTCGTAAACTTCCGGCTGGAGGTATTTAAAGGATTCTTCCCAGATGAAGTTGGCTTTTTCCAGATAATCGTTGTTGTTCCAGAACAATGCCGCAAGCTGGAACAGGCCGACTTTATTTGATTCCGTATAGAGGCTGGGATTCGATACGGCTCCTGCAAGCCCCGTTACGCCGTCTCTTGCATAGTGGGTGATATTGCCAAGGTAAATGCCGGATTTTGCGTGCTCGT
The DNA here is from genome assembly GCA_910586645.1 of uncultured Lachnospiraceae bacterium. Classification (GTDB taxonomy): domain Bacteria; phylum Bacillota; class Clostridia; order Lachnospirales; family Lachnospiraceae; genus Roseburia_B. The sequence goes on along the minus strand of CAJUIS010000005.1, from coordinate 89,499 downwards.
TTACCGGATAATTCAGCCAGTATACGGCTTCGTGTCCTGTCCGTTCTTTTACAAAGGAAACGGTTTCCTGCGTTATGGGAGAGTTTACATCATCGCCTGTCCAGAACAGGTCGATGGATTCGTTTAAATCGTTCATTGCCTGAAGTTCCGCTCCGTTTCCGCTCCAGGCTTTGTTGTAGCCCTGCATACAGTAAGAAAGGTTTTCGCAGTTGTTTGGCTTAAGGAATTCATCGTCCAGTTTATTTAACATACGAACGACCTCTGCATGTGAGCCGCCGCCGAAATCATCGTTTAAAATGGCGAATTTCCGTACGCCGGCATCGTAAAGCTGCTGGAATTTTGCAGTCAGCTTATTGAAATTTTCGTCAAATTTCGCGTTGTAATTAGCGTCGCTCATAGCGGGGAGCGAAGAGAAAAAGTGTGCGGCATGGACAGACCAGCCGTATTTTACTTTTGTCTCATCTCCGATTTTGACAAGGTCTCTGATTTTTTCGATCTCATCGTCCGGGTATTTCTGGTCCCATAAGTTGGTATGGTATGGATCCGTTTTGGAAGCGTAGATGTAAGTGTTCATCTTGACGTCTTTTGCAAAACGCATCAGGCTTTCACGGCCTTCATAATTCCAGCCGCCGTAAAATCCTTCAATGAATCCGCGCATTTTCATTACGGCATAGTCTTCTATCTGGACGTTTAAAAATTTTGTCCCGTTAAAAGAAGAAAACATCATCTGCAGCGTGGCAAGCCCATGGTACACTGCGTCCGTATCCTGGCCGAGAATCAGGATGGAGCCGTCCTTTGCGCTTAAAAGATAGGAATCTGTTTTGGTAAAAAGCTCCGCGTCTTTTAAGGCGACGCTGTCTGCATAAGCGTCTGCCGCCCCGCCGCTGCCTTTGATTCCAAGCAGAATCTGGCTGCCGTTTCCTGCGGCCTTTGCGCTGGTTTTCGTTCTGCCGTAATCGGAAAGAATTTCGTCAAGAAATGCATTTGTATAGTTGTCAATCCCTTCTTCACTTACAACGGAAACATCTGTTTCAAGCTCAAATTCCCCCTGATCCAGATAGTCTTCACTCTGCGGAACGGGATAAATGGCATATCTGCCGCTGTCGGAAGAGTATCCGTTTTGCAGAATTTCTTCAGCTTCTGCAGGAGGGGAAAAAGCGAAAACAGGAATGCCCGTAAGCAGCATTCCCGCAGTTAATAGAATACTGATAAATTGTTTTGTTCTTTTCATACAAAACCTCCCTGTATATTGATTCTCTTATTGTAACATTTTTATAAACAGATTGCATCCCCAAAATCGGTTTTTGTTGAAAAAAACAGTTTTCAAACGCTTTGTTTTATGTATAATGAATGATATATATATGGAAGGGAAAAGGAAAAGAGATTTTATGAAAAACATATTGATTGTTGTAGATATGCAGAATGATTTTGTTGACGGGGTTCTTGGGTCAGAGGAAGCTGTCTCTGCCGCCGGCAGGGCCGCCGTTAAAATCCGGGAGTTTGACGGTAAAATATTTGTCACGCTGGATACGCATTCGGCTGATTATCTGGACACGCCGGAGGGGAGGAAGCTTCCGACGCCGCACTGCATCAGGCTTACGGACGGATGGCTTTTAAACGGGGAAGTGTTTGGCGCGCTGGCGGGAAAAGATTACGAAACGGTTGAGAAGGATGCGTTTGCGTCCACAAAGCTGGTGGAAAAGATCCGCGGGATAAAAGGGGAAGAAGGCATAAAAATAGAACTGATTGGATTGTGTACGGATATCTGCGTTGTGTCAAACGCGCTTTTGTTAAAAGCGCACTTTCCGGATGCGGAAATCTGCGTGGATGCGGACTGCTGCGCAGGCGTTACGCTTAAGACGCATCAGGCGGCTCTTGATACGATGCGGATGTGCCAGATTGATATTTTAAAAGCGGACGGCGGGAATCCTGCCTCAGTTTCGCATAAATGATTTGAAAAATAAAAAACAGTATGATATGATAGCTATGTTGTGCATGAATAAAAATTCACAGCTTTTGTGATAAATATACCGAAGAAAGGATGTCAATTTATGAAACAGCTGATGTTGGGCAACCAGGCCCTGGCACGGGGGTTGTATGAAGCGGGATGCTCCGTGGTATCCAGTTATCCGGGCACTCCAAGTACCGAAGTTACGGAAGAGGCCGCAAAATATGATGAAATTTACTGCGAATGGGCACCAAATGAAAAAGTGGCGATGGAAGTTGCGTTTGGAGCTTCGCTTGCCGGAAAAAGAAGTTTTTGCGGGATGAAGCACGTAGGGTTAAACGTTGCGGCAGACCCGCTTTTTACCTGCTCTTATACCGGAGTGAACGCGGGCATGGTGATTTGCGTGGCGGACGACGCCGGTATGCATTCGTCCCAGAATGAACAGGATTCCCGCCATCATGCGGTTGCGGCAAAGCTGCCGATGTTAGAGCCGTCTGATTCAAAGGAAGCCTGTGAGTTTGCAAAAAAAGCATATGAGCTGTCTGAAAGATTTGACACCCCTGTCATCATTAAAATGTGTACCAGGGTTGCGCATTCCCAGAGCGTTGTAGAGACGAAAGACAGGATAGTTCCAGAGGATCGCCCTTATGAGAAGAATATTGCAAAATATGTTATGATGCCGGCAAACGCCATCCGCCGTCATCCTGTTGTAGAAGAGCGTACGAAGGATTTGATTGCATATGCGGAAGACTGTGAATTTAACCGTGTGGAAATGGGAGATACGAAGCTGGGCATTATTACTTCCTCTACGAGTTACCAGTATGTGAAAGAAATCTTTGGAGAAAATGCCAGCATTTTGAAGCTGGGGCTTATCAATCCTCTGCCGGAAAAACTGATTTTGAATTTTGCGGCAAGAGTGGATAAGCTTGTAATTGTAGAAGAGCTGGATCCGATCATTGAAAACCACTGCAGGGCGCTTGGGCTTTCCGTGACGGGAAAAGACGCGCTTCCGATGGAAGGGGAATATACGCAGAATCTGATTGCGGAAAAGCTTGGGGTTTCGGTTCCGTCTTATAAGACGCTTTCTGAGACGCTCCCGAACCGTCCGCCTGTGATGTGCGCCGGATGTCCGCACAGAGGTTTGTTTTACATATTGTCAAAAAATAAATGTACAGTGCTTGGGGATATCGGATGTTATACGCTTGGGGCGGTGGCTCCTTTAAATGCAATGGAGATGACGCTTTGTATGGGCGCCTCCGTAAGTTCCATTCACGGATTTAACAAAGCGCTTGGAGAAGAGAGCGAGAAAAAGACGGTGGCAGTTATCGGAGATTCCACTTTTATGCATTCCGGCATGACGGGACTTGCAAATATTGCTTACAACCAGAGCAATTCGACGGTAATTATTCTGGATAATTCCATTACCGGTATGACAGGACATCAGCAGAATCCGACAACGGGCCGCAATATCAAAGGAGAGCCGGCCGGAAAAATTGATTTGGAGAGTCTGTGCCGGGCTATGGGATTTGAACGGGTTCGCGTTGCGGATCCTTATCAGCTTGACGAATGTGAAAAAATATTAAAAGAAGAACTTGCGGCAAAGGAGCCGTCTGTCATTATCAGCAGACGTCCGTGTGCGCTTTTAAAATATGTAAAACACAACGCTCCGCTGACCGTGGAAATGAAAAATTGTACCGGATGCAAATCCTGTATGCGGCTTGGCTGTCCCGCAATCAGCATAAAGAACGGCAAAGCGGCGATTGACAATACGTTGTGCGTAGGATGCGGCGTTTGCCAGCAGTTATGTAAGTTTGACGCGTTACAGTCAGGGGAGGTGTGAAGATGACGAAAAATATTATGATTGTCGGCGTAGGAGGGCAGGGATCTTTGCTTGCGAGCAAGCTGCTTGGACATCTGTTTTTGGAAGAAGGATATGATGTAAAAGTATCCGAAGTGCACGGCATGAGCCAGCGCGGGGGAAGCGTCGTAACATATGTAAGGTTTGGGGAAAAAGTTTATTCCCCGATTATTGATAAAGGGGAAGCGGATTTTATTGTTTCCTTCGAAAAACTGGAAGCGGCCCGTTATATTGAATATCTGAAAGAAGACGGCAGGATTGTGGTGAATACGCAGGAAATTGATCCGATGCCGGTCATTACCGGAGCGGCTTCCTATCCGGAAAACCTGATTGAGAAAATACAGGAAAAGGGAATTCTTGTGGACGCTATGGATTGTTTATCTCTTGCCGAGGCTGCAGGCTCCGCAAAAGCCGTTAATATTGTGCTTATGGGCCGTTTGTCGAAATATTTTGACATTTCTGTGGAAAAATGGCAGAATGCGATAGAAGCCTGCGTTCCTGCCAGGTTTGCAGAGCTGAATCATAAAGCGTTTCTGGCAGGCCGCGGAGATGCGTAAGGGATCGAAAACAATACTATAAATGAATGGAGAAGAAAAATGAAGAATTATTATCAGCCAGAGATTGAAACCATGCCGGTGGAAGAGCTTCAGAAACTCCAGAGTGAACGGCTGGCAAAACAGGTGCGGTATGTCTATGACAATGTAGAGTTTTACCGGAATAAGATGGATGCAGCCGGAGTAAAGCCGGAAGATGTGAAAGGAACGGATGACTTGTACAAGCTGCCGTTTATCAGTAAAGACGATCTTCGCGACCAGTATCCGTATGGGCTTTTGGCAACGCCTCTTTCGGACTGTGTGCGCATTCAGTCCACAAGCGGGACGACAGGCCGCCGCGTTGTTGCGTTTTATACGCAGGAAGACATTGACATCTGGGAAGAATGCTGCGCGAGAGCAATCGTTGCCGCCGGCGGCACAAAAGAGGATGTCTGCCATGTCTGTTATGGATACGGGCTTTTTACCGGAGGTCCGGGATTAAACGGCGGTTCCCATAAAGTAGGCTGTTTAACGCTTCCGATGTCTTCGGGAAATACGGAACGGCAGTTACAGTTTATGACGGATCTTGGTTCCACGATTCTCTGCTGTACGCCTTCTTATGCCGCAAATCTGGGCGAAGCCGTCAGTGAAAGAGGCTTAAAAGATCAGATTCATTTAAAGGCCGGCATTTTTGGCGCGGAGCCATGGACGGAAGAGATGCGCCATAATATCGAAGAATCCCTTGGCATCAAAGCATACGACATCTATGGACTGACAGAAATTTCAGGGCCGGGCGTATCGTTTGAATGTGAAGAACAGGCCGGAATGCATATTCAGGAAGATCATTTTATTGCGGAGATTATCAACCCGGATACGGGAGAAGTCCTTCCGGAAGGAGAACTTGGAGAACTTGTATTTACCTGTATTACCAAGAAGGCGTTTCCGCTGATGCGTTACCGCACACGCGATCTCTGCCGTCTGACAAGAAAGAAATGCTCCTGCGGACGCACTCATGTGCGTATGATGAAGCCGAAGGGACGAAGCGACGATATGATGGTTGTCAAAGGCGTCAACGTATGGCCGTCCCAGATTGAAACGGTTCTTTTAAATCAGGGGTATCAGGCGAATTATCAGATTGTCGTGGATCGTGTGGGCAACAACGATACAATTGAAGTTCAGGTAGAGCTGACGCCGGAGATGGCGCAGAATCCGACAAAGACGATTCCGGAACGGGAAAAGAAGATTGTGTCCGGTTTAAAATCCATGCTGGGCATTAAAGTAGACGTTAAAGTGGTAGAGCCGAAGACAATTACAAGAAGCGAGGGCAAGGCAGTCCGCGTGGTGGATAAGAGACATTTATATTAAAAAAGAATCCTATGGAGATCCGGTTTTTTCATGCCGGATTTTCCATAGGATTTTTTCCTGAAGTGAAAGGAATGAATCCCCTTGTCTGCTGAGGGTAAGATTTCAGGAGAAAACAGATGGAAAGGAAAGCAGTTTCCTGGCGTTTTCCCCTAAGATCATCTTCTTTTCTTCTTTAGATAAAGGAAATCTGCTGATTCGTTTTATATAATCGCTCTGGTCTTCCCAGGGGGAGTCTGTGGCAAACAGGATTCTGTCTGCGCCGTGCTTTTTCACTATGCGCAGAAAAGCTTCTTCTGTTAAATTAAAGGAAAGATAGGGCGTGCCGCTTTTTGCATCGTCCTGCGTAATCGGCCCGATGGCAAAGGCCGTGTCAAACCAGACGGGAGCCCCGGCGAGATCGCGCTCAACATCTTCCCACAGGCCCCAGTTTCCCATGTGGGCCAGGACAAATTTCTCCGGACGGACTTCATCTATAATTTTTAAAATCTGCGGTACGGAAGTGTAATTGCGGCCATAAATGCCGATGTCAATTCCGGCGTGGGTTAATACGATAAGTCCCTGTTCCGAAGCGAAATCTATAATGCGCATCATTTTTTTGTCGTCAATGTCCGTATTCTGGTATGCGGGATGGATTTTGATGCCGCATATCTTATGCTGCCTTAAGCGGATCAATTCATCTTTGTAATTTTCATAATCCGGATGCATCCCGCCAAATGTGAGGATGCCAAGGTCTTTCAGAGATTCTTGTCCGGCAATCAGCGCAGAATTGACTTTCTCCACCTGATCCGCGCTTGTCATAACGGGAAGGTTGACAGAATAATCAATGCCCGCTTTTTTCATGGAAGCGGCAAGCCCGCCTGCGGAGCCGTCTGTGAAGTATTTTGTGTGGGACAGCCTGCTTAATTTTTCCAGGACTTTTCCGGAAATTGCATCTGGAAATGTATGGGTGTGAAAATCTATCGTCATTGTGATTCCTCCGTTTGAAATTTTGTTTTGCTGTTTTTGGATTTTCAAACACACTCCAGTATAGACGAAAAATAATTTTTAATCAACGGTAAATAGCAGAAAATGGATTTCTGCGATAATTTTCAAAGAAATCTTTTAAACATCCGGATTATATGATAGAATGAAACACAGGGCTTATGAGAAGTTTATTCTGTTATTTTTACTTTAGGAATTTAAACTTTAGAAGTGCAAAACGTCTCACTGATATATTTTTGATGATTTTTTCGGGAGGAGAACCGCGTCATTCAAAAAAGACCTGTAGGGACGCCGGAATGTCAGAAGTTATCACAAAAAGAGCGTACGGCAAATAACAAATTACATCATAAAGGAGAATTACATTATGCCTGTAACAGATTTACTGGAGAGGAACCACAAATTATACAGTGACGAGGTTGCGCTGGTGGAGTTAAATCCTCTGGTGAAGGATACGAGAAAAACGACCTGGAAAGAATATGATTTGGTGCAGCAGACTTCTGCCGTTCCGTACCGGAGGGAGATTACATGGAGCATTTTTGATGAAAAAGCCAACCGCGTGGCCAATATGCTGCTTGGACGCGGAATCCAGAAAGGGGATCGTGTGGCGATCCTGATGTTTAACTGTCTGGAATGGCTTCCGATTTATTTTGGGATTTTAAAAACAGGGGCGATCGCAGTCCCGTTCAATTTTCGCTTTTCTGCGGATGAGATCAAATACTGCGCGGATTTGGCGCAGGTTCACATTCTCTTTTTCGGGCCGGAATTTATCGGAAGAATTGAATCCATAGAAGAGGAATTAAGCAAAGGGCGTCTGCTGATTTACGTAGGGGACGGCTGTCCGACGTTTGCGGAAAGCTATCCGGAACTGGTGGCGGACTGTTCCAGCCAGGCGCCGCTTGTGCGCCTGGAAGAGGAGGATGACGCCGCTATTTATTTCTCTTCCGGGACGACAGGTTTTCCAAAAGCGATTTTACATAACCACGAGAGCCTGACGCAGGCGGCGCAGATGGAGCAGAGGCACCATCTGACTGACCGGAACGATGTGTTTTTATGCATTCCTCCGCTTTATCACACAGGCGCGAAGTTCCACTGGATGGGAAGTTTGTGCGCGGGAAGCAAAGCTGTCTTATTAAAAGGCACAACGCCGGAAATTATTCTGGACGCCGTATCCAAAGAGCATTGTACGATCGTCTGGCTTTTGGTGCCGTGGGCGCAGGATATTCTCGTTGCGCTTGATAAAGGAGATGTGAAGCTTTCCGATTACGAACTGGATCAGTGGAGGCTGATGCACATTGGCGCGCAGCCTGTGCCGCCGTCTCTGATAAAACACTGGAAAGAATATTTTCCGCATCATTTATACGATACCAATTATGGACTTTCGGAATCGACAGGGCCGGGATGCGTGCATCTTGGCATAGAAAATATCCATAAAGTCGGCGCAATCGGCGTGCCGGGCTGGCGCTGGAAATGTAAAATCGTAGATGAAAACGGAAACGCGCTGCCGCAGGGAGAAGTCGGTGAACTCTGCGTGAAAGGGCCGGGCGTTATGACCTGTTATTACAATGATCCGCAGGCTACGGCAGAGACGCTAAAAGACGGATGGCTTTATACGGGCGACATGGCGAAAATGGATGAGGACGGGTTTTATTTTCTGGTAGACCGGAAGAAAGACGTGATTGTCAGCGGAGGAGAAAATATTTATCCCGTTCAGATTGAAAATTTCTTAAGCGCATATGAAAAAGTCCAGGATGTGGCGGTAATCGGACTGCCGGACGAACGTCTGGGAGAAATTACGGGCGCGATTATTTCCGTCAAAGGCGGCATGGAGTGCACGGAAGAAGAGATCAACGAGTTCTGCAAAGAGCTTCCAAGGTACAAACGTCCCAAAAAGATTATTTTTGCGGAAGTTCCAAGAAATGCCACCGGAAAAATTGAAAAGCCCGCGCTTAGAAAGAAATACGGGGCAGACCGGCTTGTGGCAAAGCAGAACATGGGATAGAGGATTTTATTTATGGCAAAAGCATTGTTTATAGCGGAAAAGCCAAGCGTTGCGCAGGAGTTTGCAAAAGCGCTGAAAATGGATATGAGAAGCTATAACGGATACAGAGAAGGGGAAAAAGCAGTCGTTACCTGGTGCGTCGGACATCTTGTGACAATGAGCTATCCGGACGCATACGATATCAAGTATAAAAAATGGAGCTTATCAACGCTGCCGTTTATTCCGGAGCAGTTCAAATATGAAATTATCGGAACTGCCGCAAATCAGTACGGCATCGTAAAAGGGCTGCTCAACAGAGAGGACATTGACACGATTTATGTCTGCACCGACTCAGGACGGGAAGGAGAGTACATTTACCGTCTGGTCGAGCAGATGGCCGGCGTACAGGGAAAAGTCAGAAAACGCGTCTGGATTGATTCCCAGACAGAAGAAGAAATCCTGCGCGGCATACGGGAAGCAAAAGATCTGTCAGAATATGACAACATTGCCAAGAGCGCGTATCTTCGGGCCAAAGAAGATTATCTGATGGGAATTAATTTTTCCAGGCTTCTGACTTTAAAATACGGAGACGCCATCGCTTCCTATCTGCATGAAAAATATGCGGTGATTTCCGTCGGGCGCGTGATGACGTGCGTGCTTGGCATGGTGGTGCGCAGAGAGCGGGAAATCCGGGATTTTGTCAAAACGCCGTTTTACCGTGTCATCGCGAAAATAAATCTGAATGGGACGACAGTGGACGCAGAATGGAGGGTTAATCCAAAATCCGCTTATTTCCAGTCAAAAGAACTCTATAAAGAAAATGGATTTTTAAAAGAAGAGACGGCAAAAAGACTGATTGAATCCCTGGACGGCGCGGCCATGCTTGTGGAAAAAACAGAAAAGAAAAAAGAAACGAAAAATCCTCCTCTTTTATACAATCTGGCGGAACTCCAGAACGACTGTTCCAGGTTTTTTAAAGTCAGTCCGGATGAAACGCTTGCCATTGTGCAGGAATTATATGAAAAGAAACTGGTCACTTATCCTCGTACAGACGCAAGGGTTCTTTCTTCGGCGGTGGCGAAAGAAATTTCAAAAAACATTGCGGGACTTAAAAATATTCCCGGTATGCAGCCGTTTGCGGAAGAAATTCTGGAAAAAGGCGCTTATAAAAATATTGCAAAAACAAGATATGTCAACGATAAACAGATTACAGACCACTACGCTATCATTCCGACCGGGCAGGGCATGGGCGCGTTAAAATCGTTAAACGCGCGTACAGTCAACGTTTATGAAGCCATTGTGCGGCGGTTTCTGGCCGTTTTTTACCCGGCGGCTGTCTACCGGAAAATAAGCCTTACGGCGATGGCGGCGGAAAAGGAACTGTTTTTTGCCAGCTTTAAAGTTCTTGTGGAAGAAGGATACTTAAAAGTTATGCAGTATTCCTTCCAGAAGAAAAAAAGCCAGGAGAAAGAAGCCTGCGCCTTTGATAAAGAGCTGCTCGATTTTATTGTGACGCTGAAAAAGAAAGACGGACTGAAAACAGAAGGGTATGAAATCAAAGAGGGAGAGACGTCCCCGCCCAAACGGTACAATTCCGGCTCTCTGATTCTTGCAATGGAAAATGCGGGACAGTTAATCGAGGATGAAGAGCTGCGTTCGCAGATAAAAGGAAGCGGAATCGGCACGAGCGCGACAAGGGCCGAGATTTTAAAAAAGCTGGTGGGAAATAAATATCTGGCGCTCAACAAAAAAACACAGGTAATCACGCCTGCGCTGCTGGGAGAAATGATTTATGACGTGGTCAATGCGTCCATCAAATCACTTTTAAATCCGGAGCTTACGGCAAGCTGGGAAAAAGGGCTTACGTATGTGGCGGAGGGAAGCATTACCGAAGAAGAATATATGGAAAAGCTGACAAGGTTTATTGAAAGCAGGACAAGAGGCGTGCTGAATTTAAATAACCAGTATCTTTTGCGGGGGAATTTTGATCAGTCGGCAGGATATTATAAAACCAGCCAAAATTCAAAAGAGGAAAAACAGCAGGCGGGAAAAGCAAGGGAGGAAACAACATGAAATTCAAAGGAAAAGTAGCGGCGTGGTACTGGGCGCTTTTGCTTATTGCAAACGGAATGGCATTTTTAAATTTAGATTACTTAAAAGGCAGGGAAACGGAACTGGCGATTTATATTATCATAGCGGATTTTGTACTGCTGCCGCCGGTAATACGGAATTACGTTTTTTTGACGAAAGATACGCTTACCGTGTGCTTTGGATTTGGAAAAGATGAGATAAAGATAAGGGATATTGTGGAAGTGAAAGAAACCCGCAATCCAATTGCAGCGGGAGCGGCTTCTATGGATCGGATTGTGATTAAGGATAAACAGAAGGAGATTATGTGCGCCGTCAAAGAAAAGGAGGAGTTTTACGAAGAACTAAAGAGACGCAGACGCAAGATTGTGATTATAAGGAGAGAGAAAAAGAAGAAAGATAAAAAGGTAAAGGCGGCGAAATAGGAGATAAAGAAATAAATGAAGCAGCAGGATGGAAGAAAAGGAGGAAAGTCATGGAACAATGCAAAGTAAAAAATCTTTATTGTTTAAGTGAAACGATTGCCGCGGAATTATTGGAGCGTGTGGAATATCCATGGGAGGCGTTAAAAGGGATCAGCGATTTTATTCTTAAAATTGGCCCGGCTCTTGATCCGGCCGTCTATGAAAAAAGAGGAGAGGACGTCTGGGTAGCCAAAAATGCCAAAGTGGCTCCGACGGCATGTTTAAACGGGCCTTTGATTGTTGATGAAGAAGCGGAAATCCGCCACTGCGCATTTATCCGCGGAAGCGCAATTGTAGGAAAGGGCTCTGTTGTGGGCAATTCGACGGAGCTGAAGAACGTCATTCTTTTTAATTCTGTGCAGGCGCCGCATTATAATTATGTAGGAGATTCCATTTTAGGCTACAAATCCCATATGGGCGCAGGTTCGATTACATCGAATGTAAAATCCGATAAGACGCTTGTCGTTGTCAGAGACAAAGAAGAGCGGATTGAAACGGGACTGAAAAAATTTGGCGCAATGCTTGGGGATTACGTGGAAGTTGGCTGCAATTCCGTTTTAAATCCGGGGACGGTAGTCTGCAGGCATTCCAATATCTATCCGCTGTCTATGGTGCGCGGCGTGGTGCCTGAAAGCGCCATTTATAAAAATAAAAATGAAATTGCACAAAAGCAGTAAAGCTGCTTACGGACAGGAAAGGACGGGATTTTTATGGGAAAAGAGAAAAGGTTTGAAACTGTTATAGAAGAAGGGACGTCATTGACCGGCAGCGGAAAAAAGTATATTATTCGGGATAATGAAACCGGCGTAAATTACCTGTATGTCCAGAATGGGTATTCCGGAGGGCTTACGCCGCTTTTGGATGCTGACGGGAAACCGTATGTTACAAAATGACAGCGTACAAAGACGAATTTGCAGGAGATTCTGTGAAGGCAGCCAAATGCCGTGAAAATGGAAGCGTTGGCATAAAAAGGACAGACCTGTCATATATATATTAAAAAAACAGGAGTTTTCTTTATGCGAATGGAAGACGTAGATGCACGTAAGGCATATATTCAGAATGTTCGGAAATCGTTTGATTCTCCAGGCCGCAGATATGAATTTGAAAAAGAACCGGATACGAAAGGAGAAGCGGAAGGAGGCTTCTCCTTTTTTAAAATCCGGTTAATCATAGCGGCGCTGCTTTTTGCGGCCTATATTTACTGCGACAGAACAAACGCCGTCGTTTACAATGTTTCAACAAAAGAAGTGACGGAAAAAATCGCTGCTGATTTTGACTATGAAAAAGCCAGAGATGAAATCATAGAGACGTTTCACGTCATTTGGTCCAAATGAGGATATCAGTTGATTTTTTCAAATTCCCAGCTTAAAAAAGAGCCGTTTGCCGCATCAATTTCAAATTGATATTCCGCGCCTTCAAAAATGATTTTGCCTTCATATTTTGTACCGCCATCGTCATAATCGGTTTCAAATTCAAAGATATCTCCGTCGGATGCGCCCGATACTTTGGAGAGAGCCAGTTTTCGGGCTTCTTCGGCGGTGACAGGAGTCCCTGATGCGGGAGCATAATGTTCGGCGTCGTAGTCGAGACTCAGGACGGCGCCGGTGCCGGCGTCGATTTCATAGTCATATTCCTGATTCTCTCCGGCATAAAATTCGACTTCATAGACTGCCTGGCCATCCTCATAGTCCAGCTTGTTTTTTACAACAGTTACCTGATCCGCGGAAAATCCGGCGTGAGAAATGGCGTTTGCTTCAGCTTCGTCAGAAGTAATTGAGACGGAGCTGTTTTCAGGCGACGGGGTGTTTTTTGGCGTATCGCCAGCCTGTGCGGGATTCGTTGTCTGTGCATTTTGCATCTGTGTATCTTGTGTCTGTGTTTCATTTTGCTGCGGATTTTCTGCAGATGTTTCACCGCCTGTTTTTTCTGCGTCCTGGTTTTTGCTTTGCATATCCTGGTTTTGCTGTACGGTGCAGCCGCCAAGCAGCAAAAGTGAAAGCAAGAGGGCTGGTAAAGAAAAGTATCGTTTCATGGAATCATTTCACTCCTTTTCAATTTTTATTTATTTTGTATGAGAAGAATAGCACAAAATTGTGAAAAAAATATGATAAAATGGAAGAATATAAATCAAAAAATTTTAATCTGGAGTATGGCATGGATTGACGAATATGAGGGACTCAGACGGAAAGGGGAAAGGAATGAACCGGAATTACCAGAAAGAATTAGACAGAACGCTTACAAGGCTAAAGGAAGAAAAGCAGGTGAAAAGTCTGCTTTTGCATAGCTGCTGTGCACCGTGCAGTTCTTATGTGATAGAATATCTTTCTTCTTATTTTAAAATCACTGTTTTTTATTATAATCCTAATATATATCCAAAGGAAGAGTATGGAAAGAGGGCGGAGGAACAGATGCGTTTTATCCAAAAGTTTCCCGCAAAATATCCGGTAGAGTTCCTTTGCGGCGCGTTTGACAGCGGGAAATATTATGAAGCGGTCAAAGGCTTTGAACAGGAAAAAGAGGGAGGGGAACGTTGTCTGCGCTGTTACAGGCTGAGGCTTTTGGAAACTGTGAAAGCGGCCAGCCGCCTGGGATCGGATTATTTTACGACGACGCTTTCCATAAGCCCGCTGAAAAACGCGGTCAGGCTGAATGAAATCGGAGAAGAACTGGCTGCGGAATACAACGTATCTTATTTAAATTCAGACTTTAAAAAAAGGGACGGGTATAAGCGTTCCGTAGAACTGTCAAAGCAGTATGGCCTGTATCGTCAGGATTACTGCGGCTGTATTTTTTCAAAGAAGGAAAGAGAGGCGCAGGAGGCTTCCAAACTCTGAGAGGAGTAAGGGAAGCCTTTTTATCTTATGGGAAAGCAGTCTTTACAATCCTATTTTCCTATAAGATAAAAAAGAATATGCGCACCTGTGCGAATGGAAGAAGTCGCTGCGGAGGAAATAGAATATGTCGCGAAAAAAACGAGTCGCAGCCGGAGAGTTCTGCTTTGACTGATAATCAAATCCAGTCAAATTCATTTAAAATTGTTCATAATAAACAAAAATGCATGGAAGAATTTGTGAATTAGTTTGATTGACTTTGAATGAATATGAGCGTAAAATACAGTTATCAAAGGAAGGGGACAAAAGGAGGAGGAGCTATGGTTTACACGGTTACTTTTAATCCGTCTTTGGATTACATTGTTTCAGTTGCAGATTTTAAACTTGGTTTTACAAACCGTACGGATTCAGAATTGATGCTTCCGGGAGGAAAAGGGCTGAACGTTTCCATGGTGCTTGGGAATCTGGGCTTTGAGAATACGGCGTTTGGATTTTCGGCGGGATTTACCGGAGAAGAGATTATCCGGCGGGCGGAAGAGATGGGCGTGAAAACGGATTTTATCCGGATTGAGGAAGGCATTTCAAGGATCAATTTGAAACTGAAAACAATTGACGGGACGGAAATTAACGGATGCGGTCCCAAAATCGGTCAGAGAGCGCTTGAAGAATTGGTGGAAAAGCTGGATGTTTTAAAAGAAGAAGATGTTCTTGTGCTGGCGGGAAGCATTCCTGGCTCTGTGCCGGACGACATTTACAAAAGAATTATGAAACGAATGTCAGGCCGGGGAATTAAAGTTGTAGTGGACGCTACAAAAGATTTGCTTTTGAATGTGCTGGAATATCGTCCGTTTCTGGTAAAGCCAAACAATTATGAATTGGGTGAAATGTTTGGATGTGAAATTAAAACGAGAGAAGAGGCAATTCCTTTTGCCAGAAAGCTTCGGGAAATGGGAGCGGCCAATGTGCTTGTGTCGATGGCGGGAAACGGGGCTGCTTTTGCGGCGGCAGACGGAACGCTTTACGATACGCCGGCTCCTGTGGGAAAGCTTGTCAACGGAGTGGGAGCGGGAGATTCCATGGTGGCCGGGTTTTTGGCTGGCTGGCTGGAAAAAAAAGATTATATGCATGCATTTTTGATGGGGGTTTCTGCAGGAAGCGCAAGCGCATTCTCAGAATTTCTGGCAACCAGAAAAGAAATAGAAGCAGTGTACCGGCAGATGACACGGCAATAAGCAAAGAACGGAGGAGAAGAGATGAGAATTACAGAGCTGTTGGATAAACGGAGCATTTCACTTTCAGGAGCGCCAAAGAATAAAAACGAAGCGCTGGACGCAGTTGTGGAACTTATGGCAAAAAGCGGCAAGATCAATGATAAAGAGGCATACCGCAGGCAGGTATATGCAAGAGAGGAAGAGAGTACGACGGGAATCGGAGAGGGGATTGCAATTCCGCATGGAAAGTGTGACGCCGTGGACAGACCGGGGCTTGCGGCGATGGTGGTAAAAGACGGCGTTGAGTTTGACGCTTTAGACGGAGAGCCTGTCAGCCTGATTTTTCTGATTGCGGCTCCGAATACAAAGGATAATGTACATCTGGATGTGCTGAGCAAGCTTTCGACGCTTATGATGGATGACGAATTTGCAGGCAGACTGCGCAGCGCTCAGTCCGCGGATGAATTTCTTGCCATTATTGATAAAGCGGATGAAGAAAAGAAGAGCATTGATGAAAGTCTTGCAGAGACGGGAATAGAAACTTCTGGAAAAGCGAAAATCCTGGCGGTGACTTCCTGTCCGACCGGAATTGCGCATACCTATATGGCGGCGGAAGGAATTGGAAAGGCGGCAAAAGAAAGAGACTGTTCCGTAAAAATAGAAACCAGAGGTTCCGGCGGAGCGAAAAATGTACTTACAGAAAAGGAAATAGAAGAAGCCGACTGCATTATCGTTGCGGCGGACGCACAGGTTCCGATGGAAAGGTTTGATGGAAAAAAGGTGATTTCCTGTCAGGTATCGGACGGGATCAGTAAGGCGGGAGAGCTTTTGGATCGTGCGATTGCAGGAGACGCCCCCGTTTACCATGCGGCTACAGGCTCGCAGAATGCGCCTCAGGCAGCGAAAAAAAGCGGAGGCATTGGACATAAAATTTATACGCAGCTTATGAACGGGGTGTCGCATATGCTTCCGTTTGTTGTGGGCGGAGGTATTTTGATTGCACTGGCCTTTTTGATTGACAGTTTGAGTGTGGATATGAATGCGCTTGACGTGACGGAACGGGCAAATTTTGGAACGATTACGCCGTCTGCGGCGTGGCTGAAGCATCTTGGCGATACGGCGTTTGGTTTTATGCTGCCTGTGCTTGCAGGATTTATTGCGATGGCAGTCGGCGACAGGCCGGCGCTGGCGCTTGGGTTTGTAGGCGGAATGATGGCTTCCGGAGGAAAGTCGGGCTTTCTTGGGGCGCTGGCTGCCGGGTTTGCGGCGGGATATGTGATTCTTCTGCTGCGTAAAGCCTGCGATCATCTTCCGGAATTTTTGGAAAAAATCGCTCCTGTGCTTTTATATCCTTTGCTGGGTATTCTTTCTATGGGGCTTTTGATGTCGTTTGTTGTGGAACCTGTCATGGGCGGGATGAATACCGCGTTAAACAATGGGCTTATGAGTATGGGCGGCACAAGCAAAGTGATTCTTGGAATGATTCTGGGCGGCATGATGGCGATTGATATGGGCGGGCCGTTTAACAAAGCGGCATATGTATTTGGATCGGCTGCAATCGCCGCGGGAAATTATGACATTATGGCGGCGGTTATGATTGGAGGGATGACGCCTCCCTGCGCAATTGCGCTTGCATCGCTTCTTTTCAAAAAGAAATTTACAAAGGAAGAGAGGGAGGCCGGGCCTACGAATTTTATTATGGGGCTTGCGTTTATTACAGAAGGGGCGATTCCCTATGCGGCGGCTGATCCGCTGCATGTCATTCCGGCCTGTGCCATCGGTTCCGGCGCAGCGGGCGCGCTGTCTATGCTGTTTGGATGTACGTTAATGGCTCCTCACGGCGGCGTATTCGTCTTTCCGGTCGTTGGAAACGGGATTATGTATGCGGCGGCGCTGGCGGCGGGAACGGCGGTGTCTTCAGTTTTACTCGGATTATTAAAGAAAAATGTTGAAGCGTGAGAAAAATTGGTTATAATAGAACTATAGAAAAATAAAAAGAGAGAAGGAGAATTTTATTATGAAAGAATTTAAGTATGTCATCACAGATCCGGAAGGAATCCATGCACGTCCGGCAGGAGAGCTTGTAAAAGCGGTAAAGGCGTTTACATGCAGCATTAAACTTGCAAAGAACGGCAAAGAGGGAGACTGCAGGAAGATTTTTGGAATTATGGGACTTGGCGTAAAAAAAGGCGACGAGGTTACGCTTACATTTGACGGAGCGGACGAAGACGCGGCATACGAATCCATCACTAAATTTATGCAGGAGAATCTGTAAGAGGCATGCTGTCAGAACAAAGACACAGAATGATCTTAAAGCTTTTGGAGGAAAGACGCAGCGTTTCGGTGACGGAACTGACAAAGCTGCTTGGCATTTCAGAGTCAACGGCAAGAAGAGATATCGTGATCCTGGACAGAGAAGGAAAGCTGCGGAAAGTTTTTGGGGGAGCGGTTCTTTCAGACAACGTCTTTTCCTCTGCAGAGGCAACTGTGTCGCAGAGAGTGGAAGTGCACAGAGAAGAAAAGAAGCGGATTGCAAAATATGCCGCTTCTTTGATTCAGCCAAAGGATTTTGTATATCTGGACGCTGGAACGACAACAGGATATATGCTGGATTTTCTGGAGGGGACGGAGGCTTTTTTTGTGACAAACGCAGTGGCTCATGCGCAGAAACTCGCGGCAGGGGGAAAAAACGTTATTTTAACAGGAGGGACTTTAAAAAGCTCAACGGAAGCGGTTGTGGGGACGACGGCAGTTCTTTCGTTAAAGGATTATCATTTTACGAAAGGTTTTTTTGGTTCCAACGGAGTCAGCAGAAGGGCCGGATTTACGACGCCGGATGCAAATGAAGCTCTGGTGAAAAAAACGGCTTTGGAGCAGTGCAAGGAAGCGTACATACTCTGTGACTGCAGCAAGTTCCACATGGTAAGTTCTGTAACGTTTGCTCCGCTTACGGCGGGGACGATTCTTACAGACGAAGCCGAGGAGGGATTTTTGGATGCGGCGGACGTCGTGGTGTGCCGGTGAGTATATCCTCCGGATATTTTAGAGACATTGACAGGGGAGAGGCATTTCTTAAGTTTAAGAGACAGAAACTTAAGAGGTGTTTTTCCTTTGTTGATTTTTAAAGAATCGCATAGTATAATGAACGGCGGAGGCGCATATGCACATTACGACATTATTTATATGGTTTATATTGTACAGTGTTTTAGGCTGGATTTATGAAACGATTTACTGCAGCGTCAAGGAACTGGCATGGAATAACAGAGGGATGCTCAATGGGCCGTATTGTCCGATTTATGGAGTGGGCGCCGTGCTTGATGTTTTGATCTGCAGTCATTTACCCGGCCCCGGAGCAGTGTTTTTGACCTGTGTATTTGGTTCGGCGCTTCTGGAATATACAACGTCTTATGTAACAGAGAAACTGTTCCATGCAGTCTGGTGGGATTACAGCGATATGCCTCTTAATATCAACGGCCGTATCTGCGTGCCGGGATCGCTTACATTTGGAGTGGCAGGACTGCTTGTTTTGTATGTGCTGCAGCCATGTATGGCATTGATTACAAATTCAATTCCATTGTACGGGCAGGAATTTCTTGCAATGATGTTTGTGGCGTTTTTTTCAGCAGACTGCGTATTGACCGCAGATTCTTTGATTGCACTGAATACCAAACTGGATGCCGCCATGAAGGCGCTTGACGCTCAGATTGCCGAAAAATACAGCGCTTTTATTGAAAATACGAAACAGAATCTTTGCGAGGGATTAAATTCGCTCAAAGAAAAGATATCGTTTGAAGAATTTTTGGAAAAAAGGACGGATGAGGAATTAAATCATACGCTTTCCACGATGAACTGGAAACAGATGCGTCTGCTTCGTTCATCTGTGTCTTTTCGGAAAGTAAGGTACAGTGATTTTGGAAATAAGATGAGACATATGCTTTCTTTTGGCAGAAAAAATAAAGAAGATACGGAATGGAAACAGGAATGAAGCTTTTGGGAAAGGCAGGGAATCTATGAAATTAACTGTTTGGGAGATATCTGAAATAGAACGGCATCTAGAGGGCCTGAATCAGACAAAGGAAGCTGCGCTTATGAAAACATTTGTTCAGCATGGGAGTATTTCAACTTATGACCATGTGATTCGCGTGGTTCGTTTCAGTTTTTATCTGAACCGCCGGTTTCATCTGGGAGCGCCGGAGTCTGAACTGGTGCGCGGTGCGTTTCTCCATGATTTTTTTCTGTATGACTGGCACAAAAAAGGATGCTGCGGCGGACGCCTGCATGGATTCGCCCATCCGGCAATCGCGCTGAAGAATGCCATGCGGCGTTACCGTCTGACTCCGGTGGAATGTAATATTATTGAGAGCCATATGTGGCCGCTTACGCTGTTTTCGATTCCCAAAAGCCGGGCGGCTTTTATCGTGTGCTTTGCGGATAAAGTATGTTCCTCTTACGAGACGCTGGCGCAGAGAAAGAGGTGTGGATAGATGCACAGACAGTTGATGTTATTCTACGGCGTTATGGCGGCGGTTTCTGCGGCAGAGGGAATCTATCTGTTTTTCTGCATCAGAAGGATGCTCCGTTTTTACGGGGCGGATGTAAAGAAGAAGAAAGTCTTTGCGGCAAATTTTGCTGTCGCTGTTTTTCTTGCGGCTGCAGGATTTAATTTTTTTCGGACAGGTGCGGTAATTGTGCTTCACCTGGTTTTTGCGTTCCTTTTGACAGATTTTGCGTTCCTTCCCTTCAGGATTTTATGGCGCAGGGTGAAAAAGCCCGGCAAAGGCGCTGTTTTTTGCAGAAAAATATATCAGTGCGGTATGATTCCTGTTTTATCTGCCGCCCTTATTTTTTTCTATGGCTGGTATAATATGAATCATATCAGACAGACGTCGTACCAGGTAAAAACAGAGAAACAGACAAAGGGCTGCCGGATTGTGCTTTTGACGGACGTCCACTATGACACTGTGCAGAATGCAGATGTGATAAAGAGTAAGACAGAAGAAATCCGTGCGCTTCGGCCTGACCTTGTGATTCTCGGGGGAGATATTGTGGAAGAGGGGACTTCGAAGGAAAAGATGCAGGAGATTTTTCGGATGCTTGGCGGCATAGAAAGCAGATATGGCGTTTACTATGTCTATGGAAACCATGACAGGCAGCCTTATACGGCAAGTCCGTCTTATACCTACATGGAACTGGAGCAGGCGGCCGTATCGGCAGGGATACGGATTCTGGAAGACGAGTATGTGGAAATCGGGGAAGACATTGTTTTGGCGGGAAGGTCGGACGCAGCGTGGGGCGCGACAAGGCAGCGTCCGTCTGTGGAAGAAATTCTTACGGGAGCGGACAGGGATAAGTTTATTATCATGGCGGATCATCAGCCGGTTGAGGCAGAGGAAAATGACGCGCAGGGCGTGGATCTTCTTCTTTCCGGCCATACGCACGCAGGACAGATTTGGCCGACAGGGTATCTGACGGAATTTTCCGGAGCATTGAATTACGGAGAGTATCAGAAGGGAAACTGTAAAGTTATCGTGTCTTCCGGCGTGGCGGGGTGGAAGTATACGATACGGACGGGAGAGCATTGCGAATATGTCGTAGCCGATGTAGAGGGAAATGTTTTTGCGTATGATTTTTGAGGGTTTATACGGATAAGGGGCGGCGACGCTTATCGACGCCCCATTGACGGCCGTGATCTATCCTCTGCGTTTTTGCAAAAGTTTTACAATTTCATCTGTTTTCAAAACTTTTCCATATGCCAGGACTTTCCCGTCAACTACAAGGGCGGGGACGCTTATAACGCCATATGCGGCAATTTGTGTAAAATCTGTGATGTGGTCAATCTCTGTGTCCATTCCAAGCTGTTTTAAAGCTGCTCTTGCAGCCGCTTCAAGCTGATTGCATTTTGCGCACCCACTGCCTAAGATTTTTACGCTTGCCCCCTCTTTTTTTGCTGATTCTGCTTTTGCCATACTTTCAGCATTACAGTCGCTTCCACAACAACAGGAAGTATCTTTCTTCTTTCCAAAATTAAAAAGCGCCATAATAATTTTCCTCCTTATAATAAAATTTTATTTTAACGTTTCTTAAACAAACAAGAAGTGAAACGCATTAAACAGATATCCGACAACAATGATGCCAATCGTGCAGATGCCGGTAAACAAAGCCAAAAGTTTTGGTTTTACTGCTTTGCGAAGCATTATAAGAGATGGAAGGGATAACGTTGTAACAGCCATCATAAAAGCTAAAATTGCACCAAGCCGGGCGCCTTTTGAATAAAGCGCCTCCGCAACAGGTATCGTGCCGAAAATATCCGCATACATCGGAACGCCAACCAGCGCTGCAAGAACAACGGAAAACGGGTTGTTGCTTCCCAGCACATTTTCAATCCATGTTTCGGGGATCCAGTTATGAATAAAAGCTCCAATTCCCACGCCGACGAGAATATAAGGAAATACTTTCCTGAATGTAGCGGTAACCTGCTCCCATGCATACAAAAGCCTGTCTTTTTTTGTCAGGCCGGGCGAATCCATATCAACGCTTCCAGCCGTTTTGATGTATTGCTCAACATATTTTTCCATATGTAGTTTTTCAATGACTGTTCCTCCCAAAACGGCAGTCATCAAGCCAACAAAGACATAGACGACGGCTGTTTTAGAGCCGAAAACGCTCATTAGCAGGACGAGCGAACCAAGGTCTACCATGGGGGAAGAAATTAGAAAGGAAAAAGTTATTCCAAGCGGCAGTCCGGCGCTTGTAAAACCAATAAAAAGCGGAATAGAAGAACAGGAGCAAAAAGGCGTTACCGTGCCTAATAAAGCAGCGACGCAGTTTGCGCCTATGCCATGAAAACGTCCTAATATTTTTTTGCTTTTTTCCGGTGGAAAATAGCTTTGGATATATGATATAAAATAAATCAAAACACAAAGCAGGACAGTGATTTTGATTGTATCGTAAATAAAAAATTGAATGCTCCCAACCGTCTTGCTCTCAATGTCAGCCCCTAATGAGGACAGCATTTTACCGATTGTCTGATTCAGCCACTTCATACCCAATATTTGATTTTGAATAAAATCCCAAATTAGTTTAAATGTACTCATAACATCCTCCACATATTTATATATTTATATTTTTCAATATATAGTTTTGTGTATAAGCCGCCTGATTATTTTTAAGGCGGCTTAACTGCTGCAGCGGTTTTGGGAAGCAGGATCGGCTATGGCTGTGACCTCTTCCAACAGTTTACGCGCTTTTCCAATGCCTTCCGGATTAAAAGAATAATACGTCCATTTCCCTTCCTTTCGCCCTGTAACAATTTCTGCGTCACACAATATTTTCATATGATGTGATAAAGTAGGCTGACCGATATGAAGTTCCTCAACAAGTTTACAAGCGCACTTTTCACCGCTTTGAAGAAGATTCAATATCGTCAGTCTGTTGGGATCGCAAAAAGCCTTGAAAATTCGCGCCTTTTTTTCATTCTCGGTCATTATCCCGTTCCTTTCTTTTATTTTCTGATTGATATTATATGCGATATATTGGAATGTGTCAATGTGAATGGCCGTTAAATTAATAAGAAAAAAGATACCCCGAGCAGTCGCAAACATTCGTGGAACTTCGTATAACCGGCTATCTGAATGGAATAGAGAGCTCTTTTAACCCGCAAGAGCTTATTTTAGCAAAATATGATGGAACTGCGCGTGCGTTTGCAGTAAAATAAGATATAGATTGCTCTGCTGAACTTTTTGTAGTGTTAAAAAATCATACGAAAATGGAGGAATTGAAATGAAATTATTTAAAAAGCAAGCTGAAAAAGTTGAAATGAAAGCATTTTTCAATAATTTTTCTGGGAAAATTGAGCAGGCAGTGAAAAAAGATATGGAACAAATCCGGCAAGAAATCGGTGAGGAAAAAATATATGCAGTTGCGCTTGTGACAGACAGCGATTGCATTACCTTATTTTTGGCATTGAATACTTATGAATATATGCAAAAAAAAGATGCGGCATATTTAGAACTGCTGCGTGATAATTTATCCGAAGAGGATATTGGAAAAGTGAAAGAAGGCGCCGGAAGCCTTACGAAATGGACGCCTGATGAATGGGGATATTCTGACGGAAAGAACAGTCAGTTAGCTGAAATAAGTAAGCTGTTATATGACAAAGAAGAAGCGGATTCAAAGGAGTATGAAAAACATACGGAACTCTTTTTTGAGGCGGTCGCTTCCGCATTTAAAAACCTGATTGCGGAAAAAACGTTTGGAAGCAACTCTGATGAAATCACCTATTTTATTTCAATGTCAGATGACGAAAGGACGTATGAAATTGAAAATTTTTCGGCAAAATTGCTCAATTCGGAAAGCGTGTGTCAGGCGTTTTTGAAGCGTAAACCGGATGAGGGCAGTTATGCTTTTCCATGTTAAATATTGTTGCAGCATCATATCAAAGAACAGGTGATACATAAACTATCGGGTAGACAACGTTATGGATAAGTTTGCAAAAAATAAGTAAGTTCATTACGGTGAATCAGGGCTTGCAACGGGGCAAATTCGGCTTGAAATGGTGCAAGGAAATATAAGGGTAGGGGGATAAAAGGCGAAAATAGGCTTTAAAAACATGAATAGACAGAGAACACCGCCCTTTGTACTTTTGGAGAGTATCGGGGCGGTGTTGTTTCATTCACTCTCCGAAAAAGAGGTCGTCGCAAAATCATATCCCATTCAGCTGGTTATTCAGTTGTAACCGGCATTTGGGCAGCAAAAAAAGCCGGCACATCAATGTGTGCCGACCGATAGCAAAAGGATAGACTTATCCCTTGTGGTTTTGGTTTCACAATGATGTAACAGGCTTTGAAATTTAAAGTCGAAACTGTCTGTTACGCTTGACCCCCGCCGATAGTTTAGGGTGGCAGTGGCGGTATTTCCTTTTTGCATACCACAGTCGTGTATGGCGTAAAGCCATCCTCCAAAATTTTGTGAAGATATGTAATTGGTTGTGATTCTTTTAAAAGAGTATTTTGTTATATTGGATGAAACAAGTGTTTGTCAATGCTTTTCAAAAATTTTTGGAATAATTTTTTCGTAAGGTGGGAATAATGCTTAATTTTAGTGAAGGTCAGAATTTAAATTTATATGCCATATACGATTGACATGCAAATTTAGAAAAGTGTTAGTGTTTAGTTGTTGCAGTTCTTCTAATTATACGCTATAATAAATACGTGCATTATTTATTTTTTGTATGTGGAAAGTTGGTGCCTATTTGAATAAGAAAGAAATCATACAAAATGTGATTGAAAATAACAGTGGTATTGCAAAAACTTCAGACTTTTTCGATAAAGGAATAAATAAATACGAGGTGGCAGCTTTTTGTAAAGAAGGGGTTATTGAGAGGATTCGAAGGGGATTTTATCAACTTCCGCAGAGCAATGACACGACGGAGGAACAGTTAATACATGAGCTTCTTCCACAAGGGATTATTTGCGTGGAGTCTGCATTATTCCATTATGGATACAATGATTTTTCTCCTCGTAAATGGTCGATTGCCGTACCAAGAACAGCGTCCCGTGTCGTAAAGAATATTGTAGAATTTCCGATGAAGGCATACTATATTCAAAAAGGTTCTCTGACAATCGGAAAATCGATGGATAATTTCAACGGCATATTATTGCCTGTATATGACCGGGAGAGGACAATATGCGATTGCTTTAAGTACCGAACAAAACTTGATAATGAAATTTTCAATAAAGCTGTCAATGCTTACGCTGCTGATGAAAAAAAGAACCTTGCAAACTTGTCAAAATACGCAAAGGAAATGAAACTGTATGCAAGAGTTATGAATGTAATGGAGGTACTGCTGAATGGCTGATGTTGCTGCATCTGTGCTTGTAAGATTAAAAAACAAGGCAAAAGAAAGCGGACGAAGCTATCAGCTTTGTCTGCAACTTTTCTGTCAAGAGGAATTCCTGCGCCGTTTGGAAAAATCACAATATGCGGAAAATCTTGTGCTGAAAGGTGGATTGTTCATTTATTCCGTTACCGATTTTGATAGTCGTGTGACGGTAGATGTAGATTTTCTTCTTCGAAAAGTTCCCAATACTCCCGAATGGCTACAGACTGTAATAGAAACAATCATCTCCACGCCCACAGGCAATGATTTTGTGACTTTTGAAATGAAAGACATTGCCCCTATTGCCGTTGCAAAGAAGTACGCTGGTATTGGAGTTTCTCTTGTAGCTCGAATTAAAAATACGAAAACGCCGTTTAGTATTGATTTCGGCGTGGGTGATGTTATTGTACCAAAGCAGGAAAAACGAAAAATACCAACTCAACTTGATGATTTTACAGCGCCAACAGTAAATACCTATTCTCTTGAAACAACGATAGCCGAAAAGATTGACGCTATCCTAATCCTGATGGAATTTTCCAGCCGAATGAAGGACTACTACGATATTTATTATCTTGCTAATAAATTCGATTTTGATGGAGCGACGCTAACAGAAGCATTGCGAAAGACATTTGAGAATCGGGGACATACCTTTACAGCGGAACAGTTTGAGCAAGTAATGGCTTTTGATAGGGATGAGACGATGCAGAAGAAATGGAAATCTTTTATCCGTAAAATCGACACAAAAACGGAGGATTACAGTACCGTGTTAAGAACAATAAAAACTTTCTTGATAAAACCGTTTACAGCGGCGGTTGTATGCAAAGAATTTAATGAAAAATGGTCTGCCACTAATGGCGAGTGGATGTGAATTGGGGGAATAGAATAATGAGCAATCCTATGAAAGACATATTTGACAAAGAATCAATGATTAAAGATATTGCAGAAAGAGAAAATATTATATGCAATTATCAAAAATATGGTTTGCTGGATAGAGAAAATGCAATTAAAAAAATTCAAGAATTAAGGAGAGGCGATGAAAATGTAGCGGCAATTACGTCTGTAAAGCTTGCAACATCTTCTGTACCATTTAATCAATCGACAAACGATCAGCTTGTCGGAGAGTTAATTATGCAGAGGGATATTTTACAGGCAAAACTGATAAAAAAGCAGTTGGAGGAGCAGAAATGAGTACAAACATATCAAAGAAAAAGCGTGAAGATTTACTTGCCAAAATCAAAGAGATTTGTAATTTTATCGTTGCTGCACCGCAGGATGAGAACATGGGCAATCTGCTCTCTTACCTTGTGGAGCTTGATTTCTATGTTTAATATAGCACAGTTGGCAGCAGCATTGATATAAACAAGGATAACACAAGATGAAACAACACGAACAAAAGTTCGTAAAGAAAAAACACTTGACACCTGTTTTACAGTGTGCTATTCTACCACAAGCGGTATGCAGGAAGATGCGCCGGAGGTTTAAATGGAAGCAAAACTTAAGCAGGCATATCTCTATGATTTTTATGGGGAATTGTTAAACGCTCATCAGAGAAAAGCATACGAGGATTTTTATTTTAATGATTTATCCCTGGGAGAGATTGCACAGGAAGAAGGAATCAGCCGTCAGGGCGTGCACGATCTGGTGAAGCGTTCCGCAAGGACTCTGGAAGAGTATGAACGGAAACTTCATCTGGTAGAGAAATTTCTTTATATCAGGGAAAAAGCGGAAGAGATTCAGAGGCTTTCGCATTCGTGGAACGAAGAAAATCAGGAGACAATCAGGACGGAAATCGACAGGATTTCCAATGAGATATTAGAGGGATTATAATATGGCATTTGACAGTCTGTCCGAAAAACTGCAGAACGTATTTAAAAATTTAAGAAGCAAGGGAAGATTGACGGAAGACGATGTAAAAGCGGCTTTAAAAGAAGTCAAGCTTGCGCTTTTGGAAGCCGACGTCAATTTCAAGGTGGTCAAACAGTTTATAAAAACAGTGCAGGAGCGTGCAATTGGCCAGGATGTAATGAATGGATTGAATCCGGGCCAGATGGTCATTAAGATTGTAAATGAGGAAATGATTTCTCTGATGGGATCAGAGACAACTGAAATTGCATTGAAGCCCGGCAATGAAGTTACCGTTATTTTGATGGCGGGTTTACAGGGAGCCGGCAAGACGACCACGACGGCAAAGATTGCCGGAAAACTAAAGCGGAAAGGCAGAAAGCCGCTGCTTGCTGCGTGCGATATATACCGTCCGGCTGCGATTGAGCAGCTTAAGATCAACGGAGAGAAACAGGGTGTGGAAGTCTTTTCCATGGGAGAGAAAAACAGCCCGGTTGATATTGCGAAAGCGGCCATAGAGCACGCACAGAAAAAAGCTTTTAACGTTGTTATTATAGATACGGCGGGGCGTCTCCATATAGATGAAGAAATGATGGAGGAACTTTCCGCCATTAAGCGGGCCGTGGACGTGTCTCAGACGATACTGGTTGTGGATTCCATGACGGGTCAGGACGCAGTGAACGTTGCAGGAATGTTTGATGAAAAAATCGGCATTGACGGCGTTATTCTGACAAAGCTTGACGGCGATACGAGAGGCGGAGCGGCGCTTTCCATCCGCACGGTGACAGGCAGGCCGATTCTCTATGTGGGCATGGGAGAAAAGCTTTCTGATTTGGAACAGTTTTATCCGGATCGCATGGCGTCCCGCATTCTTGGTATGGGCGATGTGCTGACGATGATTGAAAAAGCGCAGGAAGCCATCGACGAAGAAGAGGCAAAAAAACTGGAACAGAAGATGAAAAAAGCGGAGTTTGATTTTGAGGATTATTTAAGCTCCGTGTCTCAGATGAAAAAAATGGGAGGTCTGACCAGCATTCTTGGTATGCTGCCGGGACTGGGCGGTATGAAAATGCCGGAGATTGACGAGACGGAAGCCGAAAAGGGCATGAAGCGCACAGAATCCATTATCTATTCTATGACGCTTGAGGAACGGAGAAATCCTTCCCTGCTCAATCCAAGCCGTAAACGCAGAATCGCAGACGGCGCGGGCGTAGACATTGCAGAGGTGAACCGCATGGTCAAGCAGTTTGAACAGGCCAGAAAGATGATGAAGCAGATGCCGGGCATGATGGGCGGCAGGAGAGGCAGGAAGGGAAAATTTGGACTTCCGTTTTAAACAGGGATTAAAGCAGTCACTGCTTTGATTATAAAAATAAGAGTTCAGGAGGTGAATTGAAATGGCGGTTAAAATCAGATTAAGAAGAATGGGAAAGAAGAAAGCTCCTTTCTATAGAATTATTGTAGCTGATTCCAGATCTCCAAGAGACGGAAGATTTATCGAAGAAATCGGTACTTACGATCCGACGAAAGACCCGACGGAATATAAGGTCAATGAAGAACTGGCAAAGAAATGGTTATCAAACGGCGCGCAGCCGACAGACACAGTAAGCAGGATTTTCAAAGCGGCAGGAATTGAAAAATAAGAGGTGTTCGTGATGAAAGAGTTGATAGAAGTAATTGCAAAAGCGCTGGTGGATTACCCGGAAGAAGTTGCTGTAACAGAAAAAGAGAGCGACAGGGGCGTTGTGCTGGAGCTGCGCGTGGCGCAGTCTGACATGGGCAAGGTAATCGGCAAACAGGGACGCATTGCAAAAGCGATCCGTTCCGTTGTAAAAGCGGCGGCCTCGAAGGAAGACAGGAAAGTCACTGTGGATATTGTGCAGTAATGGCATAGGGAGGAATACGATTATGAGTAAAAAACCAACTGTACTTATGATTCTGGATGGTTTTGGATTAAATGAAAAGACCGAAGGCAATGCCATAGCACAGGCAAACACCCCTGTGATTGACAGATTGATGAAAGAATATCCTTTTGTAAAGGGATATGCCAGTGGTCTTTCCGTCGGGCTTCCGGATGGCCAGATGGGAAATTCTGAAGTCGGGCATTTGAATATGGGCGCCGGAAGAATTGTGTATCAGGAGCTGACAAGAATTACAAAAGAAATCGAAGACGGAGATTTCTTTAAAAATCCGGAACTGCTGAAAGCAGTGGAAAATGTAAAGAAGAACGGCTCGGATCTGCATTTTTACGGACTTCTTTCGGACGGCGGCGTTCACAGCCATAACACGCATCTGTACGGCCTTTTGGAACTGGCGAAAAGAGAAGGCGTGAAGAACGTCTATGTACACTGTTTCTTAGACGGAAGGGACACTTCGCCTACTTCCGGAAAGGGATTTCTTGAAGCGCTGGAAGCAAAGATGAAGGAAATCGGCGTCGGCAAAATTGCATCCATCTGCGGACGTTATTATGTCATGGACAGAGATAACCGATGGGATCGCGTGGAAGCCGCTTACCGGATGCTGACAAAAGGCGAGGGCGCGACAGGAAACAGCGCGTCAGAGGCAATCTGCGCTTCTTATGCGGACGATAAGACGGATGAGTTTGTGCTGCCGACCGTTATTTTGGAAAACGGGAAGCCGGTTGCTACGATCAAAGACAAAGACAGCATTGTATTTTTCAACTTCCGCCCGGACCGGGCCAGAGAAATTACGAGGACGTTCTGTGCGGATGAGTTTGACGGATTTGACAGAGGGCCGAGAAAAGACGTTACGTATGTCTGCTTCAGCGAATATGACGTAACGATTCCAAATAAAAAGATTGCATTTCAGAAGGTGGAATTAAAGAATACGTTCGGACAGTTTCTGGCGGATCACGGAAAGACGCAGGCCAGGATTGCGGAGACGGAGAAATACGCTCACGTTACATTTTTCTTTAACGGCGGCGTAGAAGAACCGAATCCCGGAGAAGAGAGGATTCTTGTCAACTCTCCGAAAGTCGCCACTTATGATCTGCAGCCGGAAATGAGCGCTCCGATGGTATGCGACAAACTGGTGGACTCTATTAAGTCCGGCAAATACGATGTGATTATCATCAATTTTGCAAATCCTGACATGGTAGGGCATACGGGTGTGCTTGACGCGGCGGTGAAAGCGCTGGAAACAGTTGACGGCTGCGTGGGAAGAGCGGTGGAAGCGCTTCTTGAAGCGGACGGGCAGATGTTTATCTGTGCGGATCACGGAAATGCGGAACAGCTGATTGACTATGAGACAGGCGGAAGCTTTACGGCTCATACGATTAATCCGGTTCCGTTTATTCTGGTAAATTACGATCCGGAATATACGTTAAAGGAAGGCGGCTGTCTTGCGGATATCGTTCCGACTATGATAGAAATGATGGAAATGAAACAGCCGGAAGAAATGACAGGAAAGTCTTTGCTGATAAAGAAATAACAGTTTTACGGACGGTTTCTTGAATGAAGAGGTGTAAAGTCTTATGAAATGAGTAAGGCTTTGCGCCTTTTTTCTAAAAAGTATTGATGATATGGAAAGAAGCGGGTATACTAATAGAAGATATTGCAATTTTTGGTTTTCAAAATAAAAATAGTCTGCTATAATGTTGTTAAATATCACTTAGGAGGCATTCAGATGGCTGAGGGTAGAAAAGGATTTAAAATTAAAGAAGATAAATTGGGAGATGTCAAGATTGCGGACGAAGTCGTTGCCATTATTGCAGGGCTTGCATCCACTGAAGTTGAGGGAGTAAGTTCCATGGCGGGAAATATTACCAACGAACTGGTCAGCAAGCTTGGTATGAAGAACCTTTCGAAGGGGATCCGGGTGGACGTAAAAGAAGGCGTTGTGCGTGTGGACGTTGCGCTGAATATTGCGTATGGATTTTCGGTTTTAGACGTTTCTTCCAAGGTTCAGGAAAAGGTGAAGACAGCGATTGAGAATATGACGGGGTTAGAAGTATCCGGCGTAAATGTCAGAATTGCCAGCGTTGACATGGGAAAGAACAGGTAGGGATGCGTAACAGCATCCTTTTGTTTTCGAAAGAAAGGAAAGGGTCAGATGTCAAGAAGAGAAATGAGGGAGAGGATTTTTCAGCTTTTGTTCCGTATAGAATTCCATTCCAAAGAAGAATTGTCCGAGCAGCTTTTGTATGACGCAGATGAAGGGGAAGACGATGCGGACGCTGCCTATATCAGGGAGAAGACGCAGGCGGTTGCGGAAAAGGCGGCGGAGCTGGATGGGCTGATTAATGAAATTGCCAAAGGCTGGAAGACGACAAGAATGGGAAAAGTTGATTTGACGCTGCTTCGTCTTGCGGTTTATGAAATCAAATTTGACGACGATATTCCAACCGGCGTGGCAATCAATGAAGCGGTGGAATTGGCCAAGAAATACGGAACGGATGATTCCTCTTCATTTGTAAACGGCATTCTGGCAAAAATCGCATGAGAAAGAACGCATATACAGTCGGCCAGGTGAATGCATACATCAGGAATATGTTTGCCCAGGACTTTATGCTTCGCGGCATTTGTGTAAAGGGTGAAGTTTCCAACTGCAAGTATCATTCGTCCGGTCATATTTATTTTACAATAAAAGATGAAAAGGCGGCTATTTCAGCCGTTTTATTTGCAGGGAACCGCAGGGGGCTTTCTTTTCGGATGCAGGAAGGGGACAAGGTGTTTGTAACCGGCTCCATTGAAGTCTATGAACGGGACGGGCGGTATCAGCTCTATGCAAAAGAGATTGAGCGGGACGGAGCGGGCAGCCTGTATTTAAAATTTGAGGCATTGAAGCGTGAACTGGAAGAAATGGGAATGTTTGCGGACGAATACAAGAAAACTCTGCCAAAATATATCCGGACGCTTGGCATTGTTACAGCGCCTGAAGGAGCGGCGGTGCAGGATATCCGAAACATTGCGGGAAGAAGAAATCCCTATGTGCAGCTTATTTTGTATCCGGCGAAAGTGCAGGGGCAAGGGGCTGCCGACAGCATTGCGGAAGGGATACGGACACTGGACGCAATGCGGCCGGATGTGCTTATTGTAGGCAGAGGCGGCGGTTCCATAGAAGATTTATGGGCATTTAATGAAGAAACAGTGGCGCGGGCGATTTTTGACTGTGAAACGCCGGTGATTTCTGCGGTCGGACATGAGACAGATACGACGATTGCGGATTTTGTGGCGGATCTGCGGGCGCCTACGCCGTCCGCGGGGGCGGAGCTTGCAGTTTACGATATATTTGAAGCGTTTGATATGATGGAAAGCCTGCGCCACAGGCTTGGCCGTTCTATGGCCTGGAAAAAAGAGTCTGCGGAAAAGAGATGCCAGAACCTTGGAAGCATTCTGAAGCTGAAAAGCCCGCTTAGCCGTTTAAATGAAAAGAAACAGTATACCGCGGGGCTTTGGGAGAAGCTTTCACAGGAAATGGAACGGCAGGTGACGGAAGCAAGGCACCGGCTTGGAATTCTTGCCGGGCAGTTGGACGGCGTGTCTCCGGCCAGAAAATTAAGCCAGGGGCTTGCGTTTGTAACAGATGAAAAAGGAAAGCGCATCAGCGCCGTTTCCGATGTAAAATGTAAAGACACGGTCCGGATCCGCCTGCAGGACGGGAGCTTTTGGGCGGAGGTAAAGCAGATTATGTCTTATTTGGAACAGACAGAAAGGCAGCGGTAAAGATGGAAGAAAAGAAAGAACCCGATCTGGAGGAATTGTTCGGGGAAATAGAAGAGATTCTGGAAAAGATGGAAGAAAGGGATATTTCACTGGAGCATTCGTTTCTGCTCTATGAGGAAGGGATGAAAAAGTTAAAACAGTGCAGTGCAAAAATCGATCAGGTAGAAAAAAAGATGCTCGTGATCAGTGAGCAGGGCACGTTGGAGGAGTTTTGACGGGACGAATAAGGCAAAAGGAGCGCGCATGGAAATACAAAAAGAACTGGAAAGCAGGATTCTGGAAATAGAAGAAATGTTAAAGAAGTATCTTCCGGAAGAAGAAGGCTATCAGAAAACAGTTTTAGAGGCAATGAATTACAGTATACTGGCGGGAGGAAAGCGTCTGCGTCCAATGCTTATGCTGGAAACTTACCGTATGTTTGGAGGGGATTCCAGAATCATTGAGCCGTTTGCCGCGGCAATTGAAATGATTCATACGTATTCCCTGGTACATGATGATCTTCCGGCAATGGACAATGACGAATACCGCAGAGGAAAGAAGACGACACATGCCGTGTACGGAGAGGCGATGGGCATACTGGCCGGAGACGCTTTGTTAAATTACGCCTATGAAACGGCGGCAAAGGCATTTTCCATGGAACCGGAAAACAGAAGCATCGGAGAGGCATTTCAGGTTTTGACAGAAAAAGCGGGCATTTACGGAATGGTAGGCGGACAGACGGCGGATGTGGAGTCCGAGGGAGAGACAGAGATTTCAAAGGAAAAATTAATGTTTATTTACCGCTTAAAGACAGGCGCTCTTTTGGAGGCGTCTGTGCGGATTGGAGCCATACTGGCAAAAGCCTCTGCAGAAGAACAGAAAATTGTGGAAGAAGCGGCGCAGGACGCAGGGCTTGCGTTTCAGATACAGGATGATATTCTGGATGTAACCGGATCTTTTGAAAAACTTGGAAAGCCGATTGGCAGCGATGCCAAAAATCAGAAGACGACGTATCTCTCGATGGAAGGATTAGAGAAGGCAAGGGAAGAAGCGGAGCGTCTGTCAAAGCGGGCAGTGGAACGAATGGAAGCCCTTTCCGGAACGAACCCGTTTTTGCCTGAATTATTACGATATTTTACACATCGGGAAAAATAGAGGTGCCGGGTATGGTATTAGAAAAAATACAGCGGGAAAATGACATTAAGAAGCTTGATAAAGCGGAGCTTATCGTTTTGGCGGATGAAATCCGGGAATTTCTGATTCAGAAAATTTCCGTTTCCGGAGGCCATCTGGCTTCGAATCTGGGCGTTGTGGAACTGACGATGGCGCTGCACCTTGCATTTGAACTGCCCAAAGATAAAATTATATGGGACGTCGGGCATCAGTCTTATACGCATAAGATACTGACAGGACGGCAGGAAGGGTTTGACAGTCTGCGCAAGTATGGCGGGATGAGCGGTTTTCCGAAAAGGAAAGAAAGCGACTGCGACTGTTTTGACACGGGACACAGTTCGACTTCTATATCGGCGGGGCTTGGATATGCCATGGCAAGACAGATGAAAGGCGAAGATTACAAGGTGGTTTCTGTGATTGGAGACGGGGCTTTGACGGGGGGAATGGCATACGAAGCTTTAAATAACGCTTCCAGAATCCGCACGAACTTTATGATTGTTTTAAATGACAACAATATGTCAATTTCTGAAAATGTCGGAGGGCTTTCAAAGCACTTAAACTATCTGCGGACGACGGAATCCTATCAGGAGATCAAAACGGGCGTTGCAAATTCTTTAAGCAGGATTCCTGTCTATGGAGAAAGCATTGTGGAGCGTATTAGGAAGACGAAAAGCGGCATCAAACAGCTTCTTGTACAGGGGATGCTTTTTGAAAATATGGGAATTATGTATCTTGGGCCGGTAGATGGGCACGACGTTTCCGGCATGGTCAGGATTTTCCGTGAAGCTGCGAAGTATCAGGGACCTGTGCTGGTTCATGTAATTACAAAAAAAGGAAAAGGCTATCTTCCGGCGGAACGCCATCCGGCAAGGTTTCACGGAACGGAGCCGTTTGACATTGAAACGGGGCTTCCTTTGAAAAAGCGCACAAAAGCCAATTATACCGACGTTTTTTCCACAGTCATGCAAAAACTTGGCGAACGGAAGGAAAACGTTGTGGCGCTTACGGCTGCGATGGCGGACGGAACGGGCCTGAAACGTTTCCGCAGCAGGTTTCCGGATCGATTTTTTGATGTTGGGATTGCCGAGGAACACGCCGTTACGTTTGCAGCGGGACTTGCGGCGGCAGGACTAAAGCCGTTTGTGGCGGTGTACTCCTCTTTTCTTCAGAGGGCTTATGATCAGATACTGCACGATGTCTGCATTCAGAATCTTCCCGTTGTATTTGCAGTTGACCGGGCGGGGCTGGTGGGAAGCGACGGAGAGACGCACCAGGGAATTTTTGACATTTCCTATCTGTCGTCGATTCCGAATATGACGATTCTGGCTCCAAAGAATAAATGGGAACTTTCAGATATGGTAAAGTTTGCGGCTGATTTTCCTTCTCCGGCTGCAATTCGCTATCCGAGAGGCGAAGCGTATGACGGGTTAAAGGAGTTTCGGGAGCCGATTGCATATGGAAAAAGCGAGGTAATTTACCGGGAAGGGCAGATTGCCCTGGTTGCGCTTGGCAGTATGGTAAAGACGGCGGAAAGCGTACGCCGTCTGCTGCATGAAAAAGGATACATGGCCACGCTTGTCAATGCGCGGTTTGCCAAGCCTTTGGATGAAGCGCTTCTGCTTGATCTGGCAGAAAGTCATTCATTGATTGTCACGCTGGAGGAGAATGCCGCCCTGGGCGGATTTGGCGCGCATGTAGCAGGATTTTTATCAGAAAATAAGGCGGACTGCCGTGTGCTTGTGACGGCGATTCCGGATGATTATGTGGAACATGGAAATGTGGACATTCTGTGCAGAGAGCTGAAAATAGACGCTGTGTCTGTATTTGACAGAATTGTTTTAGAGTATGAGGAGTGGAAACGGACGGACAAATGAAAGAGAGACTGGATGTGTTACTGGTAAACAGGGGCCTTGCGCCTTCCAGGGAAAAAGCAAAGGCAATGATTATGGAAGGCAATGTATTTGTAGCCAATCAGAGAGAAGATAAAGCGGGAAGTATGTTTCGTTCGGACTGTAAGATTGAAATTCACGGAAGTACGCTGAAATATGTAAGCCGCGGCGGATTGAAGCTTGAGAAGGCCATCGGGCAGTTTGGCGTCTTTTTGCAGGATAAAATATGCATGGATATCGGGGCTTCAACCGGAGGATTTACAGATTGTATGCTGCAGAACGGAGCAAAAAAAGTCTATGCCGTAGACGTTGGCTATGGCCAGTTTGCGTGGAAGCTGCGCTGCGACGAACGGGTGGTCTGTATGGAAAAGACGAATATCCGTTATGTGACTCCGCAGGATATTGACGACGTTCTGGATTTTGCATCGGTGGACGTATCGTTTATTTCACTGACAAAAGCGCTTGGCCCTGCAGAAAAGCTTTTATCTGAAACGGGAGAAATGGTGTGCCTGATTAAGCCGCAGTTTGAAGCGGGAAGGGAAAAAGTAGGGAAAAAAGGCGTTGTCAGGGAGAAAGGGGTACATAAAGAAGTGATTTTAAAAGTGACGGACTGCGCCAGGGAGCTTGGATTTTCGGTTCTTAACCTGGGATTTTCTCCGATTAAGGGGCCGGAAGGGAATATTGAATATCTCTTATATATCAGAAAGAATGGGGAAGGGGCCGTGTGTTCATCCATTGACGTTGACAGGACAGTGGAAATGGCGCATCTGGAACTGGATAAAAAAGTATGAAAAATTTTTGTATCATTGCAAATCCCTATAAGGATAAA
The DNA here is from genome assembly GCA_910586645.1 of uncultured Lachnospiraceae bacterium. GTDB lineage: Bacteria > Bacillota > Clostridia > Lachnospirales > Lachnospiraceae > Roseburia_B. The sequence goes on along the minus strand of CAJUIS010000005.1, from coordinate 52,969 downwards.
GATTACCGTCTTACAAATAAAATGAAGTCTTTTATTGAGTTAAAAGGGGGAAGCTGCCGGACGGTCAGGGAAGGCGGGGAACTGCCGCCTTTTACGGAGGGGATTTTTGTGCTCGGAGGCGACGGAACTTTAATTCGTACGGCAAAAATCGCATCGGAACAGGATATCCCTTTGATTGGCGTCAATCTTGGACATCTGGGGTATCTTTGTGAGCTGGAGGAACGGAATGCGCTTTGTGCGGTGGAAGAGCTGATGAAGGGCAATTACATTGTGGAAGAGCGCATGATGTTAAGCGGGGAACATGTTCCGAGAAAGGCGTTAAACGATGTTGTCATCTGCAGAAAAGGGGTTCTTCAGCTTATGGAGCTTCTTGTATCTGTCAATGGGGAATATTTGAATACATTTCGGGCTGACGGCGTAATTGTCGCAACGCCAACCGGATCTACGGGGTACAGTATGTCGGCGGGCGGCCCGATTATTGATCCAAAAGCCCGCATGATTTTGATTACGCCCATCAATGCCCATGATTTGAATGCGAAAAGCATCATTGTCAGTGAAAAGGATGCAGTTACAATTGAACTTAGGAGCAGACAGCCGCAGAAGAGGGAACAGGCGGAAGTGAATTTTGACGGGGAATGCGCGCTTTCGCTTTCACCAGGGGATTCCATCACCATCCGCGCTTCAGAACAGAGGACGAAAATTATTAAACTCAGCAAAATCAGTTTTTTGGAAATACTCAGAAGAAAGATGCGGGGGTTTTAAATGAAGGCAAAAAGACAGGCGAAGATTTTGGAGCTGATACAGAAAAATGATATAGAGACACAGGAAGAGCTTTCGGACTATCTGGAACGGGAAGGGTATCACGCTACGCAGGCTACAGTGTCAAGGGATATCCGGGAATTGAAGCTGACGAAAGTTGCAATGAGAAACGGCAGGCAGAAGTATACAGTGGTTGCGGAAGATAAAAAAGACATGACAGAGAAATATAACCATGTTTTTCAGAATGGGTTTGTTTCGATGGATATGGCGCAGAATATTCTTGTTGTAAAGACGGTTCCGGGTATGGCGATGGCGGTTGCTGCGGCTCTGGATGCGATGGAGTGCCATGAAATCGTAGGGAGCATAGCCGGAGACGATACGGTTATGTGCGCAGTCCGCACAGTAGAGGATACGGGTGTTTTGATGGGGCGTCTGAAAAAAATTGTTGGTGATGTGTAAAGGAGGATTATGTTACAAAATCTGCACGTAAAGAATTTGGCTCTGATTGACGAGGCGGAAGTGGACTTTACGCCGGGGCTTAATATCCTGACGGGAGAAACAGGAGCCGGGAAGTCAATTATCATTGGCTCCGTAAACCTTGCGCTTGGCGGAAAGCTTCCCAAAGAGATGATTCGGGAAAACGCTTCATATGGTCTGGTGGAGCTGACGTTTTTGATTGAGGATGAGCGCATTCTTAAAGAGCTTGAAGCAATGGATATTTTTCCGGAGGACGGCTGCCTGATTTTAAGCAGAAAAATTGTAAATGGAAGGAGCGTTTCCAAAATCAATGCGGAGGGCGTTCCCATATCAAAGGTCAGGGAAGCGGCGGCGCTTTTGATTGATATTCATGGACAGCATGAGCATCAGTCCCTTCTTGTCAGAAAAAATCATTTAAATATCCTGGATGGCTATGCGAAAAATCGTCTGCAGAAAGAAAAAGAAAAACTGAAAGCTTCCTATGAAGTTTACAAAAAAATAAAAAAGAAACTGGAAGAGGCAGGCACAGATACAGCGGAACGGGAACGTGAAATTTCGTTTCTGAATTATGAGATTGGAGAAATTGAAGATGCAAATCTTATGCCGTTGGAAGATGAGCAGTTGGAGAAGGATTACAGGCGGCTTTTGAATGGCCAGAAAATTATGGAATCGCTTACAAAGGCGCATGAGAAAACAGGCGGAAATTTTGCGTCTGCGTCGGAGCAGATCAGCCATGCGCTTCGAAGTTTGTCTTCTGTCGCAGGATATGACGCTCCGCTGTCTGAATTTGAGAGCCAATTAATGGAAATCGATAATCTTTTGAATGATTTTAACCGGGAAATCGCAGAATATATAGCGGATACATCATTTGACGAAGAGACATTTCTGAAAACGGAGCGGCGGTTAGACGACATCAATCATTTAAAGTCCAAGTATGGAAGAACAGTGGAAGAGATTCTTGCTTCCTGCAGGGAGAAAAAAGAGAGGCTTTTTCAGCTTTCGGATTACGATGCATGGCTGGAAAAGCTGCAGAAAGAGTTTCAGGAAAGTGAAGAGGAGATCAGAAAACAGTCCGAGGCCGTATCGAAAATTCGAAAAGAAGAAGCGAAAAAGCTTGCAGAAGCAATCCAAAAAGAGCTTTCGGATTTGAATTTTCCCGATGTTTCATTTTCGATGGAGTTTCGAAAAATGGATCATTTTACGGCAAACGGTTTTGATGACGCAGAGTTTTTGATTTCGACGAATCCGGGAGAACCGGAAAAATCATTGGAAAAAATTGCTTCCGGCGGAGAGCTTTCAAGGGTTATGCTTGCAATCAAAACGGTTCTGGCAGACACGGACGCGGTGGGAACGATGATTTTTGATGAAATTGATACGGGAATCAGCGGCAGAACGGCGCAGAAAGTTTCGGAAAAGATGAATGCGCTGGGGCACAGCCATCAGATCCTCTGCATTACGCATCTTCCTCAGATTGCGGCGATGGCTGACAGTCATTATCTGATTGAAAAATCAGTTGCGAACCAGACGACGATTTCCACAATACGTCCGCTTGAAAAAAAGGAAAGCATAGAAGAGCTTGCGCGGATGCTTGGCGGCGTTAAAATTACGGATACCGTTTTAAAGAATGCCGAAGAAATGAAGGAATTGGCAGCAAATACAAAAAAAACATCGGGTGAACTCTGAAAATCAGTACATACTAAGAAGGATGCAAATAAGCGCATCCTTCTTTTTTTATTTTATGGAAAGGAGTTTTTAACAATGATATATCAAAAATTCCAAAAGCACAGAAAAAAATTTTTTCTGGCGTCTTTCCTGTATCTGGTTGTTTTTTCGGCAAATCTTTTGTACGATTCTATACCGGATGAAATTTATGCCATAGATGGAGAGACGGAAGAGATTCATTTGACAGTTCCGGTAACCTTTCAAAAAACGGAAGAGAGCGTTCCCGTATTTCAAAATAACAGTCCGTCGAAAAGCAGTTCAGATATTTTAAAAAGATACAGCCTTTCCTGCAGATTCTTAAATTTGATTCCGGTGAAAGACGTATCGGTCTGCGTCGTGGAAAAGAGTTATGTTATGCCTTCGGGAATGCCGATTGGAATTTATACAAAAACGAAAGGGATTTTGATTGTCGGCACGGGGAAAGTAACGGCAGCGGACGGGCTTGTCCGTGAGCCTGCGGATCAGATTGTGCAGAGCGGCGATTATATTATGACGGTAAATGGAGCTGAGATATCGGATAAAGAAGAACTGATCCGGTTAGTCAATGATTCCGGAGGAGACGCAGTGGTGCTTGGCATCCTGCGGGATCAGGAAATGATAGAATTAAAAATTAACCCTGCGGCGTTAAAGGACGGTTCATATAAACTTGGAATCTGGGTCAGAGACGATATGGCCGGCGTCGGCACTTTGACTTATATAAAACAGGATATGGAATATGGGGCGCTTGGACATCCGGTCAGTGACGGAGATACCGGCGAGATGATCCGGCTGTCGGAAGGAAGCGTGTACAGCACTGATATTGTAGGAATTGTGAAGGGAAAAGACGGAACGCCCGGAGAACTTACAGGCGTAATCAATTACAAAGAAGAAAACCGTATGGGAACGATTGAGCAAAACACAAGAACCGGAATTTATGGAAAGTTAGACAAGGTTCCGGAAGAAATGGAAGAAGCTTATGTGGAGGTTGGCGTAAAACAGGAAATCAGACAGGGAGGCGCTTACATTCTTTCTTCTCTGGACGGAAACCTTCATCAGTATCAAATTGAAATCGATGAGGTTGATTTTAGCGGTGAAGAGGAAAATAAAGGGATTTTGTTTCATGTTACGGATGAAAGGCTCTTGTCTGAGACGGGAGGGATTGTGCAGGGAATGAGCGGCAGCCCGATCTTGCAGGATGGAAAAATCATCGGGGCCGTGACGCATGTGTTTATATCGGACGCGACGAAAGGGTATGGGGTGTTTATTGAGAAGATGCTTGGACATTGAGAAGGGCAGCATAGGAGAAAAAGAAGAGTGAAATACTGGCAGTTTTATTTGCCGGATATTTGCTCTTCTTTTTCTGTCCCGCACAGGGAAGCATAAAAATATCTGTAAATGTAAAATCTTGTATTGAAAAACAAAAAGTCCCATGATACAATAAAATTCTTAAATTAAGTATATGTTACATTTGAAAGGAGAAAAAAATGGATTTCAATCATGAGATAAAAGAGTTTTTGGATTTTATAAAGGAGGAAAAAGGAGAAGCAACTAAAAATACATATAAAAGTAAAATATATGCATTTTATGAATTTGTTTCATTAGAACTTAGAGAGTCAGATGTTACCTATATTTGTTTCTTAAATGTTATGAGTAAGGATAAATTATTACAAGGTGTTGAATATTATGTGAAAGCCGGTAATATGAAAAGCAGAGCTGCAGTAGATGTATACTTTTCTGTATTGGGGAATTTCTATAAATTTCTTTCAAATAAGTATGGAAAAACAAATGATTATTTTCAGGATAATATAAAAAAAGTAGAATTTAAAGAATCATTTGAGAAAAAAATAAAGGAATTAGGCTTACGGGATTCTGATTCACAAGAGCCAATAGGGAGAGAAATGGCGGAGAAAATTTTAGAAGAGTGTGATAAGATTATTGATGGTATAGATATTGAAAAAATATTAAGTAAAGAGAAAGGGGTTTATTCAAACTATATTTCGTCTCTGATTACAAAATTAGTTTTGGTATATGGGCTCAAAAATGATGCTATTAGAAAATTGAAAATTAATGATTATAATGATCAATTAAATGATTTGATAATCAACAATTATAGAGTACACTTGCCAGATGGACTGGCAATGCAAATGAAAAAATATAGAGAAATTAGAAAGAGGTTTTTAGAAAAATATAAAATTAAAAGTAACAGATTATTTTTTGATGATTACGATATTGACAAAGAATTAGATAATACAAAAATGTATATTGTTCTAAAAAAAGTGATGGGTAATATGCAGGCGGGAGGAGTGGCTAAATATGCTATTATTCAATTATTGAGGGAAAATATACCAGCTTATATCATTAGTGATTTTACAAATTATAAAGAAGATGTTTTAGACTATTGTCAAGAACAGGTAGATGCAGAAAGAGGCTTGTCTTTATTAAGTGAAAAAAGCCGGATATTAGATTCGGCTCTGCGGAAAAATGACTTGTTTGCTGTCATGTAGTCGGCATATTCAGGAGAGAAAGAAGGTGACATTCTATGACTGTGAAAGATATAATATCCGGCGAATCAGAGTTTATTGAGTTTAAACAGGAAGTTCCGAAAAAAAGTGAAGTATATATGAAAACTGTGGTTGCATTTGCAAATGGCAGTGGAGGAAAAATCGTGTTTGGAGTGGAGGATGGTACATTTAAGGTTGTTGGAATTAATCAGGAAGATGCTTTTTCCATAATGGATGGAATTACTTCTGCAATCTGTGACAGTTGTTCACCTATGATAGTGCCAATTATGACACTGGCTTCTGTTGAGGAAAAAGTTGTGATCGTCGTTCATATCATGCCGGGCAGTCAGCGCCCATACTATCTTACGGCAAAGGGAAAAGAAAATGGAACGTATATCCGCGTGTCAGGAACTACTCGTTCAGCAGATTCGTTTGTGTTAAAAGAATTGGAGTTCGAGGGTGTCAATCGGTGTTTTGATCAGACCTATGCGGCACCGGAAGCAAGTGTCACAGAAGATGAGATTAACTGCCTGTGCAATAAGATGTATCGATATGCTGTGGAACATTGCAGAACGGAAGAAGCGGCAGAGAGGATTCGTCCATTAACAAAGCAAAATCTGTTGAGTTGGGGATTTTTGGTAAAACAGGGAGATACTTATTATCCTACAAATGCGTTTCTGCTTATGTCACGTAATGTACTTCCGCAAGCAACCATTCAATGCGCCGTATTCAAGGGGACAGACAGGGATGTATTTATTGACCGGAGAGAATATGACGGGGATATTGTGACACAACTGGATGCGGCATATGAGTATGTCCTGCGCAATATTCACATGAGTTCGGAAATCAATGGATTATATCGGGCAGACATATACGAGCTCCCTACAGACTGCATCAGGGAAATGATCTGTAATGCCGTGGTTCATCGCAGCTATTTGCATCCGTCAAGCATACAGGTGGCGGTGTATGACGATCGCGTGGAAGTGACTTCTCCGGGAATGCTGTTTGGAAGTCTTAGAGTGGAAGATATTAGGGAAGGGATTTCTATACCGAGGAACCGGGCATTGGTGTATGCATTTACTTATATGAATATTATGGAACATTGGGGAAGCGGGATTCCGAGAATTATCAGAAGGTGCAAAGAACTTGGATTAGAAGAACCAGGATTAATGGAAATTGCAGGAAGTTTTCGCATCAATTTGTTTCGATTTCGGGATAAGACGAGAATTTGTAAAAGTACGGATAAAGTACGGATAAGTACGGATAAAGTACGGATAAGTACGGATAAATTGAATGACAATTATAAAAAGATTGTTCAATATATAGAGGAAAGGGGAGCAATTACAAACAAAGAAGTCCAGAGTCTGCTGAATGTGAAGGATTCCCGTGCATTAAAAATATTAAAGGAAATGGTCGCGGCAGGAGTATTGAAAAAAGAGGGTAAACTGAAGGGAAGTTATTACAAATTAAAATAATTTGTCAGAATATCCTGCCCTTTATTTGACACATTCGTGAGAGTGGCAGTCAGATTCTGCAGGATGGGAAAATCATCGGAGCTGTGACGTATGCGTTTATATCGGATGTGACGAAGGGACATGGGGTGTTTATGAACAAAATGATGAAGAAGATATGGGAGATGCAACTTTATATTTGTCAAGGAGTTGAAAATCTTCGGACACGCCCTGGCAAATCAGAATAAGATAAAATGAAAAGAGTGATAGTTATGAGTTATGATTTGATGGTTTTTGAAAAAACCAAAGCGCCCGCTGCTAATCGAAATTCCCTTCACCGTCTGTATATCATAAAACAAAAGATACTGCAGACGAAATGAGTTACCATACCAAAACCAAACATCATGCAAATGAAGGTCATATTCGGCGTAAAGACGCCTTTTAACGCCAGTCCGTATACAATTGGATAATAGATCAGATTTACAATTACAGATACGGCAAAACAATACTGCGTTTTGCCGTATCCAATTAACAGGCTGTCGAGCAGAACCGTGTAATTGTACGCAAGGTAGAATGGCATCAGGACGATTATAATATGCTTAATTGTTTCGGCGTTTTCAATTCCCATTACGCAGGTTAAAAATGGGTTCAGTGCAGGAATAAAACACAGCCATGCAAGAAATGTGATTATTATGACGATATGATAGCGTTTCATTTTTTCCGGCGTTAATTTGTTTTTGCAGTCTTTTTTGATAATTTCAGCCAGAGCGGATATGGGGACAAGCATCAGTCCCCATATGAGATTATTCGCTGTCCAGTAATTTCCCTGCTCTTTTACATTATTTACCATTTTGCATACTATGGAGGAATAAATGATATTGTCTAAAAATATTTGGGAGCCGCTGAATAAGCCCATAAACAGATAATCTTTTATAAAAGATTTTTCGGGGCGGAAAGAAACTGCAATTAAATGTTCTTTGCATACGGCAATCAGACACAGCGCAGCGCATACGGAATTTACCGCGATATTAGAATATGCGGCGCCATTTACCCCAAATTCTGGAATCAGGAATAAGTCGCCGATTAATGTAAAGATTGTTTTAAAAAGAACCATTGCATATATGTAAAAGGCTTTTTCCATTACAACAAACAGCACGTTTACGAAACAGACAATATTTGCGATAATAAAACCAATTGTTTCCAATCTGAGGTAACTTGTCACCTCACAAATGCGATCAGGAACCATTGCAGATATAATTGAACTGCAGTGTGCAAAAATTACAGCGGAAAACAGCAGATAGACAATAAAAACAATCAAAAATGACTGGAAGATCCGTTCTTTAAACTTCTGCGGATCTTTTATGCATTTATGAAACAGCGCAAACAAAGGCACAATCAAAAATGCCTGTATTGTTTCATTGATTAAATCGAACCATTTTACCCTCAGAGTACAAAAGGACACACGCCCTGAACGATGCTATTTGAGCGGTTTTCTGCGTTGTCCTCAATCGGCGTACGTCCGGTACGCCTCAATTGTTCGCCTTGAAAACCACACAAATAGCATCGTTCAGGGTCGGAGAGTCGAAAAGGAGTCAATTTTTGTTTCTGCAAGGCGCTTGATTGACGCGTACCGGACGTACGCGGAATGAAAGCAACGCGGCAGAAATAAAAATTGGCTCTTTTTCAACCGTGTGTCCTTTTATACACTGAGGGTATATGCCCGGCAATTCCAAACGCGTCTTCTGCCGGCCTGTTTACAATTAGATTTGTCTTGACAATCGTATAGAAAAACGGAATAAAGCTAAGAAGCATCAGGCTGCAGAACAGATTAACCGGAAACTCATCGTTTTGCTTGTTCATATCCGTACCATTCCTTTCAAACAAGAATAAAAACAGTTTAACAAGTTTTGCTGAAAAAAGCAAAAATATCCAGACATTCCGCAGTATAAAAAGGAACGGAAAATGAAATAAAAAAGGAAAGTGAATCTCAGAGCGCTTTTCGAAAAAAGTTTAACATGATATAATCCAGAAAAACGGAAGGAAGGCGTTACGGGAATGTATCAAAAAGAAATGAATGCCTGCATCGAAAATGCCCTGCGCATTGCAGGTGAAAAAAAGAAGTGCAGTTCCATTTGGTTTGAAAATTACCGGAAGCGTCACGGACTCGATTCTCTGCAGGCGCTGGATAGGGAAATATTTATCCGGATGTATCAAAGAGAGCCAAAAGAAAATGAAATACAGCGCGTGCGTTTTTGGCGGCTTTCGCGCCATCTGCCGAAAAGCAGGAAAGAAGCGGTCCGGCTGGGACAGGCGTTAGAGCTGTCAGGAGAAGCGCTTGACTGTTTTTTGACGGAAGGGCTTGTTACACAGCGGTTTACACCGGTAAAAAAACGGGATCAGGCGATGGACGCGCTGTTTTTGCAGTATCTTTGCCGGATTGCTCCGGAGCGTCTTGAACAGATGCAGATTTTGCCGGGTACGCAGAAAAAGCATATCCGTCATATCTTTTATGCGGATGCAATCGATTGTCTGGATATGGAGGACGCGCACAGAAGGCACTGTTATAAAGAGCATCTTTACAGCCGGAATTTTGCCGCAGAATTTGAAAAGTACAGAAAGCCGGATACAATTATTTCCAGGGGAAACGCCCTGCGGCTTTTCATACTTTTGCTTATGCCGGATCTGAACGCTGCGGCAATGAACCGTTACCTGACGCTTTTTGGTTACGCTCCGCTGCAGCCCGGGCGTTATGTGGACGGGTATGTGGATTACGCCGTCTGCCAAGCGCTTGATTTGTGTGAAAAAGGGCGCACAGGGGATTGGGAAAAAGATAAAGAAGAGATGAAAAAAAAGCTGCGGCTGTATGACCGGGCGGTAAAAGAACGGCATTTGTCAGCTTTGGCGGTAAAAGAAGGCGACGCTGTCCGAAAATATTTAAGAAAGCTCAGGTTTATGAAATTTTACTCCATGGATCGTGATTTTGCCGTTGTGCGGAGGAGAGAAAATGCAAAAACGAGACTGCCTGAATCGGATTGAAAACTGGCTGAAATACCGCGGCGCAGGAATCGGAATGAAAGAAAGCTTTGAAAAACAGGCGCAGATTGCAGACATTTTAAAGGAAATGTCTCTTTCTTATACAAAATGGCTGATTCTTCCGGGAGAAGAGAACCGGGAGGGAATGTCTGAAGAAGAGGCCGGAGAATGGAATGAAATTCTGATGTCCGTCTTTGCAAGACTGCCTGCATATCAGGAAAAAGAAGACGCGCTTTGGGACAGGCTGGCGCGTCTTTTTGAAACGCTTCTGCAAAAAAGAAAGAACGACGGTCAGAAATTCCGGCTGCTGGAACGCAGCGCGCCGGAAGGGGAGGAAGCGCTTGGAAGAGAAACAGAACTGGAACAGACCGCCGAAACGCTTCAGAAAGAAGGAACGGCATTTTTGTACGGCATTGGGGGAATTGGGAAAAGCACAGTGGCAAAAGCGTATGTAAGGGAATATGCCGCGCAGTACGATACCGTGGTATATGCTGTCTGCAACCGCGGCCTTCGGGAGCTTTTTGCGGATGATTCCCTTATCTGCGTACAGAATATGATTTATACGCCGCAGGGAAAGCGGGCGGAGCTTGGCTGGTATGCCAGGCGCAAATTAAAAACGATTGCAAAAATCACAGATGAGAGGACGCTTCTTGTCATTGACAATTTTGACAATCTGCGCGATCCGCTTCTTTTGGAGACGCTTCGTCTGCCCTGCCATCTTTTGGTTACGACAAGGATGAATCCGGCATGCATCGGAAGAAACGGAATTGAAGTCTTAGCGTTAAAAGAAAATGATTTGCTGCGTCTGTTTTCGTTTTATTACAGGGAAACCCTATCCGGCAAAGAAAAAGAAGACGTGCTTTCCGTTTTCAGGACGTTTCGCGGGCATACGCTGTATGGAATGCTTTGGGCGAGAGAATGCGCCGTCAAAAAGATTCCTCCGTCTGTACGGGCGGCAGAGCTTTTCAGGATTAAGAAACATATCTTTGGACTTTTGAATTTTTCAAAAAAAGAGCAGGAAATTTTAAAAAACGCTTCTCTGCTTCCGGTTACAGGGATGGAAATGAAGCGGTTTTTGCGTCTTTGCAGGCATATGGAAGAGTCTCTGGTATGGAAATTAAAAGACGGCGGAATTTTGGAATATGACGCCGGACGAAATAATATTTCCCTGCATCCTGTTGTGCGCCGTGAAATTTTGGAAACATTAAATCCATCCTGGTCTGACTGCCGCGTTTTTCTTTCTGATTTCGTGCAGGAAACGTCGAATTTCTGGAATATGCCGGTTCGGGAAAAAATGAAATATCAGGCATATATTCCTGCTGTTTTTGACGCTCTGCCGTTGATTGAGGAAAGCTGCATGGATTTGATTTTCGGACTGACGGATCTTTTATGGCAGCTTGGACTGTGGAGTTTTGCGCGCAGCCATACGCAGGCATTGTATCAGCAATGCTGCGCGGCGTTTGGCCGTTCCCATCCGGATACGGCGCGGGCGGCCCATCTTGCCGCGTCTGTTTATCACAATCAAAACGAGAGGAAATGCGCCGCGCTGTGGTATGAAAGGGCATGGGCCGCCTACCGGGATTTAGAGGAAAAAGATCCGTTTTCAGAGGCTTTGTACCGTATGAAGTACAGCCGTTATCTTACTTTGCATGGGAAATATGAAGAGGCGAAAGAGACGCTTTTGTGCGCCGAAGAAATTTATCTTGCTGAAATTGCGGCGGATAGGAACGCCCGCGTCATGTCCTGCTGGCTGCAGAATGCATATATCGAGCATACGAGAGTCTGTATGGAAGAACAGGAAAACGAAGAAGCGCTTGTCTGGTGCCAAAAGGCAAAGGAGATTGCAAAAGAGTTAAAGGAAGGCGGAGCGACAGGCGTATATATCCTGTATGACGAGGCTGTTTTACGGGAGCGGCTTGGAGATTTTTCCCGTGCCGGAAAATGTTTAAGTATGGCAAGGAAGCTTGCGGAGAAATATTTTGACGAGAATTATCCGGAGCGGCTTAAGATAGAACAGGCGTGGAAAAAAAGGGAGGGCGAAACGTGAAAGAAAACAGAAGAAAGGAAATAGAAGAACAGAGGTTTTGCACCAAAAACGCCGGAAGGGAGATTTTACGGTTTGCGCTTCCTGTTGCGGGTTCCGGTTTTTTCCAGCAGGCATACGGCCTGTTTCATGCCGCTGTCGTCAGCCGTTCGTTAAGTATAACTGCCATTGCCGTTTTTGGGGCCTGCGGGGCGTTTGTGTCAATGCAGAGTTTTATTGCAAACGGAATGACGACCGGATTCGGATTTTATTTAAGCCGCTGTTATGGAAGCGGAGATAAAGAGTTTTACCGAAAAAGCTTTACGGCCGCGGCTGTATGTACAGCGGCGTTGTTTGCGCTGTCTGTTATTCTCCTGGCGGGCATTGCGCCTTTGATGAAGATGGCGGGGATTCCGGGAGAACTGTGGGATATGTGCCGCAGCTATCTTTGCATACTGATTTTAGGGACAGGATTTCTGGGGTTTCGAAATCTTATGGTGTGCGTACTGCAGGGCATGGGCGATTCCGGATTTCCGGGCGCATTAACGGCGGCCGGCGTTGTTTCGCAGACATTGCTTTTGCTTGCCGTGATTTCCGTTGTGCCGGGCATATACGGGCCGCCGCTTGCCGTACTGATCAATAATACGCTGCTGGGCGGGATTCTGCTTTTTTATATGAAAAAAAGATATGGCGGGTATGCTGTTTTTGTAAATGTAAAACAGATTCCGGCGGGCATTTACAGGGAGCTTTTGGCAAGCGGATGCTCAAAATCCGGAATGATGATTCTGGTAGGCGTCGGAGGGTTTTTCATGCAGAGGGCGCAGAACGCTTTGCCTTCCGCGATTCTTGCCGGAAGCTCTCTTTCTGACAGTCTGTCCAATTTCTTTCTGGTTCCGCTTTCTGCGCTTGCCCAGACGGCCGGAATGGCTGCGGGGCAGAATATGGGAAGAAAAGAGTATCGGGCGATTCGTTTTTATAACCGCAGGCTGTTTGCCCTGCATGTGATTTGCACTGTTTTCGTCTGGTCTGCCAGCGTGACGGCAGGCGCGTTTCTGATTCGTTTTCTGGCGGGAGGAACGGCTCAGATGGAAGTCATTGCGGCCGGAAAGCTGTGGCTTATGATTTGCATACCCGGGTTTTTTGGCCTTGGCGCGGCGATGATTTTCCGAAATTCCCTTCAGTCGATGGGGTGTTATGATAAGCTGATTTATCTGGGGATTCTGGAAATGAGCGTGACAATCGTATTTGCGTTGTTCTTTGTTCCGCGCTTTGGTTATCCGGCTTACTGCGCTTCAATTCTGGCAAAATGGACGGCGCTTGGGGTTTTTGCGGGATATTGGTATTTGAAAAAGGTGCGAAAGATGGTATAGCGGCGCGCTGTTTCATGGAACAGATGTTTTTTGTAAAATTTAAAAAGTGAATTCTGGAACGCTTTGCAAAAAAAGTTCATGCGTTTATTATGAAAAAACAAAGTGGAAAGGAGAACAATATGAAAGGAACAAGAAAAACGAATGACAGGACAAAAAAACGTCTGCTGACTTTATTTTTGACAGGAATGCTTCTTGCCCCGTCCGTTTCTCCGGATGTGCGCGCAGAGGAAGGACGGATGCTTTTAAATCCGTCATGGGAGACGGATTCGGATCTTGAAGCGGGAAAAAACTTTACGTGGGACTGCGTATATTTCGGAAGTTATCCGCAAAGCAGGGTGAAAAGCGAAGATCCGGCATATGCCGCGCTGGCTGCAGCGTCAGGATGGGATGAGAAAGGCGACATTACAATCGGGGGCGTCAGGTACCGGAGGATGAAAAAAGGGGATTCCCTTTTTCCGGGATCGAGCACATACCGCTGGCCGGATGATACGACTTATCATTATTTCCGTTATGAACCGATTCGCTGGAGAGTCCTTTCGGTGGAAGAAGACAGAGCGCTGCTACTTTCAAACGAAGCGCTGGACGATCAGAAATTCCACGATCAGGACGGACTCAGCATTCAGGCTGCATGGGATGTCAGCACGATTCGAAGCTGGCTGAACGGCTATGGAGCGGATGCGAACGAGCAGAAAAAGGATTACAGGGAAAACAGTTTTATGGGAGATGCGTTTTCGGCGGCGGAGCAGGCGGCTATTTTGGACAGCGAACTGAAAAATCCCGCAAACACAGACTATTATACGCCAGGATGCGGCGATACGACGGATAAAGTGTTTTTGCTGATGGAGGAGGAGCTTTACGGCACGGATACGTCTCAGGCCTATGGTTTCCACTACTGGGATTTTTGTTCTGACGAAGCGCGCAGGTGCCGGATGACCGCCTATGCGGCGGCCAGAGGAGTGCACAGCAGTTATACGCATACGCCGAAAGGAGTCCGGAGGAATTGCTGCTGGTGGCTGCGTACGGCGGGCGCTTCCAGGGACATGGCGATGAACGTCTATGACGACGGATCGGTAGTCACTTCCGGACGCTCCCTGGAAAAGCATACGGTTGGCGTACGTCCGGCGATTTATCTTGATTTGAGCAGGCATACCGATCAGTGGAGCTATGCGGGAACGGTCACTTCCGCAGACGCAAGGGATTTGAATCCGGTGGAGCCGTTTAATCCGTACGATTGGGGAAATCAGAATACCGGAAATAACGGCGACAAAGATTCTGGCGGCACAGACGCCGGGACGGCAGGGAAAGATCCGGTAAAAGTATACCGGATCAGAGTAAAGGGCATATCAGCAAAGATTGCGGCAGGAAAGAAAATAAAGCTTACGGCGGATATAGAGCCGTTTGGAGCCACAGATAAGACAGTCATATGGAAAACGGACAATCCCAAAATTGCTCAGGTAAGCAGCCGCGGCGTTGTGACAATGAAAAAAGGTTCCGGTGGAAAAACCGTTACAATTACGGCGACGGCGGCAGACGGCAGCGGGGTAAAAGGCACGTATAAAATTACGTCCATGAAAAAAGCCATAAAGAAAATCACAGTGTCCGGAAAAAAGACGGTAAAAGCAGGAAAAGCTTTAAAGCTTACGGCAAAAGTGACGCCGCAGAAGAATGTAAACGCAAAGCTTGTATGGAGCAGCAGCAATCCGAAATATGCCACAGTAAATCATGCGGGCAGAGTCAAAACATACAAAGCCGGAAAGAATAAAACCGTGAAAATAACGGCTGCGGCCGCAGACGGAAGCGGGAAGAAAAAAACAGTGACAATCCGGATCAAATAAAAGAACAGGGACAACAGCCGCGGCAGAGTTTTTATCTGTCCTGCGGCTGTTTTTTATGCGGGGCATAATTTTAAACGCAAAGACAAAGGGGAAGATTTATTGACATAAATTCTGCGCGCCGATATAATGATCTTATCAAAAAGCAAAAGGAGAAAATGCAATGCAAAAAAAATGGAAAAAGGAAATCATGCGCTTTCTTGTCTGTATACTGGCATTTGGAACGGTTTTTATGAGTTCGTCTGTTTTTGCACAGGCAAAGGGCAAAGGAAAGGCGTCTGTCAGTGGAAAAGCAAAAAAAGCCATTTTGGCGTATCAAAATTTTTTGGGACAGGGTAAAATCAAGTGGTCTGATAAAAGCTATGATTCCGGTGATTTTAAATTCATGCTGGCGGACGTAAATTCCGACAAAGCGCCGGAGCTGTTTTTAAAATGCGTAGGAAACGCGTCCCATTACGAAGGGTATGAAGCAGTCTATTATTTTCATAAAAACAAAGTGAAGCTTTTGGCGAAGAACGATGCCATTACCGCTTTTTATCCCAAAAAAGGAGTGGTTGAAATGCAGTACTATGGAATGGGCGGAAGCGTTTCGTATCACAGAATTCCCAAAAATGGAAAAGGAAAATGCTTTAGCAGCATATCCGGAGAAGACGATCCCGGGCAGGAAACATACTATGAGTGGAATGGGAAAAAAGTGACGAAATCCAAATGCCGCAGACTCTTGAAAAAAGCCCTCGGAAAGAAAAAAGTAAAGGTTAAAGAAAGCGGCTGGATTGACAATACGGCGGCGAACCGCGCGTCAATGTCAATGAAGATGTGTATCTGCAGATAAAAACATTTGCTTGCGTTATCCTTTAAATATTCGTATAATAGACGGGATATAATGTTTTACGGATTGGAGGAATCACATGGCAGCAGATCAGAGCAAAATTCGGAATTTTTGCATCATTGCCCATATTGATCATGGAAAGTCTACGCTGGCGGACCGCATCATAGAACAGACAGGCTTATTGACAAGCCGGGAGATGCAGGCCCAGGTGCTTGACAATATGGATTTGGAGCGGGAGCGGGGGATTACGATTAAATCCCAGGCAGTCCGCATTATATATAAGGCAAAAGACGGAGAAGAATATATTTTTAATTTAATCGACACGCCGGGGCATGTGGATTTTAACTATGAAGTGTCCAGAAGCCTTGCAGCCTGCGACGGGGCGATTCTTGTCATAGACGCTGCCCAGGGCATTGAGGCGCAGACGCTGGCCAATGTATATCTGGCCCTGGATCATGATCTTGACGTAATGCCCGTTATCAATAAGATTGACCTGCCGAGCGCCCAGCCGGAAGCGGTAATCGAAGAGATTGAGAATGTCATTGGCATTGAAGCCCAGGACGCTCCCCTGATTTCCGCCAAGACGGGACAAAACATAGATCAGGTATTGGAGCAGATCGTGACAAAAATCCCGTCTCCCAAAGGAGATCCAAAAGCTCCTTTGTCAGCCCTGATTTTTGACGCGGTTTACGATTCTTATAAAGGGGTCATTGTATTCTGCCGGATTATGGAAGGAAGCGTAAAAGTGGGCGATCAGATCCGCATGATGGCGACGAATGCGGAGGACGGCGTTGTGGAAGTCGGTTATTTTGGCGCGGGTCAGTTTATTCCGTGCAAAGAGCTTTCCGCCGGGATGGTCGGATACATTGCCGCGGGGATTAAGAACGTAAGAGATACCAGAATAGGGGACACAGTGACAAATGCGGAGCGTCCCTGCAAAGAGCCTCTGCCTGGATATAAAAAAGTCAACCCCATGGTATACTGCGGCGTCTATCCGGCGGACAGCGCAAAATATCCGGATTTGCGCGACGCTCTGGAAAAGCTTCAGATTAACGACGCGTCTTTGCAGTATGAGCCGGAGACGTCCCTTGCGCTTGGATTTGGATTCCGCTGCGGTTTTTTGGGGCTTCTTCATCTGGAGATTATCCAGGAACGTTTGGAGAGGGAGTTTAACCTGGATCTTGTGACGACTGCGCCGGGCGTAATTTATAAAGTCTATAAGAGCAGCGGAGAAATGATTGAACTGACAAATCCGTCCAATCTTCCGGATCCTTCTGAAATTGAATATATGGAAGAGCCGTTTGTATCGGCGGAAATTATGGTGACAAGTGAATACGTGGGAGCGATTATGAAGCTTTGCCAGGAACGGCGCGGCATTTATATCAGCATGGAATACATGGAAGAGACGCGTGCGCTGATTAAGTATGAGCTGCCGTTGAATGAGATTATCTATGATTTTTTTGACGCTTTAAAATCCCGTTCCAGAGGGTATGCGTCGTTTGATTATGAGCTGAAAGGCTATGTGCGTTCGGAGCTTGTGAAGCTTGATATTTTAATCAATAAAGAGCCGGTGGACGCTTTATCTTTTATCGTTTTTAAGGACAGCGCTTATGAGCGGGGAAGGAAAATGTGCGAGCGCTTAAAAGGCGAGATTCCCAGGCATCTGTTTGAAATTCCGATTCAGGCTGCCGTGGGCGGCAAAGTGATTGCCAGGGAGACGGTAAAAGCCATGCGGAAAGACGTGCTTGCCAAATGTTACGGCGGCGACATTACCCGTAAGAGAAAGCTTCTGGAAAAACAAAAAGAAGGCAAAAAGCGGATGCGCCAGGTAGGAAGTGTGGAAATTCCGCAGGAGGCATTTATGAGCGTGCTGAAATTAGATGAGGATTGACAAATGAATGAACTGGAATTGTACATCCATATTCCATTTTGCATGAAGAAATGCAATTACTGCGATTTTTTATCCGCTCCTGCGGATGAAGAATCGCAGTCTGCATATATGGAAGGTTTAAAAAGAGAGATTGCATTTTACGGAAACAGCATATTGAAGGGACGGATCTTAGATACAATTTATATTGGCGGAGGAACGCCTTCTTTTATGCGGGAGTCTTATATCGGGGAACTGATGAAAGAAGTGCGGCGCTGTTTTATTGTAAGAAAAAATGCGGAGATTACGATAGAGTGCAACCCCGGCTCTCTGACAGAGAAAAAATTTGACTGTTACAGGCGGGCGGGCATCAATCGTCTCAGCATCGGCCTGCAGTCGGCGGATGAAGAAGAGCTTCGGACGCTTGGAAGGGCGCATACATTTGAACAGTTTCTGCATAATTATGAGATGGCAAGGAACTTTGGATTTGACAACATCAATCTGGATTTGATGGACTCTCTGCCAGGCCAGACAACGGAAAAATTTTACCGGACTTTGTTTTCGGCAGTCAAATTAAATCCGGAACATATTTCCTGCTATACGCTGACGATTGAGAAAGGCACCCCTTTTTATGACCGTTATAAATTTGATATGGTAAAAGTACAGGCGGGGATGACGCCGGAGGAGCTTCCTACGGAAGACGTTTCTTATCAGATTGGGAAAATGACGCAGGATTTTTTGGCGCAGCATGGGTATACGCGGTATGAGATTTCCAATTATGCAAAAAAAGGCCGCGCATGCAGGCACAATACAGGGTATTGGAAGAGAAAAGAATATCTTGGCGTGGGGCTTGGCGCGGCGTCTTTGGTGGGCGAAGTGCGTTACAGCAATCTCAGGGATTTGAAAAAGTATGTTGAAAATTCCCGAAGGCTTGAGACGGGAATGATTTTGGATGAAGCTGCGGGAAAAGAAATATTTGGCACAAATCTCCATGAAAACGCCCAATGGGTTTCAAAAAACGCTCAGATGGAGGAATTTATGTTTCTTGGGCTGCGCATGACGGAAGGAATTGAAAAAAGCAGGTTTTACCAGACATTTGGATTTACTGTGGATTATGTATATGGAGACGTAATCCGGAAGCTTTCTGAGGAAGGAATGCTTGTGGAAACGCAGACGAGGCTGTTTCTGACAGAGACAGGAATGGATTTGAATAATTATGCAGTATCAGAATTTTTATTGTGAAGCGCTTTTTAAAAGGCATCAAGTTGCGAAATTCTTTGCAGTATGATACTATTTTAACAGATAAATTATGGAATAAGAACGAGGAGGATGCACATGAAATATAAAGCGTTGTTAATTGGAAAGAACAATTCGGTAATTGATGATTTCTTTGATCAGATGGGAGATGTTTTTGAGACGGTTACCACTTCCGTGCGTTACATAGATATTATCAGGCATCTGCACTATTTTCAGCCGGATTTGTGTGTATATTGCATTTATAATGAACAGTTGGATATATACAATCAGATGATAAATGTAAAATATCAGGTAAACCGGCATGAAATTCCATTTGTTTTGATTGGTTCAAGGGAAGACTGCGATGAGTTTGAAAAGACAGCGATCAACGTATCGGATCTTACGCTGATTAAGCCTTTAACGGCAGAGATGATGCGGATAAAGATTTTGAAATTTATGGAACAGTGGAACGCAGAGCCGGAAGAAGAGGAAGAGAAGGAACTTGAAAAAGAAGAGAAGGAGATTTCCGAATCCCTGGAAATGATTCTTCCGGAACTGAATCCCACGCGCCGCAAACTGATCCTGATTGTTGATGACAGTCCGATTATGTTAAAGACTTTGAAAGAGAATCTGCGTGACCGCTACGATGTCGCAACTGCAATCAGCGGGAAAATCGCCATGAAATTTTTAGAGCGCAAAACAGCGGATCTGATTTTGCTGGATTATGAAATGCCGGAGGAAAGCGGGCCTGTCGTTTTGGAAAAGCTGCGCGCAAACGACGATACGAAAGACATACCGGTTATTTTCCTTACCGGGGTCACAGACAGCGGAAAAATCCGGGAAGCGCTTGTATTAAAGCCGAAGGGGTATCTGCTGAAACCCATTAACCACGATAAGCTGCTGGAAGCAATTGAAAATGCAGTGAATTAATACTGTTCACAGACAAAAGGAGATTGTTTTATGGAGATAGATTATGATCTGCATTTGACGGATTTTATTGATGTCAAAACGCTTCAGAAGTTACAGAGTGCATTTGAGGGGCTGACAGGAATCGCCGTTGCCGCTGTGGACGCGAACGGGGCGGCCGTAACAGAAAGGGCCGGTTTCTGTGAATTTTGCCAGAAATATGCAAAAGACGGAGAAGAGGGACATCTGCACTGCAGGATATGCGGCGCAGACGGAGTGGAAGAGGTATTAAAAAAAGGCAGATTTGCCATATATAACTGCCATGCCGGGCTGGTAAATTTTGCCGTTCCGATTATGGCCGAAGGCAGGCTTTTGGGTTCTTTGATTGGGGGGCAGGTGTTTTCCGGGGAACCGGAAGATACGTTTTTGGAGAAGATTTCAGGAGAAATTGGCGCGGATCCAAAAGAATGTGAAGCGGCAGTAAAGAAAATCAAAATATTCAGCCAGGAAAAAATAAACAACGCCGCACAGTTTCTTTATACTGTGGCGGACGTTTTATCCGATATGGCATACCATAAGAACCTGGTTTACCGGACAAATCTGGAACTTGAAAAATCCATGCATATGAAGTCTGATTTTCTGGCCAATATGAGCCATGAAATCCGGACGCCGATGAACGCTGTAATCGGGATGGCGGAGATGGCGCTGCGGGAAGAGCTTCCGCCGGCTGCAAAAGAACACATCAACCAGATAAAAGAAGCGGGAAAGTCGCTGCTTACCATTATCAATGATATTCTGGATTTTTCAAAAATAGAGTCCGGAAAAATGGATATCAGCGTAGTGGATTACGAGCCGATATCGCTTATATACGATGTCGCCAATATTGTTATGACAAGGCTGAAAGGAAAAAAAGTCGAGCTGGTGCTGGATATTTCCCCGACGCTCCCCAACAAACTTTCCGGGGATAATATAAGAATCAAGCAGGTGCTTTTAAATATCGCCGGAAATGCGGCGAAATTTACATTTGAAGGCAGGATTTTACTTAAACTGGATTATATAAAGACGTCTTCCGATGAGATAGAACTGAGGATTGCCGTAGAGGATACGGGGATTGGCATAAAAAAGACAGATATCGACAAGCTTTTCGAGTCATTTCAGCAGGTGGACAGCAAGAGAAACCGGAATATCGAAGGAACGGGGCTTGGGCTTGCAATTTCAAGGCATCTGCTGTCGCTTATGAACGGAAGCATACAGGTGGAAAGCGAGTACCAGAAGGGAAGCAGGTTTTCGTTTGCTCTGCCGCAGAAAATTGTCGATGAAACGCCCTGTGTCAGCGTGCGGGAACCGTCTTTGATCCTGGCTGCCGGATTGATTTCCAATCCCTATATGAATGAAGGGATGCAGACGGATATGGCGCATCTTGGCGTGGAATACCGGACGATTCATTCTGTACGGGAGCTGGAAGGGAAGACGAACGGGAAAAAGACATTTCTTTTTATAGAAAGCGCCATGTTTACCGAAGAGGTAAAAATGTATGTGAAAGAGAACCAGGAGCTTACGGCAGTTCTTATCATTGACTTTTTTGACGATGTAAAATACGACATTTCAAATCTTCTGGTAATGAAAAAACCTGTTTTTGCACTGAATATCGCAGTAATACTAAACCGGGAGGAGCTGCATTTTGAAGACGCTGATTCGGACGACAAAGGCTTTGACTTTATTGCCCCGGACGCGGAAGTGCTTCTGGTGGATGACAACGCGGTCAACCTGACGGTTGCGGAGGGTCTGTTAGAGCCGCTTAAAATGAAAATTGACACGGTGATGAGCGGAAAAGCCGCCATAGAAAAAATCAGTAAGTTTCGTTATGACATTATCTTTATGGATCATATGATGCCGGAGCTGGACGGAGTGGAAACAACCCATATTATCCGGCGTTTCCATAAAGAATACGAAAATATCCCAATTATCGCCCTGACGGCAAACGCCGTCGAAGGGACGAAGGAAATGTTCTGCCGGGAGGGCATGAATGATTTTGTTCCAAAGCCAATTGAGCTTCGTATGCTGATTGGAAAAGTAAAAAAATGGCTTCCTCCCGAAAAAATCAAAAAGACGCATGGGACGCTGGGCGTTCAGAAACAAGCGGAAAGCGGCGACATTATTGTCGGAGATTTAAACGTGGCGTTCGCTATGAAATTTTTGGGCAGCGAGGAGCTGTTCTGGACGATTTTAAAAGTTTATTACAAAAGCATTGAAAAGAAGTCTAAGCTTATAAAAGAGCTTGAGGAGCAGGAAAACTGGCCGGATTATACAATAGAAGTCCATGCGTTAAAGAGTTCTTCCAGACAGATCGGAGCAAGCGCGCTGTCCGAAAAGGCGGCGGCTTTGGAAAAGGCCGGAAACGCAAAGGATTCTGTTTTCATTCACAGGAGAACGGACGAGATGCTGGAACAGTACCGGAACTATCTTGCTGTTTTGGAGCCGTTTTGTTCAGACAAGAAAAAAGAGTCTCAAAAAGAAGCGGCGGAAAAGAAGCCGATTCCGGATGATGTGAAAAAAGAATGTTTTAAAGATATGCGCAGGGCGATGGACGATCTTGATATGGATGGAATGGCGGAGGTCATCCAGAACATGGAGCGGTACAGCTATAAAGACCGGCAGCAGGATTTGTTTGAACGTTTAAAAGAAGCGGCGGAAGACATTGACGTGGATCGGTGCGAAGAAATTTTAAAAGAATGGGACGGAGAAAAAAATGGTTAAACATGTAATATTATGGCAGTTAAAAGAAGAATGCCGGACAGAAGAAAGGGAGAAGATAAAAGAAGGGATAAAAGAGGGACTGGAAAGCCTGAAGGAAAAAATTCCGGGCCTTTTGGACATATGCGTACAGACGGACTGTCTGCCGTCATCGAATGCGGACGTAATGCTGGATTCTGCGTTTACGGATGAAAAAGCTCTGAAGGGATATTCCGTTCATCCGGAACACGTAAAAATAGCGGATGCAAAAGTCAGGCCATATACAAAGACAAGAATGTGTATGGATTTTGAGGTTTGACAGTAAAGAGCGCCGTTGTCTGCAATTTGCAGGCAGCGGCGTTTTTTTTCGCTAATTGCTTATTTTGTCAACTTTTTCTTCAATGGTGTTGCAATTTTGGCGCACTTGGGATAGAATGAACAGTAATGTGGAGGAAAGTGGAAGAAAATGGGTTAAAGTGGAGCGAAAGCATCCGGGGTGATCAATATGTTCATGGGAGAATACAGCCATACAATTGATGCCAAAGGCAGACTGATTGTTCCATCCAGATTCAGGGAAAAGCTGGGCGGCGAATTTATTGCAACCAAAGGACTGGATGGCTGTCTTTTCGTGTACCCAAAGAAAGAATGGACAGATATAGAAGAGAAATTCCGCAACATTCCACTGACGACAAAAGATGCGAGAAAATTTTCCCGGTTCTTCTTTGCAGGCGCAGCAGTCTGCGAAGCGGACAAGCAGGGGAGGATTTTGCTTCCGCAGGCGCTGCGGGGGTATGCGGATTTACAGAAAGACATCGTGTCTGTCGGCGTTTTAAACAGAGTGGAAATCTGGAGCAAAGAGCGCTGGCAGGATGCAAATACATATGATGACATGGATGAAATTGCAGAACATATGGCGGAGCTTGGACTTAGTATTTAGCAGAGGATGAAGAAATTTATGGAGTTTAACCACAAATCCGTTTTGCTGGAAGAGGCAATTGAATATTTGCAGATAAAGCCGGATGGAATTTATGTGGACGGAACGCTTGGCGGAGCCGGACACTCATTTGAAATTGCAAAGAGGCTTGGCGGAAACGGAAGGTTAATCGGCATGGATCAGGACGAGGACGCTGTCCGGGCGGCGGCGGCGCGTCTTAAGCCATACAAAAGCTGTGTAACGATTGTCCATTCCAATTACTGCAATATAAAAGAAGTCTTATCCGGCGAAGGAATTCAAAAAGCAGACGGAATCCTCTTGGATCTTGGCGTTTCATCCTATCAGTTAGACGCGGCGGAACGGGGATTTTCCTACAGGGAAAAAAACGCCCCGCTTGATATGCGCATGGATCAAAGACAAAATCTTACGGCGGAGGATATTGTAAATGAGTACAGTGAAACGGACTTATTTCATATCATCCGGAATTACGGGGAAGACCGTTTTGCAAAAAACATTGCAAAACATATCGTAAGCGCAAGGAAAGAGAGACGAATTAAGACATCGGGAGAGCTGACGGAGATTATTGCGGCGGCAATTCCAAAAAAAGTACAGATGACGGGCGGACATCCTGCAAAGCGAACATTTCAGGCAATCCGAATCGAACTGAACCATGAACTGGAAGCGCTGGAAAATACGTTAGACGAAATGACAGATCTGTTGAATCCGAATGGCAGGTTATGTATTATTACATTTCATTCCCTGGAGGACCGGATTGTAAAGAAACATTTTAAGAAAAGCGAAAACCCATGCACCTGTCCCAAAGACTTTCCTGTCTGTGTATGCGGGAAAAAGTCAAAAGGAAGATGCGTTACGCGCAAGCCTGTTCTTCCAAAAGAAGAGGAAATTGCGGCAAACAGAAGGGCGAAGAGTGCAAAATTAAGGGTATTTGAGAAATCCGAGAGGGAAGACTAAAAGGAGAGACAGAGTATGAGACGGGAAATAAATCGTAATGATACCGGAAGACAAAATCTGAAAACGAATTATTACGTCGATGGAAATACGGTACGGCGTTTAAACGGTGAGCCGGAAGAGCGCAGGAGACGGGAGCTTGAAAAGGAGCAGGAAAGGCGGAGACAGCAGCACAGACGGGCGGCAAGGCGGAATCAGGAGCGGGCGCTCAGAATGAATTTCAGATACGTGCTGTTTTGTACGGCGGCTACCATTCTGTTTGGCAGCGTATGCGTTGCCTATATCCAGATTCAGGCTGACATTACGGGCAGAACAAAAAACATATCGAATCTGGAAAGCAGGATCGCGGATCTTCAGGCGGACAATGATGCGGCTGTGAAAAGGATTGACTTATCCACGGATTTGGACGCAGTCAAAAAAAAGGCTCTGGAATACGGCATGAAGTTCGCTTCTCCCGGTCAGATTATTTACTACAGCATAAAGAAAGACGACTTTATGGATCAGCATTCGGATATACCGAAGGAGTAGCGGAGGATCAGAGGGATAAGCGTGAAAAGAAAGAAACGAAGAATAAATAAATTTCTGAAAAGAATGCAGAAGAAACTGATTTTTTTCTTTCTTGCCATTACTGTTATATTGACGGTTCTGATTGGACGGCTGATGTATATTGAATACTCCAGCGGAGAAAAATATGAAAAAATCGTATTGTCGCAGCAGGGGTATGACAGCAGGAGCATTCCTTACCGGCGCGGCGATATTGTGGACGCGAAAGGTACGGTTCTTGCGACAAGCCTGGACGTCTATAATGTGGTGTTTGACTGTGTTGTTTTAAATAAACAGAAAAAAGAAGTGATTGACGCAACAATCAACGCTCTGGCGGACTGCTTCGAGGAGCTTCATGCGGAAGATTTGCATAAGCTTTTAAAAGAGCGGCCCAAAAGCCCCTATGAAGTGCTGCTGCGCAGGATTCCTTACGAAAAAATACAGCCTTATGAAAAACTTCTGCAGGACGATGCGGCGCGGGAAGAGAAGAAAGGCGATACGGAAAGCGCGCCGAAGATTAGCCAGAAGGCGGTTTGGTTTGAAAAAGAATATATCCGCAGTTATCCGTACGGCACGCTGGCGGCATCGGTCGTTGGCTTTGTGTCCGGCAGCAACCTGGGAACGACAGGGCTTGAAAATTATTACAACAGCACATTAAACGGAATCAACGGGCGGGAGTATGGTTATTTAAATTCAGATAATAATTTTGAGAAAACAATTCGCGGCGCAAAAGACGGAAATACGATTGTCACCACGATAGACGCGCATATTCAGTCAGTTGTTGAAGAAAAGCTGGAAAAATTCAATCAGGAGCATAAAAACGGCTATGTTACAGGCGACGGGTTCCTTCGGGCGGCGGCAATTGTAATGAATCCGCAGAACGGAGAGGTTTATGCAATGGCTCAAAATCCCGGCTTTGATTTGAACAATCCGAGGGAAGTGAAGGATTACTTTACGGAAGAGGAACTGGCCGGATTAAATGATGAGCAGCAGATGGATCTTTTAAATAAGCTCTGGGAAAATTTTTGTGTGACGTATACGTTTGAGCCGGGATCGACAATTAAACCGATGACTGTAGCGTGCGGTCTTGATACGGGAACGTTAAACGGCAGCGAGACGTATGTCTGCGACGGCGTGGAACTGTTAAGCGGGCAGGAAGTGCATTGTGTCAGCCGGGTGGGGCATGGAACCGAAACGCTGGAGAAGGCGCTGATGGATTCGTGCAACGACGCGCTGATGCAGATGTCGTATTCGATTGGAGTGGAAAACTTTCAGAATTATCAAAGTATTTTTGGTTTTGGACAGAAGACGGGGATTGATCTCCCAGGGGAAGAACGAGGGCTTTTAATTGATGAAATGAAGAAACTTGATCTTGCGACGAATTCTTTCGGACAGAATTTTAACTGTACGATGATTCAGCTTGCGAGCGCATTTTCTTCTCTGATTAACGGAGGGGAGTATTACCGTCCGCATATTGTAAAGAAAATATTAGATGCAAAAGGAAATACGATTGAGACGGAAAAGCCGGTGCTTTTAAAGGAAACGACTTCAAAAGAAACGTCTGAGACGCTCAAAGAATGGCTGTATTCCACTGTTGCCGAGGGGACGGGCAGAGAGGCAAAAGTGGACGGCTATTCCATGGGCGGAAAGACAGGAACAGCGCAGAAGTATCCAAGAGGGGAAAAAAATTACCTGGTATCTTTTATCGGGTATCTGCCGCAGGAAAATCCGGAGCTTGTCATATATGTCATTATTGACGAGCCGAATGTGGAAGAGCAGGCGCACAGCAATTACGCACAGGGTGTGGTAAAAGAAATTCTGGAAGAGATCCTTCCGTATTTAAATATCTATCCGGATGAAGAGAAGACGCAGACGCCGGAAGAAGGCCAGGAAGGCGGACAGGAGCCGCAAGAGGGCGGTCAGGAAGGCGGACAGACGCCGGAAGAAGGCGGTCAGGAAGGCAGACAAACGCCGGAAGAAGGCCAGGAAGGCGGACAAACGCCGGAAAGAGGCAGTCCGGAAGGCGGACAGACGCCGGAAGATGAGCAGGAACCGGAAGGAGAGCCTCCCGCGGATCCGTTTGAGGAATAAAGTTTCGGCGCATAAGAAATCATAACCTCATAAAAGCGGTAATAGAATGGAAGAAAGACGCTTCAGTGAGGTTTTGCCAATGTATCGGTATAAGACTTACAATCGGCAAAAATCTATGATATTCTTTCTGGCAATTTTTTTTGTGATGATGTTTCTGATGGGACGCCTTGTCTATCTGATGGTATTTTGTTCTGAATATTATGGAAAAAAGGCGGAAGATTTGCATGAGCGGGAACGCGATATTAAAGCGGCGAGAGGGAAAATTATAGATGCAACGGGCGTTGTGCTTGCCGCGAATAAAACGGTGTGTACAGTTTCTGTCATCCATAACCAGATTGACGATCCAAAAGCAGTCATTGCGGCTTTGACAAAAGAACTTGGAATGTCCGAAGAAAAGATCAGAAAGAGAGTGGAGAAGGTCAGTTCCATTGAACGGATCAAATCAAATGTGGATAAAGAAACGGGAGAGCGTATCCGTGCATACGGGCTTTCCGGCGTAAAAGTGGATGAGGATTATAAAAGATATTATCCGTATGATACGCTGGCTTCCAAAGTTCTTGGGTTTACAGGAGGAGACAATCAGGGAATTATCGGACTTGAAGTAAAATATGATGAATACCTGCAGGGAACGAACGGAAAAATTCTGACTCTGACTGATGCAAGAGGCGTTGAAATAGAAAATGCCGGAGAATCCAGGCTGGATCCGACAGACGGCAACAATCTTCATATCAGTCTGGATTACAATATTCAAAAGTATGCCCAGCAGGCAGCGGAAAAAGCGCTGGAGAAAAAACAGGCGGACAGTGTGTCCATTATTATCATAAACCCTTCCAACGGGGAAATTTTGGCCATGGTAAATGTGCCAGAATTTAATCTGAACGATCCGTTTACATTAAATTATGAGCCGCCCGGCGCAGTGGAGGAAGCGGAAAAGCAGAACCTGTTAAATGGAATGTGGAGGAACCAGTGCATAAACGATACGTATGAACCAGGCTCAACGTTTAAAATCATTACGACGACAGCGGCTTTGGAGGAAGGGGCAGTCAGCATAAAAGATCAGTTTTTTTGCCCCGGATATATTACCGTTGAGGACAGAAGGATTCACTGCCATAAACGTACCGGGCACGGTTCGGAGGACTTTGTACATGGAATTATGAATTCCTGTAACCCGGTGTTTATTGACGTCGGCCTGCGCGTTGGCCCGGAGCGTTTTTATGATTATTTTGGCAGCCTTGGGCTTTTGAAAAAGACGGGGATCGATTTGCCCGGGGAAGCGGCTACAATTATGCATTCCAAAGAAAATATCGGCCTTGTGGAGCTTGCGACAATGTCGTTTGGACAGTCTTTCCAGATTACGCCGATACAGCTTGTAACGACTGTTTCTTCTATCATTAACGGTGGAACGAGGATTACGCCCCATTTTGGCGTTTCGGTTCAGGATGATGAAGGAAATGTGCTCAAACGTTTTTCCTATGAGACGAAGGAAAATGTGGTGAGCAGGGAGACGTCGGATACCGTTCGTTTTCTTTTGGAGCAGGTTGTGTCGGAAGGGGGAGGAAAGAACGCTAAAATTGCAGGATATTCCATTGGAGGAAAAACGGCAACTTCCCAGACGCTTCCAAGAAGCGCAAACAAGTACATTTCTTCGTTTTTAGGGTTTGCTCCGGTAGAGGATCCAAAGATCCTTACAGTTGTCATTATTAATAATCCGCAGGGAGTTTATTACGGGGGGACGATTGCGGCTCCGGTGGCAAAAGAGATTTTTGAAAATATTTTTCCTTACCTTGGGATTCCCTATGATGAGCAGGCGGCAAAGGAGGCGGAAACGGAACTTGCGGAATAAATAAAACAGTAACTTATACCAATTTTGTTTGAAGAAGATGGAAACAGAGTACGAGAAAGAGGTAGAATTTATGATTTATCAAGTAGCGGCTCCAGTGTTAATCGCGTTTGCGATCAGTGCGTTGTCAGGGCCAGTCATTATCCCGCTTTTACGAAAGTTAAAAGTAGGTCAGACAGAACGGGAAGAATTAAAATCCCATCAGAAGAAGACCGGGACGCCGACGATGGGAGGGCTGATTATACTGGCCGGAATTTTGATTACGAGCCTGTTCTTTATTAAAGACTATCCAAGGATCATCCCGATTTTATTTTTAACGGTTGGATTTGGGGTGATTGGGTTTTTGGATGATTATCTGAAGGTTGTATTAAGGAGGTCTGACGGACTTTTAGCCTGGCAGAAGATGCTGTTTCAGATTGCAGTTACAGGGATTTTTGCCTATTATATTTTAAATTACACGGATATTTCTCTTTTGATGAAGATTCCGTTTGCAGGAGAACAGTATCTGGATCTTGGCATAGGAGCCATTCCGTTTATGTTTGTCGTTGTGATCGGTGTGGTCAACGGCGTGAATTTCACGGATGGACTGGACGGACTGGCGTCAAGCGTTACTGTGCTGGTCGCCACATTTTTCGGCGTTGTTGCAGTTGGAGGGGAAAGCGGGATTGAGCCGATTGCCTGCGCTGTGGTCGGCGCGCTTTTGGGATTTTTGCTGTTTAATGTCTATCCTGCAAAAGTATTTATGGGCGACACTGGCTCTCTGGCTCTCGGCGGTTTTGTAGCGGCCTCGGCATATATGCTTCAGATGCCGCTGTTTCTTCCAATTGTAGGGTTTATTTACATGATAGAAGTGATTTCAGTCGCTGTGCAGGTAACGTACTTTAAGGCAACGCATGGGAAGCGTTTTTTTCGGATGGCGCCGATTCATCATCATTTTGAGCTTGGCGGCTGGCCGGAAACAAAAGTTGTGGCTGTTTTCTCGATTGTAACGGCGATTCTCTGCCTTTTGGGACTGGTCGCAATGTAGGAGGGCGTACGTATGAATTTAAAAGACAAAAGATTTCTGGTTGCAGGATTGGGGAGAAGCGGAATCGCTGCGGCGAAACTGTTAAAAAGAATGCAGATTTCCTTTTCATTGTTTGACGGAAGCCCTGATTTTGACAGGGAATCTTTTTATGAAAAAAATAAAGAATTAAAAGGCGCGGAAATTTTTCTTGGCTCACTGAAAGAAGAGCAGATGTTAAAAACGGATATTCTTGTTTTAAGTCCCGGCATCCCCGCGGATCTTCCGATGGTAAACGATATGCGGGCGCTTGGCGTTTGGATTTGGGGTGAAATTGAGCTTGCATATGTGTTTTCAAAAGGAAGGACGCTTGCGGTAACGGGAACAAACGGAAAGACGACGACGACGGCCCTTCTGGGAGAAATTTTAAAAAATTATTTCCGGGATGTAAAAGTAGTCGGCAATATCGGAATTCCCTATACAAGCGTAGCGGCCGATACGACGGCGGAAACGGTGACGGCGGCGGAAATCAGCAGTTTTCAGTTGGAAACGATCCATACGTTTGCGCCTGAGGTGACGGCTATTTTAAATATTACGCCGGATCATTTGAACCGGCACCATACGATGGAAAATTATATTGCCGCAAAAGAAAGCATTACGAAAAATCAGTCCGAAAACGATTTGTGCGTCTTGAATTATGAGGACGAAGAGCTTCGGAGATTTGGAACCGGCTTAAAGATGAAAGTGACGTGGTTTTCGAGCCTGCGCAGGCTGGACGAGGGTTTTTATTTAAAAGACGGAACGATTTATTTTGCAGAAGCGGGAAAAGAAAAAGAGATTGTGAAAACGGAGGAATTAAAACTTCTTGGCAGGCATAATTATGAAAATGTGATGGCGGCGGCGGCAATGGCGCTTGGATTTGGCGTACCGTCTGATAAAATCCGCGAAGTCCTGCTGCGTTTTACCGCCGTTGAACATAGAATTGAGTATGTAACCGAAAAACGGGGCATACGTTTTTACAATGACTCGAAAGCGACGAACCCGGACGCGGCCATTTGGGGAATGAAAGCGATGGACCGCCCTACGTACCTGATTGGCGGCGGCTGTGACAAGGGTTCTGATTACGATGCGTGGATTGAGTCGTTTGAAGGAAAAGTAAAAGAACTTGTTTTGATTGGAGAGACAAAAGAGAAGATTGCGGAGACTGCAAAAGCGCATGGATTTACTGCGGTTACGATGGCGGATTCCATGGAGGAGGCCGTTTCTGTCTGTTACCGGCATGCGGACAGCGGAGACAGCGTGCTGCTTTCTCCGGCGTGCGCAAGTTTTGGAATGTTTTTAAATTATGAAGAGCGGGGCAGGATTTTTAAGGAAATTGTGCAAAGCTTAGAGGAGTGAATGTATGAGCCGCAGTCCAAAGACTGGGAAAAAAGAGAAAAAGCAAACTAAATATTTTGATTATACGCTGTTGTTTATCATAATTTTTCTGGTGGGCTTCGGTCTGGTGATGCTTTACAGTACAAGTTCTTATAACGCGCAGTTGAAATTTAAAGGGGATTCCGCCTTTTATTTAAGAAAGCAGTTATCTGCGTCGCTTTTAGGATTTCTGGGTATGTTTGTGATGGCGAATATTAATTATCATGTCTGGATGAAATTGAGCGGGCTGCTTTACATTGCTGCAATGGGACTCTGTACGGCGGTTATCTTTATGGGAACGAATTTAAACGGTTCGACGAGATGGCTGAAAATCGGTCCGTTGTCTTTTCAGCCGTCTGAGATTGCGAAGATGGCGATGATTTTGTTTCTCGCAACCGTGATTAACAAAATCCCCAAAAAGATGGGAAATTTTTTGACGGTGATAAAGATTATGGTTATTGTGCTTCCGGTTGTCGGCGTCGTTGGCATCAGCAATCTGAGTACGGCAATTATTATTCTTGGAATTGCAATCTGCCTGATTTTTGTTTCCAGTCCGAAGTACCTTCAATTCTTTGTTATGGGAGGGCTTGTCGTGGCGTTTGGCATTGTCTTTATTACGTTTGAAAGTTACCGCGAGGAACGAATCCAGGCATGGCTGAATCCGGAAGCCTTTGAGAACGGATATCAGACGCTTCAGGGGCTTTATGCGATAGGTTCCGGCGGCCTGTTTGGCAAGGGCCTTGGAGAAAGTATGCAAAAGCTGGGGTTTTTGCCGGAGGCGCAGAACGACATGATTTTTTCCATTATCTGTGAGGAACTGGGCCTGTTTGGCGCAGTCTGCGTGATTTTATTATTTTTGCTGCTGATCTGGAGATTTCTGGTGATTGCAAACAATGCTCCGGATTTGTTTGGAGCGCTGATTGTCGTTGGGATTATGGCGCATATTGCCATTCAGGTTATTTTAAATATTGCAGTTGTCACCAATACGATTCCAAATACGGGAGTTACGCTTCCGTTTATCAGTTACGGAGGAACGTCGGTGGCGATTCTTTTGACGGAAATGGGGCTTGCGCTCAGCGTGTCCCGTGGAATTAAACTGGAGAAGGTATGATATGGAAGTAGAACGGGAAAGAAAAGTGTCCGTACGGGACAAAAGACGAAAGCAGAAGAGAAGACGGCGGTGGAAGCGGCTGCTTTTGACACTTCTTGCATTATTGCTTCTGGCCGCCGCCGCTTTTCTTGTTGTCTGGAAAGTTTTTACTGTGGAAAAAGTGATTGTAGAGGGAAATGAGCATTATTCCGGTGAACAGATTCAGAAATTTGTGCTGAATGACGAATATTCCTGGAATTCTCTCTATGTAACCTTAAAATACAGGTTTTTTGAAGTAAAAGAAGTGCCTTTTGTGGATTCGATAGAGGTTTCTTTGGAGGATCCGCATACGATAAAGCTGAATGTTACCGAAAAGGGGATCATTGGATACCTCTACATTTCCGCGATAGACCGGAATGCATATTTTGATACGGATGGATTTGTCGTGGAAACTTCCAAAGAAATTATAAGTGGAATTCCTCAAATAGAGGGGCTTTCATGCGACAAAGTCGTCTTATATGAAAAACTTCCGATTAAGGATGAAAAAATTTTAAAAAATCTTCTTGACGTGACAAGAGCGTTAAAGAAAAATGAAGCGGTTCCGGATAAAATACAGTTTGGAGATGCAAAGGATATCTCTCTGGATTATGGAGGGATACAGGTTTTGCTTGGAGGAGAGGACAACCTTACACAGAAAATACTGCGGCTTTCTCACATTCTTCCGGAGCTTTCCGGGAAAAAAGGGGTTCTTCATATAGAGAACTGGACAGAGAATACAACAAATATCATTTTTGATGAGGTGAAATAAAAAAAAATGAAATTGTTATTGATTAATTACCAGAAAAACTATATTATAGACAGAGGAGGATTTGCCTTATGGGAACATGACAGAAGAAGCGGGAAAGCGGGATAGGTCATTGTAATAGGGTTTTCAGATAGATTGGATAAATTTTGGTAAGGATAAAGGAGGAACTATATTGCTTGAAATTAAAACGGCAGATGCAGATTCAAGCGCTAAGATTATTGTAATCGGAGTGGGCGGAGCTGGAAATAATGCGGTAAATAGAATGGTTGATGAAAATATCGGCGGCGTTGAGTTTGTCGGTGTGAATACGGACAAGCAGGCGCTGATGCTCTGTAAGGCTCCGACTTTGATTCAGATTGGTGAAAAGCTGACAAAGGGGCTGGGTGCGGGAGCGCAGCCCGAAATCGGACAGAAGGCTGCAGAAGAAAGCGCGGAAGAACTGGCTGCAGCGGTGAAAGGCGCAGACATGATTTTCGTTACCTGCGGCATGGGCGGCGGCACAGGGACCGGGGCGGCTCCGGTAGTTGCGCAGATTGCCAAAGAACAGGGGATTTTAACAGTAGGAGTAGTTACCAAACCTTTTAAATTTGAAGCCAAGACGCGTATGGTAAATGCGATTTCCGGAATCGACCGGTTAAAGGAATGCGTAGACACCCTGATTGTAATTCCAAATGACAAGCTGCTTGAAATCGTGGATCGCAGGACGACGATGCCGGATGCGCTGCGGAAAGCAGACGAAGTGCTGCAGCAGGCGGTGCAGGGAATTACGGATCTGATCAATGTACCGGCTCTGATTAATCTTGACTTTGCGGATGTTCAGACAGTTATGAAGGACAAGGGTCTTGCCCATATCGGCATTGGCACGGCCAAAGGAGACGACAAGGCGATCGAGGCTGTGAAGCTTGCCGTTGCAAGCCCTCTGCTTGAAACTACGATTACGGGAGCTTCTCATGTGATTATCAATATTTCCGGCGAGATTTCACTGATGGATGCCAATGATGCGGCAAGTTACGTACAGGATCTTGCGGGTGACAATGCAAATATTATTTTCGGCGCCAAGTATGATGAGAAAATGGCGGATGAAGCGACAATCACAGTAATTGCGACAGGACTTGAGAACCAAGGAGGACAGAACAAGGCAGGCGGTATGAAATACCAGTCTCCATTAGGCCAGGTGCATCCTATGGGCGCTGCGAAACGTCCGGTAACATCAGGAGTAAGGCCGGTAACGTCCGCATCGCCGGGAATACATAGCGCGTCTTCCGGGACGCAGCAGACGGCAACGCCGTTTAATTACGGCGGCATCAAGAAGCCGCCAAAACCGGAAAGCTCTGTCAAGCAGAAAGATATTCAGATTCCGGATTTCCTAAAGAATACCAGAAGATAAACAGACATTAAGGACCTTAAGAAGAAAATGATTTCTTCTTAAGGTCTTTTTTTGTCAATTTAGTAAGATGAATTTCGGGAAAAAGATTCCGTGGTTTGACAAAAAATAAAAAGAAGATCTTCTATAATAGAACCTGGCGGAGTTCCCAAAAGGCATCCGTTTAAGATTATTGGAGGTGAAGAGTGGATTATGAATTTTATGCCGACGTATTTTTCCTGACCAACTGCTACCTGGATTATCTGGCTGTATATGCAGTCAGTGAGATACTTGAACAGAAGAAAAAACCGCTCCGGTATTTTATCTGCAGCGCCTTTGGAAGTCTGGCAGGATGCGCGCTGTTTCTGCTGCTGAAAAACTATGATATTTATCTTTTGTGCATGCATTTTATCGTAAATCCGGGAATGACGTTTTTTTGTTTTTTCCCGGCGGAAAAAAGAATATATGGAAAGGCGTTTTGTCTGATGTATTTTGTGATACTGCTTCTTGGGGGAAGCGTGGAATGGCTGTATGTCACAATTGCAGGCAGATGCTGTTATGAGCTTTGCATCTTTTTTGTGTCGGCGCCTCTGTTTTTGTTTTTGTATATTTTACGCAGGAAAAGAAAAAGTGTGCAGCGTTTTTACCAGGTTGTGATTTGGAATCGGGAGATGCGGGTTGCGCTTACGGCGTTGTATGACACGGGGAACAGCCTTTTTGATCCTTATATAAGGGAACCGGTGCATATTATATCAAAGGAATTATATGAGACGCTGGGAGGGGAAAATGCATTTCCGGTCCGTTTGATTCCGTTTTCTTCCGTAGGCTGTAAAAACGGGATGTTAAAGGCGTTTACCATAGAGGGCATCCGAGTTACGGGGGAAGACGGGGAATATGAGATTTCTCCTGCGGCGCTGGCTTTGGCGGAAGACGCTGTTTTTCAAAACAGGGCGTATCAAATGATATTAAATTGTAAAACTATAGAAAGAAAAGAGGAAAAGATATGTACATAAAAATAAATATACCCAAACAGATTCAGTTTAAATGGATGCCTTCTTTTTATCAGATGATATTCAGGCAGAAAAATGACATTCATTACATTGGAGGCACGGAAGTGCTGCCGCCGCCTCTGGAAGCGGAAGAGGAGGCGGCATGCATCAGCAGTCTTGGGGAAAACGGTCAGGAATCGGCGAAAAGCACGCTGATTGAACATAATTTAAGGCTTGTGGTCTATATTGCGAAGAAATTTGACAATACGGGAATCGGCGTGGAGGATTTGATCTCCATTGGGACGATAGGGCTGATTAAATCGATCAATACGTTTAATCCGCAGAAGAACATCAAGCTGGCCACATATGCTTCGAGATGCATTGAGAATGAGATTCTGATGTATTTAAGAAGAAACAGCAAGACGAAGATGGAGGTCAGCATTGACGAACCGCTGAATGTGGACTGGGACGGAAACGAACTGCTTTTATCAGATATTCTTGGAACGGATGAAGATGTGATTTACCGGGATATTGAAGCGGAAGTGGAACATCATCTTCTGGGAAAGGCAATTGATAAGCTTTCCGGCAGGGAAAAGCTGATTGTGGAACTTCGGTATGGGCTTGGCAGGGGAAGCGGAAAGGAGCTGACGCAGAAGGAAGTGGCGGACCGGCTTGGAATTTCACAGTCCTACATATCAAGGCTTGAAAAAAAGATTATGCGCCGGCTGAAAAAAGAAATGATTCGGCTGGAATAGATGTTTTTGGTAAAGAAACCGGGAAAGGCAATGGCCTGCGCAGGCCACTGCCTTTTTTTTGTCCGGATTTAAGAAAGAAACGCCGGCACCTGGAAATTTACAGGGTTGTGGAGAAACGCTCTTCCATGTTATGATAAAGAAAATATGAAAAACCAGAATGCAAAGGTGTAGCGCTTATTTTTACGGATGAAATTTTAAAGAGAAAAAATAAGGAGGAGCGGCTGTTTTGAAATTAGAATTTTTAGGAGCGGATCACGAGGTGACAGGAAGCTGTCACTTTCTGGAATATGGCAGAAAACGCCTTCTGGTAGACTGCGGAATGGAACAGGGTCCGGATCTGTATGTCAACCAGGAGATTCCGGTAAATCCGGCAGAGATTGATTATGTACTGATTACCCATGCGCATATTGACCATTCGGGGCTGCTGCCTCTTATCTATGCGCATGGGTTTCGGGGAAAAGTGTTTGCTACAAAAGCGACGTGCGAGCTTTGCGGCATTATGCTGCGGGACAGCGCGCATATCCAGATGTTTGAGGCGGAATGGAAAAACAGGAAAGGAAGGCGCGCGGGAGGGGCGAAAGTTGAGCCTTTGTATGAGATGAAAGATGCGGAAGGCGTCTTAAAGCATTTTGTTCCCTGTGATTATGAAACAATAATTTCCATAGATGAAAACCTGGACGTCCGGTTTGTGGACGCCGGGCATCTGCTGGGTTCTTCCAGCATTGAGATCTGGGCGCGGGAAGAAGGGCGGGAAGTAAAGCTTGCGTTTTCCGGCGATATCGGGCATTCCGGAAAGCCTTTGATTAAAGATCCCCAATTTATTGAAGAAGCCGATTATGTAATTATGGAATCGACTTATGGGAATAAAAACCATGCGGCGGCTCCGGATTACGCAAAAGAGCTTGCAGCCGTTATTGACCGTACGTTTGCAAGAGGCGGAAATGTAGTGATTCCTGCCTTTTCCGTGGGCAGAACCCAGGAAATGCTTTATTTTTTAAGAAAGATAAAAACGGAACGGCTTTTGAACCGTTTTTTGGATTTTACGGTTTACGTCGACAGCCCCCTGGCGGTAGACGCCACTGGGATTTTCCATAAAAACGTATCGGATTGTTTTGACGCGGAAGCTTTGTCTCTGGTAAAACAGGGAGTGAATCCGATTGGCTTTCCGGGACTTCGGATGGCGATTACAAGCGACGAGTCGAGAGAGATTAATTTTCTGGAAAAGCCGGTCGTGATCCTTTCCGCTTCCGGTATGTGTGAAGCCGGACGAATCCGGCATCATTTAAAGCACAATCTGTGGAGAAAGGAATCGACGGTTTTATTTGTGGGGTTCCAGGTGCCGGGAACGCTTGGAAACGCGCTGCTTGGCGGTGCAAAAGAGGCGAAACTCTTTGGAGAGACGATTCATGTGCAGGCGGAGATTTTAAACCTTCCGGGCATCAGCGGCCACGCCGATAAGGATCATCTGACAGAATGGGCCGCTAAGATTAAAAATCCAAAGAAGATTTTTGTCGTACACGGTGAAGATAAAGTCTGCGATGCGTTTGCCGCACATTTGGAAAAGGAACTTTCCGTTTCGGCGGCGGCTCCTTACAGCGGCGACTGTTACGATCTTTTGACAGGAGAGGTTTTAGCGCAGGGCAGCAGGGAACATGCGGAGAAGAAACGGAATAAGGCGCGCGCAGCTTCCGGTGTTTTTGCAAGGCTTGCCGCGGCAGGACAGCGGCTTTTGGCCGTTATCAGCCGCTGTGAGGGTATGCCGAACAAGGAACTGGGGAAATTTGCGGATCAGATCAATTCCCTTTGCGATAAATGGGAGCGTTAAGGGGGGGGGTCAGGAGAGATAATTGCGCATGCTTTTTAATGCGGATTTTTCCAGGCGGCTGACCTGAGCCTGGGAAATGTGAATTTCTTCCGCTACTTCCATTTGAGTTTTTCCTTCAAAAAAACGAAGTTTTATGATATAATTTTCCCGTTGGTTTAAATGTTTCATGGCGTCGCCGACAGAGATGGCTTCGATCCAGTTTTCCTCTTTGTTTTTTTTGTCCCTGACCTGATCCATTACATAGAGCGTATCGCCTCCGTCCGTATAGACCGGGTCATAGAGGGAGAGAGGGCTTTGAATAGCGTCCAGGGCAAATACCAGCTCTTCTTTCGGGATTCCGGTGGAATCGGCGATATCCTGTATCGTGGGTTCTTTAAAGGAGGTTTTAGACAGTTCCTCTTTGGCATGGATGGCTTTATAGGCGGTATCGCGGAGGGAGCGGCTTACGCGGATGGAAGACGCATTGTCTCTTAGGTAACGGCGGATTTCGCCGATAATCATAGGAACTGCATAGGTGGAAAATTTTACGCCGATGGTATCGTCAAAGTTGTCAATGGATTTGATCAGGCCGATGCAGCCGATTTGGAACAGATCGTCCACGTTTTCATTGTTGCCGGAGAAGCGCTTGATTACGCTTAACACAAGCCTTAAATTGCCTTTGATATAAGTTTCTCTGGCAGCAGCGTCGCCAGCTTTGATTTTTTTAAATAATTCTTCTTTTTCTTCTTCCTTCAGGATGGGAAGCTTTGAGGTGTTGACACCGCAGATTTCGACTTTATAGACAGCCATGAGAAGACCTCCAGTTTCTTAAAGTAGTATGAAAAGATCATTCTCACTTTTGGCTTTTTTTATTCACAAAACAATCAATATTAAAACGAGGTGTTGCAAGATGAAAGACCTGATTGATCAGAGAAATTTCAGGGAAAAATGCGCAAGAAGCATCGTAAAAAGCTACAATGTGCATTATATGACAAAAGAGGAGCAGGACGCGAAAAAGACTGCGGAAAGCAAAGAAGAGCCTTTGCAGGCCAAAACGGGTTCAAATGAAGAAGCGGCATTTAAGGCGGATGAAAGGTATGCGGATGTGCCGTCTTCGCAGTATGGCACGACAAGCGTGCAGGATCCTGTGACAAAGGAGCAGATAGAAAAAATTTTAGGTGAACGGCAGAATAAATTATTTGAGACAATGAAAGAATTTCAGTGATTTACATACAATAGCAGTAAGAATGACAGTGTATGATTGGAAAATTGCATGAGCGCCATTAAGATGCATAA
The DNA here is from genome assembly GCA_910586645.1 of uncultured Lachnospiraceae bacterium. Taxonomy (GTDB): domain Bacteria; phylum Bacillota; class Clostridia; order Lachnospirales; family Lachnospiraceae; genus Roseburia_B. Next base: position 13,353 of record CAJUIS010000005.1, on the reverse strand, counting down.
GTATCACGGGCTTGGAAATGATTACCTGATTTTTGATCCGAACGAAAACGGGGGCCTGATGCAGGAACGGAAAATTGAAATGCTCTGCCGGAGAAATTTTGGCCTGGGAGCGGATGGGATTTTGTATGGGCCTTTGTTTGAAGACGGCAGGATAAAAGTGGGCATTTATAATTCTGACGGAAGCCAGGCAGAAAGCAGCGGAAACGGCGTGCGGATTTTTGCAAAGTATTTAAAAGACGCCGCATATGTAAAGGAACAGAAATTTTCGCTGACGACAAAAGCCGGGGATGCGGAGATAGAATTTTTGGATGCGGAAGGAAGCCTTACGCGTGTCAATATGGGAAAAGCGGATTTTATGAGCGCTTTGCTGCCAGGCAAAAATCCGCCGCATGAAACAGCGAATGAATCCCTGATGTTTCACGGGGCTTTGTACAATGCCGTCTGTCTGTCGCTTGGAAGTCCAAACTGCGTAATTATGACAGAGGACGTGTCGTGTCAGAAGGCAAAAGAGCTTGGGCCATATGTGGAAAATGCGGAATATTTTTCCGGAAGGATGAATCTTGAGCTTTGCAGGGTATGCGACAGGAAACGTCTTAAAATTGAAAATTATGAAAGGGGCTCGGGCTATACGTTAGCTTCCGGGACGGGAGCCTGCGCGGCAGCGGCAGCGGCTTACCGTATGGGACTGACAGACAGGAAAGTGACGGTCGAGATGCCCGGCGGAAGCCTTTGGGTTGAGATGGCGGAAGACGGAAGCATTTATATGACGGGACCGGTGGAAAAGATCGGGACGTTTACATTGGAAGAAGATTTTTTTTCTTAAAATCAGACAGGAGCAGAGAGACAAATGAAAATAGCAGAAATTTTAAATGAGGAAAAACCAGGAATTTCCTGTGAGCTTTTCCCCCCAAAACAGGGAAGCCAGCTTGACAATGTAAAAGAGGTTGTCAGGGAAATGGCGCTTCTTGCGCCTTCTTATATGAGCATTACATATGGGGCGACAGGAGGAACGAGCGAATATACAGTGGATATTGCAAATGAGATACAAAATGGAAATCATGTTCCGGCGCTTGCCCATTTGACGTGCGTATCTTCCACCAGGGAGAAAGTGCATTCCGTGATTGAGCAGTTAAAGGCGGCAAAGATTAAAAATATTCTGGCGCTTCGGGGAGACATTCCAAAAGATGCGGATTTTCCCTTGCCGAATCAGTACAAATATGCAAGCGAGCTGATTTATGACATCAAAAGCCAGGGCGATTTCTGCATCGGGGGCGCCTGTTATCCGGAAGGGCATCCGGAAGCGGACACAATTGAAGACGACCTTTGCCATTTAAAGGAAAAGGTAGAGGCCGGATGTGATTTTCTTACGACGCAAATGTTTTTTGACAATAATGTCTACTATAACTTTATGTATAAGATCTTAAAGAAAGATATCCGGGTTCCCGTCGTAGCAGGAATTATGCCAGTGACAAACAGCCGGCAGATTAAGCAGATTATATCTCTTTCGGGCAGTATGGTTCCTCCGCGCTTTCGCGCCATCGTAGACAGGTTTGCGGACGATCCCGCTGCGATGCGCCAGGCGGGAATTGCCTATGCGACGGAACAGATTATTGATTTGATTGCAAACGGCGTAAACCATGTTCACATCTATACGATGAATAAACCGGGTGTGGCGGGAGCGATATTTGACAATTTATCGGAAATTTATGTGAGAAAATAGAGACTGCGTCACTGCAGTCTCTTTTTCCAAAGAATCCATGCTGAAAGCAGGGCGGTCAGCGTCTGGCTTAAAAGCATTCCCATCAGGTAGGCTCTGATTCCATACAGGGGAATCAGAAAATAGACGAAGAAGGTGCGTATCAGGCAGCCAAGGAGATTAAGCAGAAAAGGATATCCCGGCATTCCAAGCCCGTGCATAATGCTGGATAAAATAGAAGACAGAAACAAAAAAGGACAGATAAAGCTCAGCATACGGATAAATTTTCCCGCAAGCGCATTGCAGAATAAGAAGTCCCCAATCCATTTTCCGGTTGCAAGAAATCCCACAGTGCAAAGAGAGCCAAGCATGAGACAGATAAATATTGTCTGATAAATGGTCCGGCTGATTTTTTTTGCGTCGTGCCTGCTGTCTGCCTCTGAAATGGCGGGAAGGAGCATAACAGAGACAGAGTTTGTGAATACGGTTGGGAACATAACGATGGAAAGCGCCATCCCGGTCAGTACGCCGTATATGCTTAAGGCGTCGGACTGCGAGTATCCGAACAGGCAGAGCCTGGAAGGGATCAGGATGGATTCAAAGCTTGCAAACAGAGTAAGGGCCAGACGGTTCATGCTGAGCGGGACAGAATAAGAGAGCAGTTTTCTGGCCGGATGCGCCACTTTGTATCCGCCGGATAAAGCGGTTTCCTCTTTCGAAAAGAGGAGAGCGGTGATACAGAGCAAAAAAGCGCCAGCCTCTCCGAATACAAGTCCTAACACAGCGACGGAAGCGTCGATTGGCCGTCCCTGTTCCGACCGGATCCGGTACACGAGGAAGACAAAGATAACCCGCACAAGCTGCTCCATAAAAGAAGAAACGGCAGGAACCGCCGCTTTTTTTTTGCCGTAATAGTAGCCGTGGATGCAGGAATGCACAGAAGCCAGAGGAACGGAACAGGCAAGAATCGGAATTAAGGGCGCGCATCTTGGCTCTAATAATATGTTTTCCGCGATAAATCCGGCATAGCGGAATAAGAGCAGCATAATGCCAAGAGACAGGGTTCCGGACAGGAGAATGCAGATTTTTAAAAAGCGTTTCGGAGAAGACGGATCTCTTTCCTGATATTCTGCAATGTATTTGGACAGGGCTGTGCCAAGTCCGGAGACCGTTACGGCAAAACAGATTGTGGAAATTGGAAAAATAAGCTGATAGATACCAAGTCCTTCTGCACCGATTGCTCTTGAGAGGAATATCCTATAGAAGAAGCCTATGATTTTGCCAAGGACGCCGGAGGCGGTCAAAAGCAGCGTGCCGGAAACCAGCGGGTTTTTCAGTTTGTTATAAATCTGCACGAAATCACCATCAAAATCAGGGTTTATGCATTATATGAGGAGTGGAGTGTAAAAATGAATGAGATGATTTATTTGGATCATGCGGCTACGACAAGAACCCTGCCGGAAGTGACGGAGGCAATGGCGCCTTATCAGGACATTTATTATGGAAATCCGTCTACGATTTATGAATTTGGGGAGAAGAGCAGAGAAGCGATTGAACGTACAAGATGTTTCATTGCGCGTACGATTCATGCAAGGCCGGAGGAAATTTTCTTTACGTCGGGAGGCACCGAGTCCGACAACTGGGCTTTGAAGGAAGCGGTTCATTTATATGAAAGCAAAAACGGACGCAGAAAAGGACACATTTTGACAACGCCGATTGAGCACCATGCGATTTTAAACAGCTGCAGAGAGCTTGAACAGACGGGCTGCGGGGTTTCTTACCTGAAAGTGGATGAGAGCGGCAGAGTAATTTTAAGAGAGGCGGAAGAAGATGTTTTGTCCAGAGAAAATGTCTGTCTGATTTCTGTGATGTATGCAAATAATGAAATTGGGACGATTGAGCCAATCGATGAGCTGGGACGGATGGCAAAAAGGAGAAATCTTATTTTCCATACGGATGCCGTACAGGCATACGGGCATCTGCCAATTCATGTACAAAGAGAAGGAATTGATATGCTAAGCGCCAGCGCGCATAAATTCGGCGGGCCGAAAGGCGTGGGTTTTCTCTATATCCGCAGGGAAATCAACCTTCCGGCTTTTGTGCATGGAGGAGCCCAGGAGAGCAACCGCAGGGCGGGGACAGAAAATGTGCCGGGAATTGTGGGCATGGGAGTGGCGGCAGAGCTTGCGCATAAAAGAATGCAGACGGAGCGGAGGAAGATCCGCTATTTGAGGGATTATCTTGCGCACCGCGTTCTGCAGGAAATTCCGGATGTGATTATGACGGGGAACCGGAAGTTCCGGCTGGCCAATAACGCCAGTTTTTGTTTTAAAGGGATTACCGGAGAAGCTGCGGCAATTCTTTTGGATACGCAGGGAATCTGCGTTTCTTCCGGTTCGGCATGTTCTACGGGAAGCCTGGAAGACTCCCATGTGCTTACGGCGGTCGGCATAGAGAGCGAATGGGCCAGAGGAGCGGTCAGGATTACGCTTGGAGCGGAAAATACAAAGGAAGAGATGGATTATGTGGCGGAGAAAATAAAGATGGTGATTGCGGATATGAGAGGGACGCGGTAAAATGGCTTGTGACATATTTTCCGATGTGGTAAAATGAAGGCCAGAATCCGGAATCAGGCGGACAGAGAAAAAGAAAACAGAGAAAAATAAAGGAAAAAATTTTATGGGAACAGGGAAAAAAAAAGTTGTGGTAGGCATGTCCGGAGGCGTGGATTCCTCCGTTGCGGCTTATCTTTTGAAACGGCAGGGATACGAGGTAACGGGAGTTACGATGCGTTTTTGGCAGGAAAACCAGGGCGAAGCCGAAGGGGAGAGAGCTTTTGCAGATGCCAAGAAGGTTGCGGACAGGATTGGCATTCCGTTTTATGCAATGGATTTTAAAGAAGAGTTTCAATGCAGCGTAGTGGATTATTTTGTGGAAGAATATATCTGCGGCAGGACGCCGAATCCATGCGTCGCCTGCAATCGTTACGTGAAATGGGAAGCTCTGTTGAAAAGAAGCGCTGAAATAGGCGCGGATTATATTGCAACCGGGCATTATGCAAAAATTGTAAAAAGAGAAAACGGCAGGTACGCCGTGGCTTCGTCCAAAACGGATGCGAAAGATCAGACCTATGCACTGTTTAATCTGACACAGGAACAGCTTTCGCGCACATTAATGCCGGTTGGAGAATATACAAAAGAAGAAATACGTTCCATTGCGCAGGAAATAGGGCTTTCTGTGGCGGAGAAACCGGACAGTCAGGAGATTTGCTTTATACCGGATCATGACTATGCGGGATTTATTGAACGGGCGGCAAAAGAGAGGCTCTGCGGCTGCGGGAATTTTGTTACAGAAGACGGGGAAATCCTGGGACGGCACAAAGGGATTATCCATTACACAGTCGGACAGCGCAAGGGATTGAATCTTGCGCTGGGCAGACCCGTTTTTGTCACAAAAATCCGTCCGGATACAAATGAAGTGGTCATAGGGGAAGCGGAGGATGTATTTTCCGGAGAATTTCTGGCCGGTAAAATCAATTATATGGGAATTTCAGGATTTAAAGACGGTACGCGGTTCTGGACAAAAATCCGTTATGCGCATAAAGGCGCAGCGGCTGCGCTTTACAAAGAGAGCGGCGGAGCGGTCCGTTTTGTGTTTGACGAACCGCAGAGAGCCGTCACGCCTGGACAGGCCGTCGTTTTTTATGACGGAAACTGCGTTGCCGGAGGCGGCATAATTTTATAAAAGACAGGCTTTCTCTTTTGAAAGACAGTATAGTGCGTAAATCCGGCTTCTTTTAAAATTGTATAAATTTTCTGATAATCATAGGCAACCTGATCCGGCGCATGGGCGTCGGAGCCTATGGTCAGGATTTCGCCGCCAAGCCTGCGGTATTGTTTTAAGATGGCTTCCGTCGGATTTGGGTGATTCAGGCCATATTTAAATCCGGCCATATTCAGTTCGATGCCCTTCCCTTTGGCGATCAGAGTGCGGAGGATTTCGTCAATCACATCTTTGAATTTTTCGTAAGAGTAATATGCGTTTTTGTTCGGGCCATAGCGCACGACGTAATCGATGTGCCCGTAAACGTCAAAATTGTCAAAGACGGCAAGGTTTTCAAGAATGGATTCAAAATATTCAAGATAAGCTTCGTCTTCTGTTTTTCCTGCGTAATAGTCCGGATAGTAAGGGTCAAAGCCGTGTACGACATGAGAGGATCCAATGACCTGATCGAAATCCCCCATAGATAAAAAAGCATCGTAGCGCTGTTTTAAATGCGGCTGTAAGCCAAGCTCCGCGCCGATATGAACCGAAATTCTGCCTTTATATTTTTCTGAAAGCGGCTTTAAAACGGCGAAATATTTTTCGGGATCAAAATGAAACGGCGTCGGTCCCGGATAGTCCCAGTCGATGTGGTCGGTAAAGCAGACGCCGTCCAGACGTTTCCGGATGGCGGATAAAATCATTTCTTCCGGTTCTGCCGCGCTGTCGCCGGAAAACCTGCAGTGCATATGCGTATCCCAATACATGGGGAAACCTCCTTTAATTTGTGCCGAAACATTTTGCAATGGCATGTCCTACGCCGTCGTCGTTGCAGGACGCTGTGACGAAATCGCAGACGGATTTGATGCATTCTTCCGCATTTTCCATTGCAACAGAGTAACCGGCCGTTTTTAAAATATCCAGATCGTTTTCGCTGTCCCCTGCCGCCATGGATTCGCTGAGGGGAATCTGTAAAAATTCGCAGAGGAAACGAAGCCCTTCGCCTTTTGTTACGCCGGATTTTGTAAATTCCAGATTCTGGTAGCCGCCGCATACGACGTGAATGTCCGGTCGGCTTAAGAGAAATTCTTTTGTCTCTTCCCGGTCAATCAGCGTGCCGTCGGCTTCCTGCTCGAACGTCAGGGTCGCTTTCTGGAGCGTCAGATTGTTTTTGCAAATGTAGTTAGCAAGATCCGGAACCTGGTTTCTTGTCGTTAAAATGTAATTTTTTACGGATTCAGGAAGAATTCTGGAATGGCGTATGATAGGAAGCGTGGAACTTTGCGTATAGGCGTCTCCATGGATAAAGACGTCAAGATGAAGATGCCGTTCTTTTAAAGAACCGCAGATGTCCGCAGCCGTTTTTGCGTCAATGCCGTTTTCATACAGGCATTTTTTGTCCGCAATGCGGTAAATGGCCGCGCCGTTTGCAGTGATGGCGTACTGGATGCCAAGTTCTTTCGCGACGTCAAACGGCAGCCCGGTAAACGGGCGTCCGGTGGAAATGACAATTGCGGTTCCTTTCCCGGCGGCTTTGCGTATTTGTTCTTTGGTATAGGGAGTGACTTCTCCGGAGCTGGAAAAAAGCGTGCCGTCCAAATCCAGAGTGATGATTTTTGGCGTAAACATGGCGTTCCTCCTGTTGATTTTTATGATTTTTCAAGCGTGTTCGGCATTTTGCCAAGTATAGCACAATATTTTTGTAAATAAAAGAAAATTTTTATAAACTAAGGGGAAGGGCTTGTTTTTTTAGAAAAAATTGGTTAAAATAATATCAGGTTGGGCAAGGGGTGTATTTGAATCTTCAGATATGCTTCAGACCCCGAAAAATTTAAAATTCTAGGAGGAATTAAGAATGGCAGTAAGAGTAGCAATCAATGGATTTGGCCGTATCGGCCGTCTGGCATTCAGACAGATGTTTGGTGCAGAAGGATATGAAGTAGTGGCAATCAACGATTTGACAAGCCCCAAAATGCTGGCGCACTTGTTAAAGTATGATTCTTCTCAGGGCAAATATGATTTGGCAGATAAAGTAACTGCTGGAGAAGATTCCATTACCGTTGACGGACAGGAAATTAAAATCTACGCATTTCCGGATGCAAACAACTGCCCTTGGGGTGACTTAAAAGTAGACGTTGTATTAGAGTGTTCCGGTTTCTATACAAGCAAAGCAAAAGCTCAGGCTCATATCAATGCCGGTGCCCGTAAGGTTGTTATTTCCGCTCCGGCTGGAAATGATCTTCCGACTATCGTTTACAACACCAACCACGAGACATTAAAAGCTGAAGATACGATTATTTCAGCAGCTTCCTGTACGACAAACTGCCTGGCTCCTATGGCAGACGCATTGAATAAATACGCTCCGATCCAGTCCGGAATCATGGTTACTATCCATGCTTACACAGGCGATCAGATGACGCTTGACGGACCGCAGAGAAAAGGCGATCTGAGAAGATCCCGCGCAGCGGCTGTAAATATCGTTCCGAACAGCACGGGCGCAGCAAAGGCAATCGGCCTTGTTATCCCGGAATTGAACGGCAAATTAATCGGTTCCGCACAGCGTGTTCCGACCCCAACAGGCTCTACCACAATCTTAACGGCAGTTGTAAACAAAGCTGACGTTACGGTTGACGGCATCAACGCAGCGATGAAAGCAGCGGCGAACGAGTCCTTTGGATACAACGAGGACGAAATCGTATCCTCCGACATCATCGGAATGAAATACGGTTCCTTATTCGATGCTACGCAGACGATGGTAAGCAAGGTATCTGACGATCTGTATGAAGTTCAGGTTATTTCATGGTATGACAACGAGAACAGCTATACATCTCAGATGGTTCGTACAATCAAATACTTCTCAGAGTTAGCATAATTGAAAAACAATACACGGCAGACTGATTTTTTAGCGAGAGGCTGCCGGAGTGTGTAAAGACTCAGAAAAGGGGTCCGGTCTGTTTGGGCCGGATCCTTTTTATTAAAATGTTTTGGGCAAATGCCTGTACCGGGCGTTTGTTGGATTGTAAAATAAGAAGGAGGACATGACCCATGTCATTAAACAAAAAATCAGTAGATGATATTAACGTAAAAGGCAAACGCGTCCTGGTAAGATGCGATTTTAACGTACCGTTAAAAGACGGAAGCATCACGGACGAAACGCGTATCAAAGCTGCGCTTCCGACCATCCAGAAGTTAATTGCAGACGGCGGCAAAGTAATTCTCTGCTCTCATCTTGGCAAAGTAAAGAATGGCCCGAATGAAGGCGAGTCCTTAGCTCCTGTTGCAGAAAGACTGTCTGAGAAGCTTGGCAAAGAAGTAAACTTTGTATCAGATTATAACGTAACAGGCGAAGCCGCTACGGCAGCCGTAAACGCGATGAACGAAGGCGACGTGGTTCTGCTTCAGAATACCCGTTTCCGCGGCAAGGAAGAGACGAAAAACGGCGAAGAGTTCAGCAAAGAGCTTGCGGAACTGGCAGACGTTTATGTATGCGACGCATTTGGTTCTTCCCACAGGGCGCACGCTTCCGTTGCTGGCGTGACCAAGTTTATCTCTGAAAAAGGCGGAGAGAATGCAGTCGGATACTTAATGCAGAAAGAAATTGATTTCCTTGGCAACGCCGTAGAAAATCCGGTAAGGCCGTTTGTGGCAATCCTTGGCGGCGCAAAAGTTGCAGATAAGTTAAACGTAATTTCCAACCTGCTTGAGAAATGCGATACGTTAATTATCGGCGGCGGCATGGCATACACATTCTTAAAGGCGCAGGGATATGAAATCGGAAATTCCCTGGTAGACGATTCCAAAATCGACTACTGCAAAGAAATGATTCAGAAAGCAAAAGATCTTGGCAAGAAATTACTGCTTCCGGTTGATTCTGTAACGGTAACCGCATTCCCGAATCCGATTGACGCAAAGATTGACGTTGAGACATATTCCGTATCGGATATGCCGGCAGACCGCGAAGGCTGCGACATCGGGCCGAAGACGGCAGAAATGTACGCGGACGCAGTAAAATCCGCAAAGACCGTTGTATGGAACGGGCCGATGGGCGTATTTGAAAATCCGATTCTTGCAGAAGGCACGATTGCAGTCGCGAAAGCTCTGGCAGCGACAGACGCAACGACAATTATCGGCGGCGGAGATTCTGCCGCAGCCGTAAATCAGCTTGGATTTGCAGACAAGATGAGCCATATTTCCACAGGCGGCGGCGCATCTTTGGAATTTTTGGAAGGAAAAGAGCTTCCGGGCGTAGTGGCTGCTGACGATAAGTAAAGCGCCTGGCGAGCCGAAATCGAAAAGAGAACAGGAACGGGGCATAACCCATAAAAAGGAGAATAAGAAAATGGCAAGAAAGAAAATTATCGCTGGAAACTGGAAAATGAACAAAACCCCGAGCGAAGCAGTCGCTTTGGTGAAAGAACTGGCTCCGCTTGTAGCAAACGACGAAGCGGACGTAGTATTCTGCGTGCCGGCAATCGACATTATTCCGGCTATGGAAGCTGCGAAAGGCACAAATATCCAGATTGGCGCAGAAAATATGTACTATGAAGAAAGCGGCGCATACACGGGAGAAATCGCTCCCGGAATGCTTGTGGACGCCGGCGTCAAATATGTCATCATCGGACATTCCGAGAGAAGAGAATATTTTGCAGAGACGGACGAGACGGTAAACAAGAAAGTATTAAAGGCTTTCGAGCATGGCATTACGCCGATCATCTGCTGCGGCGAATCCCTGACGCAGAGAAAACAGGGTATTTACATCGACTGGATCCGTATGCAGATTAAAATTGCGTTCCAGAACGTAACGGCGGATCAGGCAAAGACGGCAGTCATTGCTTACGAGCCAATCTGGGCGATTGGAACGGGCGAGACGGCGACATCTGATCAGGCGGAGGAAGTTTGTCTGGCAATCCGCAACTGCATCAGAGAGGTTTATGATGACGCGACAGCGGAAGCAATTCGCATCCAGTACGGCGGTTCCGTAAACGCCGGCAATGCGGCGGAGCTGTTTGGCAAACCGGACATCGACGGCGGATTAGTTGGCGGGGCTTCTTTGAAACCGGATTTTGGAAAGATTGTGAATTACAAATAAATACAGGCAAACAGATACAAATGATAAGACTGCATCCTGGCTTAACAACAGTCAGGATGTAGTTTTGTGCGTTTTTACAGTTATATTGAAGTCAGAGGGACAAATTATTCTATTTTGTAAAAGAGTTTGAAAAAGCAGGAGGGAATTTTATGCAAAAGGGAAAAAAGATGTTGGCGTCATTTCTGGCATGGAATGGTATGTACAATGGCGCCGGAGGCTTTTTTGGCCGCGGCAATACCGGATAACGGTATGGGAACGATTGAAAGTATGGAACGTGTTTCAGGCGATGCCGATAAGCTTCAGTTTGAATCGGCTGCGGAAACAGAGCCGATGGAGACGGAGAGTTTCAGAAGTTCGGAAAGTGTGGAAAAAGAGGCGGGAATCAGCACGGCAAGCTTTGTGGAAGATGATTATACATTTTTGACTCTGGGGGATCCGCTGGACAGGACGGGTGTTACGTCAAATGAGATATTTGCTTTTCAGCCGGAGGTTTCCGGTTGGTATCATGTGAAGGTGGACAGTAGTACCGATATGGCAATCAATGCGGCGCGTGTGTATCTTGTGGACGGGGAAGAAAAAAAAGAGGGGTTTCATTCCTGGTATTTTTCCGCAGGTAAAGTGAAAGATCGCGTGTTTTATTGTCAGGCGGGAGATACATACTTATTTGACATATGGCCAGCCAGCGGAGCGTCAGATTATACCGTAAGCGTCAATGAAGCGGAGATTAGCCGGATTGAAGTAGTGAATGGGCCGGATACTGTGTATGATACCTTGAATTTCAGCGGAATGCAGTTAAAGCTTATTTATGCGGATGGAACATCTACTATTACAGATGTTAGTTTATATGGAGAAATAGAGGCTTTTTGTGGTTCTGATTTGGATTTTGAGAATTATTATAGCTCTTGGATAAGTGTTGAATATTATGATAATGCACAGTCGCCTCAGTTTCCGCGACCTCCGATTAGCGGTTTAGAAAATGGGGCGCATACGGCTCATGCTTATATTATGAAATATGAGAATGGAAATTCAACAAAAATTAAGTTTACATTTGATATTATTGTAGAACGTGATGCAGTGGATTCCCTGGAAGTGTTATCGCAGGAAAAAACGACCTATGAGGATGGCTTTAAAGATTCTTTTAACCGTACAGATTCTGGGTTAAAGAATGAAGTGGTAGTCCAGGTGAATTATAAAGATGGAAGAGCTCCGAAACAAATCAGTTCAAAAACAGGAAATACAGGATTGTACCAGTATCTTGAGATAGATGGGAAAAAATACGGGACAGTGGACGATTATCTGGACAATGGCGGAAGTCTTGGACGGGCGTAGGTTCATGTAAGTTATCGGGGAGTGGAGACAACATATCCGATTACAATTGTTGAGAATCCCTATAGTGGAATAGATGTAATATTGCAGGACAATATATTTTATGCAGACTGCGGATATGAATTTGGGGATTATTCCTATTCGGGTGAATATTTATATGAGCAATCTGGTGATATGTCAAGATGATTTTTGAAAAGATTTTGATATGTTTTTCAGAAAAAAGGGTAACTTTAATAGACCTATGCTTGATGCGAAACATAGGTTCGATTATTTTATTTCTTTAATTGATGTATCCAGCGATACGCCGGAGTACAGTTGGTTTCTGGCCAGCAATCCATAAACCAAACGAACGAATTTACGTGAAGTCAGCGCGAGTGCTCTTTTGTGTTGATGTTTCGGAACTTCGCTGCACTTCTTTCGATAGTACGTTCCATACTCAACATTATGTTTTCTCAAACTATTGGCTGCTTCGCCAAGATAGTATCTGAGATAACGATTGCCAGCTTTGCTCATTGGAGTGTCTTCTCCATCGAAATCACCTGATTGGTTTGACTTCCACATGAGCCCGGCATACTTAGCAAGAGCATCAGATGAATGGAAAGCAGAAATGTCGCCTATTTCAGCTACAATGCCACCTGCAAGGACAGGACCAATGCCATCTATGGATTGAAGAATAATAAAAGCATTAGGATTCAATCCCTTGATTTCTCTTTCAATGGCAGCATCTATAAGCTTGATTTCTTTCTTAAAAGTTTCAATACAGTTGAAAGAACTGGCGATAGATACATTTAATGGTTCATAAAGAGCCTTGTCTAAGCGGTAAGAATCTCTGGCCGCTTTCCTAAGTAATTCAGCAGCCTTGCTAAAGGACATACGGGAGTGGGCGAAGCTGGCGCTGAAGGACGAGAAGGCAGTCCTTGCCAAAGTTATGGAACATGAAAACAGGAACAAAGCTGACACTGGCGCAGCCATTGAGAAAAAGTTTTCCCTTGAAAAGCGTCTGGGGGAGGTCGAGAAAGTCATTGCCAAACTCTATGAGGATTACGCTTTAGGCAAGGCGGGGGCGGACGAGATTGACTTACTCCTGCCAAAGTACCGGAAGGAACAGGGGGAACTGAAAGCACAGCTTGCGCTGTTCGAGGAAGAAAGCAGCGAACAGAGGGAAACAGCAGCCAGATTGAACACATTGATATTGACCGGAGAGCTATGGACATATCTTGCAGACCTGAACGAACAGGCACAGGAACGGTTAGACACTATCATGGAACAGATGAAAGCTACCGAGGGCGTGACAGAGGAATTAAAGCGCACTTCTCAAATGGAATGGGTGCAGCGGTGCAATAATATCCACAATCGGGCAGAAGAAATTATTTTGCATGAGATGATTTATGCATAACGGTATGGTAGAATGATTATGACAAATCTGAATTTTATAAGGAGTGAAAAGAAAAGTGTGTGAGGAATGTTACTCTGATGAAAA
>CAJUIS010000004.1:102043-137189 GCA_910586645.1 uncultured Lachnospiraceae bacterium | reverse complement strand
GAAACTCGATTACAAAACAGGAACCTCGGTTTGCAATCGACCCAGATCAGCCTTGTTCATGGAAAAAAGAGGATTTCATTCCCTTTAAATGGAGTTTCATTTCATACCGGATGATTATACGGAATTTTTGCCGATATAAAAAGCAGAAAGAATTGCCTGTGGGGAGTTCGGTGAAATGATTCATAAGGCAAATAAACTGCCTGGACTTATCGCAGGGGAGAAGGAGCGGCCCTGACCGACAGAGGGGCGCTGTATCAGAACGCATTCATTTAAAGGAGGGCTTCAAAAATGGACGTTAACGGAATAGGAGCGGCAGGCTGCCGAAAGGCATGGTATGGGACAGGAAAGGCGCAGCAGAACGTTCCGGGAAAGAATTTTTCGGATCAGGTAAATAATGCGGCAGTGAAAAAAAGCTATACCGTTTATACGAAGACGGATGATATGCTGTATTCCGGCGGCAATGGGACAGGACTGTCTTTTTACATCAAATATGCGGAAGGCTCAACAGAGGATGACCCAACTGTGATCGCAAAAGGCGTTGATGAGAATGGGAATGAATTCGAACAGACGATACATATCAACAAGATTAATCCAAAGGCTGCAACGATTGTGGAGATGAGGGCATTGGAAGCCTGTGCGGGAGTGGAAAAGCAGAATGGTTTCAGCTCGCTTCCTATGGAAACCGGAAATATGGGACTGAATGACCGGAAGAATTTTATGGATATGTTTAAGAATGCCATAAATGACATGAAAGTGTTGAACCAGAAAAAAGCAGTGGCATATTACCAGTACAGTATGCAGGCATACTGGGATTTTATGAATAAGAAATAATTACATGGAGTGCGGACGGATATGACAGGACAGAGGTAAGGACGGCGAACGGGGGCCGCTGATTCAGAGGATAAGTATGCGGCTTTGTACAGACGCACATGAATTACGCTTCGAAGGAAGAAAGGCATAATGCGAAAAAAGAATGGAGGGCTTCAAAAATGAACATTAACGGTATAAGAACAGCAGGATATCCGCTGGCAGGACATACGATGAGAAAAGCAGAAAGAAATGCCGAATCCGGGACTGTGGAATTTAGGGAAATGGCAGCGGAAAAGGCGGGGCAGGATAAAGTTATCGATTATGACGAAAAAGCTTTTGACATGGTTGGCGCCAACGCCCCGGAGGATGTAAAGGACGCATGGATGGAGGCTGCGAAAGAAGTAAATGCAAACGGCCTTGGAATCCAAAGCAATGGAATGATGACCCATATATCACAGATGATGGTGCAGAGGCTTAATAAAGTGTTCAGAGGGGAGACCGAGAAATTGGATATCCTGGGAAGCACAGTGGAATCCGCAATCCAGGCAGCGAAACAGGCGCTGTACCATTTAGAGCATCCCTTAGCATATACGCCAAAGAGCATAGAAGTTCAGCAGGCCTGCATCAAAGAAAGGGAATTTTACAATGCATTTTTAGAGAAGCTGGAACAGTTATAGGAAAGCATAACATCAATAGTCCTTTGGCGGTTAAGTTCTTTGCAGGGATTCCGATACAGCCAATATAAGCAAATTTAGAAAAGGGGTATATTTTTATGAACATCAAAATGAGTAATTATGTGAATCAATTTTCATATACGGCGAAGTCAGATAAACAAGCGTCAAAGTCTTATGGTGACGGCAAAGCAGAGGGTGAAGTAAAGTCCGGCACAAACAGAGATACCATAACAATCTCTGTAGCGGGACAGCAGTTTTCTGCTGAATATAAGGCATCCGATTCAGAAATGGGCTGCTTAAGAATAACTTCTGATTTGGATTCATTCAGAAGCGCGTTAAAGTCAATGAATGAAGATCTTCCTGTCAACTGGGAAGCGACAGTCGACCCATTTGGAACATTTAGAGATTTGGCTAAAATAGAATCCCGCCTTAAGCAGCTTCAAGACCCGACAGCTTCTAAGAAAGATGCGGATATGGAAAGAGTTGCGGATGAATATGCAAAGAGTAAAATTGACATATTGATAGAAAAGAAGAAGGCTATGTTAAATTCGGGAGCGGCAAAAAGCAGTAGCGAAGAATATGCCGAATATAAAACGGCATATGACGCTTACCATTCGCAAAACGGCGAGGGTTTGATAGCGATGATGACCGGCGATGCAAAAGAGGCTTATGACATATATAAAAACATTATCGACGGGACATCAGTTTCAATAAAGGATGAGGAATTTCTTATGCTGTACAACAGAACAATGTATGTCGGGGCAAAAGGGGAATACATACGAAAAACCGACGGACTGTATCATGCAGAAAACGGTGTTCCTTTCAAGAAAAATCTGGTTTTGTAAGGAATAGAGAGAAATTTTTGCGGGAACGCAACAAATCAGCCGCCAACGCTCAGCTTGTCCTGTGGATAGGCTGTCAGGCTAAATGTGTCAAAAGTTGATGCAAATCCTTCTTATTTCTTTTATCCATATTGACATATAGGTAACTTGTTGCTATAATCAGAAACGTAACAAGTTGCCTGTAAGGGGGATTGTATGAATTTAGACAATTTGATTGCAAAATTTTCAGGCTCCACGGAAAACCAAAGAAAGGCTGTTTTTAGTACATTATTTATTGCCGGAAATAAGCTGCAAACGCTTTTTGACAACCGTATTCCAGAAGTATCGTTAAAGCAGTTTATGCTGTTATCAATCGTCAGACAATCAAAGGAACAGCTAACATTTACCCAATTAGGAAATTTGCTGGGCTGTTCAAGACAAAACATCAAAAAATTAGCGGATGTTTTAATGAAAAAAGGATTTATTACAATTCAGCAAAGCCCGCGTGATACAAGGGCTATGTGTATCTGCCCAACAAAAAAAGTGAATGATTATTTTGCAGGTGATTTTTTAAAATATCAGGAGGAACTGAAATATCTTTTTGAAGTTTATACAGACAAAGAGATTGAAACTCTTTTTATTCTTTTATCAAAGCTGTATGCAGGAATAGAAAACCTGGAAAAGAAGACTGCTGACGAAAAAAGTAAAAAAGCGCTGCAGTAAACGGCAACAGATTTTAAAAGCTGTTAAAAATGCAATGGAAAATGAAAAAGATAAGGGGATTGGATTGGTGAAAACAATAGTCGTTTATAATTCAAAAACAGGATTTACGAAGCGTTATGCCGAGTGGATAGCGGAAGCGGCCGGGGCGGATTGTCTTGAATTATCCATTGCAAAAAAGAAAGATTTGACCTCATATGAAGCAATTATTTTTGGAGGCTGGGCTTGTGCGGGCAGTATCCGTAAAATAAGCTGGTTTAAGGGAAATATAGATAAATGGGCGGATAAAAAACGGATTGCATTTTGCGTTGGGGCAAGCCCAATAGACAGCCCGGAAATTGAAACAGCTCTAAACCGGAATTTTAACGAAGCAGAGCGGGAAAAGGTAACGGTATTTTATTGTCCGGGAGGATTAAATTACGAAAAAATGTCCGCTTTGTTCAAACTTATGATGAAAATGTTTGTAAAAACGCTTAAAGCAAAAAAAGATAAAACAGAAAAAGAACAGATAATGATAAAAATGCTTTCTTCATCTTATGATATTTCGGATAAAAAATATATCGAGCCGATTTTGCAATGTCTGAAAAAATAATTTTCTGCTGCATCTCCTTGTTTTCAATTTCGTTTCGGGGAACAAACATATCTAAAAACTGCATAACAGACGCTGTTTAGCTTTTATTGGGGGACTAAACCAGGGTGGAAGTGATGTCTTATTAATGAGACAAGTATCGTGGAAAATGAAGGCGGAACAGCGACCATGAGTGGAGAAAACAAAAAGACAACGAAAACAGGATATATTAACAAAAATAATCAGCGAAATGCGGGCAAGACAGACATGCGAGGAACAGACCACGGACAATATTTGTATGCCATGGAGTGTCTTAACTGTGGTCATAAATATTTTGCAAATGGTTCTGATATATGGTTTAGGAAATGTCCGGAATGTCAAGGCGGCGCAAAGTAGATATAAATTTTAGTTGTTGATTAGAGCAGTGGCGAATACCGTATTGATATTTTTAGAACTGAAACTTAAACGTGCTCCTGCAGTAACCGCAGCGGATGAGGCCGCAGAACAGATGCTTTTTTCGGTTATCCTGCGGTACGGGATAATATTTTTTCCGGCGTCTTTCCCGTTCCTGCCGCACGGCTTCAAAGGTCTCTTTACTACAGTTAATAGAATGGCCGGATGATGCAATAGAACTGATTACCGATTGTGGCATGACTTATCGTCTGGCAAATGATAAGATGAAAACCTGATGGAAAAATGACGGCAGAGCTTGCCGAACCGTTTGCCATACGCCAGAATCAATAAAAGGAGAAGCGGCGCGATATAACGTCCAAAAATAGAACAAAGAAGCCCATGAGCAGGCACTCATGGGCTTCCTGTCATCATTACCCAACCGCTTATCAGATTTTTCCGGCAAAGGTTGGAGTAAAAATATTTTGATGGAGCATACGGGATTCGAACCCGTGGCCTCAACAATGCGAATGTTGCGCGCTCCCAACTGCGCTAATGCCCCAGAACTTTACTTATTATATCATATGAAAAACAAAAAGTCACTATTTATTTTGATAAAATTTTGTGTTTTAAATTGAATTGGTTCATGTTATACTGGATAAGACAGGAAATATGGGTAAGGGACAGAATCCAGAAAACGAAAGGAGAATAGGTATGGCGAATATACCAGCAAAAGAAGTATTGGAGCGTGTATATGGCGAGAGCGAAAAAAGCGCGGAGCGTTTCAGACATTTGTCAGAGCGTTTTGCAGAGAATTTTGGGGACGCGGAAGTGGAATTTTTCACATCGCCGGGCAGAACGGAAATGATTGGAAATCACACCGATCACAACGGCGGGAAAATTGTGGCTGCAAGCATCAGCCTGGACACGATTGGAGCTGCGGCTGCGAATGGGACGGGGAGTATTCGTATCCGCAGCGAGGGGTATGATTTGATTGACGTGGAAATTGCGGCGGCTTCTTCTGTAGAGAAAAAATCAGGTACGCGTGCGCTGATTGCCGGGATGATAGAAGCCATTGGAAAATTTGGATTTGAAATTAACGGATTTGACGCTTATATGACGACGGAAGTTATTGCGGCCGCAGGCGTCAGTTCGTCGGCGTCTTTTGAAATGCTGTTTTGCGCAATGGTAAATGCACTGTTTAATGATAATAAAATGAAAATCGGAGATTGTGCGAGAATTGGGCAGTACGCCGAAAACCAGTTCTGGATGAAATCTTCCGGACTGATGGATCAGATGGCGTGTGCGGCGGGCGGAGCCATTCTTCTTGATTTTTCAGACGACATCAAATATGAAAAAATTGACGTTTCCTTTGATTCATTAGGCTATGATATGGTAATTGTCAATACGGGAAAAGGGCATGGGGATTTGAGCGACGAGTACTCTGCCGTACCGGGAGAAATGTATCAGGTGGCGGGAGCGCTTGGCGTACAAAGACTTTGCGAAAGCTCCATAGAAGAATTTTTAGAGAAAGCGCCGGAGATTGCAAAAGTAATTAACAACGACAGGGCGATTATGCGTGCGCTTCATTTCTATGAGGAAAACCGCAGAGTGGAAGATGCGGCAAAAGCCCTTGCAAAAGGCGATGGAAAAGAGGTGCTTCGTCTTTTGACGGAATCCGGCAATTCTTCCTGGAAATGGCTGCAGAACTGCATTTCAAAATCAAATGATCAGGATCAGAAAGTCGCGCTGATGCTTGCGCTTACGGAACTGTATCTTGAAAAGATACAAGACGGCTGCTGCAGAGTGCATGGGGGAGGTTTTGCAGGAGTTATCCTTGCGGTAATCCCAAGGGACAAGACGGAAGATTATGTGAAATATATTTCCGCTTTTGTAGGAGAAGAGAATGTATATCCTATGCAGATCCGACAGACTGGCGCGGTGAGCCTGGGAAAATAGAAAAGAAACTAAGAGCCGGTAAGGTGATTTATTAAAGGAGAGGAGATGCCTCTCCTTTATTTGTCCGGTAAATCTGGTTTTTGTATTTTCTTTTTTCCAAATTTGGAAAAGGTTCGTCCGGTTTCAATGTAAAGAGGACGTTTGTCTTCCGGAATGCCCCGGAAAATATTTACAAGATGACGCTCCTCCGCATTATAAGGGGTTGCGTAGGGCTCTCTTATATTTGTAATGCCATAAATGTAATCTGTAGTTGTATGAAAGTAAGAAGCGAGCCGAATTACCATTTTTGCATCTGGTTGACGGCGGTTTTGAATATAGCCGTTTAGAGTGGTGGCAGAGATATTAAGGTCTTCAGCTAATTGTTTTTGAGAAATTCCGTCCTGCTCCAGCAGGTTGCGCAGTTGCAATCCAATATCCACACAGCATACCTCCCTTTTCATGAGAGATATTTTAAGGCAAAAATACAGATAAAATCCAGAAAATGAGCGAATTGCGCAATTAGAATACTTAAAAAACGAAAAATACTCAAAATGCATAGCTATGCATTTAATACAATGAAAAATCTTGTTCCTCCTCCCGGTGTGTCTGTGACCAGAATTTTCCCATTATGCGCGTCGATAATTTCTTTTGCAATACTAAGTCCAAGGCCAAAATGATTTTTATCTGTCCTGGATTTGTCTATGCGGTAAAAGCGGTCAAAAATATGCAGTTTGTCCGAATCTGAAATCCCAATGCCGTTGTCTTCCACCATAATCCAAAACATAGATTTGTTATAAGACAGGGAAAGGCGGATGCAGCCGCCTTTTTTTCCATAGCTTATAGCATTGGAAAGAAAGATGCCGATTGTTTGCCGGATGCGTTCCCCGTCGCAGACGCAGCAGGGGATTGTTTCATCCGGAAGGCTTGCGCTTAGTAAGATGCCGTGTTCTTTTGCCAGGGGTTCAAAAGACTCGCAGGCATTGAGCAGGAGCGTGTCGAGTTCTGTCGAATTTACGTTGAGATTGAGCCGTCCTGTGTCGGAGCGGTTTAATAACAAAAGATCGTCTGCCAGAGTGGAAAGCCGCATGGATTCGGATTCGACAATGGAAAAAAAATGCTCTTTTTTCTCATCCGGAGCAGTTTTTGCCGCCGATATGGCAGAGCAGATGACAGCAATCGGCGTCCGCAGCTCATGGGAAGCGGCAGCGACAAATTCCGTTTGTTTTTTTCTGGCTTCCACAATCGGTGCAAGCAGCTTTCCGGTAAAATAATAAGAAAACAGAAAAAGGCTCAGAATACCGATGATGTTGATTGCGGCAAACTTCAGGCGCTGCGTTTTAATTTGTTCCAGAAAAGGCTTTTTGGAAGAAAGCAAAATACCGGTCAGGATGCCGTGGTTTTTCCGGATGTTAAAAACGGAGGCGTGAAACATCTCTTTTTTAGAGAAGGTATAGGAAAATTCCTGATGCACGGTATAATAACTGGAGCCGGTTTTAAGCTGAGGGTATGTTTTTTCCGTGTAAGCCCTGACTTCGTCGGCGAGCCTGGACTCTTCTCTGGTAAGGACGATGCGGTTGTAGGCAATGGGGGCGTCGTTGTCATAAAGAGCGAGGAGAAAACCCTGATTGACGGCGGTTTTTGAGATCCATTCCCAGGTCAGAGAGGTCTGCTGCTCCAGGCTTGACGTCAGGGAATCGACTTTGGAAGAAAAACTTAAGAAGCTGTTTGCCGTCAGTTCTTTTTCCGACATATACAGATAGCTGACGGACATAACGATGAGTATGGCGCCGGCGGCTCCGGTAAAGAGCAGCGTTAATCGCCTGTGCAGTTTTTTATACATGAGAAGCATCCTCCAGATGGTATCCGATTCCGCGGACGGTTTTGATGGAAACGCATTTGCTGACAGATTTTAAGCGGCGGCGGACAAAGTGCATATAGTTGTCAAGGTTTCCTTCTTCCACATCTGTGTCCAGTCCCCAGACTTTGGAGAGCAGCGTGGCGCGGGGAAGCGTCTGAGAAGGATTTTGCAGAAAAACGGAAAGCAGAGAGCCTTCTTTTTTGGAGAGCGTGCAGCTTCCAAGCGGGCCCGTTAAACGGTTTTCATCCGGCGAATAAGACAGATCGCCGAATGTGAGGGTTTTTATGTCCTGCCAGGCCCTTGGACGGCGGCAGACGCTTCGGATGCGTGCGAGCAGTTCTTCAAAGGCAAATGGCTTTACAAGATAATCGTCTGCGCCGGAATCTAAGCCGGTGATTTTATCATGCAGTTCGCCAAGGGCGGTTAAAAGGATAACGGGCGTTTTGTTTCCGGCAGACCGGATTTTTTTGAGCAGGGCAACGCCGTCAATCAGAGGGATCATGCGGTCTAAGAGGATCAGGTCGTGAATGTTTTCCTCTATATAATAAAGAGCGTCTTCGCCGTTATCGCAGGCGTCCGTGTCAAATCCTGCGGCAGCCAGTTGGTAGGCGAGGGTTTCTAAAAGATGTTTATCGTCTTCTACAAGTAATATTCGCATAAGGGCTCCTTTTTGATTTTTGTGTAATTTAACGATGAAAAGGATCGTTCCGTTTGATTGTTTTTAGTTTATCACAGAAAACTTTAAATAACCTCTAAAATTTTAGAGATAAATTAAAGATTCGTCTGTTAGCTTTTTAAGCGAAGAAAAAATGCATAAAGGAGGAGGCATACCATGAAAAGATGGAAACAAATACGAAAACTGCCGCTGTTTTTGGCGGGAATGCTGCTTTTTACAACAGGCTGCGGAGGCGGCAATGAAGAGACGGTAAACAAAGGGACAGAATCTCCGTTGTCTTCTTCAAATGAGGAAGATATAAAAGACGTTGCAAAGGGACGTTATGTAGAGACGCAGAAGACGACGCCGGACGGTTTAAAAACCATTGAAGAAATGGTGCGCCTGTCTGATGGAAGCATTGCTTTATTAAATCCGGATAAGGGAAGCCTTTTGATTTCAGGAGACAACGGGGACAGTTGGGAAGAAAAAGAGCTTCCTGAGCTTGCCGAAAGGACGGGAAAAGAAGAGATTGAAATTACCAGCCAGACAATCGCTCCGGACGGAGCTGTTTTCTTTTCCTATGTGGACTGGAATGAGACGGCGGAAAACGGCGTGAATGAAAGATATTTTTATATTGACAGGGAAGGGAACGCTTCTGAGGTTACGCTGACAGAACCTTCGGGGGATAAATTTTATCTTTCCTGGGCGGCGTTTACCGGGGAGCGGACAATAGCGGCGTTAATGAACGGCGGATATGCATACACAATTAATCTGGACGACGGGATGATGAATAAAATCAGCGAGAGCCAGGAAAGTTATGAGACGGTTTTTTTGGCAGGGGATTATCTTCTGACGAAAGAATGGCTCTATCAGCTTTCAGCGGGAAGCGCGATGGAAGACGAAGAGCTTATGGGATTTATCAAACAGGAAAGCCCGATGTACCGGGAGATGGCGTTTTGTTTTAACAGCAAAGAAAATACCATATATTCCGCTTCAAAAAGCGGGCTTTACAGCCATGTTATAGGCGGAGGGGCAATGGAAAAGATGCTGGACGGCGGACTTTGCAGCCTGGGAGATCCGACGAAGAAAGCGGCGGGGATTTTACAGAATGACGACGGAAGCTTTTTAATTGGGTATGAGGACGGAGAAATTGATTTATATACGTATGACGCAGAGGCGCCTTCCGTTCCGACGCAGCAGATCAGTATTTTTTCTCTGGAGCAGAATATGACGGTCAGCCGGGCGATCAGTATTTTCAGGAAAAGCCATCCGGACGTCTATGTAAAACAGGAAATCGGGCTTTCCGGCGATTACGGCATGACGAGAGAGGACGCTATAAAGAATCTGAATACAAGGCTTTTGGCCAAGGAAGGGCCGGATATTCTTCTGCTGGACGGTATGCCGCTTGATTCTTATATCGGGAAAGGCATGCTGCTGGAATTAAGTGAAACAATCGGAAGATTGGAACAGGAGAACAGATATTTTTCTGATATTCTGAAATCCTATGAAGGCGACGGCGGCCTGTATGCCGTTCCTCTTCGTTACAGAGTTCCGGTGATTGCCGGGGAAACGGATGTGATAGGGAGCGTTTCGGATATGGCTTCCCTTGCCGCTGCAGTCAAAGCGGCGAAAGAAAAAGCTCCGGATTCCATAACGGCGCTTGGGACTTACACACCGGAGGAACTGCTCAAACGGCTGTATATGACGCTTTCTTTTCAGGCATTTGTAAAGGACGGGGAAACGGATGCGGAGGCGCTGCGTGAGTTTTTGACAAAAGCAAAGGAAATTTATGAAGAAGAACAGAAAAATATCACGCAGCAGGATTTACAGAGCCATGAAAACAGCGTTCGGTGGAGGCAGGAAAACGGGATGGAAGATGAAGAAGGAAATTTCCCGATAGACGCGAGCGGCGTTATGAGCGCGCTGGGTAAGGGACAGGAGATTATTTTGGGGACAATAAGCAGCGTGGAGGATTTGGAATACCTTATCGGTACGCTTAAGCATGAGCGGTTTCCAAATTCGTCATATGATCTTGTGAACGAAGAAAATATTTTTACGCCAAAGGGAATATGCGGCGTCAACGCAGAATCAAAAGAGATGGAGCTTTCCCTGGAATTTTTAAAAGAGCTGCTTGGCACAGAGGCTCAGAAGGCGGATCTTTCGGACGGCCTTCCGGTGAATGAAGATGCGTTTGATCTGTTTTTTGAAAATCCAAAGCCAAACGATGAAAGTGTGTTGGGCTTTACCTCATCCGTTGCAAGTGAGGACGGCGTGACAAAAGACAGGGTGCATTTTGAAGTAAAATGGCCCGAAAAGGAGGCTGTAGACGCGTTAAAAGAAAAGGTGAAACGGCTTTCTTCTCCCGGATTGTCAGATGAAGTAATCAAAAATGCAGTTTTGGAAATCGGGGCGAAAGTCCTTTCCGGAGATGTTTCGGCAGATGAAGGATGTGGTGAAATTGTCCAGAAAGTGGACATCTATCTTGCGGAGTAGAGTTTGGTTTTTACTGCCAAGCGTAATCGGAGTGTTTGTATTTGCCCTGATTCCGTTTGCGGATATGCTGATTCGTTCGTTTTCAAACGGAGCCGGAAATTATCAGACGGTGTTTGAAAACGGCGCGTTCCATCTGGCAATGATGAATACGCTCCGGTTTGCAGGCGTGGGGATACCGATTCTTTTGATTTGTTCCTTTCTGGCGGCTTTTGGGATTTATAAAAGCAAATGGATGCGGTTTTTAAAATCCATCTATTTGCTGCCCATGGCGGTTCCTACGGCGGCGCTTGTATTAATTTGGAAGGCGTTTTTCCATGAGGCGGGGCTTTTGAATCAGCTTCTTACGGCCTTTGGGATAAAAGAAATTGACTGGCTTGGAAGCGGGGCGGCATTTTGGGTTCTTGTCATCAGTTATATCTGGAAAAATTTAGGCTATACGGTAGCGCTCTGGATTGCGGGAATGATGTCGGTTCCGGAGAGCTATACCGAGGCGGCGAGAGTGGACGGGGCA
Source organism: uncultured Lachnospiraceae bacterium (assembly GCA_910586645.1). GTDB lineage: Bacteria > Bacillota > Clostridia > Lachnospirales > Lachnospiraceae > Roseburia_B. The sequence continues at coordinate 125,751 of CAJUIS010000004.1, read as the reverse complement.
ACGGAGCGTCAGTGTTTGTTTTATATTGTGATGCCGCAGCTTCGCCCGGTGTTTTACACGATTACGATGCTGTCATTTTTAAATTCGTTTAAAGTATTCCGCGAGGCGTATCTGGTGGCCGGGTCTTATCCGCAGAAGAGTATGTATCTTTTACAGCATTTGTTTAATAACTGGTTTACGAATTTGGAAATTGATAAAATGGCGGCGGCGGGCGTTTTGCTGGCAGTATTTTTTGCAGGATGCTCAATTGCGCTTGAAAAGCTGTGGCAGTGGGAAGAAGGTGACGGCGAATGAAAATGAAAATTTTTCGTGGAATTTTATTTGTAATAGGAATTGCAATCTGCCTTCCGGTGATTGCGTCGGCGCTTGGGGCGTTAAAGAGCAAAAGGGAGCTGTCGGATTCGCTTGCCGCAGTGATCGGCGCATCCGGCGGAAAGATAAGCTGGCATTTGCTGCCGTTTTATCCGACGGCGCGGCATCTGGTGAAGCTGCTTTTTTATACGCCGGAGTTTTTATCGGTGTTCTGGAATTCAGTGAAAATTGTGGCGTGTATTTTATTTGGGCAGATGTTTGTGGCGATTCCTGCGGCGTGGGCGTTTGCCAAATTTTCTTTTCGCGGGCGGGGAGCGCTTTATGTGACGTATGTAATCTTGATGATGATGCCGTTTAGCGTAATGATGCTGCCGTCTTATCTGGCATTAAACGGTATGAAGCTTATGGATACGCATTTTGCGGTGATTCTTCCGGCAGTGTTTTCAACGTTTCCTGTTTTTTTAATGTACCGGAGTTTTTGCGCGGTTCCAAAAGAATTATATGAGGCGGCCCGGATTGACGGGGCCGGAGAATGGCAGATTTTTTTGCGGATTGGCGTTCCGCTTGGTTCGCCCGGAATTTTATCCGCGCTTGTGCTTGGGTTTTTGGAGTACTGGAATATGGTGGAGCAGCCGCTGGCTTTTCTTTCTACGCCGTCTAAATGGCCGTTGTCTTTGTATCTTCCGGAAATCAATTTGCAGTATGCCGGAATGGCGCTTGCGGCGTCGGTGATTATGCTGATTCCTGCAGTGTTTGTATTCTTTATGGGGCAGGATTATCTGGAGCAGGGGATCATATCGTCGGGGATGAAGGGATGAAGGAGCGGTGGAGCATGAAAAAACAGAAAGAACGCGCAGTCAGATATTTCGGAATTTTTATGTTGTTTATGCTGGTTTGCACCATTGTATCACGCGGGATTTACGCTTATCAAATGCCAAAAGTGACTTTGGGGAATATAAAGGCCGGCGCTTTGAACCGGAATATTGAAGCGGAAGGAACCGTGATCACAACAGAAGAAGTTCCCGTAGTGACAGGCCCCGGATTTTTGGTGGAAAAAGTATGCGTGGTTGAGGGGCAGCAGGTGGAGCCGGGTGATGTGCTGTTTGAGGCAGAGCTTAAGGATCTGGAAAAGCTTTTACAGGATCTGGACAGCCAGATACAGGCGGAAGAGGAAAAGCTTGCGGAATTAAACGCTGCCGGAACTTCGGCCGTAAACAGGGCAAATCAGGATTTAAAGGATGCTTCGGATATGTCGGACGGAGACGTTTTCCGGGCAAATGAAGCGTATCAGGCGGCAGTGGCGCTGCGGGACGGATGCCCTTCCGAGGAACAGTATAAACAAAAGGCATATGAACAGGACGCAGAGTATCAGAAGCTTTCTAAGGCTGCGAAAAAGAAAAACGCTTCAAAAAAGGAAAAAGAGGAGTTCCGCTTTTATAAAAAAACGCTGGACGCAAGGCTTTCAGAGAGCTATGCGCAGGAAAAACAGGCGTTAAACGACGCCGTTTCAGAAAAAGAGCAGGCGTTAAGCGACGCCAATAAAAGCCGCAGCGAATCTGTCAAGCAGGCGCAAAGAGCGTTGGAAGATGCAAAAAACGGCAGCGGAGGGTCGAAAACGGAACAGCAGAACATAATTCGCCAGTTGAAAGAAACCCGTGAAGGGATGCTTACATTAAAACAGTCCGGGGGAAAAGTCGTGTGCAGTATGTCCGGATATGTCAGCAGGATTTTGGTGCGGGCCGGAGAGCGGACCGGGGACGCGTCGGCGATGGTGTTAAGCGATGCAAATGGAGAAAAACTGTTTCAGGCTGTGCTGCCGCAGGAAGAAAAATCCTATGTGACGCCTGGCGATAAGATGGATATTTCTTTTCCCGGCGGCGCGAGGGAGATGATGGGAGTAGTCATTGACGCCGTTGGCGAGCTGGAGGATGGAAGCTGTCAGATAACGGGAAGGGTTTCAAATACGGAAGCAAAAATCGGGGAAACGGGAAAACTGAAAATCCGAAAAGAAGTCGGAAGATATTCCTGTACAGTCCCGCTTGCGGCGCTGCATTCCCAGGACAGCACGAATTATATCTATATTGTGGAGGAACAGGAGACGATACTTGGAACAGAACTTACAGTGAAAAAAAGGAAAGTAAAGGAGCTGGACCGGGATGAAGAATATGCGGCTTTAGAAGACGGAGAGCTGACAGATGAGGAAATGTTTGTCGTGGAATCGGATAAAGACGTGAAAGACGGCAGCAGGGTGCGGCTGCAGGAAGAATAAAGAAGAAAAGCAGGTTTTTTCTTGAATCAGGACGCGTTTCTCTGTATACTGAAAATATCAGACGCTTGAAAGGAAAGTTTTTGAGAAAAACAGATTTGAGAATAAGGAGATAAAATTGAGACGCAGAGATTGGATGAAACGCGGAATCAGTATGCTGCTTGCCGGGATTTTTGTATTTGGCGCGCTGCCGGACGCAGGGCTTTATGCGCAGAATGTGAAAAATCCGCAGAAAGAGAAGAGGATTTTGCCTGAGAATGGAGAACCGGAAGGCGCGGTGAAACGGCCAATGGAGGAAGAGCTTCCCGCGCTGATGTTAAAAAAGAAAGGGGACGTCTCCCAATATGGCTATCAGGATATTGTGTGGACAGATCGGGACGGCAGGGAAGCGGAGTTGGAAATCGCAGAGGAAACCGCGGCGGCGCACGGCAGCAGGACGAAGTTTCCCGCAAGCTACAGTATGGCCGGACAGGGAGAGCTTCCTTTGGTCAGGGATCAGGGAAAGTGGGGAACCTGCTGGGCGCATGCGGCGTTAAGCTCCATGGAATCCAATATGATAAAAAAAGGTTTTGTGGATGCGGAGGATGCGGATTATTCCGAGCGGCATCTTTCGTATTTTTCCCATAGAAGAAACGAGGCGCAGCAGGACGGAGAAGACGTTTACAATGAAACCTACGGCTGGTATGGCGGCGGCAATTATTACAGCGCGATAGCCGTGCTGGGAGGCTGGTACGGGGCCGCAGCCGAAAGCGATTATCCATATGCGGCAAATGACGCTATGGAAGATTTGGAGGAGAGCCAGAGAAGCTCTTCCGTAAGCCATCTGACGGACGCGGATATTTTGTATACGCCGGAGGAAGTGAAAAGCGCTGTGATGGAAAAGGGCGCCGTGATGTGCTCGTTTCATTCGGGAGACGGAACGTTTCACACGGCGGAGGTGAATGTATATAACGCGTCGGCCGCAGGGAGGGCCGTTGATCATTCCGTCAGCATTGTCGGCTGGAATGACGATTATCCCAAAATAAAGTTTGACGATGAAGGAAAGGCGCCGGCAGAAGACGGCGCATGGCTTTGCAGGAACAGTTGGGGAGACGGCTGGGCGGAAGGCGGGTACTTCTGGATTTCCTATGAAGACGCGACGGTCGGAGACTTTTGCAGCTTTCAGGCGGAGGCGCCGGATAATTATGACAACATCCGACAGTATGACGGCGCGTGCGGAAATCTTTTTGTGGCAAGCGAAAAAACGGCCAATATGTTTCGTGCGGAAGCGGCGGAAGAATTGAAAGCAGTTTCGTTTTACGCTTATGGAAAATACGATTACCGGATTGAAATTTATGCGGAAGGGACGACGGAAATGAACGTTCCTTCGGACGGGGTTCTGGTATGCGTACAGAGCGGAACGTTTGAGCATCCGGGATATCATGTGGTTCCTCTGGAAAAAAGCGTGCTTTTGGGAAGTGGCATGAAATATGCCGTGTCGGTGGAACTGACAGAAGAAAATCACGGCACAGGGTTTTCCTATATCGAATCAGGGGAAAATTATTCATCAGAAGCGGGACAGTCGTTTTTCTATTCAAACGGAGCATGGACGGATACAAAAGAGAGCCGGAATCTGGATATGAAAAACGTATGCATTAAGGCGTTTACCGATAATGTGCCGTCAGTAGAAAAATCACGGATTTTACAGGCGGTTGAGGAGATTGAACGGGAGAATCTGGCAGAGGGCGATTATACGGCGTCGTCCTGGGCGGATTTTACGGCGGCAAAATATGCCGCAATGGATGTATATCAGTCGGAGAACCCTTCTGAAAGGGGAATCGCAAATGCAGTTACGGCGTTAATGGCTGCAGGAAACGCGTTAAAGCGTGCGGTTATCCTGATTGAAGGCGCAGATGCGTTTGAAGCGTTTGCAAGAGACGTGTCGTCCGGGAACAGTTACGGAGAGCAGACCGTGCGTCTGCTTTGCGATTTGGATCTGACAGGAATTGTACATAAAGCGGCTGGGGATTCAAATTCAAAATTTCAGGGCACGTTTGACGGCGGAGGACATTCCATTTCCAATCTGTCCTATCAGTATATTTACAGTTGGGGCGGCCTGTTTGGATATGTGGGCGAAAATGGGACGGTAAAAGACGTAAAGCTTTCAGACGCCGGACTTGCGCTTGGAGCTTCTCATTCAGGCGGGATTGCCGGGGTGAATGAGGGGATGATAAGCGGCTGTGAAGTGACAGGGGAAAACCTGCGGTTTACTTTTGGCGGAACGGGCGGGATTGCCGGGGTTAACCGTGGGACGATTTCAGACTGCATGGCGGGCGGAACGCTGGTGTTTGACTGCAGAAGCGGAAACATTGGCGGCATTGCCGGAATAAATGAAAAAACAGGGAAGATTGTAAATTCTTACGTGGACGGAACCATTCATTTTCTGAATCAGGCGGAAGCGGGGGCTTTTGCAGGCGGGATTGCCGGGGTGAATGCGGGAACGGTTGAAAAGTGCTTTGCCCGCGGAGGAATCCGTGCGGACAGCGCGGCTTCTGTAGGCGGAATTGTCGGTTACAGTTACGAAGGGTCCTCTGTGCGCATGTGTTATAACCTTGCGGTAATTGACGGAAAATTTGACGGAAATGCAAAAACAGCGGGAATCGGAGTTTATCTGTATGGAAATACAGACGGATGCTATAATTATGGGAAGATTTGCCGGTCTGCGGGAGAATTGTACGGCGCAGTATACGGATATATAGGAAATGGGACGATTTCAAACTGTTATTATTTAGATTTAAGCTGTAAAAAAGGGGGATGTAATCCCGGGTTTTCCAAAGGCCGTCTGACAGAACAGGATTTTCTGTCAGGAAAGGCGGCCTGGTATTTAAACAGCGGCGGCGGCACACAGAAAAACAGCCGCGCGTGGTCGCAAAAGGACGGCCTGCCGGTGTGGGCGGACAGCGGAAACCAGGCTGTGATAAAAGTAACGGTAAGCCAGGAAAGCGGCAATTTAAAGAGAGCTTTTTTGAATGGGGTGGAATCCGGAGAATTTTATGAAAAGGCCCGGACGACAGTGAAAGCGCAGCCGGCGGACAGCGGCAGCGTACAGCCGGGCGGCATTCTGTTTGAAGTGAGGGGGCTAAAATGTCTGGATCGGGGGAATTATCTTTATCTTCTGCCGGATTATGACGTGGAAGCCGTAATCATCTGTAAAAGTGCGGCGGAAAATAAAGGCGGCGGGGAAGTTTTGAGATTTGAAAAAGGCTCAGAGGAAATCACAGGCCCCGGACGCTATCAGGTTCTTGACGCAGAGAAGAAAACAGCGTCGCTTGTGGAAGTAGTCCGGAAAAATACGGCGTCGCTGAATATTCCGGCAGCAGTAAAAATCTGCGGCGTAACCTGCAGGGTCACACAGGTAGGGAACGCTGCGGCGAAAAACTGCAGAAATCTGAAAAAAGTGATTTTTGGGAAAAATATAACTGCAATTGGAAAACAGGCGTTCTTTGGCTGCAGGAAACTAAAGACGGCGGAGCTGAAAGGCAAGACGATGAAAACCATAAAAGCAGGCGCTTTTCAGAAGACTTCCGCAAAAATTACGGTTTTGGCAAAGAAGATGAATAAAAAACAGAAAGCATCCCTGTTAAAGAAACTGAAAAAAGCCGGAATTCATAAAAAAGCAAAAATGAAATAAGAAATCGAAGGAAGATTCCTCCCGGATTTTGATTACAGAAATCCGGGAGGATTTTTCAGGCGGCGGAAACTGCCATTTTTTTCTATTTTCCGCTAATTGATCATAAAATGCAAAAAAAGTCAGGATTGACTTGATTTCTTTTTGACAGGGGTGTAAATTATTATCGGAGTGTGAGAGTGTATGTATATTGTATTTCTGTTATTGTGGATACTTTTAAACGGGCAGTTTACATGGGAAATATTTGTTTTCGGGCTGGTCATTGCAGGCGGAATGTATGCGTTTACCTGCAGGTTTTTGGACTATTCCATTGAAAAGGATGTTCTCTTATTTCGGAAACTGCCGTATATCCTGGCCTATATCCTGATTTTAATCTGGGAGATTATCAAGTCAAATATGAGCGCGATCCGGCTGGCGTTAAGTTTCCGGCGGGAAGTGGAGCCTGTCATTGTACGGTTTCATACGGATTTAAAGTCGAATGCGGCAAAAGTGGCGCTTGCAAATTCAATTACGCTGACGCCGGGGACGATTACCGTGGGCCTTGAGGGAGACGAACTGATCGTCCATGCGCTGGATGTGGAGCTTGTGGAAGGGATCGAGGAAAGCGTATTTGTCCGGATGCTGCGAAAAATGGAGCAAATGGATGAAAATGTGAAAAAAAAGAAAAAAGGACGGGGGAATTGGCATGAATAGCGGCATAACGGCATTGGATCAGGCGTATGGAATTTTGTTTACCGGGCTTTTGATTATTCTTGCGGTTTTATTTTTTGCGTGCCTGATCCGGGCGGTTGCAGGGCCGAGGATGGCAGACCGGCTTGTGGCGGTCAATATGATGGGCACGATGGTTATGGTAGCGATTGCGGTGCTTGCGGTTTTGTTTCAGGAGGGATACCTGGTGGATATCTGCCTGATTTATGCCATGATCAGTTTTCTGGCGGTCATTATACTGACGAAAGTGTATATGGGCGTATATATGGAATGGAAGAGCAAAGAGGGGGAGAAGTATGGCAGTTATTGAGTGGATTCGCTTTTTTCTGGTCGTAGGGTTTTTGCTTTTTGGTATGTCGATTTTTTTCCTGGAAATTTTTGGCGTGTACCGTTTTAAATATGTTTTAAACCGTATGCAGATTGCTGCAACAGGGGATACGCTTGGCATAGGGCTTTGCCTTGTTGGGCTTATGATTGCGAACGGATGGAACGCCACGACGGCAAAGATTGCGCTTGTGATTGTCTTTTTGTGGTGCGCGTCCCCCGTGTCTTCTCATATGATTGCAAAACTGCAGATGTTTACGGATAAGCGGCTGCTTGACCATTGCAGCATTAGGATTATAAGGGATAAGAAAAAGGGAAAGCGGAAGGGAGACGGCGGGCAATGATGATATTTAACGTAATTCTTCTGGGCTTTCTGGTTGTCTGTGCGATTTCCGTCAGTTTTTCAAAAAATTTGCTGAATTCGATTTTGATTTTCATGTCGTACAGCCTGATTATGTCGATTATCTGGATTCTTTTGGAGTCGCCGGATCTTGCGATTACGGAAGCGGCGGTAGGCGCCGGGGTGACGAGCGTCCTGTTTTTCGTAACGCTGAAAAAGATTCATGCGATCCGTCAGGAGCAGGAAGAGGAGGAGAAAGATGAGCCGCATCAGAAAACAGAGTGAATACGAACGGACATTTGCGTATCGCTTTTTTCATTGGCTGGGAGGGGAAAAGGATGCGTTTGTAGGCAATATGGAAATGCGTCCCCAGCAGGAATACCGGGAAGAGGAAGCGACGATTCAGGAGCGTATGAAAGACAGGCAGCAGGTAATCGCGGAGGTTTATGACAGCAGCCACAACCGGGAGCTGCGTTTTTTCGGCGCGCTTTATAAATGTCTCAGCATTGTGTTCTGCATAGCCCTTGTAACGCTGCTTGTGATTACAGTATCTTACCTGCCGTCTGTAGGCGGAGAGATAAGGCCGACGAACAACGAGGTTTCTGAAAAATATATTACGGACGGACTTTTAGATACGGGCGCCGTCAATATCGTAACGGGCATGATTCTTTCTTACCGTGCGTTTGATACGTTTGGCGAGACAAACGTGCTTTTTATCGCGACCTGCTGCGTAATGATTATGCTGATGGTTGACGAGAAAAAAATCAGGGAGAACAAGGAATCAAACGACAGAGGGTTTGAACCGAAAAACGATGTCATTCTTCAGGCGATAGCATCGCTTTTGGTTCCGATCGTGTTTTTGTTTGGAATTTACATCATATTGAACGGACATCTTTCGCCCGGCGGCGGATTTTCCGGCGGGGCGATGATTGGAGCCGGACTGATTTTATATGTGGCGGCGTTTGGCTTTGAGAAAACGGAGCGTTTTTTTAACGAAAAGGTCTATAAATGCGTGAAAGTGACAGCGCTGCTTTGTTACGGCTGCATTGTGACGTATTATTTTCTGACAGGCGCAAACGGGCTGCCATGCCTGATTCCGCTTGGAGAGCCGGGGACAATATTAAGCGGCGGCATTACGCTGCCGATCAATATTTTTGTTGGTTCTGAGGTGGCGTGCACCATGTATGCGTTTTATGCGCTGTTTCGCAGAGGAGGGTTATAAATGGGAGAGCATTTGCTTGTAAATTACGCGGAAGTCGTTGCCGTGGCTTTGTTTGGGATTGGGTTTACAAATCTGCTGCTTCAGAAGAATATGATTAAGAAGATTATCGGTTTAAATATTATGGATACGGCCGTTTATCTTTTCCTTGCAGAAAAAGGCTATATTGAGGGGCATATCGCGCCGATTGTCGTAAACGGCGATTTGAGTCCGGAAACTTATATCAATCCGGTTCCAAGCGGACTGGTTTTGACGGGGATTGTCGTTTCCGTATCGGTGACGGCGCTGATGCTTTCTCTGACGATCCGGCTTTACCGCAGATATCATACGCTGGATCTGGATGAGATTACAATGAGATTAAAGAAGGAAGGGCTGTAAATGGAAATGATAAGAAATTTCCCCTGCCTTTCCATTCTGCTGTCGATGTTTTCGGCAATTATCAGTTCGGCGGTAAAGGGCAGGGGCGCAAGACGCATCAATACGTTTGTGGTGTCTGTCGTCGGCATTTTGTCGGCATGCACGCTGTATTACACGTATACGACGGGACAAAGCTACGTATATGTGATGGGACATTTTCCGGCGCCGTTTGGGAATGAAATCCGCTTTGGCTCCTTAGAAGCGGGGATGGCGCTGTTTTTCTGCGTAATTATGCTGCTTTCGTTAAACGGAGGGCGGAGAAAGATTCAGATGGAGGTTGATCCGGAGAAGGAAAATCTTTATTTTATCATGGTGGATCTTCTGTTAAGCTCCCTTTTGGCGCTGGTTTATACGAATGACCTTTTTACGGCTTATGTATTTGTGGAAATTAATACGATTGCGGCCTGCGGCCTGATTATGATTATGGAAAGCGGACGTGCAATTGAAGCGGCTACGCGCTATATGATTATGAGCCTGCTTGGATCCGGCCTGTTTTTAATCGGGCTTTGTATGCTTTACGATATGACGGGACACCTTTTGATGAGCAACGTCCAGGCCAGTATCCAGGCAATTGCGGCGGACGGTACGTATGTAATCCCTCTTTTGGTGATGATAGCTTTGCTTGTGGTCGGACTTGCGATTAAAAGCGCATTGTTTCCGTTTCATGCATGGCTTCCGGACGCTTACGGATATTCGACCGTATCTTCTGCGGCGATGCTTTCAAGCCTTGTGTCAAAAGGATACATTTTTCTGCTGATTAAGATCATTTACCGGGTCATCGGATTTGATATTTTTGTGCAGAGCAGGATTATCAATGTGCTGTTTGTATTTGGGCTTGCCGGAATGATTATGGGTTCGACAAGCGCAATCCGTGAAAATGATATCCGCCGTATGATTTCGTACTCTTCCGTGGCTCAGATTGGTTACATCTATATGGGATTCGGGCTTGGGACTTCTGCCGGCATGGCAGCGTCAGTGTTTCATATTCTGGCCCATGCGGCGACGAAATCCCTCTTGTTTGTATCGGGCGTGGGACTGACGGATGTTTCCGGAGATCATAAGGAGTTTATTGAACTGACAGGTTCGGCTTACCGAAACGTCTGCGCCGGGCTTGCGTTTACAGTCGGTTCTCTTTCCATGGTCGGGATTCCGTTGTTTTCCGGTTTTATCAGCAAGCTTTTATTTTCCCAGGCGGCCGTACAGAGTCAGATAAAGATGCTGCCGGCTCTGATTGTGCTTGCGGTCAGTACGGTTTTAAATGCAATTTACTTTATGAAAACGGTAATTCGGATTTATACGCCGGTTTCATGTAAATATAAATCGGTTTCTATTCGGGAAAATCCATTGTACGCATTTACGCTTCTGTGTTTTGTCGTGCTGAATATTGGGCTTGGGATGTGGTCGCAGCCGATTACGGACTGGATTGCGCAGGGCCTGTCTGTTTTTGCATAACGCAGTGTAATGCCGGACGTTCCCGCCCTGCGGGGACGGCTCGGGCGGAAGGGGATGCGCAAAGGGTGTGAAAGGAGAAGGAAGATGGAGCGTTTTTTGCTGCTGCCGGTATTTTTTCCGATTCTGGCAGGCGTTGTGTTGTTGTTGAAAAAAGAATATCAGAAAAGAAATTCTCTTCTTGTCTATGTGGGAACCGTTTTGATCATTACGGGCGTTTGCGCGTGTTACGCCGTTTTTGGGGTAAAAGAGGGACTGACCCTGTTTCAGCTGACAAAAGAGTTTCCGGTATATTTTAAAATTGATTTTCTGGGACGCTATTTTTCTCTTGTGGTTACGATTGTCTGGATTCTTGCCGGATTTTTTTCATTTGAATATATGAAGCATGAGAAACATGAAAAACGGTATTTTGGGTTTTATCTGATTGTTTTCGGCGTGCTTCTGGGACTGGATTTTGCCGGAAACCTGATTACAATGTATTTGTTTTATGAGCTGATGACGCTTACCTCCATGCCGCTTGTGCTGCATACGCAGACAAAAGAAGCTGTTATGGCGGGGCTCAGGTACCTGTTTTTTTCTTTTGCGGGTGCGTATATGGCGCTGTTTGGAGTGTATGTTATCTGCCGTTACGGGACGACGATTGTATTTGCGGAGGGAGGCGTGATTCCTGCCGCCGTTTTGCAGGAGCACGGCACGCTGTTTCTTGTCGCCTCTATGCTGCTGCTGCTTGGTTTTGGCGTAAAGGCGGGAATGTTTCCGCTGCATGCGTGGCTTCCGACGGCGCATCCGGTTGCGCCCGGGCCTGCGTCCGCAGTTCTTTCGGGCGTCATTGTAAAGGGAGGCGTTCTGGCGGTTATCCGTGTGGCGTATCAGATGATCGGGGCGGATTTTCTGCGCGGCACCTGGGTTCAGACCGTGTGGATGACGCTTGCGCTTGTCACGGTTTTTATGGGATCGATGCTGGCGTTTCGGGAGCCTGTGTTGAAAAGGAGGCTTGCTTACTCGACAGTCAGCCAGCTTTCTTATATTTTGTTCGGCCTTTCCGTTCTGCAGCCGGAGGCGTTTTCGGGGGCGCTGCTTCATGTGGCGGCTCATGCGTTTATTAAAGTCGGGCTGTTTTTATGCGCTGCGGCAATTATTTACCGGACAGGCGCAAAGCGTGTGGAAGAGCTTAAGGGGATTGGACGCGGTATGCCGGTTACGCTCTGGTGTTATACGATTGTGTCGCTTGGCCTGATTGGGATTCCGCCGGCAAGCGGATTTGTCAGCAAATGGCATCTGGCGTCCGGCGCCATTGCTTCCGGGATACCGGTATTTTCCTGGCTTGGCCCTGTTGTGCTGCTTGTAAGCGCTCTGCTTACGGCAGGGTATCTTCTTCCGGTTACGATGCAGGGGTTTTTTCCGGGGGAAGGGTATGACGCTTCCCGTTTTAAAGGCAAAGAACCGTCCGGCTTTATGCTTGTTCCGCTGCTTGCGCTGGCGGCTCTTACGATTGTCATAGGACTTGTGCCAAATGTGCTTGTGTATGCGTTTGAGGCGTTTGCCGCGCTTTTGATGTAAGGAGGGGAATCTATGAATGCGTTCTGGTTATTTTTAGTTGTGCTGATTCCCTGCCTTGGAGGGATGATTACTCCGCTGGTTCGATGGAAAAAGCGGGCTTATATGATGGTTTATCTGGAGAGCGTCGTGATTTTCACCTCTGTTTTGGTCTGGCTGCTGCTTTTTCACAGGCCAGGGGAGGCGTTTACGCTTGTAAATTTTACGGGAAATCTGACGATTGCATTTCAGCTTGACGGGCTTGGAACCATATTTGCGGGTCTGGTGTCGTTTTTGTGGCCGTTTGCCACGCTGTACGCGTTTGAATACATGACGAAGGAAAAGCACGAGAGGACATTTTTTATGTTCTATACGTTTACCTACGGCGTGACGCTTGGGATTTCCCTTGCGGATAATTTTCTGACCATGTACTGCTTTTATGAGCTTCTTACGCTGGTGACGCTGCCGCTTGTTATGCATACGCTGACAAGAGAAGCGATTCTTGCAAGCCGGAAGTATCTGTATTATTCCATCGGAGGCGCGGCGTTTGCATTTATCGGCATGATTTTTCTGATTACTTATGGGGAAACTTCGGAATTTATCCTGGGAGGCGTTTTAAATGCGGAGAAGATTGGGGCCGGGAAAAATATTTTCCTGCTGATTTATGTATTGAGCTTTTTTGGATTTGGCGTGAAGGCGGCAATTTGCCCGTTAAACTCCTGGCTGCCGCAGGCCGGCGTGGCTCCGACTCCGGTTACTGCGCTTCTGCATGCGGTTGCGGTTGTGAAATCGGGCGCTTTTGCGATTATACGTCTGACGTTTTACTGTTTTGGCGCAGATTTTCTGCGGGGAACCTGGGCGCAGAGCCTTTTAATGGCAGTCGTGATGTTTACAATTGTTTACGGGTGCAGCATGGCGCTCCGGGAGACGCATTTGAAACGCCGCCTGGCATTTTCGACGATCAGCAACCTTTCCTATATTTTGTTCGGGGTAACGATTATGACGCCGCTTGGACTCGTGGGCGCGCTTTCCCATATGGTGTTTCATGCTTTTATGAAAATATGTTCTTTTTTCTGCGCCGGGGCGGTGATGCACCAGACGGAGCGTCATTATATTCATCAGTTGGACGGTTTTGCAAAGAAAATGCCGAAAGTTTTTGCGGCGTTTACGATATCGTCGTTTGCGCTTATGGGCGTGCCGGGGCTCTGTGGGTTTATCAGTAAATGGAACCTTGTTTCTGCGGCCATCGAAAGCGGCAGCCTGATTTCTTATCTGGGAATCGGAACGCTTTTGATTTCCGCGCTTTTGACGGCGATGTATATGCTTGGCATTGTGATCCGGGCGTATTTTCCGGGCGCGGATTTTGACTATAGTGCGATTGCGGACGTAAAAGATCCAAACTGGATGATGCTTTTTCCGCTTTTGGCATTTGTGATTGGCATTGCGGGCTTTGGCCTTTTTTCTGCGCCTGTGACGGAGCTGTTTACGGCGGTTGCGCAAGGGGCGTTTTAGGCTGTTAGGAGGGGCTTTTTATGGAAAAACTGTTTTTGGCGTTAATTTTTCTGCCGGTAGCCGGAGCGTTTGCGGCATTTTTGGCGGACAGAAAGCGGCTGTCTTTCATCCGGGATTTTTCCGCGGCATTTTTTGGCGTCGGTGAATTTGCAGTAATGTGCATATTTGCTGTTTTTGGAATGGGAAGCGAATTGTTTGTGCCGGAAGTCTGCGGCATGGGCCTTCATTTTACACTGGACGGATTCCGGGGCGTGTATGGAATCATAGCGGCGTTTATGTGGATGATGACGCTTTTATTTTCCAGGGAATATCTTGCGCATGAAAATCGTCTGGGACGGTATTATTTTTTCCAGTTTGTAACGCTTTCCGCTACAATGGGCGTGTTTTTGTCGGCAGATTTATTTACGACGTTTCTCTTTTTTGAAATTATGTCGTTTACCTCCTATGTTTGGGTTGCGCAGGAGGAAACAGAAGGAGCCATAAAGGCGGCGGCGACCTATCTGGCTGTGGCCGTAATCGGCGGAATGACGCTTTTGATGGGGCTGTTCCTTTTGTATCATACGCTTGGGACGCTTGAAATGTCGGAAATGCTTTCTGCGGCGGCTTCCTGCGGTGAAACGGATACGCTTTATATTGCGGGCATTTGCACCCTGGTCGGGTTTGGAGCAAAGGCCGGGGCGTTTCCGCTGCATATCTGGCTGCCAAAAGCGCATCCGGTAGCTCCGGCTCCGGCTTCCGCGCTTCTTTCCGGCATTTTGACGAAAGCCGGAATTTTCGGCGTACTGGCGGTAAGCGGCAATATTTTTCTGCATGACGGCGCATGGGGATTTTTGATTTTCGGCCTTGGGCTGTTTACAATGTTTGGCGGCGCGCTTCTGGCTGTGTTTTCTGTGGATTTGAAGCGTACGCTTGCCTGCTCTTCCATGTCGCAGATTGGATTTATCCTGATAGGAATCGGTATGCAGGGGATTTTAGGGGAAGAGAATGCGCTTGCGGTGCGCGGAACGCTTCTGCATATGGTGAACCATTCCCTGATTAAACTTGTCCTGTTTTTAATTGCCGGGGTTGTGGTAATGAATCTGCACAAATTAAATCTCAATGAAATCCGGGGCTTCGGCAGAAAGAAGCCGCTGCTTAAAATCTGTTTCCTGACCGGGGCGCTTGGAATAGCCGGGATTCCTTTTTTGAACGGGTACGTCAGCAAGACGCTGCTGCATGAGAGCATTGTGGAAGGGATTGCATTGTCGGCAGAGCTTTCGGGATTTTTAAAAATGTCGGAGTGGATTTTCTTAATCAGCGGCGGAATGACGCTTGCTTACATGACAAAGCTCTATGTGGCTGTGTTTGTGGAAAAGAATATGGATGCAAAGGAGCAGGAACGGTTTGACGGCATGAAGCGGTATATGAATCCTGTAAGCGCCTTTGCGATCGCGGGAAGCGCCGCGGTTCTTCCGGTTCTTGGCGCCGTGCCGAATCTGACTTCGGATGGGATTGCGGATCTTGGACAGGGGTTTTTGCATTTAGACAAAAATGTGCATCCGGTTTCCTATTTCAGCCTGACAAATTTAAAAGGCGGGCTGATTTCAATTGTCATTGGAATTGCGCTTTATCTTGGGATCCGGAAGCTTCTGATGCGAAAACAGGACGGCCGCAGGATATACCGGGACTGCTGGCCCCGGTGGTGGGATCTGGAAGAGCTTTTGTACCGTCCGCTTTTGCTTAAGGTGTTCCCCTTTATTGCAGGAGTTTTCTGCAGGATTTTGGACAGCTTTGTGGACGGCGTGATTCTGGCCTTAAGAAAGACGGTGTACCGGGACAGAAAAATCCCGCATGAGCTTGCGGAAGGGTCAGAGTTTACACATTTGCTGGGCATGGCGATGGATTTTCTCAGGCATGTCAAACGAAAGGTTTTGCGGCAGCCGGAGCCTGACAGGGAAGTTTCTTATGAGCACAGGCTTGCGATGTGGAGAGAAAAGTTTGTGGAGACAAATGCAATTATTCAAAGAAGCCTCTCTTTTGGGCTTTTGATGTTTTACGTGGGGCTTGTGTTTACGTTGATTTATCTGCTTTATCTGGGGAGGGGGTAGCGCCCTCTCCTTTCTTATGGAAGGAAAGCAAATTTCATTTTACAAATGAGGAAGAAATTGTTATACTGTTCTTTAAATCTGGGTGGGAAGTCAAAGGAGGTCAATGTGCAGCTTTTAGAATTGAATCGGGAATATTGTGAGAATACGGCGAAAGAGAAAGCGGCTCACGCCGCAAGCGCGCTTCGGGCGATCGAATACATCAATGGTTCCACTGCGAAATATCACGGGAGATGCGTCAGTACGCTTTATGTGCCGAAGATGTTTACAGAAGAGGACGTCTGTAATTTCCGGAATCTGGTAAAAGTTCTGTACGGGATATTTGATAAAGTAATCCGGCATTACAGAGAAGATGCGGAATACCGGAGCCTGTTTGGATTTCCAGGAAAATTAGAAGAACTGATTCTGCGCAGTCCGGTATATAAAAGCAGGATTCCGATTGCAAGAATTGATATCTTTTATAATGAAGAAACGAAGGATTTTAAATTCTGCGAATTTAATACGGACGGATCGAGCGCAATGAATGAGGACAGGGAGTTAAATCATGCGCTTCGCCTTACGCTTGGGTATGAAACGCTTGTCAAAAGGTATGACGTTGAGACGTTTGAACTGTTTGATTCCTGGGCGGAAACGTCGCTTCGCATCTACCGGGAAACGAAAAATGCAAAGGAAAAGCCTTATGTTGCGATTGTGGATTTTATGGAAAGCGCGACAAATAATGAGTTTGAAATCTTTGCGGAGAGTTACCGCAAACGCGGAATTGAATGTGAAATCTGTGAAATCAGGGATTTGATCTATCGGGACGGCAGGCTTTGCGGCAAAAGCGGCAGGCCGGTTGATATGATTTACCGAAGAGCCGTAACAAGCGATATTATTTCTCATTATGAAGAAGTTTCGGATTTTATATCCGCAGTCAAAGACGGGGCGGTCTGCCTGATTGGGGATTTTACGACGCAGATTGTGCACAATAAAGTTCTGTACCAGATTCTGCATCATCCTGCGACAAGCGCATTTTTATCAGAAGAAGAGCGGACATATGTGAAGAGGCACGTTCCTTATACGGCGCTTATGACGGCGGATTATCTTCCCTATGAAGAAATTGTAAGCCAAAAGGACAGGTTTATTTTAAAACCTCTGGATTCCTATGGTTCAAAAGGCGTGTTCGCCGGAGTGGAATACGAATCGGATGCGGAATGGAAAGAAATCGTGGACAGCCATCGGATCGAGGGGTATCTTGTGCAGGAGTTTGTCCTGCCGTATCAGACGAAAAACATTGATTTTTCCAAAGGGGCGGATGCGGATTTTATTCCGGTGTCCAATCTGACGGGGCTGTTTGTCTATGACGGAAGATTTCAGGGAATTTATTCCAGGGTATCCAGGGGAAAAATTATTTCCACACAGTACAGTGAAATAGCGCTTCCGTCTGTTGTGGTAAGAGAAAAAGAGGAGGCTTTGGGATGAAAGAATTTTGCAACAGGATAAAGATGGATGTAATTATCAGCGCGTCGGTCTGCATTATGGCGGGCATCGTGCTGTTATTGTGGCCCATAGAGGTGACGACGGCCGCCTGCAAAGCAATCGGAGCGGTGATTGGCGTGCTTGGACTGATTCGGATTATCGGTTATGCGATGAACCGGGAAGAAAGAAACGGACTGAATCTTGCGCTTGGCATGATGCTTTTCATTGTCGGGATCTGGATTTTTCTGAGACCGCAGAGCATTCAGAGTATGCTTTTGATTGGAATCGGGGTTCTGCTTTTTGTACACGGATTTGAAGACCTTGGCTATGCGGTTGAGGCGAAGCGGGGCGGTTATGAATCCTTTTGGATACTTTTTCTTATGGCAATCGCGGACATGGCCCTTGGAGTCGTCTGCATTGCGGATTGTTTTGGCGTGATTTCCATTGTGCTGGCTTTTGTGGGAGCGGCGCTGATTTATGACGGGATTGCGGCTCTCTTTATTATCAGCCGGGTTGTAAAAGTGGGAGAAGGAATCAGAAGCGGAAGCGGGAAACCGTGGGAGCCGGAAAGCGAACTGCAAAAGGCGGCAGGTTTTCTGGAGGAAGATTCATCCTGGAAAAATGACAGATAAGAAAAAATGACAAAAATTGAATCAGAGAGGAAGATTTGAGATGGAAGTACAGACAGAAAACAAGATGGGGACGATGCCGGTCAACAAGCTGCTTGTGAATATTTCCCTTCCAATGGTAATTTCTATGTTGGTGCAGGCGCTTTATAATATTGTGGACAGCATTTTTGTGGCTCAGATTGATGAATATGCGTTGACGGCCGTATCGCTTGCGTTCCCTCTTCAGAATTTTATGATTGCCGTTGCGGCAGGGACCGGAGTGGGCGTCAATGCGCTTTTGTCAAAGCGTCTTGGGGAAAAACGGATGAAAGAAGTGGATCTTGCGGCGAATAATTCGATTTTTCTGGCCGTCTGCAATTATCTTTTGTTTTTGCTGATTGGAATTTTTTTCTCCGGCATTTATTTTGAGATGCAGACGGATATACCGGAGATTATTCAGTATGGCAGGACATATCTTTTGATCTGCACGGCGGCAAGTTTCGGTATGTTTGGCCAGTTTTGCTTTGAAAGGCTTTTACAGTCCACGGGAAGGACTGTCTGCACGATGATTACGCAGATGAGCGGCGCCATTATCAACCTGATTTTTGATCCGGTTTTGATTTTCGGACTGTTTGGATTCCCGAAAATGGGAATTGCGGGGGCGGCTGCGGCAACGGTGTTTGGACAGATTGTGGCTATGTTTATGGCTTTTTACTACAACAGGAAAAAGAACAGGGAAATCCGCCTTTCGGCGGCTCTGATCCGTCCGGATAAAAGTACGTTAAGGCAGATTTATGAAGTGGCTGTTCCGGCGATTTTAATGCAGTCAATCGGTTCTGTGATGACATTTGCGATGAATAAAATCCTGCTTGCGTTTACGTCTACGGCGGCCGCGGTATTCGGCGTTTACTTTAAACTGCAGAGCTTTATTTTTATGCCGATATTCGGAATGAACAACGGACTGATCCCGATTGTGGCGTATAATTATGGCGCGGGATATAAAGACAGGATTATAAAGACGATGAAGAGCAGTATGTTTGCAGCCGTTGCAATTATGTTTGCAGGGCTCCTTGTGGCGGAACTCATCCCGGCTCAATTGCTTTTGCTTTTCAATGCATCGGAGCAGATGCTTGCGATTGGCGTTCCGGCGCTTCGCATTCTCTGCCTTTGTTATGTGTTCGCAGGCTTTTCCATTGTGGCGAGCGGCGTGTTCCAGGGACTTGGGAAGAGCGTGTACAGCCTGGTGCTATCGGTGATCCGGCAGCTTGTCATTCTGCTCCCCGCGGCATATCTGCTTTCCCTGACAGGAGAGCTGAATGCGGTATGGTTTTCATTTCCGATTGCGGAAATAGCGTCTGTTCTGGTTACGATTTTCTATTTGCGCAGCATTATGAAAAATCTGGATCATATGCTTGAAGGGAGAAAATAGTTTTTGTAAAAGTCAGAAGGGAGTATAAGCCGTGCAGGGAAGGAACACAACAGACGCTCTGCTTGCAAAAAATTTTAAAGAGCTTGCGCTGCGCCATCCGATTGAAAAAATTACAATTAAAGAAATCACAGATAAGGCAGGCGTGATACGGCCAACATTTTACAATCATTTTCAGGATAAATATGAGCTTTTGGAGTGGATTATCAGGACGGAGCTTTTAGAGCCGGTCCGTCCGCTGATTGAAAACAGGATGATCAATGAAGCGCTGCTGCTTTTATTTATGAATATGGAAAAAGAGCGGGGGTTTTATATGCAGGCGGCCCGCCTGGAAGGTCAGAACTCCTTTGAGGCCATTGCCAGGGACTGCGTGAAAGAAATTCTTTTTCACATTGTGGAAGCGAATACGGCGGATAAAAGACAGAAGTTTCCCTGGCTGACGCCGGAGCGGATTGCCGAATATTATGCGCAGTCGATGTGTTCTGTCGTGATTGCATGGGTGAAAAGCGGAATGAGCGTTTCGGCAAAAGAGCTGGTTGAGATTTATAATTATATGATGGAACATTCCATTGCGGAGATTTTATTTGGATAAAATCTCCGCTTTTTTGTGCGCTCGGCGCAGCAAAGAGCCCAGATGTACAATTTCCGGAAAACGTCGCTTTTCCTATACAAAATTCCCCATATGTATTCTGCGCAGAACAAAACGGAAAGATTGAATATTTCAAAAAGCCTTTTCTTTGCTTATACTGGCTATTAGATTAGAAAAGAAAGGGATGAAAGAAAACAGTGATTCGGTTTGGAAAAAACGTTGTGAAATTTCGCGTGCCGATTCTGATTGCAGGTTTTTTGCTGCTGATTCCTTCAATGTTCGGATATCTGAATACGAGAATCAATTATGATATATTATCATATCTTCCGGGTGACATTGAGACAATGGAAGGGCAGGATATTTTGCTGGATGAATTTGGCACAGGCGCATTTTCCGTATGCGCCGTATCCGGAATGGAAGAAAAAGAAATCTCTGTTCTGGAACAAAAGCTAAAGAAGACGCCCCATGTCAAAGACGTTCTCTGGTACGGGAGCATTGCGGATTTGTCCGTTCCTGTGGAAATGCTGCCATCGGAATTAAAAGAAACGCTGCAGAATGAAGACGCGGGCAGTTTTCTTCTGATTGTAACGTTTGATACGTCGATGTCTGCGGACGAAACGTTAGAGGCAGTAAAAGAAATCCGCAGCCTGACAGACAGGCAGTGCCTTTTGAGCGGTATGTCTGCAGTTGTAGCGGATATTAAAAAAATCTGTAACAGCGAGGCGGTCATTTATGTTGTAATTGCGGCCCTGCTTTCGGCGGCTGTGCTTGCGGTAACGATGGATTCATTTTTGATACCGGTGATTTTTCTGGCCAGCATTGGAATGGCGATTGCCTACAACTTGGGTTCCAACCTGATTGCAGGGGAAATATCCTTTATCACACAGGCGCTTGCAGCCGTGCTGCAGCTTGCGGTAACGATGGATTATTCCATTTTCCTCTGGCACAGCTATGAGGAAAATCAAACGCGCTATCCGCAGGATAAGAACCGCGCAATGGCGCACGCCATTTCCCAGACGGTAACGTCTGTGGTCGGAAGTTCGATTACGACAATAGCAGGCTTTCTGGCAATGTGTTTTATGACATTTACGCTTGGAATGGATCTTGGCATAGTGATGGCAAAGGGAGTGGTATTCGGTGTTTTGGGCTGTGTTACAATCCTGCCTTCTATGATACTTGTTATGGACCGGTGGCTTGAAAAAACGAAACACAGGCCGCTGTTTCCTGACGTGGGAAAGATTGGCGGGGCGGTTTTAAAGCATTATCCTGTATTTCTTGTCATTTTCCTCGCTGCCATAGGCCCGATGTTTTATGCGCAGAATCATAATAAGGTCTATTATGATCTGGTCGGGACGCTTCCGGAGGAATTGGAGAGTGTAACGGCAGGGGCCGTTTTGGAAGAGGAATTTGATATGGGCGCTGCGCATGTCATCCTTGCAGACAGCGGCCTTTCAAAAAAGAACGCGTTTCAGATGGAAAAAGAGTTAAAAAGCGTGCCGGGCGTAAAACTTGCGCTTGGGCTGGACGCCGTTACAGGGCCTCTTGTGCCGGAGGAGATGACGCCTGAAAAAATCAGAAAAATTCTGGACAATGGAAAGTATCAGATGATTTATGTTTTATCAGAATACCGGACGGGTACGGATGAAGTCAATGCACAATGCGACGCCATACGAAAAATTATAAAACGGTATGATAAGACGGCGATGTTAATCGGGGAAGCGCCCTGTACGCAGGATTTGATTACGATTACAGACCGGGATTTTAAAATTGTAAACATTGCGTCCATTGCGCTGATTTTCCTTATTATTGCAGTCGTGTTAAAATCCGTTTCACTGCCTGTCATTCTTGTTGCCGTAATTGAATTTGCCATCTTCATTAATATGGGGATTCCTTATTTTACAAAGACGACGCTGCCCTTTATCGCATCTATTGTCATTGGGACGATCCAGCTTGGGGCGACAGTGGATTACGCAATTTTAATGACAAATAAATATAAACGAAAACGATCCCGCGGAGCAGGGAAAAAAGAGGCGGTAGAGGCGGCGTTACAAGGCTCTTTGCAGTCGGTTTTAGTCAGCGCGCTGAGTTTTTTTGCGGCGACGTTTGGCGTCGGGCTGTATTCGAGCATCGATATGATAAGCGCTCTTTGTATGCTGCTTGCGCGGGGGGCTTTCATCAGCCTGTTTGTAGTGGTTTTTATGCTGCCGGCGATGTTTATGGTATTCGACGGGCTGATCCTTCATACAAGCATTGGCTTTCAGCCGAATAAAAATAATGATCAAAAATCAGGAGGAAACAGATATGAAATTAACAGAGTTAAAAGAGAAGTTTAAAAACAGATACGCGATTCGGATTGTGGCGGGCGTACTTACGGTTGCCCTGCTTTCCGGAAGCGCTGCGGGATACAATGTATATGCGGCAAAAGATGAAAAAGCGCAGACAGAAATAAAAACGCAGGAAAATGCGGAAGAAGAGCTGGAAGAAAAAATTGCCGAACAGGCGGGCTTTTTGGAAGGAGCGGAAAGCAAAGAAGAAACGGTGTATATTCTGGCGGATCATGCGGGAAACGCAAAGACGACGATTGTAAGCGAATGGCTGAAAAATCCGGAGAAAAAAGATAAGCTTTCCGACGTTTCTGATTTGAATGAAATTGAAAATGTAAAGGGAGACGAAACATTTGAAGAAAAAGAAGGCGTTTTAAGCTGGGATGCAGGCGGCAGGGACATTTATTATCAGGGGACGACGACAAAACAGGCTCCCGTTACTGCAAAGATTACGTACTATCTGGACGGAAAAGAAAAGAAAGCGGAGGAAATCGCGGGAAAGAGCGGAAAAGTAAAAATTCGTTTTGACTATACAAATCACGAAAAGAAAGGAGACGTCTGCGTGCCGTTTGTCGTATTGTCAGGAATGGTTTTAAAAGACGGGTTTTCCAATATAGAAGTGACAAACGGAAAAGTGATTTCCAACGGCGATGCAAATTTTGTAATCGGGGCCGCTATGCCGGGATTAAAAGAGAGCCTGGACGTTGACGACAGTGATTTTTCCGGCGGCATTTCCATACCGGATTACGTGGAAGTGACGGCTGACGCAGAGAATTTTGCGCTGGGTATGACGATGACGGCAGTAAGCGGGATACCAAAACTTTCTGAAGGAGAAACGTTTGATTTTTCCGAACTGGATGAAAAAATAGACGATCTTTCCGATGCTGCGGGACAGTTAAGGGACGGCTCCGGGGAGCTTTCCGGCGGGCTTGATACGCTGCATCAGAAAATGGGAGAATTTTCAGACGGCGTGGATACGCTGCAGAGCGGCGTTTTGGCGTATACGGACGGAGCGCAGAAACTGGCGGACGGAATTGGTACGCTGAAAGGGCAGACGGGAATTTTAATTAGCGGAATATCGGATCTCGTTTCAAACGTAGGCACGCTGAATGAAGGGGTAAGGGCTTTGGATCAGGCTCTGAATGCGCCGATGGGAGACAAAGAAAAAGCTTCCGTAAAAGCACAGGCAAAAGCGCAGGCGGAGGGCGCAGTGGATGCGCAGTTTGCGGATAATACAAATCCTATGAGTTATCAGAATATAAAAGCGCAGGCGTCCCAGGCGTTTTATGCGTCCGTTGCCAGCGACGCATCAAAACAGAAAGCGGCAGCGGCGGCAAAACAGGCGGCAGCGGCAGGCATACGGGAGCAGAAAGCGGCAATCTGCGCACAGGCGAAAGAAGCGGCGGCAGCGGGGATACGGGAGCAGAAAGCGGCAATCTGCGCACAGGCGAAAGCGCAGGCGGAAGCGG
>CAJUIS010000004.1:0-101943 GCA_910586645.1 uncultured Lachnospiraceae bacterium | reverse complement strand
ATACGGGAGCAGAAAGCGGCAATCTGCGCACAGGCGAAAGCGCAGGCGGAAGCGGCTGTTAGCGGGCGTCTGGATGAAATTGCATCAGAAGCCAGAGATCAGGCGCAGACGGCGGCGCAGGAAGCGGTTTCCGGTGAAATGAAAGAACAGTTAAAAGCGTCTTTTGCAGCGGCAGGTTATGTACAGGCGGCGAAAGCCCAGGGGATTTCCGTAGAGGAAGCGATGGAAAACGGAGCTATTTCGGCGCAGGTTTCGCAGGAGGCGGAAGTCCGGCTGCAGGCGCTTCTTGGAACAGTCAAAACCGCGGCGGGCGATGTGGCGGATCAGACGGCAAGAAGCGTTGCGTCTAACATTACAGGAAGCGTGGCAGAACAGGCTGCGGGCAGTGCGGCGGAACAGGCGGCGCCTGAGGCTGCGGCGCAGGCTGCGGGAGGCGCGGCGGAACAGGCCGCTGTCAGCGTAGCGGAACAGGTCGCTGTTTGGACAGTGGACAGCGTAGCCGGCCAGGCGAAAGATACGGTTGGAACCTCTGTGGCCGACAGCGTAAAACAGGGGGCAAAGACGGCTGCGGGTCAGGCTGCTGGCCAGGCGGCCGTGGAAGGCGCAGAAGCGGCAAAAAAGCAGGTTGCGAAAAGTATTGAGAAAAAAGACGCAAAGTCAGGGTACAGCCTTGTAAGCGGTATGGAGGCATTAAATAACGGTGTGCGCGGCATGTCGGGAAAAGCGCCGCAGCTTACCGAAGGAATTGATCAGCTCTTTGACGGAAGTCAGACGCTGGCGGCGAAAAACGGGGAATTGACAGATGGGACAAAAAAGCTTTCCGACGGAAAGGATCAGCTTGCCGAAGGCGTGCGGAAATTAAAAGACGGCTCAGAAGAGCTTAAAGACGGCATCGTCCGGTTTGACGAAGAAGGGATAGAAAAGCTGGTTGACAGTTATAACGGAGATGTGAAAGAGCTTGCAGACAGGATTTCTGCTGTTCTGGACGCCGGAAAAGAATACGATTCGTTTGGGGGAAAGGAAAAACAGACAAAAGGAAATGTAAAATTTATCATTAAAACGGAAGAAATCAAAGCGGAAAAAGAGTCTGAAAAGAAAAAAAGGAGCTTCTGAAGCCCCTTTTTTTGTTATTGCGCATATTCCTGCGCCAGTTCTGAAAATACATCGTAGTTTGTTTGTATCCATCCGGAAAATGTCATATGGCTGTCCTGGACGCGGCTTCCCAGGGCAACCAGGAATTTTGGAATGTTTTCTTCCCTCATTACGCAAAGCTCTGTTCCAAGACGTTCATTTCCAAGCGCTTCACTGCCGCCGAAAAACAGAGCGTAGGCAGGTTTCGGGCCGTCCGGCGACTGCTTTACGGCGCCACGAAAACCAAGTTCTGCGGCCTGGTGAGAGCCGCAGGAGGAAGGGCAGCCGGATATATGGATTTTTGGAAGCGTGCCGTCGTCAAAATGGCAGGGACGGACGGCATTTGTACACGCTTTTAACAGAGACTGGGAATCTCTTAAGCCAAGCTGACAGATCTGGCTGCCAATGCAGGCCACGGAAGTTTCAAACAGTGTGCCTGCTCCGTCTTTTGTCAGTTCGATAAGCGTTTCCGCTTCTTTTGCCGTACAGTTGATGATGTACATCCCTTCGTCCGGCGAAAGGCGGAGCTGTACATCTTTCATAGGAAGGATGGCCTGATATATGTTCCGAAGCGCATCCGAAGAAAGGCAGCCGCCGATTGGATGATAGGAAACGGCGTAAAGCCCCGGCTGCTTTTGCAAAATGGCGCGTGGATGGGAGAGTTCGCCGTCTTTTGGCTTGTCAGAAGAATAAGGAGTTACGGAAAGTTTTAAATCTTTTGACGCCAGGGCCCTGTCCAGTTTTTCAAGAAATGCTGCGCGGTATTTTTCCGGGCCAAGCGTATCCTGCATATACCGGGTTCTTGCTTTTGCCCGGCTTTCATAATTTCCGTATGAGGTAAATGTGTCTACCATTGCCCTGATGTAGTATAAAACCAGTTCCGGTGGGACGTCTTTTGCTACGCATACGCCCATTTTCGGGTTGATGCCAAGCCCTCCTGCGCTGTAGACGTCAAACGTGTGATTTTCTTTTGCTACAAAGCCCAGATCCCGGAATGCGGCGTGCGTTATGTCTTCCGGCGTATTGGAAAAGCAGACTTTCAGCTTTCTGGGCAGTTTTACTTTATGGATAAAGCCAAGCAGGTAATCGGCTGCGGCGCAGGCATAGCCGGACACGTCGAACGTTTCATCCGGGCTTACGCCGCTGAGCGGAGACATCATAACATTTCTGGGGAAATCTCCGCCGCCCCCTCTGGTGATAATGCCATGTTCTAAAGATTCCTCTGCAAGAGAGCAGACAGCGTCCGCCGTAAGATTGTGAAGCTGAATTGTCTGGCATGTGCTGATGTGGAGCAGGTCAATGCCGTATTTTTCGATGCTTTCCACAATAAAGCGCAGATCGTCTTTCGTGACAATGCCGCCGGAAAGCCTCAGACGAAGCATACTCCGTTTGCCGCCCCGCTGCGCGTAGCTTCCGAAACCGCCGGAAATATGCTTATATTCTGCAACGGACAGCTCTTTTTCATAGAATGCCCTTGTGGCGGAATGAAATTCTCTGATATCTTCCCGAAATTCTTCTGCATAATTTTTCATTCTGATTCATCCTTTCTTTTGGTTAAAATAGTTGGTGTAAACGCCTAAAAACTGCCCCATAATAGTATGAGGCAGTTCTTAAAAATTATTTGTTTTATTCGGAAATTTTCATTTCCGTGTTGTCTGCATCCGGATCATCATAGATAAATTCCTGCGTGCTGCGGAATATCGTGCTGCTTGAGCCCATCTGATTTACGACAATCGTATCGCCGTCTGTTATGTCGCTGGCATTGATGCGGAGCATTGCATTGTTAATATAGTAAGTAGGAATTTGTTCTCCATTGACATAGACTTTGCTCCAGCGGGTAAAGTTTTTGCCGCTGACGGAAATGTAGCCCTGAAATGCAGAAGGCCAGACATTTGCAATGGAGGTGTCCTCAACGCCCATAATAAGCTCAGTTGCAGGATAAGGGTTTTCTCCATTATACGCGTAGCGTTCCCCATAAAGCAGATCGTACTGCAGATGGTTTAAACCGTCAAAATATTCCTGGCTGTTTTGCGTCCCCCTGTCAATTGCGTTTTGTTCGTAAGTAAAAATTGTGCCTTCATGGATGTCAAGTTCATTCGTCGTATTGGCCAGAAGTTCATAAGCGGCAAGATCGGCGTCTTTTTTTGCAAGTCCAAAATTGTTCCAGGTCGCATATTTCGTCTTAAAAATATCCCCCGTCGCCATATCGGCGTCTTCCAGGCCAAGGCTTGGGAGATGGTCGCCAAAAAATACGACAATGGTGTCTTCCCCGCGCGCTTCCAAAGCTGCGGTCAGGTTCCCGATAAATTTATCCACTTCGTGGAGCATATTGACGTAATATTCCCACTGGTAAGCGGATTCTTCATCTTCCGCGCCGCTTACCAGGATTTCCGGCTGGCTTAACGCTTTGTATTTCGGATAATCGCCATGCCCCTGTACGGTAATCGTATAAACAAAATCCGGCTGATTTTCTGTCTGATCCAAAGCCTTTATCGTTTCGTCAATCAGAATGTCGTCCGTCGGCCAGGATCCAAGCGGCGTATACTGCCGGATGTCCATCAGCTCTTTGCTGGTGAAAGAGTCAAATCCCATCATGGAAAACGCATTGGTGCGGCTGTAGAAATTTCCTCCGTTATTATGTACTGCATGTGTGCCGTAACCGATTTTGGAAAGGTCGGAGGCAATGCTTTCACAGTCCGTCTGTTTTAAAATCGTTTTATAGGGGTATTCCCCCGTACCAAAGTATTTCATGCTCATGCCGGTCAAAATTTCAAATTCCGTATTTGCCGTTCCGGCTCCGACGACGGGCACAGTCAGATGGCCGCTGCTGTATTCCTCTGTCAGCTTCCGGAAGTTTGGAATCGGGTCTTTGGAAAAGTTCAGAAAATTCACTTCCGTTGGATCAATAAAGGATTCCAGAAGTACGGTGATAATATTCGGCTTTTTCTGGTTTGCCGGCGTTTCTTTTTTGGCAGTTTCCTTTGCGGCTTTGACGGATTCGGCGGAGTATTTCTTCGGCTTGCTCATGCCGCGGTCCACAACGCTTGTGGAAAAGCCGTAAACAAAGCCGTAATTTTCATATCCCTGTGCGATATTGGCAAAATAGGAAGCCAGGATATTGGAGTTTTGCGCCGCATGTGTTGTAATTGGAACCATAAGGAATAAAAGCCCTACCATGCAGGGAGTTAAAATTTTTCTGCGGTTCCCCTGGAATTTCGGCCCCTTGAAAAAGAACCAGACGCAGAAAATCAGGTATGACGATACGACAAAAACAACAAGAGCAGCTTCCTTTGCCGTGAAGTAATTCGTATTTTGCATGGCCAGAAGGTCGGAAATGCATTTTAAGTCCGTATAGCCAAACGGCGTTACCCGGTTGGAAAGGATGCAGCCGTTGACGGTTCCAAGGAAGATCCAGGCGCCGCTGATTAAGATCCGTCCGAGCGCTCTTCTGCGGAATAAGTAAACCAGGGCCAAAGAAGCGAAAATAATAAATGAATTGTATGCAAACGCCCAGGTATGCAGCGCTAAAAAGCCAAATGCCTTGCCAAAAGAATGCCTGGAAATGACTTCAATCGTAAAGCACAAAACCATGGAAAGCAGCGCGTGAACCAGAAGTGAGTAGCGGTTGAACAGGTATACGGCGCGCGCCTTTTTGGCAGGTTCTATATTTATTTTTGGAATACGCTGTAAAATGTTTCTCATAAGTTATTCCTCCTGTATTTCATGTGTTTCTCAGCGTTTGTGACAGCCTTTCCGCCACGTATTCAAGAATATAACTTAAAATGTTAAAAATCAATGGAAAACTTCTATAAAATTTTCTTAAGAATTATTCAAAAATCCCTCAATATAAATAAATTATGTTCGATTTGTGAAAATCAGAAGGCGGGAACGGAAAAAAGACTGGAAAAACAGGAAAAAGGCGCTTGCAATTTGCAGGAAGAATTATTATGATAAATGGAATAACGAACAAAAAAAGATAAAATGGCATATAGTATAGGGATATTACAAATGGAGCCATTGCAGTGAATCAATTTGAAGAGTCTTATTTGCGTATTCCGGAAGCGTATTCCGGCAGGATGCCTTTTTATCTGACATATCCAATGACAAATGTCTATCAGACAGAGAAAGAATACGAACGGGATATGGAGCGCATGAAAGAGCTGTATCCGAAACGTATGAAGAAGCTGCTTGCATATGTGGAAGAAGAATGTGACAAAATGGAATACGAAGGAAGCATGATGTATGACGAATATCCGGATAAAGTCCTTATGTACAGGACGGCGGCAGGAATTTATGACAAGGCGGCTCCCATACAGGATGCGCAGCGGAGGGAGCGCGGCAGAGACAGAGATTTGATGGACGTCATACAGGTGCTGTTATATGATGAAATATACCGGCGAAGAGGCAGGCGCAGGCGCTGCTGCCGGAGATGGTGGTAAGATTTTATCTGGGCCATGGTTTTGGCATTGCCATAAAACCATGGCTTATAGCTGCCGTGCAGAGAAAAGAAAATACAGATTCTGGACGCTTTTGGCGGGCAGATGAAAGGTGGAAAAACGCCATGAAAAAAGGGATTATAAAAATTCTGACGCTTCTGGCCGTATTTTGCTGCGGCGTATTGGGGTTTGGGAAGCTGATGAATCATTCCAATCAGGATTTGACGACAGAGATGGCGGATGCGAAGCTTCCCCTCATTTCTTTATACATGGAGAACCCGGTTACGAAGGAACAGATGGAAATTAATGAGCTGCGCGGTTATACGGCGCAGATGAACGGCATATATATGAGAGATGCGATTACGCCTGTCAGCAAAGAACGGATTCTGCCGGTTCAGATCCGGCTGTACGATACAGAAGTGGAGGGCATTTCCTATGAAATCAGAAGCCTTGACATGGACAGGCTTGTTGTGGATGCGGACGTAGAAGACTATGAACAAAAAAACGGAAAGATTCTTGCCAGGCTTCCGATCCAGAATATTCTGGAAAAAGAAGAAGAGTATCTTTTGATTTTGAAGCTGGATTCCGGAAAAGACACGATTTATTATTATACAAGAATTATGGAGGAAGAGGAATGTTATGCGGACGAATGCATAGCATTCGTTATGGATTTTCATGGAAAAACGTTTGACAGGGAAGCGGCAAAAAGCCTCGCGACGTATTTGGAGCCAAATGCGTCCGGAGACAATTCCACTTTGTACAAAACGGACATCCATTCCAGTTTAAAACAGGTGGCGTGGGGGGATTTTGAATGTGAACGTCTGACGACGCCGGTTCCTTCCATCAAGGAAATCAACAGCTCTTATACCGTTGTAATCCTGAATTATCTTGTGGCTTCCAAGGGGACAAACGGTGAACTGGAATATTATAATGCGGAAGAGTATTTCCGGGTGCGCCATACGAACGAAAGAATGTACCTTTTAAATTATGAAAGAACAGTGGAGCAGATTTTTCGGGCGGAGAATTTAGACGTATTTGAAAATTATATCCAGCTTGGCATAAGAAATCCGGAAGTGGAGTTTGATTCCAATGAAAAAGGAAATATTGTCAGTTTTGTACAGAGCGGAGAGCTTTGGCGCTATCATGCGTCCGGAAACCAGTTGTCCCAGGTATTTAGCTTTCTTGGCGGCGAGGGAATCGACAGCAGGGAAAATTACGGAGAGCATGATATAAAGATTATCAGTATGGACGAACTTGGAAGCGTCAATTTTGTCGTATATGGATATATGAACTGCGGGACGCATGAAGGCAAGGTCGGAATCTGCGTATATCATTATGACGGCGTGGCAAATACTGTGGAAGAAGAGCTGTTCATTCCTTCGGACGAATCCTATCAGGTTATGAAGGCGGATTTGGGGCAGCTTATGTATGAGAACGGCCAGGGGATTTTCTTTATTATGCTGAACGGGACGGTATACAGGATCGATTTGGCGACAATGCAGGTAAAAGAATATATCACCGGATTAAAAGAGGGAATGTACACGATTTCCGAATCGCACAGATATTTTGCCTGGACGGAAGGAGGAGATATCAATGCGGCGGATACGATCCGCTTTTTGAACCTGGATACAGAAGAACAAAAGGAGATCAGAGCTGAAAACGGGGAGAGCCTTAAGACGCTTGGATTTATGGAAGATGATTTTGTGTACGGCGCAGCGAGAAATTCAGATATTTATAAAGATCTTGCCGGCAATATTACGTTTCCGATGTATCAGGTGAAAATTGCGGAAGCGGAATCTTTAAAAACGCTTAAGTCTTATGAGAAACCAGGATATTTTGTGGAAGATATTGAAATTTCCAATTATATTATGTATTTAAACCGGATACAGTTTAACGGCATGGCGTACGTGGAAGCGGCGCAGGATACCATTATGAACCGGGAAGGGGACAATGCGGCTGCGATAGGCGTGCATACGACTGTGACGGAAGCAAAGCAGACACAGGTGCAGCTTTCCCTTGCGGAAGAAGCGGGGACGTCGGAACCCAAGATTTTAACGCCAAAAGAAGTTGTTCTGGAAAAAGAGCGGGAGATTACGTTGGAACAGACAGGGGAGGAGAGCAGTTATTACGCTTACGCGAGAGGAGATGTGCTGCGCGTAACGGATGATTTGAAAGAAGCCGTTCTGGCCGCAAATGAAGAAATGGGGGTTGTAATTGGGAAAAGGCAGCAGTATGTCTGGAAACGGGCAAGAAAATCCATACAGCCCGCAATAGAAGTGAAAGCGGGAGCGGAAGACGAGGGGAGCTCTTCCATTGCACAGTGTGTCAGCGCCATGCTGGAACATGAGTCGATTCATATTGGGGTGACTGCCTTAATCAGCCAGGGGAAGACGCCGAAAGAGATTCTGGAGACAACGATGGAGGATGTGACGGCGCTGGATTTGAGCGGGTGCGGGCTGGAAGCCGTTTTGTATTATGTCAGTCTTGGAACGCCTGTATTTGCAATGCGGAGCGATACGGAGGCCGTACTTGTTACAGGATATGACGCCCAGAATGTATATTTGTATCATCCAAACGCAGGCGGTTCCGAAAAAATGGGAAGAAATGACGCTGCGGAAATGTTTGAACGCGTGGGAAATGTGTTTTTCGGATATATAACAGACAAAACATAAGCCGGAAAATAAAAAGGTTTTATATATGCAGGGAAAGTATTGGAAAAGCGCATAATTTTTATTGGCATAAATCGTTTCTTTCGTGGAAAGCGCCAGAAAAGAGGGATTTTCTAAAAATATATTGCAAAATTATTAAAATTAGTTTATATTATGAATGTACTTTAGGAGGAAATGAATGACATGAGCAAAAAGGAAGTAGTTGTATCAAGTGTTTCAGAGAAACATAGTAATCCGATTGCTGAACTGGTGCAAGTAGCCTGTCAGTTTGACAGTAATATTACCCTTGAGAGTGAAAACCGCAGAATTAATGCCAAAAGTATTATGGGAATCATGGCTTTCAAGCCCTCTAAGGGAATGACAGTAAACATTATAACAGAAGGCAGTGATGAAGAAGATGCACTGATTGCAATGGAAAAATTTTTAGTGTGTGAATAAGGTTTTAATTTAGGGAGGTCAATCATGGCGAAAGATGCAAAAGGGAAATTATCCGAGGTAAAGGCAAGTAAGAAGCCTGTTGAAGCGGCGGAAACTTTAACGGAGACAAAACCTGCGGAAGAAAAACCAGCAGAAGCAAAGGCTGAAGAGGTTAAGAAAGAAGAGCCAAAAAAAGCGGAACCCAAAAAAGAGATTTCGGCTCCTGTACAGAAAGCGGCAGCGGCAAAGGCAAAGAAACCTGTAAAAGAAAAAGAACCGGTAGTTCCGGAATTGTTTGTGCAGTATACAGATGATTTGGCCGGAGAGCAGGAAGCGAACATAAGTGAAATCGTAACGAGAGTAAAAGCTGCATACGTAGCGGACGGACATCGTGAATCTTCGATTAAGGCGCTCAAGATTTACATGAAGCCGCAGGAATGGAAAGCATATTACGTGATAAATAATAAAATTGAAGGAAATATAGAATTGTTTTAATTCATAAAAAAAATCCGGCTTTTGCCGGATTCTTTTTTATGAATTTTCTTTTTTATATTTGTCAAGAAGACGGTAAATTCTTTCGTATGGATCCAAAAGATCGCTGATGGACACATCATGGTTTAAGGTATCTATGATATAAGCGATATACTTGCTCATGTCGCAGTTAATGTAATAGGGCTTTTGAAAGAGCTCTTCATCCTGAGAAGTCAGATTCGTAGTTAAAAGCCGGTAAATAATGCCGTCCTCATATGCTTTGTCGAATTTTTCAAGTCCGTTTGTGAACAGTCCGAATGTCGCAATCATAAAGATGCGGTTGGCTTTCCGTTTCTTTAATTCGGTAGCGACGTCAATCATACTGTCGCCGGAAGAAATCATATCGTCAATAATCAGAACATCTTTTCCTTCCACAGAAGCCCCGAGAAATTCATGCGCTACAATCGGATTGCGTCCATCTATGACTTTGCTGTAGTCACGCCGTTTATAGAACATACCCATATCAAGTCCGAGTACGTTGGCAAGGTAAATGGCGCGGTTTGTGCCGCCCTCATCGGGGCTTATGACCATCATATGATCGTTGTCAATCTTTAAGCCCTTTACGTTGTTTAAAATGCCTTTAATGAACTGGTAAGCAGGCTGAACCGTGTCGAAGCCTTTTAAAGGAATGGCATTCTGTACTTTTGGGTCGTGCGCGTCGAAAGTAATAATGTTATCCACTCCCATATTGATCAAATCCTGAAGGGCCAGGGCGCAGTCTAAGGACTCTCTTGAAGTGCGTTTGTGCTGCCGGCTTTCATACAGGAATGGGATAATCACGGTAATCCTTCTGGCTTTTCCGCCGACGGCGGCGATGATGCGCTTTAAGTCGGCAAAGTGGTCGTCCGGGGACATCAGATTTGTATGTCCGCAGAGAGAATAGGACAGGTGGTGATTGGTAATGTCCACCATAAGATAAAGGTCATATCCGCGGACGGATTCTTTGATGACTCCTTTTGCTTCGCCGCTTCCAAAGCGGGGGCAGGCGGCTTCTACGATGTAAGTGCTGCGCTTGTAGCCGTTTAAAGTGATGGTGTCGGACAGTTCATGTTCCCTCTTTGCCCGCCACTTTACCAGATACTTGTCCACTTTTTTTCCCATATCGCTGAAACTTTCCAGTGGAATCAGCCCCAGGGTGCCTGCAGGGATTGTGCGTAATAATCGTTCGTCGTTTGCCATGATAATCCTCCATAAAAATATATAAACAAATAGTTATCGGAACTTTTTCTGAATGCGGATGTCGTCGCCAAACAGCTTTAATATAATGTAGCTGCTGGAAATCCTTGAAAATACCCGTTCAGAATAGATTTCAGCGACCTGTGTAAGTGACAGATTCGTTGAAACGATTGTGGATTTTCTGCGGAGCATACGCTCGTTTAAACATAAAAACAGTTGGGAAACCGTAAAGGAATTTGGCATTTCCGTGCCAAGGTCGTCTACAATCAAAAGATCACAGTCAAAGATGTTCTGATGAGCGGCAATGATGTCCTCTTCGGTTTCCTTCTGGAACATATTCCTTTTAAATATATCAAACAATTGGAAGGCCGTAAAGTAAATTACGGAATGCCCCGTGTCCAGCAGTTCTTTGGCGATGCAGTTGGAC
The DNA here is from genome assembly GCA_910586645.1 of uncultured Lachnospiraceae bacterium. Taxonomy (GTDB): domain Bacteria; phylum Bacillota; class Clostridia; order Lachnospirales; family Lachnospiraceae; genus Roseburia_B. The sequence goes on along the minus strand of CAJUIS010000004.1, from coordinate 91,156 downwards.
AGGAATGTCTTCCCCACGCCTGTGTCTCCGTAAAAAAACAGATTGGAATGGCAGGCGTCAAATTCACGGATAAATTTCCGGCATTCTTTTACAGCGTTTTTTATCGTCTGCAAAGAACTCTGTCCGGTTGCCGGATTGATTTCCGTTTCGGAATAATAATCATAGGAGAACGTGTCAAAGTTCTCGTTTTTTAAAATGCTGCGGATGTTTGACTGGGTATAGACCAGGTCAATGGCGCGCTGCGTAAAACAGTGGCATCGTTCGCTTCCGATATATCCCGTATCTTTGCAGTCAGGACATTCATAGGAAGGTTCCAGATATTGTTCAGAATATCCAAGCTCCTTTAGGATATCCAGACGCTGCTGCCTGAAATCGGAAAGCTGCGTCCTTAACTTGGGCAGCGCCGTAATGTCTCCGTTTAATAATTTTTTTGCCTGGCTTAAAGAGCAGGAAGAAATTTTATCGTCAATTGCCTTCAGACGCTGATCTTTTTCGTAAACTTCCTTTATACGGTCATTTACGATATGCTGGCGCCTGAGCTGTTTGGCATTGTATTCACGTATAATCATGTCGTATTGTGAATTGCTTAATGGCATAAGTTTCTCCTAAAATATGGTCAGTGTGTCGTGTTGAGCAATTGCTTTTCCAATTGTTCATAGTTGTAAGTTCTCTGCGGAAAATTGTTAAAGCGGTTCTGGGACGCGGAGCGGTGCGCAGTTTCTTTGGATTTTGCCGAAGCTCTGGATTTTTGGTGCGCCGCGTCCAGTTTTCCGACGTCCTTTAGCGTATGTACATCATTTTTGTGCCAGTTGGCCAGAATGGTGTCCGCATATTCAAAGCTTGGCTTGCCGGTTGCCTGAATGGTGCGTCTGCAGGCCTCTTTGATCAGATCCATGGAAAAAGCATAGGAGCCTGTCCATTTCTGAATCGCTTTCAGTTCGGAAGAAACCAGGCTGCGTCCGCTGATGCCGAAAGCTTTCATCACGGCATAGACGTCCCTGTGGTGCATTTCACGATCCTTTTTTGCTTCGGCGACTGAAGAAATGCCGGAATCCGCCCATGACAGCGCTATTTTTTCCATATACCGCAGGCTGGTGTGCCCGTTGCTGATGCAGGTTTCAATCAGGTATTCAATTAAGTCCGTAGAAAAATGAAGTCCGTCATACCAGTACAGTATAGTGCGGATATCGGTCGGGTTTAAAGTCCTGCCGAGGTAATTTTCCGTAATAAATAAAATTTCCTGAACGCCCTCGTCGTTCTGGAACTGTTCCATTTGTTCCAGCGTATACTGCTTTTCGTCTTCCGCTTTGGGCTGAGACGGGGGGCAGGAGGAGGGAGTTTTATGCGGCAGTTCTAAAGATATGCCGGATACTTCGCGGTTGGCGTCATACTCTAAGTGCAGCAGATGCATTTTCTCCCAGTAAGCCAGCGCACGCAGGATATCTTTCTCTGTATGTTCAAAAACATCTGCAAGTTCGGAAATCGAGCAGGTCTGTTTGCTTTGATCCATACAGCGTATCAGGTAGAGATAAATTTTTACGAATTCCCCATTTGCGCCTGTCATATATTTGTCTATGAAGATATTGGGAACGCAGGTGGAAGATAATAAACCGCTGCTGTCTAATGTAATGTTAGCCATAGTAATGTCCTCTTTCCAACTTTCTGATATGTTCCAGATTATAGCACGGGATTTCAAAATTGAAAAGGGCTATTTTTCCTGCAAAGCCAGTAATCATAAGGGATTGAAGAAATGTGGATAATGTGGATAAGTTGTGGGACAAGTGTGCGGCATATGGAAAAATCAGGGATTCGGAAGGGAGAGGCAGAAAAAGAAATCCACATTTTAAATCCCATAGTTTGCGGATTAAAATGTGGATAATGTGGATAACTTATTGACAAAGCAGGTTTTCTCCAATGTTTACGATATCTCCGGCGCCCATAGTTATCAACAGGTCGCCGTTTATACATTTTTTTTGTAAAAATTTTTCAATTTCCGGAAAAGAGGGAAAATACCAGACATTTGTGCCCAGTTTTTCCAAAGCGTTTTGAAGGTCTTTTGAACTTATGCCTAAAGTGTCTGTTTCTCTTGCGGCATAAACGTCAGCTAAAACGACGATGTCCGCAGAAGAGAGGGCCGCTGCAAACTCTTTTAAAAACGCTTTTGTCCTGGAGTAGGTGTGCGGCTGAAAGACGCAGACAATCCTTTTGTGCGGATAATTTTGCGCGGCTGCCAGCGTGGCCGCAATTTCAGTCGGATGGTGCGCATAGTCGTCAATGACGGTAACGTTGTCTCCAAAAACGCCCTTGAACTGGAACCTGCGATCCGTTCCGCGGTAAAGGGAAAGTCCGTCCGAAACTGCTTCCGGGGAAATCTGAAACGTGAGGGCAGCCGCAGCCGCAGCAAGCGAGTTAGAGACATTATGCATGCCCGGAACCGAAAGACTGACGGGCATAACGGCTTTTCCGCGGTGCATCAGCGTGTAGGAGGCGCAGCCGTCTGAGCCGAATGAAATATCCTGCGGATAGTAATCGCACGTGTCCAAAAGCCCGTAAGCAATGACGGAGACGGGGAGCCCGTCTGTGATTTCCTGATAGTTTTCGATTTCCTGATTGATAATAATGGCTCCGCCGGAAAGCGTATTTTGGGCAAATTTCCGGAAGGAGTCGCGGATGTGCGCAAGATCCCGGAAAAAATCCATGTGATCTTCTTCAATATTTAAGATCAGGCTGTACTTTGGATAAAAATGCAGAAAGCTGTTCGTGTATTCACACGCTTCCGTCAAAAAGACGCCGGAGCCTCCCACCCGTATGTTGCCCCCGATGGCGCTTAACATTCCTCCGACGGAAATCGTAGGATCTGTTTTTGCAGAAAGCAGAATCTGGCTTAACATGGAAGTCGTTGTCGTCTTGCCGTGAGTTCCGGCTACGGCGAAGGAATGCGCGTAATTGTCCATTATCTGTCCCAGAAGCTCTGCTCTGGTGAGCATGGGGATATTGGCGGCCCTGGCCGCAGCGTACTCCGGATTGGACGAACCGATTGCGGCGGTAAATACGACGGCGTCCACATCGGATGAAAGATTGGCCGCAGACTGCGGACAGGAAATAAAGGCGCCTTTTTCGGAAAGATGTTTTGTAAGCGGGGATTCCTGCCGGTCAGAGCCTGAAACGGTAAACCCCTCGTTCAGGAGGATTTCGGCCAGTCCGCTCATGCTGATGCCGCCAATGCCTATAAAGTGGATGTGAATCGGTTTTTTAAAATTAATTTGATACATATGTTTACCTGTCCCATCTTTAATTATAAAAATTTTGTCTTTTGTATATATTATAACCAACGGAGGACGGTTTGCACATTCGTCAAATTTTACAAAAAATTACAAAAATGATGTGATAAGTTGTTAAAGATGTTGTACAAAAAAATATAGTATGATATAATTTCTTTAGCACATAATTTAGGATTACGAGAGGTGAGTGATATGATTCGAAAAGAAATGATAGCAATGCTATTAGCAGGAGGACAGGGCAGCCGGCTGGGCGTTTTAACTGCCAATGTGGCAAAGCCGGCAGTGGCGTTTGGCGGCAAGTACAGAATTATTGATTTTCCGTTAAGCAATTGTATTAATTCAGGAATCGACACGGTAGGGGTTTTGACACAGTATCAGCCGCTTCGTCTTAATTCCCATATCGGGATCGGAATCCCGTGGGATTTGGACAGGAATCATGGAGGAGTTACCGTTCTGCCTCCATATGAAAAGACGGAAAACAGTGAGTGGTATACGGGTACGGCAAATGCGATTTACCAGAATTTAAGTTATATCGAAAGCTATAATCCGGAGTACGTACTGATTCTTTCCGGCGACCACATCTATAAGATGGATTATGAGGTGATGCTGGATTTCCACAAGGAAAACCGGGCGGACGTTACAATTGCGGCTATGCCGGTGCCGATTGAAGAAGCAAGCCGTTTTGGAATCGTAATTACGGATGAGAACCGGCAGATTCAGGAATTTGAAGAGAAGCCGAAACAGCCGAGGAGCAATCTGGCTTCCATGGGTATTTATATCTTTACATGGAGCGTGCTTCGGGACGCATTGCTTGCCAAGAAAGATCAGAATAACTGTGATTTCGGAAAACATATCATTCCATATTGCCACGAAGGCGGAAAGAGGCTTTTTGCCTATGAATATAACGGATACTGGAAGGATGTAGGAACGCTTGGTTCTTACTGGGAAGCGAATATGGAACTGGTAGATTTGATTCCGGAATTCAATCTCTATGAAGAATACTGGAAAATTTACACCAAATCGGACAATGTGGAGCCGCAGTATGTTTCCCCGGATTCCATAATTGAGAAGAGCATTATCGGGGAAGGATCAGAGATTTTCGGTGAAGTGCATCATTCCGTAATCGGCGCGGGAGTGACTGTCGGCAAAGGAACCGTGGTGCGGGATTCCATCATTATGAAAGATACGAAGATTGGGGACAACTGCATCATTGATAAAGCGATTATTGCGGAAGACTGCGAAATCAAAGACGGCGTGGAAATGGGAATCGGAGAAGAAGAAACGAGCAAGCTGCACAATGAAATCTATGCTTTTGGGCTGGTTACAATCGGGGAAAATTCCTATATTCCGCCTAATGTAAAAATTGGCAGGAATACGGCCATTTCCGGTTTGACGGAAAAAGAAGACTATCCCGACGGTGTGCTTGCCGGAGGAGAATATATTATTAAGGCAGGTGAGGGCAAATGAAGGCATTAGGAATTATTCTTGCAGGAGGCAGCAGCAACCGTATGCAGGAGCTGACAAATCAGAGGGCGGTATCGGCGATGCCGGTAGGAGGAAGCTATCGCAGCATTGATTTTGCACTGAGCAATATGAGCAATTCGCACATTCATACCGTTGCGGTTCTGACACAGTATAACGCAAGGTCTTTGAACGAGCATTTAAGCTCTTCCAAATGGTGGGATTTCGGAAGAAAGCAGGGCGGGCTTTATACGTTTACGCCAACGGTTACGGCTTCGAATAACTGGTGGTACAGAGGGACTGCGGACGCAATGTATCAGAATATTGATTTCTTAAGGAGGCGTCACGAGCCGTATGTGATTATCAGCAGCGGAGACTGTGTTTATAAAGTGGATTTTAATGAGCTTTTGGATTATCATATTGAGAAGAAAGCGGATATCACAGTGGTGTGCAAGGATATGCCCGCCGGCACGGACGTCAGCCGTTACGGCGTTGTCCGTATGAATGAAGAGTCAAGAGTCGTGGAATTTGAAGAAAAGCCTATGATGGCAAATTCAAATACAGTATCCACCGGCATTTACATTATCCGCAGACGCCAGTTGATTGAGATGCTGGAGCGCTGTGCAAAAGAAGAACGGTATGATTTTGTATCGGATATTCTGATTCGTTATAAGAATTTGAAACGTATTTTTGGATACAAGTTAAAGACTTACTGGAGCAACATTGCATCAGTAGAGTCTTATTATCAGACCAATATGGATTTCCTGAAGCCGGAAGTGCGGAAATTCTTCTTCCGTGACGAACCGAAGATTGCCACAAAAGTGGACGATCTTCCTCCGGCGAAGTACAATGCGGGTTCTGACGTGCGTAACAGCCTTGTGGCCAGCGGATGCATTATCAACAGCAAGGTGGAAAATTCCATTTTGTTTAAGAAGACATTTGTTGGAAAGAACTGTGTGATTAAGAATTCCATCATATTAAATGATGTATACATTGGGGATAATACACATATTGAGAACTGTATTGTGGAAAGCCGCAATACGCTGCGCGCCAATACTTATTACTGCGGAGACGATGGTGTGAAAGTTGTCTGTGAGGATAACGACAGATATGTGATGTAATCTAAGCTTGTCATAAAGATGGATGGAGTCAGACGGCAAGAAGGGAGAAAGGATTATGCAGATTACAGATGTAAGGATTCGGAAGGTTGAAAAAGAAGGCAAGATGAAAGCCATCGTTTCGATTACGATTGACGAGGAATTTGTGGTGCATGATATTAAAGTAATTGAAGGCGATAAGGGATTGTTTATTGCGATGCCGAGCCGTAAAGCTGCCGATGGCGAGTATCGGGACGTTGCGCACCCGATAAATTCAAGTACCAGGGACAGAATTCAGAATATGATTCTCGAACGGTATCAGGCTGAGATGCTTACAGTGGAGGAATAAAAACAGGAGAATACCAGCCCCCCTGCTTTGGAAGAAAAGCAGGGGGGATTTTTTGGAGAAATAAAATGGCGGAAAAAGAGAAGAATACATTTGAGAAGATTTATGATGCAGTCAAAAAAATCCCAAGGGGAAAAGTGGCGTCTTATGGCCAGGTGGCGGCTTTGGCAGGAAACAGAAGATGGGCCAGGGTCGTGGGATATGCGCTTCATGTCAATCCGGATCCAAAGGAGATTCCCTGTCACAGAGTGGTAACAAAAGACGGGAACGTTTCCCAGGCATTTGCGTTTGGCGGGGAAAACCGTCAGAAAGAGCTTTTGCTGGCAGAAGGGGTTGCGTTTGAGGACGAGCATGTGGTGATGGAAAAATATCAATGGGAAACTCCCTGGATTTAAAAATTTTCAAAGAGGAAGGAGAAAAAGGCGATGCAGTTTCTTGAATATGCAAAATGCAGTACCTGCAAAAAAGCGAAAAAATGGCTGGATGAAAAGGGAATATCATATGAAGACCGGCCGATAAAAGAGGAGAACCCAACAGAGGAGGAATTAAAAAAATGGCATAAAAAGAGCGGGCTTCCTTTAAAGCGTTTTTTTAATACCAGCGGCGCTCTTTACAGAGAAATGGGATTAAAAGACAAGCTTTCAGAGATGGACGAAGAGGATCAGCTCCGGCTTCTGGCGTCAGACGGGATGCTTGTAAAACGGCCGCTTTTTGTTTCAGATAAAATCGTTTTAATTGGTTTTAAAGAAAAGGAATGGGAGGAAAAACTGCGCGAGCTGTTTTGAGCGGTATAAAAGCCGTACCGCAAAAAACGGCGGGCATTAGCCCGCCGCATCGGCCGTGCAGTCCTTTGTATACAGAAGTTTTAACAGAATCGGAGTCGCGATGCTTGAGGCGATGATTAAAAGGATGACAGCGGTAAAATATTCCGGGGTCAGAAGGCCGACGGATAATCCTTTCTGCGCTACAATCAGCGCGACTTCGCCTCGCGTCATCATTCCGACGCCGATTTTTAAACTGTCCGGAAATGAAAATTTACAGGCTTTGGCCATCAGGCCGCAGCCGATGATTTTTGTGACAAGCGCAACAAGAACGAAAGCGGCGGAAAACAAGAGAATGGAGCCGTTTAAATGGTCTACGCTTGTTTTGAAGCCAATGCTTGTAAAAAATACGGGTCCGAAAATCATATAGGAGCTGATTTCCATTTTCTGATCTATGTAAGAAGAATCCTGGATGGAGCAAAGCACTACGCCTGCCACATATGCGCCTGTAATGTCTGCAATTCCAAAATAATGTTCCGCTGCGTATGAAAAGAAAAAGCAGAGGGCAAGGCTTAGAATGGGAATGCGCTGTGTATGCGGATAACGTTCGTCCAGTTTTTTAAAGAGCTTATAGACGACAATGCCGGCGGCAAACGCCATCAGGAAGAACAGCAGGGTGGACAGGACGACGTTTCCGGGATTTGAGTCAGGATTTTTAAAGCCGATAACAAACGTGAGCACGATAATGCCGATCACGTCGTCAATGATGGCGGCGCTTAAAATCGTAGTCCCTACCTTGCCTTTTAATTTGCCCATTTCTTTCAATGACTGGACTGTGATGCTGACGCTGGTCGCCGTCATAATCACGCCCATGAAAACAGCCATAAAAAATTTTTCAGATCCCCAGGGGGACGCTCCATAAAATCCCATGTACAAAAGCGTTCCTCCGGCAATCGGAATAAAAACGCCTGCGCAGGCAATTAAAAATGCGACAGGCCCCGTCTTCATCAGCTCTTTTAAATCTGTTTCAAGCCCTGCGGAAAACATTAAAAGCACAACGCCGACTTCCGCCATCTGCACCAGAAAATCAGACTGCTGCACCAGGCCAAGAATGCTTGGGCCAATCAAAAGCCCTGCGATGATTTCTCCAACCACCTGCGGGGCTTTGCATTTTCTTGCCAGGATCCCAAATAGTTTTGCAAAAATGATAATGATTCCTAAATCTTTAAATACATTATAAGTTTCCATATTTGCCTCCTTTATTTATTCCAATTCAAAATTATAACACAAAAATCTTATCCGTAAAGAGAAAATCTTGACATCCGGGTTATGCAGACTTATAATGTACTTTGTTATACAAAGTAGTGAAAGGGGATTTTATGAATGACAGATATGAGCGGCAAATGAAAAAGGGCGTTTTTGATATGCTTGTTTTAAAGCTGCTTGAATCGGAGGCGAAGTATGGCTATCAGATTATTCAGGAAATGAGGGAACGAAGCGGGGAGACGTTTTTGCTGAAAGACGGAACGCTGTATCCTGTTTTGTACCGTCTGGAAGAGGAAGCTCTGATTGCCGGCAGATGGAGCGGAACAAACGGCAGACAGACGTCAAGGAAATACTACGAAATTACAGAGGAAGGGCGCAGGGCGCTTTTTGAGCTCAATGAGGTCTGGAAGCGTATTTCCAATGGTGTGGAAAAAATTATGGAGGGTGACAAATGACGGCAAAAAAATATGTGAATGCGATTGTAGGGAAAATTCAATGCGGCGCTGATAAAAAGCAGGAAATCAGAAAGCAGCTTACGGCGGAGGTGAACGCAGGACTCAGAAAAGGAGAGTCCATGGATGAAATTGTCCGGCGGATGGGACCGGCAAAAGAGATTGCGGCGGGTTATAATGAAAATATGGATGAGCAGGATAAGAAACGTTACAGAAGGCACAGGATTTTTGCCGTGATTATTCCGACAGTTATTATTGTGGCGTCTATGGCTTATTACATGATTTTTCAGGTTCCAAGGCGCGGCGATATCGAAAACAGCAAATATTTTGATAAGGCGGAAGTGGAAAACGCCGTTATGGAAGTTGTGGAATTATTGGATGCGGAAGATTATGAGGGGTTAAAGGCAATTTCCGTTGATGAAATGGGAGAGGTTTTAAATGCGGAAACAATGGATGACGCAAAAGAAGGCATTTCCAAAGACTGGGGAAAGAGAAAACAGTTTGGAAAAGTGTACACCGGGGAACTCGTCAAAGGCGGCAGTCATTATGCGGTGGGCGAAATGGCCGTAACGTATGAAAATATAAGCGTGACTTATACGTTTTCCTATAATCAGGACATGGAGCTGGCGGGATTGTATATGAAATAGAGGACGGTTTACAAAAATTTAAAACTGCGTTAAAATGAAAACAGACATTTGATTCTGCGGAGGGAAAGCGATGTATGTAATTGCGGGACTTGGAAATCCAGGCAAAAAATATGAAAATACACGTCACAATGTTGGGTTTGATGTGATTGACGCATTGGCATATAAATACCATGTCAGTATGAATGTGAAAAAATGCCGGGCAATTTGCGGGATGGGAATGATCGAAGGAGTAAAGACGATTTTGGCAAAGCCCCAGACGTTTATGAATTTAAGCGGAGAAAGCATTGGAGCCATACTGGACTTTTATAAGCTGAACGCTGCAGACAGCCTGCTTGTCATTTATGACGATATCAGCCTGTCTCCCGGCTGCGTCCGCATCCGAAGGAAAGGGAGCGCCGGGGGACATAATGGGATCAAAAGCATTATTGCCCGCTGCGGCAGCGATTTTTCCAGAATCAAGATCGGCGTGGGAGAAAATGAAGGCGGACGGGATCTGGCGGCGCATGTGCTTGGGCGCCTGTCAAAAGCAGACCGGAAGTGCGTGGACGAGGCCATAGAAAAGGCCGTTCTTGCGGCCGGGTATATGGCAAACGGGGAGACAGACCGGGCCATGAATGCATTTAATGTGAAGAAGCGGGAGTGACATGAGAACATTTTTAGAGCCGCTGCAGTCTTTGGAAGAAATCAGAAAGCTTAAGGCGCAGCTAAAAAAAGAGCCGGGAATTCAGATGATTTCCGGCTGCATTGATTCACAAAAACCACATTTGATTTACGGCGCAGGCAATGATTTTAAACATAAAGTCATTGTCACTTTTAATGAGCAGAAAGCGAGAGAGCTTTACGAGGAATATTTATTTTTTGAAAAAGACGCCGTTTATTATCCCGCGAAAGACATCCTTTTTTACCAGTCGGATCTGCGGGGAAACGTACTGACGAGGGAACGTATATTGGCGTTAAAGCGCATTGCGGAGCGTAAGGATACGACGCTTGTCACGACGTTTGACGCGCTGATGAACCGTATGCCAGAGCCAAGACGGTTTCTTTCAGCCGTAAAACGGCTTGGTGTGGGAGACGCCATAGATTTGGAAGCAATGAAGAAAAGCTTTGTGGAAATGGGATATGAAGCGGTCAGCCAGGTGGAGGCGGCTGGGCAGTTTGCCGTCCGGGGCGGCATTGTTGACATATTTCCGCTTACACAGGACAATCCTTACCGGATAGAGCTTTGGGATGATGAGATTGATTCGCTGCGGAGCTTTGATGTGGAGAGCCAGCGTTCGATTGAAAATCTGTCCAAAATAGAGATCTATCCCGCTATGGAACTGATTTTGACAGACGGGGAAAAAGAAAAAGGGCTGAAACGGATTCAGAAAGACGCGGAAACGCTTTATCAGAAGTACAGAAAAGAAATGAAGACGGAAGAAGCCGCAAGAGTAAAACAGTCTCTGGCAGAGATTACAGAAGAGATTACGCAGCGGGGAGGAGCAGACGGAATAGACGCGTACCTGACGTATTTTGAGGAAAGCGCAGGTTCCCTGCTTTCATATTTTGAAGAAAAAGACACGGTGATTTTTCTGGACGAAGCTTCAAGATGCGCAGAACGCGCAAGAACGACAGAGTTTGAGTTTGCGGAGAGTATGAAACACCGTTTGGAGAAAGGGTATATTCTGCCCGGACAGATGAATGCGCTTGCCACTATGGCGGAGACGGCGGCGAAGCTTCAGGCAAGACGCTGTGTGGCGCTCGCGGCGCTGGATGCGAAAACGCCGGATTTTCCGGTGAAAAATCATTACGCCATCCAGGCCAGGGCAATCGAAAGTTATCACAGCAGCTTTGAGCTTCTGGTAAAAGATCTTCGGACGTATAAGAAAAAGGGATATTCCGTAATTCTTTTGTCTGGCTCAAGAACGAGGGCGAAGCGGCTTGCAGAGGATTTGATGATGGAAGGGTTAAACAGCTTCTGTTCGGAAAATTATGATGCAGTTGTGAAACCGGGGGAAATTATGACGCTTTACGGAAAGGTGAAGCGGGGATATGAATACCCTCTGCTGTCTTTTGCCGTTATATCGGAAAGCGATATTTTCGGCAAAGAAAAGAAAAAGCGGAAAAAAAGAAAAATCAGTGAAGGGGAAAAAATCACAGGATTTTCGGAACTTTCCATTGGGGATTATGTCGTGCATGAAAACCATGGCCTTGGCATTTACCGTGGAATTGAGAAGATTGAAGTTGATAAGACGATAAAGGATTATATTAAAATTGAATATGATAAGGGCAGCAGTCTCTATATACTGGCCACGCAGCTTGATTTGATTCAAAAGTATGCGGGATCGGACGCCAAAAAACCAAAGCTGAACAGGCTTGGAGGCTCAGAGTGGCATAAAACAAAGAGCAGGGTGCAGGGCGCCGTGCGGGAGATTGCGTCGGATCTTGTGGCTCTTTACGCCAGACGGCATAGAAATGAAGGATATGCTTACGGGCCGGATACAGTATGGCAGAGGGAATTTGAAGAAATGTTTCCATTTGAAGAGACGGAAGATCAGGAAGCGGCAATCTGCGCCGCCAAGCGGGATATGGAGAGCAAAAAGATTATGGACCGCCTGATCTGCGGCGACGTCGGCTATGGGAAGACGGAAATTGCCATCCGGGCGGCGTTTAAGGCTGTCCAGGAAGGGAAACAGGTCGTCTATCTGGTGCCGACAACGATTCTTGCACAGCAGCATTACAATACGTTTGTCCAGAGGATGAAGGATTTTCCTGTGACGGTGGAGCTTCTCTGCCGCTTTAAAAGCGCTGCGGAACAGAAAAAAACGATTGCGGAATTAAAGCGGGGCATGACGGATATTGTGGTGGGAACGCACCGCGTTTTGTCAAAAGACGTGGAATTTAAAGATCTTGGCCTTTTGATTATTGATGAAGAGCAGAGATTTGGCGTTGCGCATAAAGAGAAAATTAAGCAGATGAAATACACGGTTGACGTACTGACGCTTACCGCGACGCCGATTCCAAGGACGCTTCATATGAGCCTGATTGGAATCCGCGATATGAGCATTTTGGAGGAACCGCCGCTTGACCGCCTTCCGATTCAGACATACGTGATGGAGTACAATGAAGAGATGGTGCGGGAGGCTATTGCAAGGGAGCTTGCAAGAGACGGCCAGGTGTATTATGTGTTTAACCGGGTAAGGCAGATTGCGGACATGACGGCTAAAATTGCGTCGCTTGTGCCAAAGGCCGCAGTGGAATTTGCGCACGGACAGATGAAAGAGCGGGAGCTTGAGGATATTATGTACCGCTTTATCAACGGGGAGATTGACGTTTTGGTGTCGACTACGATTATAGAAACGGGGCTTGACATTTCAAATGTCAATACGATTATTATCCATGATTCGGACAATATGGGACTGGCGCAGCTCTATCAGCTCAGGGGAAGAGTAGGCAGATCAAACCGCACCGCATATGCATTTTTGATGTATAAAAGGGATAAAATGCTAAAAGAGGTTGCGGAGAAACGGCTGGCTGCAATTCGGGAATATACGGAACTTGGCAGCGGATTTAAAATTGCAATGCGGGATCTGGAAATCCGAGGAGCCGGAAACCTGCTGGGAGAGGCGCAGCATGGGCATATGGAGGCCGTAGGATATGACCTTTACTGTAAAATGTTAAACGAAGCCGTAAAACAGGCGAAGGGAATTGAAACAGAGGAGAGCTTTGAGACGGCGGTTGATATAGACACAGACGCCTATATCCCGATGCCTTATATTCCAAACGAGGCTCAGAAGCTGGATATTTATAAGCGGATTGCGGGGATAGAAAATTCGGAGGAACGGGAAGAAATGCTGGAAGAACTGATTGACCGTTTTGGAGAGCCGCCGAAATCCGTGGAAAACCTTCTGACGCTGGCGGAGTACAAGGCGAAGGCGCACAGGCTGTATTTTACGGAAGTAACGCAGAAAGGGGACGAGATTAAATTTACCCTTTTTGAACGCGCCAGGGTGAATCCGGCGAAGATACCGGAGTTTGTGGCAGGATACGGGGGCAGGATGAGGTTTTGCGCGGATAAGAAGACGCCCTGCTTTTTTTACCGTCTTAAAATGAACAGCAGGCAGAAGGAAAGCGCAATGGAAGCGGTTGAAGCAGTCCTTGCCGGTGCAAATATGCTGTTATCCTCATAAAAACTTATGAAAAAATCGTGAAAAATCTTGCGGCGTGCGAAAAAAGCGCTATAATGGAAAAAGCGACCGGTACAAGCCGGATATTAGGAGGAACATATGAAAAGTAAGAAGAGAATGGCTTCGCTGCTTATGGGAGCGGCGCTGATGGGGATGACGGCGGGCGGCTGCGGCAGTCAGATCAAAGACGACGCCGTGTTTGCGACACTGGATGATACGAAGATTACAATGGGCGTTGCAAACTTTTTCGCAAAATATGAACAGGCGGCATTTGATTCTATGTATCTTTCATATTTTGGCGAGAATATGTGGAGTAATGATTTGTATGGAAACGGAAACACGCTGACGGAAGATGTAAAGTCAGACGTGGCGGAAGAGCTGCAGGAGATGTACCTGCTTAAGGCTCATATGGAAGAATATAAGGTGTCGCTGACTGAGGAAGAAGAAAAGGCCATTGAAAAAGCGGCGGATGATTTCCTTGCGGCCAACACAAAGGAAGCCATCCGGCAGATCGGAGCGGAAAACAGGGAAAATGTGCTTGAGATGCTAAGGCTTCGTACAATCGAAAACAAGATGCATGAGCGCATTATTCAGGATGCGGATACGACGGTGACGGAGGAAGAGGCGGCGCAGCGTACATTTTCCTATATGGAAATCGGAATCGGGCCGCATACGGACGAAGATTCCAACCAGGTGGAATACACAGACGAGGAAAAGGCGCAGTTTAAAGCGGCGGCGGAATCCATTTCCAAGGCGGAGGATTTTGAAACGGCCGTAACGGAGGCCGGCTATACGGTGACACAGGCGTCTTACGGTTCCGCTGAAGACGATGATTCCATATTTGACAAAGCAGTGCTGGAAGCGGCGGACAAGTTAAAAGAAGGAGAAGTTTCCGGCGTTGTGGAAGCAGAGAATTCATACTATGTGCTTCGTCTGGACAGCGAGCATGACGAGGAAGCGACCAAAGCAAAGAAAGAAGAGCTGATTGAAGAGAAACAGAACGATTACTACAACGATCTTGTGGACGGATGGAAAGAAGCCGCAAAATGGAAGATTAACGAGAAGGAATGGGAAAAAGTCACCTTTGAAGATCATTTTGCAAGGCCTGCGGAAGAAGAAACGGAGACGCCGGAGGAAGCGGTGAGCCCGGAAGGCGCGTCAGACGCCCAGAGCACGGAGGAAGCGGGCGAGCCTTCTGAAGGAACGGAAGAGAGCGCAGAGACGACAGAAGCAAAATAAAAGAAATATCATATGCTGCATTCGGGGATGGCAGACATCTTCGCCTGCAGCATTTTTCAATTTCCGTGTAAAGGAGAGAAGAAAAACGTCGTGAAACATTTACTGATTTATTTAAAAAATTATAAAAAAGAATGCGTCTTAGCTCCGCTGTTTAAAATGCTGGAAGCTATTTTTGAACTGTTTGTGCCGCTTGTTATGGCCGCAGTCATTGATGTGGGCATTGCGGACAGGAATGTATCTTATATTATAAGGATGTGCCTTATTTTGGTTCTTCTTGGAGTTGTGGGACTTGTCTGTTCTGTGACGGCGCAGTATTTTTCGGCAAAAGCGGCTGCGGGATTCGGAACTGGCGTGCGCCATGCGCTGTTTGCCCATATTCAGAATATGTCTTTTACAAATCTGGACAGGGCGGGCACATCCGCTTTAATTACCAGAATGACAAGTGACGTAAACCAGGCGCAAAACGGCGTCAATATGGTTCTGCGTCTTTTCCTCCGGTCTCCGTTTGTTGTGGCGGGGGCGATGGTTATGGCATTTACCATCGATCTAAAGTCCGCTGTGCTGTTTGTCATTACGATCCCTGCGCTGTCTTTTGTGGTGTTTGGCGTTATGCGCATCAGCATTCCGCTGTATAAAAAAGTGCAGGGACGGCTGGATGACGTTACGCTCTGCACCAGAGAGAATCTGACGGGAGTCCGGGTGATCCGGGCATTCCATATGGAAGAAGAAGAGGAAGCGAAGTTTCAGGAAAAAAACCAGTCCCTTACAGCGGCGCAGATGTTCGTAGGAAAGATTTCCGGGCTGATGAATCCTCTGACATTTGCGATGATAAACGGCATGACGGCATATCTTATCTATACCGGCGCACTTCAGGTGGACGGAGGAGCGATTACGCAGGGAGAAGTCGTCGCCCTTGTCAATTATATGGGACAGATCCTGGTAGAGCTTGTGAAGTTCGCCAATCTGATCGTTACGGTTACAAAGGGAATCGCCTGCGGCAACCGGATCTGGCAGGTGTTTGAAATACCGGAAGGCGAACGCGAAACGGACGTAAGGCAGGACGGTGCGCCGCCGTTGGAACAGGATGAGATGGCGGTGTTTTCCCATGTTGGGCTTACGTATGAAAATGCCGGAGCGGAATCGCTTACGGATATCAGTTTTACGGCAAAAAAAGGCGAGACGGTTGGGATTATCGGGGGCACCGGATCGGGAAAGACGTCTCTGGTTCATCTGATTCCCGGCTTTTATCCGCATACGGACGGAACAATCCGGATTGACGGAAAAGACATCCGTTCTTACCGGAAAGAAGAGCTGCGGAAAAAAGTGGGCATCGTGATGCAGAAGACGCTTTTGTTTGCGGGCACAATCCGGGAAAACCTGCTCTGGGGCAATCCGGACGCGACAGACGAAGAGCTTTTTGAGGCGCTGAAAACGGCGCAGGCGCTTGAAGTTGTGGAAAAGAAAGAGGGAGGATTGTCGGCTGAAGTGGCACAGGGAGGCAGGAATTTTTCAGGAGGCCAGAAACAGAGGCTTACGATTGCCAGGGCGCTTGTGCGAAAGCCGGAAATTTTAATTTTAGACGACTCCGCTTCGGCGCTGGATTATGCCACGGACGCCGCATTAAGGCGTGCCATCGCAGGAATGAAAGAGCGGCCGACGGTATTTCTTGTGTCGCAGAGGGCTTCTTCCATTCAATACGCGGATAAAATCCTTGTGCTTGACGACGGGGAGCTTGTGGGGATTGGAACGCATGAAGAGCTGCTTTTTCGCTGTCAGGCGTATCAGGAGATTTATTATTCACAGTTTCCGGAACAGAGAGAAGAAAGGGGTGCGGCAGATGGGAAAAAAGAGTGAGAAACAAACGGCTGTTTTAAAAAAGATGGTTCCTTATATCAGAAAGAATTCTCTTTTTCTGTTTTTTTCGCTGGCGTTTGCGGCGGTTTCCGCCGTTTTTGCTCTGTATGTTCCGATTTTAACAGGGCAGGCAATCGACTGTATTTTAGGTCCCCAAAACGTAGATTTTACAGGCATTTTTGAAATACTCGGAAAAATGGCCGCCGTCATTGGCGTCACCGCTTTGGCCCAGTGGATGATGAATATCTGCAATAACCGGATTACGTATCAGGCGGTGCGGGATCTGCGTGCGGATGCGTTTCGAAAAATTGAAATCCTTCCCCTGAAATATCTGGATGCGCATTCACACGGCGAATTGGTGAGCCGCGTCATTGCGGATGCAGATCAGGTGGC
Organism: uncultured Lachnospiraceae bacterium; assembly: GCA_910586645.1. Taxonomy (GTDB): domain Bacteria; phylum Bacillota; class Clostridia; order Lachnospirales; family Lachnospiraceae; genus Roseburia_B. The sequence continues at coordinate 74,193 of CAJUIS010000004.1, read as the reverse complement.
GGAAGGGCTTTTAATGGGATTTACCCAGTTGTTTACAGGAGTTATTACAATTGTGGGAACACTGGCGTTTATGCTGAGCATCCAGTATAAAATCGCGCTTGTCGTAATCTGTATTACGCCGGTTTCCCTGTTTGTGGCGGCATTTATTGCGAAGAAGACATTTTCTATGTTTAAGGCTCAGTCTGAGACGAGAGGGGAACAGACGGCGCTGATTGAAGAGATGATTACAGGCCAGAAAGCCGTACAGGCGTTTGGACAGGAAGAAGCCGTTTTAAAGCGGTTTGACGAAGTGAACGGAAGGCTTTTGGACTGTTCTTTAAAAGCGACGTTTTTTTCTTCGCTGACAAATCCCTGCACCCGTTTTGTCAACAGCCTTGTCTATACGGGCGTCGGGATTTTCGGGGCGGTTTTTGCAGTTTCAGGCGGCATCAGCGTAGGCCAGCTTGCCAGTTTTTTAAGCTATGCCAATCAGTATACAAAGCCGTTTAACGAAATTTCCGGCGTAATTACGGAACTGCAGAACGCCATTGCCTGCGCGGGAAGGCTTTTGGAGCTTGCGGAAGAGACGCCGCAGGTTTCAGAGGACGAAGACGCCGTATGCCTTAAAAATGCAAAAGGAAATGTTGCGCTCTGCCATGTGGATTTTTCTTATGTCAGGGGGCAGCGCTTAATTGAGGATTTCAATCTGGACGTGAAACCGGGACAGCGCGTGGCCATTGTCGGCCCTACGGGCTGCGGAAAAACGACGCTTATTAATCTTTTGATGCGTTTTTATGATGTGGACGGCGGGGCGATCTTGGCGGACGGAACAGATATCCGGCATCTGACGAGAAAGAGCCTGCGAACGTCATACGGCATGGTGCTGCAGGAAACATGGCTTCGTAAGGGGACGATCCTTGACAATATCCGTATGGGGGAAAAAGACGTCCCGCGTGAAAAAGTGATTCAGGCGGCAAAAGCTTCTCATGCTCATAGTTTTATCAAGCGTCTCCCCAAGGGGTATGACACGGTCATAAACGAAGAGGGCGGAGGGCTTTCCCAGGGGCAAAAACAGCTCCTTTGCATTGCAAGGGTGATGCTTTCGCTTCCGCCGATGCTGATCCTGGATGAAGCGACGTCGTCGATTGACACAAGGACAGAGATAAAAATACAAAATGCATTTGCAAAAATGATGGAGGGAAGAACCAGCTTTATTGTGGCGCACCGCCTTTCTACAATAAAAGAGGCGGATATTATCCTTGTTATGAAGGACGGGCACATTTTAGAACAGGGAAATCATAAAACATTACTTGAAAAAAATGGATTTTATGCTACACTTTATAATAGCCAGTTTATTCAGTCAGAAAAATAATTTTGCCAGAATCAAACAGGTATGTATGAGAAGAATCATGCAGATACTGTAATCAGAAGGAATCCATGGCGGCCGGCAGTAACAAAAGGCAGGGAAGAGAATACAATATAGGTAACAGAAGGAATGCCGGAAGAGATTCGGATAAATATTACCAAATTATTACACTTGTTACAGATAAAGAAAGATCTTGACAAAAGAAACGGTCGGTCACTATAATTAATGTTTGTATTTAGATAAGGGTTTGGATTCATTACTTAGTTTAACATAGAGGTGCGATATGGAACAGTATATTATAAAAGGCGGAACTCCGCTGGTTGGTGAAGTGGAAATAGGCGGAGCGAAAAATGCGGCGCTTGCTATACTGGCGACGGCTATTATGTCAGATGAGACCGTTACGATAGAAAATCTTCCGGATGTCAGGGATATTAACGTGATGCTGGACGCAATTGTGGGAATTGGCGGAAAGGTAGACCGGGTGGATGTCCACACGGTTAAAATCAACGGGGCTCTGATTACGGATCTGAGTGTGGATTATGAATATATTAAGAAAATAAGAGCTTCCTATTACCTTTTGGGAGCGCTGCTTGGAAAGTATAAAAAGGCGGAAGTTGCTCTGCCGGGAGGATGCGATATCGGGAGCAGGCCGATCGATCTTCATCTGAAAGGCTTCCGCGCGCTGGGGGCAAAAGTGGACATATCGCACGGACTGATTTCCGCAGATGCAGAGGAGCTGATCGGGACGCATATCTATCTGGATAAAGTTTCTGTCGGGGCTACCATTAATATTATGATGGCGGCGGCAATGGCAAAAGGCAAGACGACGATAGAGAATGCGGCCAAAGAGCCGCACGTCGTAGACGTTGCGAACTGTCTGAACAGTATGGGCGCGAATATCCGCGGAGCCGGGACGGATGTAATCCGCATATCAGGCGTGGAACGTCTGCATAAGACAGAATATTCCATTATACCGGATCAGATTGAGGCGGGTACCTTTATGTTTGCGGCAGCGGCTACAAGAGGAGACATTACGGTCAAGAATGTCATTCCAAAACATCTGGAAGCCATCAGTGCAAAACTTTTGGAAATCGGATGCGAGATCGAAGAGCTGGACGACGCCGTGCGCGTTGTGGCTTCGAAGAAGCTCCATCATACGCAGGTGACGACGCTTCCGTACCCTGGCTTTCCTACGGATATGCAGCCGCAGATGTCTGTAGTGCTTGGCATTGCGGAAGGAACAAGCACTGTTACAGAGAGCATATTTGAAAACCGTTTCAAATATGTGGATGAGCTGACCCGTATGGGGGCTTCCATAAAGGTGGAGAGCAACATTGCGATCGTTACCGGGGCGGAACGGTATACGGGGGCAAGAGTCAGCGCACCGGATCTTCGGGCGGGTGCGGCGCTTGTAATTGCAGGGCTTGCGGCGGAAGGCATTACGATTGTAGACGATATTTATTATATTGAACGGGGATATGAGGACTTTAACGGGAAGCTGCTCCAGCTTGGCGCACAGATAGAGAAAGTGGCGACAGAGAAGGAGATTGTGAAGTTCAAGCTGAAGGTTTCCTGATTTAAAGAGAATGGCCGCAGCAGAATGCGGGCAGACAGAAAAGGACGAGTGAAAAGCGGCGGCTTTTTGCCCGTTTTTTTATTGCGATTTGTTTTATTGGATTGAAAAAAGCAGGGCGTTCTTTTATAATAAAATCATCCTGATTTATAAAGGGGTAACAAGGATTTGGCAAAAACATTAAATGAAAGGGTGGTTTTATGGGTTTCAGATTTAAAATGAAGTCAGGGAGACGTATTTTGGGAATAGGGATATCCTTTTCCGTAGTGCTGTCGTGCATTCCTGCAGTTTCGGCGGGAGCTGCAGATTATCCGTCTCCTGTGCCTGTGCTTCCTGCGGCTGCAAAGAGCATACCGGATATGGAACGGGCGGGCAGCGTCCCGGCATCAGAAGATACGGTTACTTATGATCAGCCGTTTGCGCCGTTTACGGCCGGGTGTGAAAATTTCCGGATACCTACGCTTCTTACAGTTCAAAATGGGAAACACGCGGGAGATTTGTTTGCTGCGGGCGATGCAAGATGGGAGGAATGGAACGACGGCGGCGGAATCGATTCGATTGCCTCTGTGTCAAGCGACGGCGGCAAAACGTGGAACTACAGTTTTCCGCTGTATTTCCCGGACAGTTACGGATATTCCAGCAGGGCGGCCACGACAATTATCGATCCCGGCGTTGTAGAGGGGCCGGACGGTACGCTGTACTTTATTGCAGACGTCAATCCGACCGGGAGCACGACGATGTATAAGACGATTGGAACGGGTACCGGATATGTAACAGTGGAAGGAAAACGCTATCTGGCTCTGACGGAAAATTTTGATACAAGCTGGGGGACGGCTCCGTCAGACGATAATCTGACGGCTTATCCGTATTATGTAGACGCATTTGATGAGAATGGATTTGCGCAGATTTTGAACAGATCGGATGGAAGCGGGACAGGTTTTGGCGTGGATGAGTGGTATAATATCTACAGCTATCAGGACGGGGAATATGCGGACAATTTGGAAAGATCCACTGTGGTAAATGATCCGGACAGAAAGATTCAGCAGAACTGCTTTTATAAAGATTCGAAATTTCATGTTTACAGCATTGATTATATCTGGGTTGTCCGGTCAACCGACGGAGGCAGGACCTGGGAGCATCCAAGAGACATTACAGATCAGATTAAGCGTCCGGCAGATACGGGAGAAGGAGCGCTTCTTGTTTCTCCCGGAAAAGGGATTTCAACGAGCACGGGCGATATCGTCATAGGGTTTTATAATACGTTAAACGGAGAAAGCGCAAGCATGGTCTATTCCAGTGACGGCGAGACATGGAATCGTACGGAGGATGTGAAGAACAGAAGCACAAAAACGTCAGAGAATGAGATCGTGGAATTATGGGACGGTACGCTGCGGATGTTTTACCGTTCAAACAATAACAGAATCAGTTACGCGGACATTACAAAAGACGAGGCTTCCGGAGAATATGTGATGGGAAGCGAAGTCATTATGGAGGTTAGTTCGGTCAGCAATTGTAATGTCTCCGCTCTTACGTTTTCACCGGACATTGAGATTGACGGACGGCAGGTGATTTTGGTTTCCTGTCCCGGCAGCGCCGGAGGCACGCTTACCGGTATGGGAAGGGCAAACGGCCGTATTTTTACTTTTCTGGTAGACGAGGATGAAACGGGTAATCCGATGGAGCTTTATCATACGTTTTCGGTTCCGGGCAGTGAAACGGGATTTGTCTATTCCTGTCTGACGGAACTTTCAGACGGCAGGATTGGTATGTTGTGGGAGCCGAATCATTCCACAATGTATTTTGATACATATGATCTGAAAGAAATCATGGGAGACCAGATTTCTGTGGAACTGACAAAGGGCGGGGAGCCGTATACGATTCTTGCCGGAGACAATTCTGTGATTTCAGGGAATGCGGACGCGTCCGTCGCAAAAGTAGAGAAAAGCGTCCTGGAGGGAAATTTCCTGCGCGATCATATTTCCAATACGGCAGACAGCCTGAGCAGTTTTTCTTCTGAATTAAACCAGGGAATCCGTCTGTCAGACGCCGAGATGACGTTTCAAAAGACAGACACGGCAAACAGCTGGAAAATTTACAATGAATTTGCGCGGATGTATTTTACAAACCAGACAGACGCCGGAACCATGTTTCAGGAGGCTGAACGGGCAGTGACGGTTACGCCGGAAGATTTGTCTGACGGAACAAAAGCGTTTCGCATTAAGGATGGATCCAGGCCATTGTTTTTCCATAAGCCGCAGATGGACTTTAACGCGCAGGGAAGCGATCCGGCGGATTCTTCCGTTGCCCGTCTGACGCTTTTGGAGAAACAGACAGAAGCATCAGAACATGACGTCATTCCGGGGTATGCCCGCGCTTCTGAGATTACAGACGGCGGGAAATATCTGATTTCTTATCTGTGGACAGACGGCAGCGTGATTGTGCTGTATCCGGCAAACGGGGGAACTGCGGCGCATACAAAGCTTGTTGAAGTAAATCCGCAGATTGTGAAAATTACGGCGGTAGGAGAAGGAACGACCAGGACGGTCATTGATGGGAAAACGTATAAGATCAGCGTAACGGATCCCTTTGAAGCGGTTGCTTTGGAGAAAGGGGAAACTTATTTTATAAAGACGGATTCCCTGGAAGAGGTTCCGGAAGCGGGAAGCAGTGTAAAGATAGAAAAAGTTGACCGTATAAAGGAAGGGTTATTCGCCCATGTTTCGGATCAGCCGTTTTCGACGGATGGTTATGCCGGGGAAGCTCAGGACGGGATTTCTCTTTCAGATGCAGAGTTTACCTTTACGGCTTCTGACACACAAAATGTATTTACGGTTTCCCATGGAGATTTTTATCTGTCAAATCCGGAAAAAGCGGACGCCTTTTTCTCGGAGACTGCAGCGACGGTGAAAGTAGAGCAAAGCGGTGGAAACAAATTCCGCATTTCAAGGGCGACGGCGCTTCCGACAACGGATCCGCGCTATACAATTGTATCGAAAAACGGCGGGCTTCCGATAGGGAATCTTGTATTTTATTACAGAGAAATGAATTTCAGATCTTATGGAACGAATGAAAAAAGAGGCAATGTCTCTTCTGCGCATGGAGGGAATCTCTATGGCACGCATGCGGACTATGATTTGACGCTTCTTGAAAAGCAGAGTGCAGAGTCGGCGGAAGATGTACTGCCCGGTTATAAAGCTGCAGAAAAAGTTACAGATGGAAAGCAGTATCTGATTTCTTATATCTGGAACGGCAGTGTGTTTGTGCTGTATCCGGAAAATGGATTTTCCGGTTCCACAAAACTTGTAAATCCGGCAGAAAAGGGATTTCGGGTTACGGCGGAACGTATGGGAGAGACCAGTATAACCGTGGATGGCATGACGTATTGTTTTACGGTAACGGATGAAGCGCTTACAACGGCAAAGGGGCAGCTTGAGACGCTTCTTGCAGAAGCTGAAGCGGATTACAGGGAACAGAGCACAGGTATGGCGTCGTGGCAGGAGTTTCAGGAGGCATATCACGCAGCGCAGCAGTATCTGAGTGAGACGGAAGTTATGACGGCGGAAGAACTGGGGAATCTGGCGGACAGGCTGAGAACGGCGCAGAGCAGTCTGAAAGAAGAAAAGGCAGCGGAAGAAAAGAGGAAAGAAGAGGAGGAAAAGAGGAAGGAAGAGGAGAAGAGAAAGGAAGAAGAGAAGAGAAAGGAAGAAGAGAGGAGAAAGGAAGAAGAGAAGAGAAAAGAAGAGGAGCGGAATGCCGTAAAGAACGGAGATATTGAAACAGTAAACGGAGTTTCCTACAAAGTGACGAATGTGTCGAAATTAACGGCTTCAGCAGTGGGAGGAACGGCTGCAACGGCAAAAATCCTTTCTTCCGTTAAGATAAAAGGAAAAGATTTTAAAGTGACGGCAATTGACGCAAAGGCTTTTAAGGGTTCTAGGAGGCTGAAGAAAGCCATCATTGGAAACAATATAAAAAGCATTGGAAACCAGGCGTTTTCCGGCTGTACAAAGCTTATGTCCGTTACGATCGGAAAAGATGTGGCATCCATTGGGAAGAAGGCGTTTTATAACAGCAAAAAGCTTGTAAAAGTTATCGTGAAGAATAAGTCGAAGCTGAACAAAGTCGGTTCCGGCGCGTTTAAAAAGACGTCGAAAAAAATCAGCATCAGCCTTCCAAGAACCTTGAAAAAGAAGAGCGGGCTGATCAGGCAGATAAAAAACGCAGGGATTACAAAAGGCTTGAAATAAGAAAGGTTTAAATCCGGGTAATAATTATATGAAAGAAAAAAGAAACAGAAAGTTATGGAACAGAAGTTTAAGTATGGGATTGTCGCTTGCTATGGCGGCGTCCCTGCTTCCGGCGCAGCCCGCTGGCGCTGCAGAGCTTTCTGATGCGGCGTCCGGTATGCCGTTTATCAGCAAAGCAGGAAGTATTTCGGTAAGCAAAGAACATATTACATATGACGAACCGTTTGCGCAGTGGACGGCAGGATGCCAGTATTTCCGGATTCCGGCGTTAGTTACCTTGCAGGATGGCACGCTTTTGGCAACGGCGGACGCCCGCTGGGAGACTTTTGGCGATGGCGGCGGCATTGATTCCATCGCTTCGATATCAGAGGACGGAGGAAAGACATGGCAGTACAGTTTTCCTCTGTTTTTCCCGGACAGCCAGGGATATGCGGGACGGGATGCGACAACAATCATTGATCCGGGCATAGTGGAAGGGCCGGATGGCACGATTTATTTTATTGCGGACGTAAATCCGACCGGAAGCACGACGATGTATAAAACGATTGGAACCGGGACGGGATATGTGACGGTGGAAAATGAAGTGGACAGCGGACGCTATCTGGCGATTACGGAAGAGTATGCGAATGTGGATACCGAACCGTCGGACGGTGATTTGCAGAAGTACCCTTATTATGTGGGCGATCTGGATGAAAACGGGTTTGCGGAAATTAAAAGAAGAGACGACGGAAGCGGAACCGGTTACGGCGTGGACGAGTGGTATAATCTCTATACCGTTGAAAATGGGGAATTTACAGACAATCTGACCCAGAAACAGGTAAACGGGGAAAGACGGGATATCCAGCAGAATGTGTTTTATAAAGATTCTAAATATCACGTATACAGCATTGATTATCTCTGGGTCATTACGTCGAAGGACGGCGGGAAGACCTGGGAACATCCAAGGGATCTTACCGATATGATCAAGCGGCATACGGATGAGCATGGTCTTTTGGTATCTCCGGGACAGGGGATTACGACAAGCATCGGAGACATTGTCATTGGATTTTACAATACGCAGGACGGCGAGGAAAATGCAAGCCTTGTATATTCTGTGGACAATGGAAAGACCTGGGGACGCACCGATGACGTGGCGGGAGCTTCAGCCGGAGGGCTTTGGACCTCTGAGAATGAAGTGGTGGAGCTTTGGGACGGCACGCTTAGGATGTTCCTTCGAAACGGCCGCCAGAAGATCTGTTATGCGGACGCCATAAAAAAAGAAGACGGGACATACGAATTTGAAAGCCCGGTGATTACGGATATTCCAAGTATAACGACGGGAAACGGCTGCAACATATCGGCAATCAGTTACTCAAAGCCTGTAGACGGCAAGCAGTTGATTCTGGTTACCACTCCTACCGGAAGCAGCAGGGCAAAGGGCAGGATTTTTGCGTTTCTGGTAGAGCCGGATCATTCCATGACGCTTTTGAATACGTTTGAAATACCGGATGCAGAAAGCGGATATGTGTATTCCTGCCTGACGGAGATGGAAGACGGAACGATTGCCCTTTTGTGGGAGCCGAATAAATGGGAAACAACCCAGGTGTCAATATTATTTGATAAGTTCAGCGTTCTGGACATTGTTCCGCAGGCGGCAGTGGAGGGGGCTTCTGTCAATGTGGAAATCGGAAAAGGAGAGACTTATACGAGGACATATGCCGGAGGCGGAGATTTTATCGTTACGAAGGAAGCGGACGCTGAAGTTGCAGGCGTAGAGCAGAAACGCCTGGATGGAGACAAAACAGTTTCCATTACCGGAACCGGAGCGGGCTATACAGAAGCTGTGATAGATCAGGTTCTCTATAAGATAAAGGTAAAGGATAATACGACGTATCTGGATTTGGATCAGGTCTATATGATTGAGGATGTGAATGTGCCGCCAGACAACATTGCAGACGGACCGATTACGGTAACGGTTACAGAAAGCGGCACGCTTGCGATGTTCGATCATGTATCGAATACGGCCGGTTCGCTGAGCAGTTTTTCCTCTTCAAAGAATAGCGGCATCAATCTTTCGGAGGCGGAGTTTACGCTGACAGGTTCCGGAACGACCTATCAGGTTTATAACGAAAGCAAAGATCTTTATCTGAAAAATACAACTGTTTCCTCGTTTTTTGGAAGCGGAGCTTCCGATATGAAGATAACGTCGGAAGACGGAGGGTTCCGTATTTGCCAGACAGGCGGGCAGAGATATATTATTTTCTATTTTAACGAAATGAATTTTAATACCAATACAAATTATAGTGCAAATTATGAGAATGGAAGCTATGAAGTTGCACTGCTTGAAAAGCAGGCGTCGGTTTCGGAAGATGATACGCTTCCCGGTTATAAATCCGTAACAAGCATTACGTCCGGCAGGAAATATTTAATCGCATATGTTTATGAAGGAAGCGTTATTGTGCTTTATCCGGAGAACGGCGTGGCAAATCAGACAAAGCTGGTAAGAAAAGCCAGCGATGTAGCGGTGGAAGCCGTAGAGCCGGGAGAGTTAGATCTTACAATTGACGGAAAAGATTACCATTTTAAAAGCGTGGATGCCTGTGAGCATACACAGAAAAAAGTGGTCGGTGAAATCCCGGCGGGATGTCTTTTGGAGGGATATACCGGAGACACTTACTGCGCGTCAAAAGCGTGCGGGCGTTTTATGAAAGAGGGAAGTTCTGTTCCTGCGGCCGGAAGCCATGACTGGGATGCAGGTGAAGTCACAAAACCGGCGACGGAAACGGAAAACGGAGAAAAAGTGTATACATGTACACGAGATCCGTTCCATAAGAAAACGGAAGTGATTTATGCGTATGCGTATGCTTCCGTGAAAACGGAGTATGACGCGGCGGTCTCTCTTTTGGATGAATCATCTGAATTTTATCAGCCGGAAGGCATTGAGAAGCTGAAAAGCGCCTGTGAGGAATACAAAGAAGCTGTGGAAAGCGGATATATGACTTCACAAACAGTCAGAAATGCGCTTGCAGCGTTTTTGGAAGCAAATGGCTGTCTGGAGCAAAAGTCTGCGGAAGATCTGACGGAAGATTTGACCGGCTTGCTTGAGGAAATGAATTCGGATTATAAAGCGGGGCAAAAGGGCTTGCCGGAAGCCGTGTGGTCTGATTTTAAACGCGCGTATGACGATGCGGAACAGGCGGCGGCCGGCGACGGATTTGAAGCGCTTACAGGCAAAATCCGCACGTTAAAAAATGCGCACAGCGTTTTAAAGGCGGAAAAAGAAAAGCTTGCGGCTGCGAAAGAAAATCTGCGTCAGAAAGTGGAAGCCGCAAACCAGGCATATGCTGCGGGAGAAAGCACTTACACAAAAGAAACGTGGGATGCATTTGCCGAAAAGTATAAAAATGCACAGAATCCTCCGGCGGATGCATCCGCAGAGGCGTTAGACAAACTGGCGGAGGAGCTTTTCCGCGCGCAGAACGCCCTGGTAAAAGCAGAGCCGAAACAGCCGCAGCCCCAGCCGCAACCGCCTGCGGAAAAAGACCCGGTTCGGGTTGTAAACGGAATTTCTTATGAGATAACGGATGCGGCGGCAAAGAAAGCGAAAGTGGTGGGAGCATCGAAAGCTTCTGTAAAAATTCCGGCGAATGTTACGATAGAAAAAGTATCTTATGCAGTTACGGCAATTGACGCAAAGGCATTCCAGGGCTCAAAGGCATTAAAGAATGTGGTCATTGGAGATAAAGTGACAAGCATTGGCGCAAATGCATTTTCCGGATGCAGGAAACTGACTTCCGTAACGATTGGGAAGAAAGTAAAAACAATTTCAAAACAGGCGTTTTTTAACTGTACAAGATTAAAGAAAATTATTTTAAAGAGTAAAAATATAAAACCGCATAAGACAGCATTTAAAAAGACGGCGGCAAAGATAACCGTGCAAATGCCAAAGGGCTTATCAAAGAGCAAACGGCAGAAACTGTTTAGGCAGTTAAAAGCGGCGGGAGTAAGCAAAAAAGCAAAAATGAAGTAATGGTAAGCAGTGCAAAAGAATGACAGCAGGGCGTCTCCAAAAACTCCGGTTTTTGGGAACGCCCTGTTAAATTAGAAAGAACTATAAAAGAGTCTGGATGCGAATATCGGGGGTTTTTGATAAATCCACAATGCCGTCTTCCACTTCCACAATCGGCCGGGATAAAAACTGCCTGTTGAGCATAAGGATTTTGGCATATCTGCCGTCGGTAAGCATAACGCGGTTGCTCTGGTAAGTGTATGCAATACGCTCCAGAAATGTCAGGATATATTTTGGATTGTATTTCTGCAGGCCCTCAATCTCAAAATCCGCAATGACATGAAACGGGCAGAGCGCGGCGCGGTGCGCACGTTTGGCAGTCATAGCGTCATATACGTCTGCAATTGCAATGATTTGCGCAAAATGATCGGATTCTTTCATCTCATTCATCTTAAGGCCCTGCGGATAGCCCGTTCCATCGCATCGCTCATGGTGAAAAAGAGCGGCTTTTGGGATGCGCTGGTCGATTTGTTCATAAAAGGAAAGAAGTTCATATCCAAAAACAGGGTGCTTCTTTACCAGTTCGAATTCTTCGGGTGTGTATTTTTCCGGTTTGTCTAAAATTTCTGCAGGAATTTTCAGCTTGCCGATGTCGTGCAGAAGGGAAGCGGCGGCAAGTATTTCCAGTTCTTCCTGAGGCAGTGAGAGCCATTTGCCAAGCATATCTGAGATTAACGCCACATTCAGCGAATGAGCATATACGCTGTCGCCCGTTTCCGGCATGGCATGTAAGAAGCCGAACATCTGCAGGGAAGTTGGAGCGTCTGATAATAAAGGCTGCAAAATCTGGTAAAATGTTCCGGCGTCAGGCGGATTTTGGCTGGCAAGAACCGCGGACAGGGCATTTTTTAAATCAATGACGGATTTTGCATAGTCTGTTTTAAAGCGCTGAAACAGAGAAGAAGATGCAATCCGGCGGGAATACGTGGGGGTGGAAGGATCGCTTCCGAATGTCTCCGCAGAGTTTATCTGATCTTCTATTTTGACTTCTTTTATTTCATAAAACGCGATACGGGAAATCAGCGAATTCGTCAGTGTAATGCCCTCTTTGACAACAGGAAGGCCATGCCTTATCGTAACCGGAGCGGCAGTTACCATGCCGGGTTTTAATCGTGAGGTTTTAACAATCTGCATATAGAATACTCCTTTTTGGTTTTAAATCGTCAAATTAATTAAAATAATTATAAAACAAATCTGAAAATACCGCAATGCTTATTCCTGAAATAATTCTAAAATGATTTGAGCGGTAAAATTTACATGGGAGAAAATACTTGACAAAATTGAAATATGGGCGTAATCTGAAAGACGAAACAGAACGATTTACAATTCAATCATATATCTTTCCCTTATTCAGAGTGATGGAGATACATAGGATCTGTGAAGTCACGGCAACCCCTTGAAATGACAAGGAAGGTGCCTACCTGAGCGAAGAATTCGAACAATAAGTGGATTTATTTTCGATTGCAAAGAATTTTCTCCGCTTATGTAAAGATAAGCGGAGATTTTGTTTTACAGGAAAGGCTCTGCGGCGGCAGATGTGTTTGAGTTAAAAATCGAAGGATAATTTTGAAAGGAGATATTTTTTCATGGAAAAACGGTTATTTACATCTGAATCTGTAACGGAGGGGCATCCGGACAAAATCTGCGACGCAGTTTCCGACGCGATTTTAGACGCATGCATGGAACAGGATCCAATGAGCCGCGTAGCCTGTGAGACAGCGGCCTGTACAGGCTTTGTCCTGGTAACGGGAGAGATTACAACCAAAGCGAATCTTGATATCCCGGCTATTGCGAGAAAGACAATTAACGAAATCGGGTATGACAGTTCCGAAAAAGGATTTGACGGCAATACCTGCGCTGTTTTTGTATCAATTGACAAACAGTCTCCGGATATTGCGATGGGAGTGGATAAAGCTCTGGAAGCCAAAATGAGCGATGCGGAAATTGACGCAATCGGAGCGGGGGATCAGGGAATGATGTTTGGATTTGCGGTCAATGAGACGGAAGAATATATGCCGTATCCGATTGCGCTGGCTCACAGGCTTGCAAGACAGCTTACGAAGGTCAGAAAGGACGGTACGCTTCCTTATTTAAGAGCGGACGGCAAATCGCAGGTTTCTGTGGAATATGACGAGAACGGCAGGCCTTCCCGTCTTGAGGCGGTTGTCATTTCCACACAGCACGATGCGAAAGTCACACAGGAGCAGATTCATGCGGATATTAAAAAACATGTGCTGGATCCGATTCTTCCGGCTGATCTTTTAGATGAAGCTACGAAAATTTTTATCAATCCTACCGGAAGGTTTGTAATCGGCGGGCCGCAGGGAGACGCCGGGCTTACGGGACGGAAGATTATCGTGGATACATACGGCGGGTACGCGCGCCATGGCGGCGGGGCGTTTTCCGGGAAAGACTGCACCAAAGTGGATCGTTCCGCGGCTTACGCGGCGCGTTACGTTGCAAAAAACATTGTGGCGGCCGGGCTTGCGGAGAAATGTGAGATCCAGCTTGCTTATGCAATCGGCGTCGCACAGCCGACGTCCATTATGGTGGATACGTTTGGGACGGGAAAAGCGCCGGATGAAAAGCTGGTGGAAATTATACGGGAGAACTTTGATCTCCGTCCGGCCGGAATCATAAAGATGCTGGATTTAAGGAGGCCGATTTACAGGGAAACCGCCGCATACGGGCATTTTGGAAGAGAAGATTTAAACCTTCCATGGGAAGCTCTGGATAAGGTGGAGGAATTGAAAAAATACCTGTAGTCCGGATTTATGAAAAATTTAGAATATATTTCAGATTTTTAATGGGATTTGTGTAAATTCATGTTATAATAAAACACAGGAACTTATTATCAGTAAAGTTCCTGTGTTTTTTATTGAAAGGACAGTTTTTATGAAATTAAAGACGAGACTGACGGTTTCTTTCTGCATTATTATATTTGTTCCGATTTTTTTATCTGTATTTGTTCTGTCTGCCTATCAGAAATTCCAGGTCAGCACGATTGAAGAAACCTATGGGGTGAAGGCTGAGAATTATATGGAACTGATGAATCCTGTGCAGCTTTTGAACCAATATACCAAGAAAAATTATGAATTTTTATTAAAAGAGGCGGATGCGAATCCGGAACGGTTTCTGGAACAGGAGTTTTTGGAAAAGGCAAACCGGGATCTGCAGAAGAAATATTCATACCTGATTGTCCGCAAAGAAGAGGAGATTGTCTATTCCGGCGGTGATATGGGCTTAAAAGAAGAAGATTTGCCGGGATACGGAGAGGATGAGCCGGACGCCGTGTCGGGGACTTATGTGGACGGAGACGATAAAGTCCTGATTAAACAGATAAACCTTACCTTTCAGGACAAAAAGCGCGGCAGCGTGTTTATCATTACGACGTTTTATCAGATCCTGCCGGAACTCAAAGGGCTTGTCATGGATATCTGCATTTCCGTTCTGCTCATTTTGATTTTGACGGCGGCGATGCTGATTATCTGGATTTACCAGGGGATTATCCGGCCGATCAAAAGGCTTAAGGCGGCGACGGTCAATATCCGGCAGGGTAATCTGGACTTTACGATTGAAAGCGATGGAAATGACGAGATCAGCGAGCTGTGTGCAAGTTTCGAGGAGATGCGCAAGCGCTTGAAAGAGTCTTCGGAACAGCAGATGGCGAGCGAGCTTGAGAACAAAGAGCTGATCAGCAATATTGCCCATGACTTAAAGACGCCGATTACAACAGTCAAAGGATATTCGGAAGGGCTTTTGGACGGTGTGGCGGATACGCCGGAAAAGCAGGAAAAGTATATTCGCATGATTAACAGCAAAGCCAGCGAGATGGATGCGCTTTTAAATGAGCTGACGTTATATTCGAAAATTGACACAAACCGTATTCCCTATAATTTTAACAGGTTAAACGTAGCGGATTATTTTGAGGACTGTGTAGAGGAAATAGGCATGGATTTGGAAACGAGGAATATCGGGCTTTCTTATTTCAACTATACGGACAATGACGTGATGATTATTGCGGATCCGGAACAGTTAAAGAGAGTGGTGAACAACATCATCGGAAATTCGATGAAGTATCTGGATAAAACACAGGGCTTTATCAATATCCGGATCAAGGACGTCGGGGATTTTATTCAGGTAGAGATTGAAGACAACGGCAGGGGAATTGCCGCGAAAGATCTGCCGTATGTATTTGAACGGTTTTACCGGGCCGACGCTTCCAGAAATTCCGCTACCGGAGGAAGCGGAATCGGCCTTTCCATTGTGAAGAAGATTATTGAGGATCACGGCGGCAAGATTTGGGCGACCAGTAAGGAGTCCGTGGGAACGGTGATGTATTTTGTCATACGAAAATATCAGGAGGTAATGCCTAATGAGTAAAGTGTTGATTATTGAAGATGAAGTGGCGATTGCGGATTTGGAACGGGATTATCTTGAACTGAGCGGGTTTGAAGTGGAGATTGAAAATTCCGGCGACGTGGGCATGGAACGGGCGCTTTCGGAAGAATTCGATATGTTCATCCTGGATTTGATGCTGCCGGGAGCGGATGGTTTTGAAATCTGCAGGAAAATCCGCGAAGTGAAGAACACGCCTGTTTTAATGGTGTCCGCAAAAAAGGACGACATTGACAAAATCCGGGGCCTTGGGCTTGGAGCGGACGATTATATTACAAAGCCGTTTTCTCCAAGCGAGCTTGTTGCAAGAGTCAAGGCGCATCTGGCGCGTTATGAACGTCTGATCGGGAGCAGCCATCCGGAGAACGATATTATTGAGATACGGGGCATTAAAATTGACAAAACGGCAAGGCGGGTATGGATTAACGATGAGGAAAAGCCGTTTACGACGAAAGAATTTGATCTTCTGACGTTTCTGGCTGAGAACCCGAACCGGGTATTTACAAAAGAAGAGCTGTTTCGGGAAATCTGGGATATGGAGTCGATTGGCGATATTGCGACTGTGACGGTTCACATTAAAAAGATACGGGAAAAAATTGAGATTAATACGGCAAAGCCCCAATACATTGAGACAATCTGGGGCGTAGGATACCGGTTTAAGGTATAGGTATGAAAGAAGCGATTCTATACGAGGACGAATCTGTCCTTCTTGTTCATAAACCGGGCGGCACAGCGGTGCAGACGCGGCAGCCGGGACAAAAAGACATGGTGAGTATTTTCAAAAATTACCGTGTGCAAAAAGGAGAGGAACCGTATCTTGCAGTGGTGCACCGTCTGGATCAGCCGGTAGAGGGGGCGCTGCTGTTTGCTAAGACAAAGGACGCGGCAGCCGGGCTGAGCCGTCAGTTTTTGGAACGGGCGGCGGACAAACATTACCGCGCGGCCGTATGGAACCAAAACAGGCGGCCTCTCTTTGAAGGAGACAGAGGAGAGCTTTTAGATTATCTTTTAAAGGACGGCAAAAACAACCTGTCTTGCGTGGTAAAAAAAGGGACGGCGGGAGCAAAACGGGCAGTCCTTTCTTATGAGGTGAAAAAGACATATAAAGATATGGCGGAAATTTCCATAAAGCTGGAAACGGGGCGTCATCACCAGATTCGCGTGCAGATGGCAAACGCAGGATATCCTTTGATTGGAGACTTAAAATACGGCCGGAAAGATCCGGAAAAAGAAAGTGAATTTTTCGGTTTTGGAAATGGAATTGCGCTTTGTTCTGTGAAATTATCATTTTTTCATCCTAAAACAGGAAAAAAGATGGAATTTGAAACAAAGCCGAAAAATCCTGTTTTCCAGTTGCTGCACACGCATCCAGACATCGTATGATTTTCGGTATTTTTCCATGCATAGGAAGGTTTGGCGCAGCGCATAATTTTCCCATGATGAAGATGACGAAAAGGGAAATGGGAATCAAAACTGCAAAACTGTTTTTTTTAACGGCGGCAGTCTATCTGGGAATGAGATTCATTTTTCCGATAGTCCTGCCGTTTTTTATCGCCTGGATAGCCGCTCATTTTTTATATCCTCTGGTGAAACTGTTTGAAAAAAAATTCGGGATGAAAAAACCGCTGGCCAGGATTCTGACATTTGGAATATTTTTGACGGCTGTCGGGATTGCCGCCGCAGGCTTTGTCTGGCTCTGCTATTCTTTGGGCGCAGGATGTCTTGCCCATATGGACGATTTTATGGAAAGCGCGGACAGGATTTTTGGCATATGCTGCGACAAACTGGAGGCTGCATTTGGAATTGCGGCGGAAGAGACGCAGAGGACAATCCGCAGCAGCGCGTTCGGGCTGACAAAGGGGGCGGTTGAATATTCAAAGGACGCAGGCTGGTTTCTTCTGGGCATTTTTGCAAATCTGTTTGTTACATTTGTGTCGGTTTTTCTTTTTTTAAGCGAGTATGAAAAAATTATGGACGGACTGAGGAAAACAGAGATTGGGAGAAAAGCTTTAGATGTGATGCGGGAAATAAAAACAGCGGCCGGGACGTATCTCTGGGCTCAGTGCCGCATTATGGCGATTGTGACGGCAGTCTGCATTACGGGACTTTTCCTTCTGGGAACGCCGTATGCATTTTGGCTGGGTCTTGCAATCGGGCTGTTTGACGCGCTGCCGTTTTTTGGAACAGGGACGGTATTTGTGCCCTGGGCCGTCATAGAGCTTTTGCTTGGAGGATATAAGGAAGCCGCCGGGTATCTGGGCATTTATATTGTCACCAGCCTGATTCGGGAACTGCTTGAACCGAAGCTTGTGGGAAAGGATCTTGGAATTTCGCCGCTTGCCGTATTGATGAGCATTTATATCGGGGTTCAGATTTACGGGGGTGTGGGAATTGTGCTGGGGCCGGTGTCGGCGCTGCTTATTTATGAAGTTTATAAATAAATGAAAATGGCGGATCTTGTTTTTCCTCCTTTCCTGTGTTAAAGTAAAGACAGTAAAATCCGGAGGAGAAAAGGAGGAATATTTATGGGGTTTAAAACAAGGGTTTCTGCAGCGGCGCTTACCGTGTGCATGGCGCTTTCTGCGCTGCCGGCTGCAGCGGCTGCGGAAGAGCCGGCTATGGACGCAGTGAAAAGGATTAATGTACAGGGCGGCAGATCTGCGGCGTATCTGGTGATTGGCCAGGAATTTGCCGCGAAAAATCAAAACGTGAAACTTGTATACAATGCCGAAGATGAGGCCGGGGACATACTGGTGGATGTACAGGACGGATACAAGACGGCGTATGGAGCGGAAGGCTATGGCATTGAAACGGGCGATGGCGTTATTACAGTCAAAGCGGCCGAAGAGGCAGGCGCTGCGTATGGGCTGCGGGATGTGTTAAAGCAGTTGGAAAGCGGCGGCGGAATTGAGACGAAAGAAGCGTCTGTGCCATTTCAGGAAATCAGGGGGCTGTTCGTGGACTGCGCCAGGAAGTATTTCAGCGTGGACTGGTTTGAAACGATTATCCGGGAAATGGCATGGAACGGCATGAACACCCTGTATCTGAGTTTTTCCCAGGATGAGGGATTCCGGTTCCTGCTTGACGACATGAGCGTTTCTTTTGACGATGCGGAAGGCAATCCGGTTGCGTACGATCATGAGTTTATGGCGCACCTTGGAGATAACCCGCATACGATTGAAGATTCTGTGTTTCTGGCAGAGCGCAACGAAGGCGCGTCCGATGTGGCGCAGGGAGTCAGAAGTTATGATAACGATAAATATCTGACGCAGGATGAGATGGTAAAAATCCTCTCTTACGCAAAAGCTTACGGTGTCAATATCATTCCGGAATTTAACAGTCCCGGACATACCGGACAGGTTTTGTGGTATTTTCCGGAATACCGTAATGTGGGAATATGGGGAATTGACGGAAACCCCTGTTATGCAATGAATCTTGAAAATCAGGAAGCGCAAAACTTTATGTCGGCTCTGATAAAAAAATATGTCGATTTCTTTGCTGAAAACGGATGTACAGATTTTTGCGTAGGAGGAGACGAATTCGAAGCGCATGGAACTTCCGACGAGGCTATCGCAGAATATGTAAATGGCCTTGTGGATTATGTGGAAGGCAAGGGCATGACGGCGTATGCCTGGGTAGATGGTCAGGCCGGAACTTCCGGGCTGTTAAAGAAGAGCGTAATCACAAATGACTGGAAGAGCAGAGGAGCCGCCGCTTCTCAATATCAGGTAATCAATTTTAACAATGATTTTATGTACTACGTTCTGAAAAGCTATGACTGGACGATAAAACCGGATCGGGTTTTTAATGAATGGCATCCGCTGCTTTTTAATGGAAATTCTCCACTAGATCCGGATTCGGAAGCCGCAAAGAATGTCCGCGGGTCCTGTATGGCTATTTGGTGTGATGACGCGGCTGCCAAAACGCCGGAAGTTATTTTAACGGATATGCTGATCGACATTAAGTCGTTTGGCTATCGTACATGGAATTACGATCCGGCGGCGGAAAATACGGTTACATACGAGGATTTTATTGCAAGCGCTACAAGCGCGGCCGCTTTGGAAGAAGAGGGCGTTCTTGGCGTATGGGATGCAATAGAGGAAATCGCAAATCTGGAAGAGGATTTGGGGAAAGCCATCGAAAAAGCGGAAAGCGCGCAGAAAGCCGCTTCAGATGCGCAAAAAGAACTGACAGCGGCAGAGCAGAAGGTTGCCGCGGCGGAGCAAAAAGCCGCGGCAGCAGTGAATCCAAAGGAAAAGCTGGCGGCAGAGTCAGAATTATATGAGGCCCGCGCGGGGGCAAATAAGCTGGCGGCAGAGTCTGCAGTAAAGAATGCCGAGGCTGCAAAATTAAAAGCCGCCGCAGCGGCAATTGAAGCGCAGATTCTGGAATTAGATGGCAATGCAGAAGATGCGGCTGTAAAAACAACGGAATCTGAAGCATTAACATTAGAAGCTTCCAGACAGGAAAACGCCGCAAAAGAGAAACAGAATGCACAGGCCGGACTGGATCAGGCGGCAGAGCAAAAGAAAGCGGAGTTTAACAGCTATGTGGAACCTCCGGCAGAAAATCCGAAAGAAAATCCACCGGCGGCCGTTACGACAGCCACTGTGAAAAATATAAATTACAGTATTCTGAACGCAGGGAAGAAGACGGCGGCCGTAACGGGAGTGGCAAACAAGAAGCTGACCAGCGCTGTAATTTCGGACACGGTAAAGATTGACGGCGCCGTTTACAAAGTCGTTCAAATTAACGCAAAAGCGATGAAAGGGTTAAAGAGTCTCAAAAAAGTAACGATCGGCAAAAATATCAAAAAAATTGACAAAGAAGCATTTGCAGGATGCAGCAAGCTTTCCACTGTCAACATGAAAAAAGCGTCTCAAATCACTTCCATTGGAAAAAAGGCGTTTCATAAAATAAACGCAAAGGCAAAAGTAACCGTGCCTGCCAAAAAGAAAGCCAAATATAAGAAACTGCTGAAAAAAGCAGGTCTTCCCAAAAAGGCGTCTGTAAAATAGGAAATGCCAAGGGACTGAAAAAAGAACCCCCGCTTTGGTTTATGGGAAACCATAACAAAAGCAGGGGTTTTTGTATTTGAAATTTGCATGAAACGCTTGACAAATTAAAATCGGGCAGTCCATAATAGTGCTTGAACAATGAAACAGAAAGGAAAAAGACCATGGCCAAAGAAAAGAAACTTGTGGAAGCCATTACCTCTATGAATGAGGACTTCGCACAATGGTATACGGACGTAGTGAAAAAGGCGGAATTAATTGATTATTCATCGGTCAAAGGGTGTATGATCATAAAGCCGGACGGATATGCGATTTGGGAAAATATCCAGGCGGAGCTGGACAGAAGATTTAAGGAAACCGGAGTGGAAAATGTATATATGCCGATGTTTATTCCGGAAAGTCTTTTAAATAAAGAAAAAGATCATGTAGAAGGATTTGCCCCGGAGGTGGCATGGGTGACGCACGGCGGATCGAATCCGCTGCAGGAACGGCTCTGTGTCCGTCCGACTTCAGAAACTTTATTCTGTGATTTTTACAGAAACTTAATCCAGTCCTACAGGGATCTGCCAAAGCTTTATAACCAGTGGTGTTCTGTTGTGCGCTGGGAAAAGGAGACAAGGCCGTTTTTGCGCTCCAGGGAATTTTTATGGCAGGAGGGGCATACGGCTCATGCGACAGCGGAAGAAGCAGAAGAGCGTACCGTGCAGATGCTGCACGTCTATGCGGATTTTTGTGAAGAAGTTCTGGCAATACCTGTTGTCCGGGGAAAAAAGACAGAAAAAGAGAAGTTTGCGGGAGCGGAGGCTACGTATACGATTGAAGCGCTGATGCATGACGGAAAAGCTCTGCAGTCCGGTACGAGCCATAATTTTGGAGACGGATTTGCAAAAGCGTTCGGCATCCAGTATACCGACAGGGACAACCAGCTTAAGTATGTGCACCAGACTTCCTGGGGCATGACGACGAGACTGATTGGCGCGGTGATTATGGTGCATGGAGACGATTCCGGGCTTGTGCTGCCGCCGGAAATTGCGCCCACGCAGGTTATGGTGATCCCGGTTCAGCAGCATAAAGAAGGGGTTTTGGAAAAGGCGGCAGAGATAAGAGAACGGCTGTTTGCTTTTGGCGTCCGTACAAAGCTGGACGATACGGAAAAGAGTCCCGGATGGAAGTTTTCAGAGCAGGAGATGCGGGGAATCCCGATCCGCATTGAGATTGGACCAAAAGATATGGAAGCCGGGCAGTGCGTGCTGGTACGGAGGGATACAAGGGAAAAAACGATTGTGGCCCTGGAAGAACTTGAGAGCCGCGCCAAAGAACTGCTGAAGAATATACAGAACGATTTGTTCGCGCGTGCAAAGGCGCACAGGGACGCGCATATCTATGATGCGCACAGCTATGAGGAATTTACGGAGTGCGTCACTGAAAAACAGGGTTTTATCCGGGGAATGTGGTGCGGCGATCAGGCATGTGAAGATAAGATAAAAGAAGAGTTTGCGGCAACGGCGCGCTGTATGCCGTTTGACGATAAAGAAGAAATTGCTTCTGTCTGCGTCTGCTGCGGCAGGCCGGCGCATAAACTGGTGTACTGGGGCAAGGCTTATTAGACGGAATTTGGAGTGATAGGATGAAGATTGCGCTGCCGGAAAAAGTTTCTTATATTATAGATACGCTGACGCAGGCAGGATATGAAGCGTATGCGGTAGGCGGCTGCATTCGCGACAGTATTTTAGGCAGGCGGCCAAAAGACTGGGATGTGACGACTTCCGCGGCGCCATGGGAAGTGAAGGCGCTTTTTCCAAAGACAGTGAATACAGGGGAAAAGCACGGAACCGTTACCGTTCTGATAGACAGGGAAGGCTTTGAGGTCACGACATACCGGATTGACGGGAAATATGAGGATTCCAGGCATCCGGCAAGCGTTACCTTTACGCCAAGCCTGACGGAAGACTTGAAGCGGCGGGATTTTACGATGAACGCCATGGCGTACAATAAGACGGCGGGGCTTGTGGATATCTTTGAGGGCGTCTGTGATTTAAAAAAGAAAGTTGTCCGCTGCGTCGGGGATCCTTTGCAGCGGTTTCGGGAAGATGCGCTCCGTATGATGCGCGCCGTCCGGTTTGGCGCGCAGCTTGGGTTTTCGATTCATCCGGATACGAGGGAAGCAGTCTGTAAGCTTTCACCGAACCTTGCGGAAATCAGTGCGGAGAGGATTCAGGCGGAACTTGTCAAGATTCTTGTGTCAGACCATCCGGAGGCCGTCCGGACGCTTTATGAGACGGGCATTACAAAAGAGATTCTTCCGGAATTTGACGCGATGATGGAGACGGGGCAGAATCACCCGCATCATATCTATACCGTGGGGGAGCATACGATAGAGGCGCTTTCCCATGTCAGAAAGGACAGGATACTCCGGCTTTCCGTGCTTTTGCATGACGTGGCAAAGCCTGTTTTAAGAACGGTTGGAGACGATGGGTTTGATCATTTTCACGGGCATCCCGAGTACGGAAGCCGGATGGCGGAGGGAATTCTGCGAAGGCTGAAATTTGACAATGCCGCCACAACGCAGGTCTGCCGTCTGATTGCTGCGCATGAGGACAATCCGCCGCTTACGGACAAAAGCGTGCGGAGGGCAGTCGTTCGAAACGGCAGGGAGGCATATCCTTCTGTTTTTGAGCTGAAGCGGGCGGATATACTTGCGCAGAGCGATTATATGCGTCAGGAAAAACTGAAGTATATGGAAGAGTACGAAGCCATTTATACAAAGATCATGGAGCGGGAACAATGCCTGTCGGTAAAGGAGCTGGCCGTGTCCGGAGATGATTTAATCGCGCTTGGATTAAAGCCGGGCCCCAAGCTTGGAGCAAAGTTAAAGGAGCTTCTGGAAATTGTACTGGAAGAACCGGAAAAAAATACAAAAGAATATCTTACGGGCTGCATGAAAAAAGCCAAAGAGAGCATAAATTAAAAAGCCTTTTCATATGTTTAAAAGACACGGAATGTACGGAAACTGTAGATGAAGTGCAAAAGAATCATATGGAGGGGTTTTTTGTGTATAATCGGGAAGAAGAAATTCTGGAACAGTATGAAGTGGAAATAAGAAGTACGTCAAAAGGACGCGGAGCCCTGAACTGTGATACGGACAAAGGGATGATGCTGTTAAAGGAGTTTCGCGGTTCAAAAGAACGGGCCGCTTTTTTGTATGATATATTGGAGTTTTTGTCTTCCAGAGGATTTCTGGCGGAAACGGCCGTGCTGTCAAAAGAAGGGGAAGCGCTTTCAAAAGACGAGATAAACGGCGTTTCCTATCTGTTAAAGAACCGGTATCCGGGCAGGGAATGTGATGTGAAAAACAAAGAGGACGTTCTCTGCGCAGTCAGAAAGCTGGCAAGGCTTCATAACCTGACAAAATGTTATGAAAAAGAGATTCCTGAATTTTTGAAAACAGATGGGAACAGCCTGTTGGACGAATACGAGCGGCACAACAGGGAACTGAATAAAGTGAAAAATTATATTCGCAATAAAAATAAAAAAAATGACTTTGAGCTGCTTTTTATGAAGGTATATGAAGGTTACAGGAACCAGGCGCGTGAGGTGACGGAGCAGTTAAAGCGGCAGATGGAAGGGCTTAAGGAAACTGTTTTTGTGCAGATGTTTGGACTTTGCCATGGGGACTATAACCAGCACAATGTAGTGTTTTGCCAGGGGGAATGGGTTCTGATTAATTTTGAACAGATGACGTATGATGTCCTGGTACAGGATCTTGCAAATTTTTTACGTAAAATTCTGGAAAAATACAATTGGAACACGGAACTTGGAATCGAAATGATTACGGCCTATGACAGTATCCGCAAACTGCTTCCGGAAGAGATGGAGCAGCTTTATCTGCGCCTGGCTTATCCGAAAAAATACTGGAAGATAGCCAATCACTATTCCGGCTCAAGAAAATCCTGGATTTCCGGCAGGGATATTGAAAAGCTGGAGAAAGTGATTGAGCAGGAAGAACAGAGAAAACAATTTTTAAAAATGCTGTTTTGTTTCACAACCTGAGAAGTTTGTGGTATACTGATACATATCTTAAAGAAATGGAGAAAGATTATGGGAATACAAAAGAAATTTCTTTTCTTATGCGTGGTATGTTCTGCGGCGCTTATGTTCTGCGCCTGTTCGAAACGCTCTGTGGGGAGCGGGATTGTTCAAAACAGGATGGGGTCGGGAGCCTCGGTTAAGACAGAGCAAATCGTGCAGGCGGAGGATGAAACCGAGATACAGGAAGTTTTGGAAGGAGAATTATATATTCTGACAAAATTGGATACAGAGAGAAAGACGGCCGCTTTTCAGAAAGTCACAAGCGGCAGGCAGCTTCAGTACGGGTTTGATACGGGGACGAGGTTTTTAAATAAATATGGCGACAGCAGGGCGGCGGAATCTTTTCTGGCAGGAGACGTCGTGGAACTGGAAGTTTCAGACAGTACGCAGAAGCTGCTCTCCGTGCAGATGTCAGATCAGGTCTGGGTGTATGAGGACATTGTGAACTATTCTGTAGATGAAAGCATTCATGCGTTTATCATTGGGCAGACAAAATATTCTTACGATCCGGGCATGGATATTTTTTCAGGGGAAGAAACAGTCGGCTTTGCAAACCTGGGAGAGTCGGACGTGCTCCGCGCCGTCGGGATGGATAATGAATTGATTTCTCTGTCCGTATCCAAAGGGCACGGCTATCTGGCTCTTGCCAATACGAAGCTGTTTGAAGGCAGTTTAATCTGTGTGGGCGACCGGATTTTTGAAGAAGTGAAACAGGATATGCAGATTGAGGCGCCGGAGGGGACTTATCTTGTGACCGTGGCGAACGACGGATACGGCGGCAGTAAGGAAGTCGTTATAAAAAGGGATCAGACGACGAGCCTGGATCTGGACGAGTTAAAAGGAGCGGGTCCTAAAGTGTGCAAAGTCACGTTTGACGTCAGTGTGGAAGGGGCAGTTCTCTTTATTGACGGAAAAAAGGCGGATTATTCAAAACCTGTAGATTTGAAATATGGCGCCCATACGATAACGGTTGAGGCGGAAGGGTACGACGTTATTACAAAGACTCTGGTTGCAAATTCGGAAAAGGCGGAGATTGAAATTGCCTTAAACGCTTCGTCCGGCAGCAAGACGGAAACAGACGACAAAAAGGAAGAGGATACGAAAGACAAAGAAGAAAAGCCAAAACAGGAGAAAGAGGACAAAAATGCAAACGGCGGATCAGGCAGTAATTCCGGAAACAGCGGCAATGGGAATCAAAATAACGGCAGCGGCAATAATAACGGCAGCGGCAATAATAACGGGACGTCCCAGTCAGATTATCTGACGACGCTGTATAACCTTCTTACATCGATGAACGGCGGCAATAATAATTCAGGTAACGGAAGCGGCTCAAATTCGGACGGCTCAGGCGCAAACAGGAGCTATGATGATTTGAGAGATGAATAAAAATTTACACAAAAACAAAAGGAGGAAATCTATGAATTACAGAGAAGCTTATGAGGAGTGGATATCAAATCCGTATTTTGACGAAGAGACAAAAGCGGAGTTAAAGGCGATTGCGGACGATGAAAAAGAAGTGGAAGACAGGTTCTATACGGAACTGGAATTTGGCACGGCGGGACTTCGGGGCGTAATCGGCGCAGGGACAAACCGCATGAATATCTATACAGTCCGGAAAGCGACACAGGGACTTGCAAATTATATCAGGAAAGTGGGAGCGTCAGACAGAGGCGTTGCAATAGCGTACGATTCAAGACGGATGTCGCCGGAATTTGCAGATGAAGCGGCTCTCTGCCTTGCGGCAAACGGCATAAAGGCGTATGTATTTGAATCGCTTCGTCCGACGCCGGAACTGTCTTATGCTGTCCGTAAGTTAAACTGTACGGCGGGAATTAACATAACGGCAAGCCATAACCCGGCGGAATACAACGGATATAAAGTTTACTGGGAAGACGGGGCGCAGATTACGCCTCCCCATGATACGGGAATTATGGCGGAAGTAAAAGCAGTGACAGACTATGCTTCCATGCTTACGATGGAAAAATCAAAGGCAGAGGCAGAAGGGCTGTATGTTACGATTGGAGAAGACATTGACCGTTCTTATATGGAAGAGATTAAAAAACTGGTGATTCATCAGGATGCCATTGACGCGGTGAAAGATACGTTAAAAATTGTCTATACGCCGCTGCACGGAACGGGAAACATTCCGGTGCGCACCATTTTAAAAGAACTTGGGTTTAAAAATGTATTTGTTGTAAAAGAACAGGAGCTGCCGGACGGAGATTTCCCGACAGTAGGATATCCGAATCCCGAAGCCGCTGCAGCTTACGAACTTGCGCTTGCGCTTGCCAAAAAAGAAGATGCGGATCTTGTGCTGGCAACGGATCCGGACGCGGATCGTCTCGGCGTGTATGTGAAAGACGCACAGACGGGAGAATACCACATGCTGACCGGAAATATGTCCGGCTGCCTGATTGGAGAATACATTATAGGACAGACGAAGGAAGTAAAAGGAAGCCTGCCGGAAGACGGCGCGTTCATCCGTTCTATCGTTACGACGAATCTCGCAGACGCGATTGCGGAATATTACGGTGTGGAACTGATTGAAGTGCTGACCGGATTTAAGTTTATCGGACAAAAGATACTGGAGTTTGAAAACACGAAAAAGGGAACGTATCTGTTTGGCATGGAGGAGAGTTACGGCTGTCTGCCGGGCACATACGCAAGAGACAAAGACGCTGTTGCAGCCACTATGTTTTTGTGTGAGGCGGCTGCTTTTTATAAGACAAAGGGAAAAACCCTCTGGGACGCTATGAAAGATATCTATGAACGTTACGGATATTATCAGGATCATGTGGAATCCATTACGTTAAAGGGAATAGAAGGTCTGGAGAAGATTAAGAATATACTTGAAACACTGAGAAAAGAGCCTCCTGCTGCAATCGGGGGTTACGAAACGCTTGCGATCCGGGATTATCAGGCGAAAACCGTTACAGATACAAAGACAAAAGAAGAAAAGCCGACGGGACTTCCGGCGTCAAACGTATTGTATTATGAACTTTCCGAAGATGCATGGGTGTGCGTGCGTCCTTCCGGAACAGAGCCAAAGGTGAAGTTTTACATCGGAGTAAAAGGAAATTCCATGCAGGATTCTGTCGAAAAGTCAAAAAGCCTTGGACAGGAAATGCTTACATTGGTTAAGAAGCTGATATAATTTCTGAAAAAAGCAGACTTTTCCTTGACAAATATAGGCAAAACAAGTATAAATAATCATGTAGGTAATCGCTGGGATACCTTTGTGCCATTCGGCCAGATTGAGGGAATCAGAGAAGATAAGCCTTAGTAAATCTATGAGAATCCACAGGAGGAATTTTTAAATGAACAAGACAGAATTAGTTGCAGCTATGGCTGAAAAGACCGAATTATCGAAAAAAGACGCTGAAGCGGCATTGAAAGCTTTTACAGACGTAGTTGCTGAGGAATTAAAGAAGGGTGAAAAGATTCAGTTGGTTGGATTTGGAACGTTTGAAGTATCGGAGAGGGCGGCAAGAACAGGAAGAAATCCGCAGACTGGCGAAGAGATGGAGATTGCGGCTTCTAAGGCTCCAAAGTTTAAAGCGGGCAAGGCGTTAAAAGACATGATCAATGCATAAGCTGTGTATGGAATGAAAATACGTGTTTTACAGGGGGCTTTGGAATGCCCCCTGTGTTTTTTATAGGAGAAAAATATGAGACTGGATAAATTTTTAAAGGTTTCCCGGTTAATTAAGCGGCGTACCATAGCAAATGAAGCCTGTGACGCAGGGCGCGTATCCGTAAACGGGAAGCCTGCAAAAGCGTCTGTAAAAGTAAAGGTTGGAGATATCATTGAGATTGCTTTCGGGCAGAAGACCGTAAAGGCAGAAGTTTTATCGCTTGCGGAATCCGTAAAAAAAGAAGACGCAAAAGAAATGTTTCGTTATCTGTAACTTAAGGAGTGGCATAAAAATACTTATCTTCTAATATAATGTATCATGTAGCAGGAAAAAAGACAACCATTCCAGTGCGGTGTCATACTGCGCTGTCAGGAGGTAAGTATGGAAGAAAAAACAGGAAGCAAGGCGCACAAGGTTCTCCTTGGCAACCGAAAAACCGGGAATTTCAGCGGAGTCGTAGATGTTCTTTCGTTTGATGTGGCTGAAATCCTCCTGGAGACAGAGCAGGGAATGCTGCTGATCAAGGGAAATGATCTTCACGTCAACCGATTGAGCCTGGAAAAGGGAGAGGTTGACATTGAAGGAAAAATCGATTCCCTCGCATATTCTGAAGTGAAGGATTACGGCAAGCAGGCGGAATCTTTTTTTGGGCGGTTATTTAAATGACCGGAGAAATCAGCCGCACCATTATCCGTGAAGGCAGCCTTTTGGCCGTATCGTTTCTTTTTGGGATTGTTCTGATGCTTCTGTATGATATATTCCGGATTTTCCGCCACATTCTAAAGCATGGAACTTTCCTTACGGCAATGGAAGATATTTTGTACTGGATTATTTGCGCCGTGGGAATTTTTGCAATGCTTTATGAGGAAAATGACGGGCTGCTCCGATGGTTTGTGATAGGAGGCGTCGTGGCGGGAATGCTGCTTGAAAATAACCTGATCAGCCCGTGGGTAATTTTCCTGTTTGTAAAAATAATAAAGGCATGGCTGAAAGCGGCGGGAAGAATTTTACATATTGCGGGAAAACCGGCAAAAAAAAGCGGCTTATTTTTTAAAAAAGAATTGAAAAAAATAAGAAAAGCGATTAAGATAGGACTAAACAAGCAGTAAAGGGGAATAAATATGGGCAGATTCCGGAGGAAGAAAAGCGGAACAGGAAGAGCGAGCATTGCTTTCATCTTAATATGTCTGCTGGTGGTTATGCTGGTTCAGATTGTAAGGCTTTATCAGAAAGATCAGGAGTATATCGCAAGAGAAGCGGAGCTGACGGAGCGGCTTGCGGAAGAGACGGAGCGGGCGGAACAGTTGTCCGGGTATGAGGAATACATCGGGAGCAGGGAATATATAGAGGATACGGCAAAGAGCAAATTAGGACTGCTTTATGAAAATGAGATTATGTTTAAAGAAAAATAATGCAAAGTTCCTAAAAAGGTTAAATGCCCTCGAATCTACAATTCGAGGGCATTTTTGGCGAAAAGTTTTTGAAACGCACACGACGGTTTGACAAACATTTTACAGGCCGGCGCTTATAATGCCTCTTAGTTTCGGCAGAAAAAATTCTGCCTTTGATAGGAGGATATAAGCATGAAAAAAACAGGATGGAAACAATTGGCGCTTGGTGTGACGGGGGCATTGCTCTGCCGGATTTCTGTTATGGGATGTTATCCTTTTGTTCCGGCTTTTTTTGCAGCGGTGTATTTAGAAGAAGGAGGGCGATGGCTTTTGTCCGTCGGAATGCTTTCCGGCATGGTGGCGTTTCTTCCGATCACCGTGATTGCAAAATATGCGATGTCGCTTCTTTTCATTGGAATTACAGTGCGCCTGTCAGAATGGGTAGACAAAAGATGTTATGCGGTAGCCGCGGCTCTTGCGGCGTCAGGGGGAACGCTTGCGCTTTCTGTGTTTGGAGGGATTTTTGATCTGAGGAACCAGGTAACGATGGCGGCGGCCGTATGTGAGGCGGTTTTTATTTTCGGATTTGTGGTGTTGGCTGCGCGCGGCGTTCATCTGTTTTTGGATGAGGCGGACAAGCCGGCGTTGCTTTGCAGCATACAGGACGGATATCAGGAGCAGAGGCTTTTAAATTATGCGAAAAGTTTTGAAGGTCTGTCAAAAACGTTTCTGTCTATGAACAGGAGAAGTGAAATCCGGCCGGAGGACATGGGGCAGATTCAGCAGGAAATTGCCGGGCGCATCTGCAGCGGATGCGATACCTGCGCTATCTGCTGGGCTCCGGCAAACCATACGATGTACGGCGTATTCGGACGTCTGGTTGGAAACCTGATGCAGAGCGGGGAAGCGGATGACGAGACGAAAAAGGAGCTTGCGGCGCACTGCCGCTATGCCGGCCATGTGGAGCGGGAGGCGGCAGCGGCATTTG
Organism: uncultured Lachnospiraceae bacterium; assembly: GCA_910586645.1. Taxonomy (GTDB): domain Bacteria; phylum Bacillota; class Clostridia; order Lachnospirales; family Lachnospiraceae; genus Roseburia_B. Next base: position 43,464 of record CAJUIS010000004.1, on the reverse strand, counting down.
AACAGGTGCGTGTGAATAAGGCATGGTATAACAGGCTTCTGGAAAACAGGGAAGTGATTGCGCAGCAGCTTGACGCGATGGCTTTTATTATGGAAGACTGCGCGAGCGAGTCAAAGCTTCTGGACGCAGAAGAAAAGCGGAAGCTGTCTGAGATACGTTACAGGGCAAAAGAGTATGGGATTGCGGCGGAAGAGGTGCATTTGTTCCGGAAAACGGACGGCCATATTCAGGCTGTGTTAAAAGTCCGTTCGAAATGGGGAAACTGTGTGGCGATGAAGGATTTGACAAAGGCGGTGGCCGGCGTGCTTGAGCTGCATATGAAGCCCCATAAAGATACGAAAACATTTATCGGGAAAGAAATGACGGAGGTCATTTATGAGGAGGAGCCTGCGTTTCATGCGGTGCATGGAGTTGCAAAACTGACAAAGGACGGGGCGTCTGTTTCCGGAGATAATTTTTCCTTTCTGGAAAAAGAGGACGGGGAGCTTGTATTAAGCCTGTCGGACGGCATGGGCTCCGGAGACAGGGCGCAGAAAGAAAGCGGGCTTGTGGTGGATCTCCTGGAACGCTTTATTGAAGCCGGGTTTACAAAAGACACGGCGATAAAAATGTTAAATTCCGCTATGGTGATTCACGGGGAAGACGAAAAGTATTCAACCGTGGATATTTCCGCCGTCAATCTCTATACGGGAGAGACTTCTTTTTACAAAATAGGGGCTTCGGCCACGTTTATCCGGCATAAGGACGGCGGCGTGGAGTGCCTGCTGTCAACGTCGCTTCCGGTGGGCGTCAGTTTTGAAATTGAAATAGAAAAGGCGAAAAAACAGCTTTCTGACGGGGATTTCCTTGTAATGGTGACAGACGGTGTGATAGAATATCTGAATACGGAAAGTCCGGAAGAAACGTTAGAAGAGATTATATCGGAAATTAAAACAAACCATCCCGGGCTGCTTGCAAAAAAGATCCTGGATCAGGTTATGGTTTATACCGGGGGAGCGGTCGGGGACGATATGACTGTGCTTGCGGCGGCAATCTGGGCGAATTGACGGAAGAGAAAACGGAGGAAAAAATGATTAGTAAAGTTGCGGCGTATATGCGGGAGCATTGTATGGTGCGAAAAGGAGATCATGTGATTGCGGGGGTATCCGGCGGCGCGGATTCCGTCTGCCTGTTTCTGGCGCTCAAAGAGCTTGGGCATACGATGGGGTTTTCCATGTCAGTTATACATATTGAGCATGGAATCCGCGGAACAGAGAGCCTTTGCGATATGCAGTTTGTACGCAGCCTTTGCGGGCTGCATCAGGTTCCGTTTGCCTGCCGTTCCTATCCGGTGGAAGCGCTGGCCAAAGAACAGGGGATTTCTGTGGAAGAAGCGGGAAGGAACGTTAGGTATGAAGCGTTTAAAGAAGAAGAGAGGCGTTTTTCTGATATGGCTTCCGAACGGGGCGGGAGTGTAAAAACGGCTGTGGCGCACCATGGAGACGACAATGCGGAGACGATGCTGTTTCATCTGTGCAGAGGCAGCGGATTGGAAGGGCTCGCCGGGATTTGGCCGGTGCGGGGGAGCATTATCCGTCCGTTGCTTTGCGTAACGAGGGCGGACATTGAACATTTTCTGAAAAAGAGAGGGCAGGTGTACCGGACAGACGCCACAAATGCAGACGTAAGGTACAGCCGCAACCGTATCCGCAACGAAATTATGCCGCAGATGCGTCTGATAAATGAGGGGGGCGTGGCGCATATGAATGCTTTGGCGGAAGATATGCGGGAGCTTTCCGTCTGTCTGCGGAAAGAAACGGATAAAGTTTTAGCGGCGCATATGAAAAGATCAGAAGATGGAACGATTTGTTTTGACACGGAGTGCCTTTCCGGGCGGCAGCCTTTTTTGCAGCGGCGCATTATGGCAGAGCTGCTTGCGGAAGCGGCCGGCAGCAGAAAAGATATTTCCAGAGAGCATATCCGGGCTCTTCTTTCGCTTTCACTGGGAGGGACGGGAAAACGGCTGTCGCTTTCTTACGGAATCACCGCCGAAAAAACCTATTCATATTTATATCTCTATGGGAAAAACAGGGCGAAAGCCGGTGCGGCAGTTTTTTTTGAGAGGCCGATTGAAAAATTTCCTCTGGATATTGATACGCCGATGGGGACAATGCGGTGCAGAATATTTGATTTTTCAAAAAAAGATGCAGAAATTCCGAAAAATCTGTATACGAAATGGTTTGATTATGGTAGGATAAAAAATAGGCTCTGTTTGCGAACGAGAAAGACGGGGGATTATTTTGCGCTGGACCGGCAGGGGCACAGGCAGAAGCTGAAAGATTACTGGATGAATGAAAAGGTTCCAAGAGAAAAAAGGGATCGGATGATTTTGCTGGCGGACGGTTCTCATATTTTGTGGGCCATTGGAGGCCGTATCAGTGAATATTATAAAGTGACGGAACATACGGAAAAGATTTTGGAAGTACGGTATATGGAGGAAAAAATATGAGTGAAACGATACGGGTGCTGTTATCGGAAGAGGAAGTGGATCAGAGGATTTCGGAGGTTGCGGCAAAGGTCAGCAAAGATTATGAAGGAAGACAGGTGCATTTGATCAGCGTCTTAAAAGGAGGCGTATTTTTTACCTGTGAACTGGCAAAGAGGCTTACGATACCGGTTTCCATGGATTTTATGTATGTTTCCAGCTATGGAATGTCAACAAAATCCAGCGGCGTAGTCAAAATTGTCAAAGATTTGGATGAGGAAATAGAAGGCAGGGATGTGCTCGTGGTGGAAGATATCATTGATTCCGGCAGAACGTTAAATTATCTGCTGGAATATCTGCAGAATAAAAACCCCAAGAGCTTAAGGCTCTGCACATTATTGGATAAACCGGAGCGCCGCGCAGTGGAAGTGCATGTGGATTACACCTGCTTTCAGATACCGGATGAGTTTATCGTCGGGTATGGGCTGGATTATGCGCAGAAGTACCGGAATCTGCCGTATATCGGCGTAGTTGAATTAAATTAGTCAGGCAAGAAGGAGGTTTCCAGTTGAACAAAAATAATTACAGAGGATTCGGATTCTATGCGCTGCTTGTCATTGTGGTAATTGCCGTCTGGCTGCTGCTGGACGCAAGCCAGGAGTCAGGGACGTATTCGGTCCGTGAGTTTGAGTCTGCGCTGAAACGCGGCGCTGTTATTTATGTGGAAGTCGAGCAGAACAAAGAAGTGCCGACGGGTTCTTTAAGAGTCGTTCTGGACAATGACAACGAGGAGAAATTCTATGTGTCCGATGTCAACGAGATGCAGGAGCTGATGCAGGCGAATAATTTTGAAAATTATTCTCTGACGGACGTGCCGCCGGAAAGCTGGATTTTAAATCTGCTGCCTCTGCTTATCGTGTTGGCCACGATGTTTATTTTGTTTATGATTATGAGCAATCAGGCGACGCAGGGGAACGGCGGGGTCAAAATGATGAACTTTGGCAAATGCCGCGCAAGGCTGTCAAGCAGCGACAATGAGATGAATTTCGGCAATGTCGCAGGGCTTCGGGAAGAAAAGGAAGAGCTTGTGGAGCTTGTGGATTTTTTAAAGTCTCCAAGAAAATATATTCGTCTGGGGGCAAGGATTCCCAAGGGGATTCTTCTTGTCGGGCCTCCGGGAACCGGCAAGACGCTGCTTGGAAAGGCGGTCGCAGGGGAAGCGGGCGTGCCGTTTTTCAGTATATCCGGTTCTGATTTTGTAGAGATGTTTGTCGGCGTGGGAGCTTCCCGCGTCAGGGATTTGTTTGACGAGGCGAAACGGAATTCGCCGTGCATTGTGTTTATCGATGAAATTGACGCCGTGGCAAGGCGCAGAGGCACAGGAATGGGCGGAGGCCATGACGAGCGCGAGCAGACGTTAAACCAGATGCTTGTCGAAATGGACGGATTTGGCGCAAATGACGGGATCATCGTTATGGCGGCGACAAACCGTGTGGATATTTTGGATCCGGCGATTATGCGGCCGGGAAGATTTGACCGGAAAATTTATGTGGGCCGGCCGGATATCGGAGGCCGGGAAGAGATTCTTAAAGTTCATGCGAGGAATAAGCCTTTGGGCGAGGACGTGGATTTAAAGCAGATTGCGCAGACGACGGCGGGATTTACCGGGGCGGATCTGGAAAACCTTCTGAATGAAGCGGCAATTAACGCGGCGAAGGAAGACAGGGCGTATATTTTGCAGAGCGATGTCCGGAAATCGTTTGTGAAAGTCGGCATCGGGGCGGAAAAAAAGAGCCGGATTATTACAGAAGAAGAAAAGCGTATTACAGCGTTCCATGAGGCCGGACACGCGATTTTGTTCCATGTGCTGCCGGATGTGGGGCCGGTGGATCTGGTGTCCATTATTCCGACCGGAACAGGCGCGGCGGGCTATACTATGCCTTTAAATGAAAATGATCAGATGTTTAATACAAAAGGCCGTATGCTTCAGGAAATCGTTGTGGATCTCGGCGGACGGGTTGCGGAAGAGATGATTTTTGACGATATTACGACGGGTGCGTCTCAGGATATCAAGCAGGCGACAAAGCTTGCAAAAGCAATGGTTACAAAGTATGGAATGTCTGAAAATGTGGGTCTTATTAACTACGATCAGAACGATGACGAAGTGTTTATCGGAAGGGATCTTGCCCACGCGAGAGGATACGGAGAGAGCGTGGCGTCGAAGATCGACAGCGAGGTGAAGAGAATTATAGATGATTGTTACAGCAGGGCGAAAAAGATCATACATGAATATGAAGATGTTTTAAACCGGTGCGCTGAACTCTTATTGGAGAAAGAAAAGATCAACAGAGAAGAGTTTGAGGGGCTGTTCCAGCAGTAAATGAAAAAGAAATTGTACAATTTGCATAAAAAACAATTCGATGTTTTGTGAAGTTTGTGCACACTTATGCGGAGAATGATGGTATTATAATTACCGTAGAACCCCCCCCAATCATTAATAGTTTTTGCTACACCCATAGTAAAAATACCTTCTCCTAAAAAGACAGCAGTTGGACGGCTGTCTTTTTTACTGTCTTGATATAGAAAGGGGACATCATATATGAAATATCAGTCTGTTCAGGAAATCAACCGGACGCAGAAATATATTATGCAGGAACGGCCTGTTTTTAATAAAGAGGCCCTGTTTTCGGACGGGACGAAAGATTACAGGACTCCGGCGGAACCGAATGAAAATGAAACGGTGACAATCCGTTTCCGTACGGCAAAAGACAATGTGGATCTGGTTTTTTTATGCGCCGGAGGAAAATCGTATTTGATGAAGTTTGAAGAGAGCGACGGAAGCTTTGACTATTATGCTGTGGAAATTTTGCTTGGAACTGAGAGTTTTTTCTACTATTTTGAAATCGTATCCGGAATGCTCGTGTGCCGTTATGACCGCTACGGCGTAACAAAAGAAATCAGAAAGCCATATTTTTTCCAGATTGTTCCTGGCTTTTCTACGCCGGACTGGGCAAAGGGAGCCGTTATTTATCAGATTATGACGGATCGCTTTTATAACGGGGATCCTTCTACGGACGTGCTGGATCGGGAATATTTTTATATCCGCACGTTCAGTGCGCGCGTGCCTCCCGAACAGTGGGAGAAATGCCCGGAAAATTTCAGTGTGGGAGAATTTTACGGCGGGGATCTGGAAGGGGTTCGGAAAAAACTGGATTATCTTTCGGATCTTGGCGTGGAAGTCATTTATTTTAACCCGCTGTTTGTGTCGCCGTCAAATCACAAGTACGACATACAGGATTACGACCATATCGATCCCCATTTTGGGAAAATCGTGGAAGATGAAGGAGAGCTTTTGGCGGAAGGGGAACAGGATAACAGAAAGGCGACGCGTTACTGCTGCCGGGTGACAAGTCAGAGAAACCTCCTCGCAAGCAATGCGTTTTTTGCCGAATTTGTAAAAGAAGTGCACCGCCGGGGCATGAAGGTCATACTGGACGGCGTGTTTAACCACTGCGGCTCCTTTAACCGCTGGCTGGACAGGGAAAAGATTTATGAGGGAAAAGAAGGTTTTTCGTCCGGAGCCTACGGTTCGAAAGACAGCCCTTACCGCAGTTATTTTATGTTTAAAGACGCAGAAGATTACAAGTGGCCGGACAACAGGAGCTATGAAGGCTGGTGGGGGCACGATACGCTTCCGAAGCTGAATCTGGATGGGTCGGATATTTTGTACCAGGATATTTTAAGGATTGCAAAAAAATGGGTGTCAGAGCCGTACTGTGTGGACGGATGGCGGCTGGACGTGGCGGAGGATCTGGGGCACAGCCGGGAATTTAACCACAAATTCTGGCGTGATTTCCGGAATGCGGTAAAAGAAGCTAATCCGGATGCGGTGATTTTAGCGGAGCATTACGGGGATCCAAAAGAATGGCTTCTTGGAGATCAGTGGGATACGATTATGAACTATGTGGCGTTTATGGAACCGGTGACCTGGTTTCTGACAGGGATGGAGAAGCACAGCGATGAATTCTGTCCGGAGAGAATCGGTGAAATCGCCGGATTTGAAGGCGCGATGCGTCATTATATGACGAGCTTTTTAACGCCGTCTCTGCACTGTGCGATGAACCAGCTTTCCAACCATGATCATTCCAGATTTTTGACCAGGACGAATCATAAGGCGGGACGTGTGGAATATCTTGGCGCCGCCGCTGCGTCAGAAGGCGTAAATTACGGCGTGATGCGGGAAGCGGCTCTGATACAGATGACCTGGCCGGGAGCGCCTGCCGTTTATTATGGGGACGAAGCGGGCCTGTGCGGCTTTACGGATCCGGACAACAGGCGGACATATCCCTGGGGACATGAAAATCTGGAACTGATTGACCTGCACCGGGAACTGATTCGTCTTCACAAAGAGAATTCTGCGTTTCGTACAGGCTCCTTTCAGTTTTTGGACAGCGAGGATGATTTGCTGTGCTATGCGAGGTTTAACAGGGAGCAGAGCTTTGTGATGATTGTCAATAACGATGATAAGGAGCGGGAAAAGGAACTTTCTGTATTCAGCGCAGGGATCCCGCTTTCAGCTACGATGCGGCAGCGGATTGTGACGACGGAAAACGGTTATTCGCTGATGCCGCGGTATTATCCGGTCAGCAGGGGGAAAATATCTGTAACGCTGCAGAAAAAGTCGGCTGTGATTCTGGAATGCGTTTAAAATGCAGGAGGGGTTTTCCTGAGTTTAGAAGAAAAACGCTTGAAATTCGGAAATATTTGTGATATAATATTTTCTTGTCAGGACGCAGTTATTTGTCAGTCGTTCTGTAAAATGGGCAGATTCCCGAGTGGCCAAAGGGGACAGACTGTAAATCTGCTGCAAATTGCTTCGGTGGTTCGAATCCACCTCTGCCCATTGAGAGAAAAGTTTATATTTTAAATGCCCGCGTGGCGGAACTGGCAGACGCGCAGGACTTAAAATCCTGTTGTAGCGATACAGTACCGGTTCGATTCCGGTCGCGGGCATTTATTTTTTTGTCTTTTTTACACTTTATGTATCCTGTCAGAATAGCTTAAAAATAGAAAAAATAGAAAAGATAAAAAACTCTGTTAAAATATGGGAGATTATGTTATACTAAAAGAGTTATTTTACTATTTTTAAGAAAGGACAGGAGATATGAAGAAAGTATTGGCAATGCTGTTTGCCGGCTGCATGGTTTTGCAGACCTGGCTTGGGGTTTCCATGCCAGTGTATGCGGCGGACAGCGGGATGAAAACGGAAGCTTCAGCGAACGAGACGCAAAGCGTTCTGGATGTGGAAGTCCGTTCTTCGCGTCTGTTTCCGTACCAGGGAAAAGTGACGGTACAGGTCAGCGGCGACGGAGGGGAAACGAAAAAAACGGAACTGGATTTTTCTGATCCGTCTGAGATTTCCAGGACGGCAAGATTTGACGTTTTGGCAGGCAAATGCAAAGTTACCGTCCAGGCGGAAAAGTATGCTGACTATACGCAGGAAGTGCAGGTTGGCGAAGGATGGATTACAAAAATTGCAGTTTGTTCCGCAAAGACGGAGAGCCAGGCGGCGCCAGGCTGGATACGCATTGGCGATGTAAACAGAGACAGAATCGTAGATCAGAAAGATGCGGATGCAATTATAAATTCTGTCCGGACAGATCCGAAAAACGCCGCGGCCGATTTGAATGGCGATGGAAAAACGGATATGGCGGATTTGCAGTGTGCGGTGCAGAGCATGGGAGAGAGCCGGCAGTCACAGACAGAAAAGCTGGGATTTGTCCGGAGCGTTCGGACGGCAGACGGGACGGTTGTGACGGGTGGAAGCATGGATGATTTTTTGAACAATGCAGGAGCCGTTACTTTACAGACCGGGAATGAGGAAGCGATTTCCAGGGAAAATCCTGTGACAATGGATTTTGTACTGGCGCAGGACGCGCAGGCGGCCGTACCGATTGAGGGGATTGCCATAAAGGCGCCGACGGCGGCGGATGAAGACGGATATGTTTTTAGTGAGATTACGGACGGAGAGGCATCCGTCGTTTATACAGATGAAAAGGGAGAGGAACAGGAACTTTCCCTTTCGCTTGCGAATGAAAGTTCAGAGAGACGGCAAAAGACGGTTTCAGATGAACGGGCCGGCGCTGCGGAACAGGAACCGGCAATGGCAAGATATGCTTTAAGCCGCGCCGGGACAAAAGTACGTGTGGAGCCGGACGGCTCTCTGGTTTTGAATTTTGGAAGCCAGATTGCAGTGAAGCGGGTGACGATCAGGATTACCGGAACGAAAAAGAACGAACCGCTTGTCAATATTGCGAAAGTGGAATTTGTCAACAATATGGAAGAGAGAATCGGAACGCCGCAGCTTGATATTCCGACGTTAAGCGCTCCGGCGTCTGAAAATGAGGGACTTTTGGTATCCTGGAATGCACAGAGCAATATTACAGGATATGAAGTTTACGTTCATGGACCGGTGAAAAAACAAACGGAGAATGAGACGCAGATTGTGCGCGTGTCGGGAATCCAGCACAGAATCAGTTCCATTAACGATAAACCGCTGAAAAATTTTGAACAGTATACTATTAAAGTCCGTTCGGTAAACGGAGACTGGTGCAGTCCGTGGTCAAATGAACAGATTGGCGTGCCAAAACCGGGAAGCCTTCCGGCGCCTCCGGATGGCGTGTCGGTAACGGGCGGATACCGCTCCATCAGCGTATCCTGGAAGGATATGGATGATTCCAACGGATATATGGTGTATTATAAAAAGGATCAGGAGACGGAATACCGGCCTGTGAAAGAGGGATTTTCACAGACTGTGGAAGGGACCGGAAAAATTGACGATACACGCTATGTGATTAGCGGACTGGAAGATGACACCGAATATTCCGTCTATGTTATAGGATGGAATGAGCTTGGATGGGGCAAACCTTCGCTGACTGCATTAACGAGAACGAAAAATATAGAACCTCCAATACTTCCGGATTATAAACTTTTGAATACTTCAAATGGAGAAGGAAAAGTAAGCGCCCATATTGCGGACGCGTCTTATGGAGGAAGCGGCGGAGCCCATATGGTTGGAAGCGCGCTGGATACAGAGCCGCGTACGGCATGGGGGCTTGTGGACAATGATTATGCTTCTTACTGGGCAAAGGAGGACTGGGACGACGGATGTGCGTATCCTACGGCTGACAAAGGCATGACGATTACGCTGGATCAGGATTACCAGATGAATTATATGGCTTATGCGGCGGCGGATCAGGTTGTAAGGCTGGACTACGTAAGAGTAGGCTACTGGACGCAGGAAGATTCTTCCACAGAGAAAAATGTGGGGGGCAAGGCTGATTGAAAAGCGAGATAAGAACGATCATCCGTTTTATATTATTAAATTTGACGAGACGATAACGGCAAACAAGGTACATCTGTCCTTCGGAAGAGCTTCGGTCCGGGCGACTATGATGGTGGGAGAAATCCGTTTCTATACATACGATCCTCTGGAAGACGATATTATGGGAGTGTACCGCGATGAAATGCATACGACGTTAAGGGACGATGTAACGGCAGAAACAATCGACGCTTTAGAGGCGCGGCTTGAAACGCCGGATTCAGAGAGCGGAGAAAAGCATCCGCTTTACAATGAACTGAAACTGGAGCTTAAGACGGCAAGGGAAATTCTGGCGGCAAATCTGGCGCCTGCTTATGAAGTGGATAACAGGATTACCGCGAGAAAAGACGGACATCTGGGCTTTGGCGGTTTAAATGCATGGCAGCCGCTTGGAAAAACGGTCAATGCGGGAGAAAGCCTTTTGGTATATGTGGGCCACAATGCAAAGAGAACAGGCGATGCGGCTGAACTGCAGCTTGTTTTCTCACAGCAGCACGCAGAGTCAGGCAGCGTTGCAAGGGCGGTAAACCTGAAAGTGGGAAGGAATGAAATTACAGTCCCGCAGGTGACGACAAATGATTTTGAGCGGGGCGGCCAGGTCTATGCCGCTTATACGGGAAACAACGCTTCTGATCAATATGCTATTCGAATCAGCGGCGGCAGCGACATTCCGGTTCTGAGTGTGTTTGGAAAGACAGAAGAAGAACGTATGGCGGCAATCGAAACGTATGTACAGCAGCTTGAAAGTTATGTCGGAACCATTGAAGAAAAGCATGGCACACAGCATGCCAATACAGTAAATGAGAGATATACGGAATACGACCAGACAAATTGTATTTTGAATACAACTGACATTATGATGCGGGAAATGATGTATTCCGTTCCTGCGACACAAGTCTGGGCAGGCATAAAAAATGCGGAAAATAAAGCGGTTAAACTTGACAATGCATTAAAAGCAATGGAAAAGACGATGACGTTGTTCTATCAGCATAAAGGATTAAGCGATGCGGCGGGAACGCAGAACGGAAATAACGCCCTTCCGGCACAGCATCTGAATATCCGGTATATGAGAATGTTCGCGGGAGCCTTTATGTATGCGGCCGGAAATCATATCGGAATAGAATGGGGCTCCACGACGCTGACAAGCGGGCCGAATGACTGGTCCGGTTTTGGATGGGGCATTGCGCATGAGATTGGCCATAACATCAATCAGGGCGCATATGCGGTTGCGGAAATTACGAATAATTATTTCGCACAGCTTCTGACAGGAAAGAGACGTTATGATCCTGCAAAAGTATATGATAAGGTAACTTCAGGAACAACAGGACGCGCTTCAAATGTATTTACGCAGCTTGCGCTGTACTGGCAGCTTCATCTTGCATTTGACAACAATGCGGATGACAGGCATATTTATGAGAATTATGAAGATCAGTTTAACAATTTATTCTTTGCGCGGATGGATACTTATTCCAGAAATCCAGGAAAAGCGCCGCAGACAGGACTTGTTTTAAACAGCGATCACGATCAGAATCTGATGCGTCTGGCGTGCGCGGCAGCAAATAAAAACATACTGCCGTTCTTTGTGCGCTGGGGCATGACGCCGGATGAGGACACGTTGGCTTATGCGGAAAAATACGGGGAAGCGGATAAGAAAGCGCTTTACTATGCAGATGAAGACGCAAGGGATTACCGCGTTGCAAATCCGGAAGAAACAGAAAATATTCTGAACCAGGATGCGGTAAGTGAAACGTCGGTAACGGCAGATTCGAACCGGGTAGAGATTACAATTGAAACCGGCAGAGATAAGGATTTGATTTTGGGTTATGAGATCAGCCGGAGCATGATTTCGAACGGAGCGAAGGAGACGGAAGTAGTCGGTTTTGTTCCAATTGACAGGGAAGCGGACGCTACTGTTTATATTGATACGGTTTTGTCCATTAATAACAGAGTCATGGAATATGAAGTCAGAGCTGTGGATAAATATTTGAATTATTCCAATGTAAAAACGGCGGGTTCCGTGAAGATTGAAACGGACGGCATACTGGAAAAGACAGCCTGGACAGTGGAAACGAATATGACGTCAGAGGATGATACGGGCATAGAGCCTGATGAAGAAGATCCGGACAGCGGCTATAATGAGAACAGCCCGGGCAATGTTGAGGAGAAGAAAAGGAACAGCATTGAAAGGATTCTGGATAATGACAGAACTGCGGCAGGCACGTACAATGGAAACAGCGACGGGGCGGCAGTGATTACGGTAGATATGCATAAGACACGGGAAGTGACGGCTTTAAAATACCAGGGAAGCGCGCTGGAAAGCGTAACGGTGGAAGTAAGCGCGGACGGGCAGAACTGGATTAAAGTAAAAGAAAATTATGCAGGCATAAACGGAACGGATGAAAAGACGATCTGGTTTGATTCGGTAAGCGAAGATGTGAGAGATAAATGGATCGGAACGTACGACGCCAGATTCGTAAGACTTACGATTCCGCAGGCCGGAGCAATTTCAATTCAGGAAATTGAACTCTGCGGCCCGTCCGGAGACAATCTGGAATTTATGACTACGGACGATTCGCAGCCCGCAATTGGCGTATTGAGCGAATCATATCAGTACGGTGACAAGGCGGAAGACGTCATTCCGGCGGGTTCACTTATCTTTACCGGGATTTATAAAGGAAATCCGGCGTACAACGTAGCCATATTGTACGACACAGAAGGAAACGTCATAGGAGAAAAAGACGGAAACGTTCTGGCAAAACAGATATTCCTGGCCGAAGTGCCGGAGAGAGGCGATTTGGGAGAAACTTCTGACGGAACTTTTGTATATTATGTAGAGCCTGGACAGTGGGATGAACAGTCCTTAAAGAAGATTAAAGGAGTTCGCGGGGAACTCTACCGTGTTGACAACGCCCTGACTTTGGAGGGAGAACGTATTGTCAGTGATACGAAGATCATCGGCATACCGGAAACGCTGCCGGGGATTACGTTTCAAGGAGGTTCAAAATGAAAAAATGGATGAAATATATATTTGTGCTGCTTTTTGCGCTTTTTCTGCCGACGGCTGTGGCCGCGGCGGAAAATGGCAAGGGCATTCTGACGGCAGAGAATAACGAAGTGTCAGTGGCTCTGAATCTGCCGGAAGGAAAGACGGAAACGATTACATCGCTTCGTCTGGTTCTGCGTGTTTCTGCAGTCAGCGGAGCGATGGAGAAACCCGCCTTTCAATTTGAAAGCGCAATCAAAAGCGCTGTGCAGGATGCAGACATAAGCCAGTCAGCGGACGGCAGTTATCTGGTGGATATTATCCTGTCCGGAAAAAAGGATCAGGATGTATTTAAGGGCAGCGAATATGCAAAGCTTGGAAAGCTGTCCATACGTCCTGTCGGCAGCGAGTATGAGGCAAAAGTGGAAATTGCGGATATCTGGGGAGACGGCAGCGCGCCTTCCGTAAAATATATGGACGGCAGCGGAGTAAATGAAATGACGGCTCCGCTTGCCGATACGGCGGCCGTAACGGTGAAGAACAAACCTGCTCCTGTCGATATTTCGGATTTTGGCAAAAAGCTAAAGTTAAAGACAAGAGGAAAAAAAGGATCCAGAAGCATTGTTTTTGAGTGGGAGAAAATCGAAAGCTCTGACGGATACGTTCTTTATGAATATGACGCGAAATCCAAAAGCTATAAAGAAATAAAAACGATAAACGGGGCTGCAGTAACGGCTTTCTCCAAAAAATTCAAATATGCTTCCAAACATACATTTTGCCTTCGGGCGTTTAAGCGGGCGGCGGACGGCAGTAAGACTTACGGACAGTACAGTTCCGAGGCAAAGGTGACGCTGGCGCCTGCAAAAGTAAAAGGGTTTTCCGTAAAAAAGACGTCCAAAGTAAAATTATCCTGGAAAAAGGTTGACGGGGCGAAAGGCTATCAGATTTATGCCGGCACGAAAAAGAACGGGAAATATAAGCTTTTAAAGACGATTAAGAAAGCGAAAACGACGAAACTCACCATAAAAAAACCAAAGAACGGAAAGACCCGTTATTACAAAGTAAGGGCCTATGTAACCGGCAATAACGGGAAAAAGAAATACGGTGAGTTCAGTGCGGTAAAAAAATAAAGGATGTCTATGAAAGAACATAATCTTACGGAAGGAAATATTTTAAAGACGTTATTGTTTTTTGCAGTTCCGTTTTTAATCTCAAACATACTGCAGTCTCTTTATGGGGCTGCAGATTTGTTTATCATAGGAAAATACTGCAGTCCCGAAAGCGTGGCGGCAGTATCGACCGGGACACAGGTGACTCAGATTGTGACAAGCCTTGTAACGGGACTTACGCTTGGAAGCACAATTTTAATCGGACAGTATACGGGAAGCGGAGAATATGAAACGGTAAAAAAGGTAATTGGAACGACGCTCAGCATATTCGGGGTTGTTTCTGTCGTTTTGACGGCAGTTCTGCTTGGAATTGAAAAGCCGCTTCTGATTCTGCTTGACACTCCAAAAGAATCCTTTGATCTTACAATGCAGTATGTTGCAGTCTGTCTTTTGGGAAATATTTTTATCTGTGGATACAATGCGGTCAGCGCCATTTTGCGGGGGTACGGAGATTCCGTAAGGCCAATGATCTTTGTTGGGATTGCCTGTGCCGTCAATATTATTCTGGATGTTTTATTTGTGAGAAATTTTGGCATGGACGCGGCAGGCACGGCTTTGGCCACTGTAATTTCCCAGGCTGTCAGTATGCTTTTTGCCGTTGTTTATCTGAAACGGAAAAAGTTTATTTTTGATTTTAAATGGAAAAGCTTTCGTCCTGTGCCGTCTCTGGCGAAGAAACTGGCTGTCATTGGACTGCCGATTTCTTTTCAGGAACTGATGGTGCGCATCTCTTTTTTGTATCTTATGGCCGTAATGAACCGCTGCGGCGTCTATGCGGCGTCTGTCGTCGGGATCAGCAGCAAGTACGACGTATTTGCGATGCTTTCGGCAACTTCTATGGCAAGCGCCCTTTCCGCAGTCACGGCTCAGAATTTTGGCGCAAAAAAAACAGAAAGAGCGCGGAAGTCTTTATGGTATGGAATGGCGTTTGCCGTTTTTGTATCCTGCCTGTTCTGGATGTGGGCGCAGCTTTCGCCGCAGTCTATGATACGGGCGTTCAGCGGAAATGAAAACGTAATCGCGGCAGGGACGGCTTTTTTTCGTTCCTGCAGTTACGATTATATTATGGTAGCCATCGTATTTTGCCTGAACGGGTATTTAAACGGGAAGCAGAAAACCGTATGGACGATGGTAAGCTGCAGCGCGGGGGCGCTTTTGCTCCGGATTCCTCTGGTGTGGTATTTTGGAAGGCATTATGCGGATCATCTGGGGATGCTTGGAATGATCGCCCCTCTCGTTTCGGGCATTATGGCCTGTTATACGCTCCTGTATGTGCTGCATGAGGAGTATGGAAAAAAGAAGGCCGGCAAAGAAAAAGGGGCGAATGGTTTATGACGGCGATATATTCTGTTCTGCACATACTGGTGGACGGTGTGTGCGCATTTGCAATGTTTGGGACATTCCTTGCAGAGAAAGACGGATATGTTTCAATCTTACTGTATAATTTCTGCGCGTTTGCGCTTCAGATGCCGTTTGGCGTAATCCTGGACTGCTTTTGCGCAGGAACGGATTTTGGAAAGAGGGATCTGCCGTTTTTTGCCGCTGTTTTAGGCGTCCTTTTGACAATTGCCGGGGCGTTTACGCATCCGGCCATGCTTGGAATCGGAAATGCGCTTTTTCACATAGGCGGCGGTATCGGGACGATTCGTGAGGACGCCGAAAAAAATGACAGCGGAAGAAGGCTTGGCGTGTTTGTTGCGCCGGGTGCGCTTGGACTTTACCTGGGAACTTTGGCTGCACAGAATGATGTGCGGCAGAGTTCTGTCTGTCTGGCAGGCGTTTTGATGGTACTTCTTTGTATCTGGGCGGCATATAAAAAAGAGGCTGTTTCTGCGGGACTGACTGAAAAAGCAGGGGAAAACGAACAGAGCAGTCAACTGCAAAGCGGCGGCGCCTGGCTGGCCGTCTGCTGTTTTGCCGTTGTCGTTTTGCGTTCTTACATCGGAATGGCGGTTTCATTTCCATGGAAGACGGGGATTTTGTCCGGCGCCGCAGTCCTTGCCGTCGTATGCGGAAAAGCTGCGGGCGGTTTTTTGGCCGCAAGATATGGAAGTTTAAAAACGGCAGTCATTACGCTGTCTGTTTCTTTGGTCTGTTATCTGTCTGCGGACGCGGCGCCAATGGGCATATGCGCATTATTTTTCTTTAATATGACGATGCCTGTTACCTTATATCTGCTGGTATGCAGATTTCCAAAACTGCCGGGATTTGCGTTTGGGTTTCTGACGTTTGCATTGTTTCTCGGTTTTCTGCCTGGGTATTTTGGCTGGCAGACAGAGGCGGGCGGAAATGTGATCGGATGTGTGGGAAGCGCAGTTTCCCTGCTTGTGCTTGCTGTGGGGATTTTGCGGAGTTCCTGTTTTTAAATCAGGAGGATTTGTATGTTGAAAGGAACGGGATTTGATGATATACTGCAAAGTGTATAACGTACATTAGGAGAAGCGGCGCCTGTATATGGTTTGGAATAAGGAGACAAAAATGATGGAAGATTATAAGAAAGAGTTTATTGAATTTATGGTAGAGAGCGACGTGCTGAAATTCGGGGATTTTACTTTAAAAAGCGGAAGAAAGTCCCCGTTTTTTATGAATGCCGGCGCTTATGTGACAGGAACGCAGTTGACGCGGCTGGGAGAATATTATGCGAAGGCGATCCATGCGCGCTATGGAGAGGATTTTGACGTATTGTTTGGGCCGGCTTATAAGGGGATCCCGCTTGCCGTTGCGGCCTGTATGGCGTTTTCCAGATTATATGGAAAGGAGATCCGTTATTGTTCTAACCGAAAAGAAGTTAAGGATCACGGGGACGCAGGGATTTTGCTTGGCAGCAAAATCAAAGACGGCGACAGGGTCGTGATTATCGAAGACGTTACAACGTCGGGGAAATCCATAGAAGAGACGTTTCCGGTGATCAGGGCGCAGGGGAACGTTGAAATCGTTGGATTGATGGTATCGTTAAACCGCATGGAAGTAGGGCTTGGCGGAAAAATGGGCGCATTGGATGAAATTCGCGAAAAGTATGGATTTGAGGCAAACGCCATCGTTACAATGGAAGAAGTTGTGGAATATCTGTACAACCGCCCATGCCGGGGCAAGATTATCATTGACGATACATTAAAAGCCGCCATTGATGAATATTATAAAGAGTACGGGGTGAAAAAAGGGAATTAAAATCCGAAAGGAGAGGATTTTGGAGAAAAAAAACAGAGAGAAATTAAGAAAAGGGCTGGAAATTCTCTTGTTTGCGGCTTATTTGGTGACATTGTGCTATTTTCTGTTTTTTGCGGAAAACCTGGGAAGAACGTTTACAGAGCGGGAGTATCATTACAATCTGATGCCATTGAAAGAAATCAAACGTTTTTGGGTTTATCGCGATACGCTTGGATTCTGGTCTGTAGCGTTGAATTTGTTTGGCAATGTGGCAGCGTTTCTTCCTTTTGGGGCGTTTCTTCCCCGTCTGTTTGAAAAGTGCAGAAGATTTCTGCTGACTACGCTTTTTTGTTTTGAATTCAGTCTCTGTGTGGAATCCATACAGCTTATATGGAAGGTCGGAAGCTTTGACGTGGACGATATTCTGTTAAATACACTGGGAGGCATATTGGGATACTGGCTGTACCGTTTCTTTATGCATCTGACAAAAAACGGGACACAGAAAGAATTGAAACAGGGAGGAAGGAATGAGAAGAAGAAATCATAATAAATTTACAAAGAAAAGACATTCAAAAAAGGGGATGCTTGCCTGCGCGCTTGCGGCGGCATCCATCTTTGCGTTGTTTTATTTGACAGGCGTTTCCGTCCTGCAGAAGGGAAACGGGGGCGCTTATTTGGGAAGCATAGGGATACTGGCTCTTTTTACGGCGTTTCTGGCGTTTGTATATGCAGTGAAAAGTATGAGGGAGGAAGATGCGTTCCGGGTGTTTCCGGCGGTGTCTCTGGCGCTTTCCATATTGGCGGCAGGGGCATGGACGGCGCTTTACGTGACCGGGTTTATTTTTTAGAAAGGATGGGAAGATTCATTTGGAGAGGCTGAAACAGCAGCTTCAGTTTTTACTGGAGCTTGACAAACAGAAAGAAATCGGGCGGCAGACGTATCTGGCGGACGGCAGCAGAAAGGAAGGCGACGCGGAACATGCCTGGCATATGGCGATAATGGCGTTTCTTCTGGCGGATTATGCGAATGAGAAAATCGACGTGCTAAAGACGATAAAAATGATCCTTATGCACGACGTTGTGGAGATTGACGCGGGGGACACGTATGCCTACGATACGGAAGGGAATAAAACAAAAAAGCTTCGGGAGGAAAAGGCGGCGGACAGGATTTATGGGATGCTG
Organism: uncultured Lachnospiraceae bacterium; assembly: GCA_910586645.1. Lineage (GTDB taxonomy): Bacteria > Bacillota > Clostridia > Lachnospirales > Lachnospiraceae > Roseburia_B. The sequence goes on along the minus strand of CAJUIS010000004.1, from coordinate 25,138 downwards.
CCGGAGGATCAGCGGAATGAGTGCCGTGCGCTCTGGGAAGAGTTCGAGGCTATGGAGACGCCGGAAGCAAAATTTGCCAATACGCTGGATAAGGTGCAGCCGATGCTTTTAAACGACGCGTCGAAAGGAAAATCCTGGCGGGAGCACGGCATAAAAAAAGAACAGGTGTTAAACCGGAACGCAAGGACGAAAGAGGGAAGCGAAACGCTTTGGGAATATGTGCGCCAGCTCATTGAGGAAAATGTAAAAAAAGGAAATATAGCGGAGTAAACAATATGGGATATCAGGAGATTTTTCGAGAATCAAACGAAGCGGTAAGCGAGCGGTATGCGCTTGTGACAGAGCGGATCGGAATGATTTGCATGGAAGAGACGGTAAAAGAGCCATACCAGGATTATTTTCGCAGAGCGGCGGAATTTATCCGTCTGGCCAGCGGGATTCTTGGCATGGAAGAAGCGGGGATGCTGGAGAAACGTTCCCTTTTGGAATGTGAAGAAAGCAACCGGAGGCTTTTTGAAGAGCTTTTGCCGGAGAATTACAAAGACAGCTATTTGAATCCCAAAACGGCGGTCAGCCGTCTGGGGGAAAAGTTTGGAGGGCTTCTCTGTTTTTTGTATGCCAGGCTTCGGGCAATGACGCCGTATGCGTTTGAGGGACGGAAAATGCATATGACGATTCTGGCCGAACTGTTCATGGAAATTTACAACTGTTTTGAGGAAGAAGAGGAGCCGGAAAAACAGGAAATCGAGCATATTCTGTACTGGTTTTTTCACGATTACAGCGAAGTGTTTTCGGAAGACAAAGTGAGGGATCTGGTGGATCCGGAATATGATTTTTTTACAAAAATCATAATGGAGTCAGATCTTTTCGATTTGCGTTATCTATACCGTTACGGGGAATATATCAGTGAAAATGAAACAAAGACGGCGGAGTTTTTAAATTCCCTGCCGGAAACGGAAATACAGTCCATGGCGGATACGATGACGGAAGGGTTTCGGATCGGCTATGAAAATACCGGGAAAGATTTGTCCCGGAAAGAGACGGTGTGCATGGAGTGCCCGATCGGGTTTGAGCGCATTGTGCGCGCAGCCGTCCAAAATTTTGCAAAGATGGGGTTAAAACCCACAATATACCGGAATCCGTTTTCTTTTGCAGAGGGAGGCGCCGGAAGAAAACGCGGCTGTTATGCAAAGTCTGTAAACAGGCAGTTTGAATTTGATCATAAAGCGGACGGTGCGTATTATCTGGATAAGGCTTATGCAGAGCGGCGTCTTGAGACGATGCGGGCGGCGTTTGAAACGTATAAAAAGCAGGCCAGGCGCCATGCGGGGCCTGCGGTAATGGAAATTTTCGGAGAACTTCCGTTTGAACCGGAAATGAAACCGGAAGCGCCGGAGTATGATAAAAAACAGAACGAACTGCTCGTTTATCAGATGAACGGCCAGGGACAGCTAACCAATCAGTATATTCCGGGGGATGAGAGAAGTTTTACTATTATCGCCTATCCGATACCGGAAATCGGTCCGGATTTTGAGGAAATTTTCCGTGAGACAGTCAAAGTCAATACGCTGGATTATATGCGTTACCGCAGTATGCAGCAAAAGATGATTGATATTTTAGACCGGGCGGAAAAAGTGCATATTACCGGGGCAGGCGAAAACCGGACGGATTTGTGGGTTGCCGTGCATCCGCTTTCCGATCCCAGGAAAGAGACTGCCTTTGAAAACTGCGTGGCGGACGTCAATATTCCGGTTGGGGAAGTTTTTACGTCTCCCGTACTGGAAGGCACAAACGGGACGCTGTTTGTGACGCAGGTGTATTTGAATGGATTAAAGTATCTGAACCTCATGCTTGAATTTAAAGACGGGATGATTGTGCGCTATTCCTGTACGAATTTTGAAACGGAAGAGGAAAATCAGAGGTTTTTATATGAAAACCTTCTGCAGCGTCATAAGACGCTTCCGATGGGAGAGTTTGCCATTGGGACGAATACGACGGCTTACCGGATGGCGAAAACTTATGGCATTGCAGAGAAGCTGCCGATTTTAATTGCGGAAAAGACGGGGCCTCACTTTGCTATTGGAGATACGTGTTATTCCCATGCGGAAGACACGAAAGTGTTTAATCCGGACGGGAAGGAAATCATCGCGCGGGATAACGAAATATCCATTCTGAGGAAGGATGATCCGGCAAAGGCGTATTTTCACTGCCATACGGACATTACGATTCCGTACGACGAACTGGATGCGATTACGGCGGTTCTGGCGGACGGAAGCTGTGCGGATGTGATCCGGGATGGGAAATTTGTCGTGGAAGGGACGGAGGAACTGAATCTTCCGCTGTAATTTTATGAGAGAACGATTGCGTATCATAATTTTTATGGCGCCCGTATAAGGAGCTTTGGTATTGGAGTATGTGGGCATTTTTAAATTTATGATGGAACCTGAAGATTTTTTGCGGAAAAATCTTTCTTATAATCCGGAAAATAACTCAGACGCTGCTTTCCGCGCGTTTTATCAAAAGCTTCTTGTGTTTCACGGGGACACAGGTTATAATTCCATATGAAAGAAACAAATCCGTAAATTTACAAAAAAGAAAAGGAGCAAAGTCATGGCAAAAGTAGGAATTGTGATGGGCAGCGATTCGGATATGCCCGTTATGGCAAAGGCGGCGGACGTATTGGAGCAGTTGGGAATTGAGTTTGAGATGACGATTATTTCTGCGCACCGGGAGCCGGACGTGTTTTTTGAATATGCAAAGTCAGCGGAAGAGAGAGGGTTTAAGGTCATCATTGCCGGAGCTGGCATGGCGGCGCATCTTCCGGGTATGTGCGCGGCGATTTTCCCGATGCCTGTCATTGGCGTTCCGATGCATACGACGTCGTTGGGCGGCAGAGATTCCCTGTATTCGATTGTGCAGATGCCAAGCGGAATTCCCGTTGCCACGGTTGCGATTAACGGCGGGGCGAATGCGGCTCTTCTTGCGGCGAAGATTCTTGCGGTAAGCGACGGGGGGCTTTTGCAGAAGCTTAAGGATTATTCCAGGGAATTGAAAGAGCAGGTGCAGGCAAAAGACGCAAAATTAAAAGAGGCCGGATACAAGAACTACACGAAATAAAGGAGAGAAAATATGGATTATAAGAATGCGGGCGTTGATATTGAAGCCGGTTACAAATCGGTCGAACTGATGAAAAAGCATGTGCAGGAGACGATGCGCAGCGAAGTGTTGACCGGGCTTGGCGGGTTTTCCGGCGCGTTTTCCATGCGGCGGTTGAAAGATATGGAGCATCCTGTGCTGGTATCCGGCACGGACGGCGTGGGGACAAAGGTAAAACTGGCGTTTCTTTTGGATCGGCACGATACGATTGGAATCGACTGCGTGGCAATGTGCGTCAACGACATTGCATGTGCGGGCGGTGAACCGCTGTTTTTCCTGGACTATATTGCATGCGGCAAAAATTACCCGGAGAAAATCGCAGATATTGTAAAAGGCGTTGCCGAAGGGTGCAAACAGGCGGGAGCCGCTCTGATCGGCGGCGAGACGGCGGAACATCCGGGGCTTATGCCGGAAGACGAGTATGATTTGGCAGGGTTTGCCGTTGGAGCCGTAGACGAAAAAGATATTATTACCGGAAAAGATCTTGCGGACGGGGACGTATTGATTGGCCTTGCAAGCTCCGGCGTGCATTCCAATGGATTTTCTCTTGTTCGTAAAGTGTTTTCCATGGAAAAAGACGTATTAAATACGTATTTTGAAGAGCTTGGCGCAACGCTTGGCGACGCGCTGCTTGCGCCTACCAAAATCTATGTAAAAGCGTTAAGACAGATAAAAGAAGCGGGCGTTGTTGTGAAAGCGTGCAGCCATATTACGGGCGGCGGTTTTTATGAAAATGTGCCGAGGATGCTGCCGGAGGGCAGACACGCCGTCATTGAAAAGGCGAGTTATCCGGTTCCTCCTGTTTTTGCGATGCTGCAAAGAGAGGGGCAGATTGAAGAAAAGATGATGTACAATACATTTAATATGGGGCTTGGCATGATTGTCGCCGTTGCAAAAGAAGATGAAAAAGCAGTTATGGAAGCGATAAAAGCCGCAGGGGATACGCCGTATCTTGTCGGCAGAATTGAAAACGGGGAAAAAGGAGTTACATTATGTTAAAAATCGCGGTTCTCGTATCTGGCGGCGGTACAAATTTACAGGCCGTGATTGACGCGATTGCGGACGGGACGATTGCCAATGCAAAAATCGAAGCGGTCATCAGCAACAACAAAAACGCTTACGCGCTGAAACGCGCCGAAAATCATGGAATCAAAAACATCTGCATTTCCCCGAAAGATTTTGAAAGCAGGGAAGCGTTTAACAGGGAGTTTCTTCTGAAATTAAATTCATATCAGGTGGATCTTGTGGTTCTGGCGGGCTTTCTTGTGGTAATTCCGCCGGAAATGATTGCGGCGTACAAAAACCGCATCATCAACATTCATCCGTCTTTGATCCCTTCTTTCTGCGGGACGGGCTTTTACGGGCTGAAAGTGCATGAAGGCGCGCTTGCGCGGGGAGTGAAGCTTACCGGGGCTACGGTGCATTTTGTAGACGAAGGAACGGATACGGGGCCGATTCTTCTGCAGAAGGCAGTTGCGGTAAAAGAAGGCGATACGCCGGAAATTTTGCAGCGCAGAGTGATGGAAGAAGCGGAATGGAAGATTTTGCCGGAGGCCATCCATTTAATTGCAAACGGACGTATTGCGGTGGAAGACGGGAAAGCAGTTGTGAGATAAGGAGGATACGATGAAAGTATTGATTGTAGGAAGCGGCGGAAGAGAGCACGCGATTGCGGCGAGCGCAGCAAAAAGCAGCCGCGTGGATAAAATATACTGTGCGCCGGGCAATGCCGGAATTGGAAAAATTGCGGAGTGCGTGCCGATTGGCGCGATGGAATTTGATAAACTGACGGCGTTTGCCAGAGAACATAAGATAGATTTTACAATTATCGGCATGGATGATCCGCTGGCCGGAGGCATCGTGGATGAATTTGAAAAGGCAGGGTTAAAAGTGTTTGGCCCAAGAAAGAATGCGGCGATTCTGGAAGGTTCGAAGGCGTTTTCCAAGGACTTGATGAAAAAATACCGGATCCCGACGGCAGCTTACGAGACGTTTGATAATCCGGCGGACGCGCTTTTGTACCTGGAAACGGCGAAGATGCCGGTTGTTTTGAAAGCGGACGGACTCGCGCTTGGAAAAGGCGTTCTGATTTGCAAAACGCTTGAAGAGGCAAAAGCCGGAGTAAAGGAAATTATGGAAGATAAGAAATTCGGCGCAGCCGGAAACCGTATGGTTGTGGAGGAATTTATGACAGGCAGGGAAGTTTCCGTGCTTTCGTTTGTGGATGGAAAGACGATTCGGATTATGTCTTCCGCACAGGATCATAAACGGGCAAAAGACGGAGACGAAGGATTAAATACCGGAGGGATGGGCACATTTTCTCCAAGCCCGTTCTATACGCCCGAAGTCGACGCGTTCTGCAAAGAGCATATTTACCAGAAGACGGTGGATGCGATGGCGGCGGAAGGAAGAGAATACAAAGGCGTGATTTTCTTTGGGCTGATGCTGACGGAGGATGGGCCGAAAGTACTTGAGTACAACGCAAGATTTGGCGATCCGGAAGCGCAGTCAGTCCTGCCAAGGATGAAAAACGATATTATTGACGTAATGGAAGCGTGTGTGGACGGCGCGCTGGATCAGATTACGCTGGAATTTGAGGACAATGCGGCGGTCTGCGTTGTGCTGGCTTCTGACGGCTATCCGCTTTCCTATGAAAAAGGGTTTGAAATTTCCGGAGAAGAAAACTTTGAGGGAAAAGACGGATATTATTGTTTTCATGCAGGGACGAAGCTGAATGAAAATGGGAAAATTGTGACAAACGGCGGACGCGTGCTCGGCATTACGGCGAAAGGCTCCGATTTAAAAGAAGCCAGGGCAAACGCCTATGCGGCGGCGGAATGGATTTCTTTTGAAAATAAATATATGCGGCATGACATTGGAAAAGCAATCGACGAGGCATAGCCAGGCGGTTTTTTTGAATCTTTAAGATGGAAAGGATTGAAATGAAAAGAGGAGTTATTTTCGATATGGACGGGACGCTGTGGGATTCTTCGGAAAACGTGGCAAAATCCTGGGACGAAGTGGTGCGGAAGGAGAAAAACGGGCTGCGCAGGATTACGAAAGAAGACATTCGGGGCGTTATGGGCCTTACAATGACGGATATTGCGAAAACTTTATTCCCTATGTTAAAAGAGGAGGAGGCCATCGCGCTGACGGATTGCTGCGGGGAGTATGAAAACGCATACCTGCGTAAATTCGGCGGCGTTTTGTATCCGCAGCTTGAAGATACGTTAAAGGCTCTTTCCTGCAGGTACCCGCTTTATATTGTGAGCAATTGCCAGAAAGGGTATATTGAGGCGTTTTTGGATTATTATGATTTCTGGAAATATTTTAAAGATATTGAGTGTTTTGGAAACAATAATATGGGAAAGGCATACAATATCGGGCTGGTGATCAGGAGGAACCGCCTGGATCATGCCGTTTATGTAGGGGATATTCAGGGGGATTACAATGCAAGCAGGGAAGCGGGCGCAGATTTTGTGCATGCGGCATATGGATTCGGGAGCATAAGAGAATGCGTCCCGGCAGTTCTGGCGTTTGCCAAACTGCCTGAAGTTTTGGCAGAAATATTTGAGGACGAGACAGTTTAAAACTGTTTTTTTCACAGATTTCCGGCGTTATTTTGGATAGCAGCTGTCACGGTTTATAATACGGCAGGGAAATTCAATGCGGACCGTTTCCGTATGTTTTTTTGCAATTCTGTCTAACAGCAAAGCTGCGGCCATATGCGCCATTTCTTTTCTCGGGATGTTAATCGTCGTCAAAAACGGCGAGACATTCCCGCTTTCTTCAATATTATCAATGGAAATTACAGAAATTTTTCTTTTTATTTTTCTCTTGTTTTTCTTTATTATTTTAAGAACTTCTATTGCCGTGACGTCATTTGCGCAGAAAACGGCAGAAAAATCCTGCGTATGTTCCAGCAGCTCATAAAAAGCGGCTGCGGCGGCGGAAGGATCTGTCTGATCCGTGGCCCGGATCCACTCGTAATTGATCGGAAGCGTGTGGCGGATCAGGGAATTGCAGTAACCGACATAGCGGCTTTCGTAAGAACAGTCGCCGATGTAGGCGATTTTTGTATGCCCAAGTGAAATCAGATGCTGCATGGCAAGTTCGGCGGCTTTTTGGCCGTCGCATACGACTTCGTCCACGTTGAAATTCATACTGTTTCTCCAGATGCCGACGACATTTTTGTTTAAATCCAAAATCTGAGCCAGAAGCTTTTCAGAGCAGCGTCCCAGTATAATGACGCCCTGGGATTTTGAAATAACGGCGGGGACGGTATGTTTGCGGCCGTCTGAAACGGGGGATTCCTCTGCATAAACGACATGGTCGACTGCCGTCTGGTTTTCAAACAGGGCAAGTTCAAGGCTGCGGAACAGCTCGTAAAAAAAGGGATCGTCGTTCAAAGACCGGATTCTTGCCAGTACAATGCTGACATGGCGGTTTAAAGCGGTTTGCCGGGAAGCGTTTTTTAACATACGCGCGTTTTCATTGGGCAGATAGTGAATTTCTCTTGCAGCGGCGAAAATTTTATCCCGGACTTCTTTGGAAGCGCAGGTAGAGGAAGCGTTGTTTAACACTCTTGAGACAGTGGAAACAGATACGCCTGTCATTTCTGCAATTTTTTTTAACGACATGATTTGCTCCTTTTCTTTATAGGGACTTTGTGAATATAGAATCTGGGATAAGTATATCAAAAAAATTTTTTTTTGTCAGGCGCTGTTTTTGCGTCCGCTTTTTTGAAAAGTGAAAGCAAACGTTTGCTTTAAAAGTCGTTGACAAAAGAGAGGCATTTCATATATTATCCATATTATAAAAACAATGCAAAGAATTTTCAGTGTAAAGCGAAGAAATAAATAAAGCAAACGTTTGCGTAACGGTGGACATGGAATAGGGAAGTATTTCTGCGTCTTGTTTGGCAAATAATAAAAAGAATGAATGACAGGAGAGGAAGAGTCAGATGAAAAGAAGAATTGGTTTTATTCGGAAAACGGTGTGCCTGATGATGACGGCCGGATGTATGGTTACGGCGCTTGCAGGCTGCGGAGACAAAAATGAGGATGGAACGGTTACGTTTACAAATGTATCTTACGATCCGACCCGCGAATTTTATGAAGCGTATAATCAGATGTTTTCTGAACATTATAAAGAAGAAACAGGAAAAGACATAGAATTTGTGCAGTCTCACGGCGGTTCCGGCTCCCAGGCGCGTTCCGTGATCGAAGGAAACGACGCGGACGTCGTAACGCTTGCGCTCGCCCATGACATTACGGCAATTGAAGAAGCGGGACTGATTGAGGAAGGCTGGATAGACGAATTTGACAGAAACAGCTCGCCCTATACTTCAGTTATTATTTTTCTGGTGCGAAACGGCAATGAAAAGGGAATTGGCGACTGGGACGATTTGACAAAAGAAGGCGTCGAAATCATTACGCCGGATCCAAAATCTTCCGGCGGCGCCTGCTGGAATTTCCTTGCCGCATGGCAGTATGCAAAAGAAAAATTTAACGGGAATGAATCGGAGATGAAGGATTTTGTGTCCAAAGTTTACAATAATGTACTGGTTATGGACTCCGGCGCAAGAGGGGCCACGACGACGTTTGTGGAAAACGGACAGGGCGACGTGCTGATCGCGTGGGAAAATGAAGCGCTTCTGACATTGCAGGAGTATCCGGGCGAGTATGAGATTGTGACGCCAAGCGTCAGTATTCTGGCGGAGCCTTCCGTGGCTGTCGTAGATGAAAACGCGGATGAAAACGGCACGCAGGAGATTGCGAAGGATTATTTGGAGTATTTATATACGGAAGAGGCGCAGCGTCTGGCAGGCAGCCATTTTTACCGTCCGTCAAATGAAACCGTGCTGCAGGAATTTGCGGATATGTTTGATTTATCTGTAAATTTATGTACAATTGATGATTTTGGCGGCTGGGATCAGGCGTATCAGGATTTCTTTACGGACGATGCTGTTTTTGATGAGATTTATGGAAAATAGATTTACGGCACACAGGAGGCGGCAAATTGAAACAGGTACAGGCAAAAAGAAAAAAATCCATTATTCCGGGATTTGGGATGAGCATGGGAATTACGGTCGCTATGCTTTCACTGATTATTTTAATTCCGCTGGCGTCTGTTCTTGCATATTCATTCCGGCTTTCCGGAAAAGAATTTGCGGAGCTTCTGACGCGGCCAAATGTTGTACAGGCATTTGTTACAAGCATTGGGTGCGCGTTGGCGGCCGCAGTAATCAACTGTATATTCGGCGTAATTTTGGCATGGGTTTTGGTGCGTTATGAATTTCCCGGAAAAAGGCTGATGGACGGGATGATTGAGCTTCCCTTTGCGCTGCCGACCGCGGTGGCCGGCATTACGCTCACAAAAATGTATTCCGACAGCGGATTTTTGGGCAGGGCTTTTGAGAAAATGGGAATCGAAATCGCTTATACAAAAACAGGAATCGTCATTGCCATGATTTTTATTGGGATTCCGTTTGTGGTACGGGCAATCCAGCCGGTTCTTGAGACGCTTTCCCCGTCTTACGAGGAAGCGGCTTATATGCTGGGAGCTTCCCGCACGACGGCTTTTTTTCGAATTGTTTTTCCGGAAATCCGTCCGGCTCTTCTCACTGGTTTTGGACTTGCGCTGGCAAGAGGGATCGGAGAATACGGAAGTGTGATTTATATATCCGGCAACAGTGAAAAGAACGGGACGCAGGTAGTTTCTTATGTAATTATGCAGAAATTAAATTCAGGCAATGTGGATTATGAAGGAGCGGCGGCAATTGCTCTGGTTCTGCTTGTCGTATCGTTTTTGATGCTGTTTGCGATCAATGTCATACAATATGTTGCAAGCCGCCGGACGAACGCATAGGAGGAATTTATGAAAAACAACAGTCAGAAAATCGTAAAATGGATTTTAATCGGAATCAGTGTGGCGTTTTTTCTCCTGATGCTGGTTCTGCCGCTTTTTGAAGTGCTTTACCGGGCGCTGGCGGACGGGCTGGAATCGTATGGAGCCGCCCTTACGGCAAAAAATACGCTGTCAGCTTTAAAAGTGACGCTGATTGCAACGGTGATTGCGGTTGCCGTAAATACAATATTTGGAGTCGTTGCTTCCTGGCTTGTGACAAAATTCGATTTCCGTGGGAAAAACGTGCTTTCGACGCTGATTGACATTCCGTTTTCCATTTCTCCGGTCATTGCCGGCCTTGCCTACATTATGACATTTGGACGGACGGGATGGGCCAAGCCTTTGATTGACGGGATCAATGACGCGCTTGGCACGGATATTTCATTTGTGTTTTCCGTTCCGGCAGTCGTGCTTGCCACGATTTTCGTTACATTTCCGTTTATTTCAAGAGAGGTTATTCCCATATTATATGCGGAGGGGCGGGATGAAGAGGAAGCCGCGGCAATGATGGGAGCGTCAGGCTTTACGATTTTTCGGAAAATTACGTTTCCGCATATCAGATGGGGACTTATTTACGGCATAATTCTCTGCGCGGCCAGAGCATTTGGAGAATTTGGAGCTGTTTATGCCGTTTCAAAAGCGAGAGGAAAGACGTTTACGCTTCCGCTTGAAATTGACGCTTTGTATATGGCGGGCAGCGCGGATTCCATTACGCAGGCGTTTGCAGTTTCTTCGCTTTTAGTAGGAATGGCGCTCGTGATGCTGATTTTAAAAAATATCTTGGAGTACCGCGGGAAACGGGAAGGCATTTAAGCTGCCTGGCGGCAGGAAAAGAAAAAGATTCAGAAGCGCAGAACGCGCCGGAGGTTGGCTATGTATGTGGAAATGAAAAATATATGCAAAAAATTCGGAGATTACGAAGCGGCAAAAAAGATTAATGTTGGAATTGAGCAGGGAAAGCTTGTGGCCCTGCTTGGGCCGAGCGGAAGCGGCAAAACGACGATTCTTCGTATGCTGGCCGGGCTTGAGCGTCAGGACAGCGGAGATGTGATGATTGAAGGGAAAGTCGTCAATGACGTTCCGGCGAGTAAGAGGGGCATAGGATTTGTATTTCAGAATTACGCGCTGTTTCGGTATATGACCGTTTACGACAATATCGCGTTTGGCCTTAAGGTTCAGAAAGCAGAGAAACAGAAAATCCACGACCGGGTGATGGAAATGATTTCCCTGATAGGGCTTGAAGGGCTTGAAAAACGGTATCCGAACCAGCTCTCCGGCGGGCAGAGGCAGAGAGTTGCATTTGCCAGGGCGATTGCGCCGAATCCGCAGCTTTTGCTTTTGGATGAGCCGTTTGCCGCAATTGACGCAAAAGTCCGTAAGGACTTGCGGAAATGGTTAAAAGATATGATCCGGAAAGTCGGAATTACGAGTATTTTCGTCACGCATGACCAGGAAGAGGCTGTGGAAGTGGCGGACGATATTATTATTATCAATGAAGGCAGGCTGGAACAGATGGGAAGCCCGATTGCCATTTATAAAAATCCGAAAACGCCGTTTGTGGCGCAGTTTATCGGAACTTCTGTGATTTTAGAAAAGCTTGCCGGATTTAAAGGCTATGAAGAAATACCGGAAGAAAAGAAAGTCATTGTCCGGCCGGAATTTGTGGAAGCTTTTAAAAGCGACAATAAAAAGTTTGCGAACATGATGAACGCCGTGGAAGAGGGCGTTATTGAGAATATTGTGTTCCGGGGCAGCTATCTGGAACTGACGCTTCTTGTAAACGGCGTCCGCCTGACGACAAACCGTTCTTTGGAGCGCCGGCATGTGGATATCGGTGAAAAAATGTGCGTGCTTTTGTACCGGGTCTACCTGTTTGACGAGAAAGGCGCAGAAATACGGAAAAACCATCTGCTGAAAGGAATTGACGTAGAAGCGTTATAAAAAAAGAAGGCCGGCGTAAAAGCCGGCTTTCTGTATACGGCGCCTTATGCCCGTTCCAGTTCTTTTCGGTACTTGCTGGGGGAAATGCCCATCGTCTTTTTAAAAACCTTCGTAAAATAGAAATAATCGTGATAGCCTGTGGCGTTTGCCACTTCTTCTATGGAAAGCGATTCATCGGATAAAAGCTCCTTGGCTTTCTGAAGGCGTTTGGACGTGATATACTCGGTAAAAGAAATGCCGAGTTCTTTTTTTATCAGAATGCTTAAATGGCTGGAACTCAGTCCGTATTTTTCCGAAAGTTCGTTTAATGAAATGTTTTCTGTATAGCGGGTCTTCATCTCTGACAGGATGCCGCTTAAAATGCCGGGGCTTACAGCGGGATCTTTTGCACTGTTTTCAGAACTCTCTTTGCCGAAAGAAAGCGTAAGTTCTTTTTGAAGTTTGCAGAGAATCCTGTTTAGTTCTTCCTGCTTTACAGGTTTTAGGAGGTAGTCCCGCGCGCCCAGCCGGATCGCCGCCTGGACATAATCAAAATCAGAATAGCCGGAAATCAGCACAACCTGAGTCGAAAGGCTTTTATCTCCCGTGATTGCTTCTAAGAGTTCAAGCCCTGTCAGTCCTGGCATACGGATATCTGTTAAAAGGACGTCCGGACGAAGGCGGCGTATGTCTTCCAATGCGGTTACTCCGTTGGCCGCTTCTCCGATTACCTGAAAAGAAAAGGAAGATTTTTCGATTAGTTTTTTTAATCCGATGGTAATCCAAACTTCATCATCAGCAATATAAATTGTCAGCATATTTCTATCCCTCCTGAATGAATTGTTTTTCGGCGCTGTCGGGAATCAGGATGGTGATGCGGGTTCCCTCGCTTTGTCTGCTTTCGATCTGGAATTGAAAGTTGTCGCTGTAAAACAGTTTGAGCCGCTGGTAAATGTTGAACAGACCGACGCGGGAAGTGTTTTTCTGGGTTTCCAGCGTAGTCTGAATTTCTTTTAGTTTTTCCGGTTCTATGCCGCAGCCGTTGTCTTCAATAATAAAGCAGAGATGAGAATTGTCGGGAGCAAAGATGGTAACTTCGACAAGCCCTTCCGTCATTTTTTGTTCCAGTCCGTGAAAGACCGCGTTTTCCACAAGAGGCTGCAGGAGAAGCTTAAAGAGTTTTTTCTCCCGGATATCGTCCTGAACGGAAACGTCCACGCTTATTTTTCCCATAAAGCGGTAATCTATGATTTTGGCATATTCTAAAATGTAATCAATCTCTTCCCCGACTGTTACAATGTCTTCTCCTTTTACGGCAAAGCGGAATACGTTGGAGAGTGCCATCGTGATTTCTGCAATGTCCTCCGCTTCGTGGTAGAGCGCCATGCCGCGGATGCACTCGAATGTGTTGTAAAGAAAGTGAGGGTTAATCTGGTTGCGGTAGGCTAAGATTTCCGCCTGCTTTTTTTCAATCTCCGTTTCGTAAATGCGGCGCTGGGAAAGACGAAGCTCCTCCTGGATCCGTTTGTTTTCATCCAGCATTTGATTTAAACTGTTCGCAACGATTCCGATTTCATCTTTCCGGTTGGAGGAAAGGCGTTTCAGAGGTTCTGTGTTTGTGTTCCGGATAAAAGTTGTAATGTTCTGGAGAGGGATTGTAATTTTCCAGTTATAATAAATAATCAATATGAAAAAAAGTACAAAGGAAATGAAAAAAGCGGCAATGGCAATATAATTTAATATATGATCCGGGTGCTGCAGATCTTCTTTTGGAATCAGGCTTACAATATTCCAGCCGTTAAACGAAAGCGAGTGGCTGTAAAAATGCCAGGGGATATTTTCATCTCCTTCATTGGCCAGTGCGGCGAAAGAAAGAGAAGGGGCGTTTTCTGTGGACGTTAGGATATTTCCGTCTGCGTCAAAAAGAAAAACGCTGCTGTTTTCCGTGGCTTTTGAGTCAGCCAGGGCGTCGTCCAGAATAAAGATGCATATGCCAAGCATATCCTGGTATCTGGGGCTTTCCAGATTATAAATCGGATACCAGACTTCGTAAAAGGCGGCGTCTCTTTTGCCGTTTAAGCTTTCCGCACGGATTTCCATAGAGGCGCAGACGTCTGCGTCAGAGACGGAAAGCGGGAATTCTTTTCCCATAGCGGCGATGCGCACAAGACTGTTGTCATACAGATATGCGCTTAAAATATGCTCATCCAGAAGCAGGGTATTGGAAAATACGCTTGCAAGTTCCTCGCTGTCCGGCAGGCGGCTTAAGGAATCGCCGGAAAGATACTGCAGGGCAGTCGGGGAATAACAGAATGCAGCGGCCACATTGTAAACGGAATCCCAGCATTCGCGGACGCGGGTTTCTGTCTGAGCCAAAAGCCGTTTGTTCATATCCAGAGTATTCTTTCGCACCATATCCGTAGAGTAACGGATGATGAGAAGGTAAGCGCACAGCATAAAAACAAGAATCAGAAAAATCAGGCTGGCGAGCTGATAAATAAAATGACGGTGATATTTTTTGAGAAAATTCATGGCCGGTTCACCTTTTCAATGATTTTTTTGTAGAAAGTAAAGTTTTTATGCATCTGCTCGTTTATTTTCCGCTCCAGCCGCTCAATGCCAAGGTCTTTCTGATGGCTGATAAAATAGGCGTATGCCGTTTCAAACTCTTCGTCTGAAGATGCGGAAATGATTTTGGGAATCTGTTCTTTGCGGAACAGGGCAAGTTTGCTGTCAAGCTGTCCGAGACTGCTGTCTGCCGGAATATAGTCTTCGGGAAGGCGCAGGAGACCGGAGTCATAAACGTAAGTCCTTCTGTCTTTTGCGAAGTCAGACTGGATTTCAGCCATCAAAAATTCATGGCTGTCTGAAACCGGGACGGGAATAACGCTGTGCTCCCAGGCGCTGTTGTAAAAATTCCAGAAAAGAGTCATCGCGTTTAAGGGGTTTTCGGATTTTTCTTTTCCTGTTTTGGTCCTTCGGACAAGACCGTCTTTGTCATAGAAAAAATCTTCCCCCTCCAGTCCGTAATTGGAAAGAAGGAGCCCTTCGGCGCTTGTCATATAATCCAGAAACTGTGCGGCTTTGTCTGGACAGGCGCAGTCTTTGGAGATAAAAGTCTGTATCCATCCGGTCGGCGTTGTTAAATCCATTCCAAGAACCGGACGGTTGCCGTTGTCCGAAATCAGAGGGCCGGTCGTTATGTAATCATGGGCGTTGATTCCGGTATTTGCGACGTTTCCCATATAGCAGAGCACACGTCCGCTTTCCATCAGGGCGCGTACCTGCACATTGTCAATGGCAAGATGCTCCGTATAGGCATATTCGCTGCGGAACAGGGTGTTTGCAAATTTCAGAACGTCTTTGCACTCCGGCTGCATCCATCGTTCGATATAGTCTTCATTTTCGTCTACCTGTTCCGCTCCAAAGGAGTTGTTCAGATAGCCGAGGGAAGACGCCTGATAGTCGTTGCCTTCAAATAAAACGGGAATCACCGGGTCTCCGCTTACGGTAAGATTCATAGATTTTACTTTTTCGAATGCGCGAAGAACCTGGGACTGCGTCTGTAAAAAATCTTCGGTTAAACCGGCCCGTTTCATAAGGGAGCGGTTCCAGAGGATGCCGTAATTCTGGCGGTAACGCGCCAAATCGCCATAGTAAGAAGACGGCTCTTTCCAGATTTCTCTGGCGTCATCCGAATTAATATTGGATGAGTAGGCATACCAGCCGCCGTACTGCCGGATCTGCTCCTGTTTCATATCTTCCGGGAAATCTGTCAGAAGATGGGAATCTGGGCAGTGACGGCCAAGGAATTCATCCAGCCGCCATACTTTTCCTGAATCGATCAATTGCCGGATCATTATGGGATCCGTAATGGATATGATGTCGGGAAGTTCGTCTTTGTGCAGCAGAAGGCTCAGTTTTTTGGAGGATTCCTGCGGAGGAATTGTAACGTTTAGCGCAACGTTTGTCTCTTTGGAAATCTCTGCGGTAATGCTTCCGCTTTCAAGAACCCATTCCGGAAAATTCCAGAAGGTGACGTCAGAAAACATGGTAAGCTCCGTATATTCCGGCTCTTCCTGTAAAGCCGGAGAAGATACACAGCCGCAAAGAAAAAAAGCGGTTACTATATAAATGAATTTTTTTGCATACTTCATGTCTGAAACGGCTCCTTTTTGGTATTATAACACAAATTAATTGCGAAGACAGGGCAGAAAGAGAAAAAAGCAAAAAAAATTACCAAAATTCAAAAAATATTACATATGTTTTTGGGCAGTTTGCTTTTATAATAGAAACGATACAGAAAAATACAAAAAGGAGGAGGAAATTTATGCATTTGAAAAGATGTATGGCCGCTTTTTTGTCAATGACAGTCATGCTTAGCATGGGTGCGTTTGATGCGGTGGCGGCGGAAAGTACACAAAGAGATGCAAACACAGGACAGGCAGCGTCTGTGCCGGAAACGGTTTATGTCAATGTCTATGGGACGGGGGAACGATCCGTTTCCTTTAATGACCACTGGCGTTTTTATCTGGGCGAGCTGAACGGTGCGCAGGCGCCGTCTTATAACGACTCTTCCTGGAAAAACGTCAGCCTTCCCCATGATTACAGTATTGATCAGGGGTTTTCAACGGCGGCTCCGGCGGAGCAGGAGAGCGGCTATGTTTTAGGGGGAACCGGATGGTACCGTAAAGCGTTTACGCTTACGGAGGATATGCGGGGAAAAACGATCAGCGTAGATTTTGACGGCGTATATATGAATGCGACTGTTTATTTAAACGGGACGCAGCTTGGAACGCATCCTTACGGATATACGCCGTTTTCATTTGTTCTGCCGAATGAAATCCTGAAATTTGGCGGCGAAGAGAATGTTTTGGCCGTGAAGGTGGAACATAAGCAGCCTTCCAGCCGATGGTATTCCGGAAGCGGCATTTACCGCGATGTGAACCTGACAATTACGAATCCCGTCCATGTGGCGTATTTTGGAACAGCGGTAACGACGCCGGACATTGACGACGGAACCGGAACGGTAAACATAGTGACGTCCGTAAAAAACGACGGCGGCGAAGAACGCAGCGTTTCCGTGAAACAGACTATTTATGAAAAAGGCGGGAAAACTCCGGTGGCCGAGGGAGAGAAAACAGCGGCGAAGACAGTGGCTGCCGGAGCAAAGGCAGACATTGCGGCGTCTGTGACGGTGCCTTCTCCAAAGCTCTGGTCAACGGAGAATCCGAATCTTTATACCGTCCGTACGGAAGTGTTTGTGGGAGATACGGCGGTGGATTCCTATGATTCTGATTTTGGATTCCGCTGGGTGGAGTTTACCGTGGACAATGGATTTTTCTTAAATGGAAAAAATATGAAGCTGCACGGGGTTTCCATGCATCACGATCAGGGCGGGCTTGGTTCGGAGAGCTGGCGCCGCGCTGTGGAGCGTCAGGTGGAAATGCTTATGCAGATGGGTGTGAACGCAATCCGCGTTACGCACAATCCGGCTTCCCAGACGCTTATTGACATCTGCAACGAAAAAGGCGTGCTTTTGGTAGAAGAGGCTTTTGACTGCTGGCTCTCTGGAAAAGCGGGAAATACAGAAGATTATGGAAGATGGTTTGAAGCCCCGATTGAAGAAGGAAATCAGATTGTGGATGGAGACGGCTGTGAAGAGTGGGCGGAATTTGATGTAAAAGCGATGGTAAAGCGCGGAAAAAATGCGCCGTCCATTATTATGTGGAGCCTTGGGAACGAAGTGTTCCAGCAGACAATCAGCACCAGCGATCACGGAAGATATCCGGAAGTGGCGGCTCAGCTTATTCAGTGGGTTGCCGAAGAAGACGCAACGCGCTATGTGACGTTTGGGGATAACCAGTTTAAGGGAAATGAGTCAAATGACAGTAACGTTGCGACACAGACGGCAAAAGTATTTGCAGGAGCATCCCAGTATGGCGTGCCGGGCGGACTTCCGGGATACAATTACGGCGGAGCCGGCCAGATTCAGAACGGGCATAACAAGGGATGGATGGTCTATGGATCTGAGACGGCGTCTTCCATTAACAGCCGCGGCGTATATGACAGAAAAACGAATGGCGGCGACGGCGGCAAAGGAGACAAACGCCTGACCTCATATGATAAGAGCAGGGTAAGCTGGGGGCATCTGGCAAGCGACGGGCTTTGGATTACCATGCGCCAGCCGTTTAATGCAGGTGAGTTTGTCTGGACGGGATTTGACTACATCGGCGAGCCGACGCCGGATAACTGGCAGGGAACGGGAGCGAACGGCACATGGCCGAATATTGCAAAAAACTCCTATTTTGGAATTATTGATACGGCGGGCTTCCCAAAAGACAGTTTTTATCTGTACCAGAGCCAGTGGAACGATAAATTACATACGCTTCATGTGCTTCCGGTATGGAATGAGGAAGAAATCGTGTTGGACGGCGGCAAGGCGGAAGTTGTCGTTTACAGTGACGCTCCGGTTATAAAACTTTATTTAAACGGAAAAGAAATAGGCTCTGCTTCCGCAGTGCGTACAAGTACGCCGACCGGAGGATATCAGAGTTATACTTCGGGCACAGGATGTTTCGACAGTTCAAAGGCAAGCGGACACACGTCTTTGTATGCGACGTTTAACGTTCCGTATGAAGCCGGGAAACTGGAAGCAAAGGCGTTTGAGGCCGACGGAACGACTGAAATTTCAGAAACGGACGGACGCAGTGCCGTAGAGACGGTAAAATCTGCGGCGAAGCTTTCGATGAGAGCGGATCGGGAGACGATTGCGGCGGACGGAAAAGATTTAAGTTATATTACGATTGACGTAACGGACGAGGACGGTAAATTTGTCAATGGCGCAGAACCGGAGATTACGGTTTCTGTAGAAGGAGAAGGAAAGCTTCTTGCGCTTGACAACGGCGTGCAGAATGATGTGACTGCTTATGGAGAAAAGACAAGAAAAGCAGGTAAGGGCAAGCTTCTGGCAATTGTACAGTCAACCGAAAAAGAGGGGAGCTTTACAGTAAAAGCCAGTGCGCAGGGAGTTCTTTCGGCCGAGAAAGAAGTGACGACAAAGACGGCTGTTTTGGGACAGACGGAAAAGAAAGTCATAAGTTATGAGATTTCCAGGAATTATTTTGTGAAAGCAGGAACCGATCCCGTCTTTCCGGAAACGGTGAAAGTGAATTTCTCAGACGGGACTGTGGAAACAAAGCAGATTACATGGGATGCGCTTCCGGCGGATAAGGGAGAGTCGTATTCCGTATACGGTACCGTTGCGGATTTGAATCTGCGCGTGCCGGTGCATGTAATGACGATTGGCGATGTGGAAAAAGTATTGAATTATTCGGCTGCAATCGGAAAAGATGCAGTGATTTCCCTTCCGGCGACGCGTCCTGCGGTATTGGCGGACGGAACAGTGCTTGGGGCGGAATTTCCGGTGACATGGGACGTTCCGGATAATCTTACGGCTTCCGCCGGCACGAAAACGGTAAATGGAACGGCGTCTGTATTTGAACAGGAAATTCCGGTTACCGCTTCTGTGCGCGTGACGTTGGGAGGTTACAAAGACGGTGCGGAAGCGCTGTCAAACGTACCGGAGATGTACATCAACGGCGAGTCCAGCAAAGACAGCGCCGGCGTGGCGGAAGCTTTTGCAAAATTAAAAGATGACAAAGCCTCCAAAACGGATGAAGCATGGAGCGGACGGGGGACGCTTGACTTCCGTCTGGATACGGCGATTGAGCTAAAAGATTTTACGCTTTATCTGAAAGATACGGCTCCGACTTCCGGCACGATGAAAATTTATTCTTCCAGCGACAACGGGCAAAACTGGACGCAGGCGGCATGTACAGTCAGCAACCGGAAAGAAGACGGCGTGACTGTCCGTACATTTACGCCGAATGCAACGGTTTCCGAGACATGGTTCCGCGTAGAGTTTGAAAAAGCGGTAACGCTTGTGGAACTGGAAATGAATACGCGCATTCCTACGTTTGACGTGGGCTCTGAGGCCGCTCTCTCCTATCTGAAAGCAGGCAGCCATATTGCCGGCGCAGCGGCGCTTGAAAGAGGCTGGTTTGGCGTGAATGAGACGAGATTGACGGCAAACGACGTTACGGCGATTGGAAAGGACAATGCCAGCATAACGGTTCTTCCAAAAAGCAGCGACAATATCATCAGGATTGTGATGGAGTCTGAAGATCACGCGGAGCGGGGCGTCTATCAGATTCGTCTTGGAAAAGACAATATTGAAAATAACAATGCAAATGATGATTCTGCGGATTATCCATATGCAAAAATGAACCTGACGGCGCCAAGTGTGGAAAAGGACGGCTCTGCCGGTAAGGCGAATGACGGAGACAACAGCAGCATATGGCACAGCAACTGGGGCGGCGGCACAGGGCCTTCCGATTTAAGGAATGAAGCGGCGAGCCGTTATCTGCAGATTGAACTGGAAGAACTGACGGAAATCAACGGGCTTCGTTATCGGCCGCGTCCAAGCCAGACAAACGGTACGGTTACTTCTTACAGGATTGAAGTCAGCGCGACGGGGGCTTATTATCAGGAGGTTGCAGCCGGAAGCTGGTCTACCGCGGTAGAATGGAAGCTGGCGCGGTTTGACACAGTCCGTATGAAATACATCCGTCTGTACGGCGTAGAAACCGCAGCAGATAAAGCGGGAGAACAAAATCAGTTTATGGCGGCGGCTGAAGTGAGGATACGGTGCGCGCCAAAGGAGTTAAACAGTACGAATACGACAGTGACGCTTGCAGAAGAAACGATGGATTATACCGGTTCGGAAATTAAGCCGGAACCTACCGTTGTTTATAAGGAATCTTCTCAGGCGGAAGGCGTGACTCTGACAAAAGGAACAGACTACGATTTAAGCTATCGGAATAATATCAAACCGGGAACGGCAGTCGTTGCCGTAACGGGAAAAGGCTCCTATGCGGGCGTGGCGGAGAAGGAATTTACAATTCAGGACGCTGAAATGGTGATTACAGGCTACGATAAGGTGTCCGTTACGACAGAGCGGGGCGTTTATCCGCTTCTTCCGAGTGCGGTAGCGGCAGATACGAATTTCGGAAAACAGATGATGGAAGTGCAGTGGGATACGATTTCAGACAGACTTCTGAACAAATTCGGCACATTTAAAGTATACGGCTCTGTAGTTGAGACAAAGGCGCATATAGCTGGAGAGGTCACAGTCAGCGATGTTGTGGGAGTCCGCCAGGTAACGGCCGTAACGGAAAAAGGCACAGAGCCTGCGCTGCCGGACAAAGTGACGGTATATTATGACAACGGAGACGAGGCGGAGCGCGACGTAACATGGGATTTGACGGGCATATCATTTGCGGAAGCAGGAATCGTAAAAGTGTCCGGTATGGCAGGAAAATCAGAAGCGGAAGCATCCGTCCGCATAACAGAGGCGGCGGAAGACGCAAACGAGACTCCGGCGCGTACGAATCTGGCTTTAAATGCGAACGGGGCCTCAAAGCCGAAAGAATGGCCGAGGACATTTGCCTATATCGCTCCTTCCGGCGATCCGGTTCACAATATTACGGATGGAAATAAGAGCTTTGACAGCACGTCTTCCAAGAAAATCTGGAGTGACTGGGAGAGCGGAAAATACCATACGAATACAAACGCGGCAGTCGGGGCGGCGGATCACGTTCCGTTTGTAGCGACGGCGTTTGGCGTGGACGGTTCTGAAAAGAACGAGGATCAGAAAAAATATACCGTAAATAAAGTTTCCATAGGATTCATGGAAGAGGACGGAAGCAGCGCGCACAAAGTCCGTCTGCCGCAAGATTATAAAATCGAGTATTACAGCGGGAACAATGGCGTAATTGAAGCGTCGAGGATCTCAAATGATACGTCAAACGGCTGCAGCAACACAAAGGGCTGGGCGGCGAATAATCCAATCAAGGCGCATGACGGATGGACAGAAGTGGAGTACCTTGTGAAAAAGCCGGATGTGCCGTCTGCAGACAATTTTAAGCATATGGTGGATGTGGAGTTTAAGCCTGTTGAGACGACGGCTGTCCGCATTACCTTAATTCCTCAGGCGGAAAACTGGACAGGACTGGAAGAAATTGAAGTTTATTACATTCCGGTTGAGAAAAACAGCAGCTTTACGGTGAGAAGCATCAGCATTGACGGAGAAAATGTTCTTGGGCAGTTTGACGAAGAGACAAAGACGCTTACGGTGGAAAACAAAACAGAAGGCAAGGTTACGGCAGAAGCGACGGACAATGCTTCCGTGACAACGCTTGAAGCGGTAAACGGCAGGGCGAAAGTCATCTTTATACCGGAAAACGGGGATGAAACGAAGAAAGAAGAATATACGATAAACTTCAAACAGACGCAGCAGGGAGACGCCTATCTGATTTCTGCAGAAGACGATCAGGTTGATCTTCTCGTAGGCGAAGCCGCCGACGGGGCGGAAGTGACATTCGGAACAAAGACAGGTTACGAATTTACAGAAACGCCTGTTCTTGTAAAGAGCGAAGACAGGACGGAAACAGGGATTGCAGTGACGGAAAAAGACGGAAAATATACTTTTACCATGCCGGCTTATCCGGTAACGGTGAAAGGCGCTCCAAGCCCCGTGAAATATACGATTGCGTATGAATTAAACGGAGGCGCAGCGGAAAACAAAACGGAGTACACCATAGAAGACAGAACATTTACGCTGAAAAATCCGACGAAAGACGGTTTTGTATTCCTGGGGTGGACGAGTGAATCCGTAACAGAGCCGGTAAGACAGATCAAAGTTGTTATGGGAACGACAGGAAATCTGAAATTTACGGCGAACTGGAGAGAAGGGACGGCTTTCCATATTACGTTTGATTCTGACGGAGGCTCACAGGTGGAAGCGCAGGATGTAGCGGCGGCTTCCGGAATTATAAGGGAACCTGAGAATCCGACAAAACGTGGATATACGTTTGACGGATGGTATTCGGATGAAGCGAGGACAAAACGATGGAGCTTTGACAGCAAGGCAGACGGAGACATGACGCTTTATGCAAAATGGACGGAAGCGCCGGTTACGGTGAATACGAAGATTGTGCGTCATATGGGAGAGAAGTTCGAGATGCCGGCAAGCATAAACGTTACGACGACAGGCGAGACGTTTGATGCGGCTGTGACGTGGAATGCAGAAGAAGTAAGTGCGCTTAAGAACGCTTCTGAAATAGGGAACTATACGGTTACGGGAACAGTGGAGGAGCTTTTCGGAAGGACGGTTTCGGTTACAGTCCCGGTATCCCCGGCAGGCGTTGTCTATTTTGTAGACAGCGGGGCGGACAGTTTTTCAGGAAAAGTCAAAATCGTTGCGGATGCAAATGAACTGAGAAATGCAGTTCCGGACGGAGCGTACAGCGCGGCGGCCGGATGGGGGTATACAAACGACCCGGCGAATCTGGAAACGAATGGAAGCGGAGACGCGTATGCGACAATACGCAACTTTATCGGAGACGTTACCGGAGAGACGCTCACTTACCGGTTTGATCTGGATGCGGGCAATTATAACGTTACGGCAGGATTTTACGATCCGTGGGCTGAGTATGCAGGGGACAACCGCCATGCAAAAGTGTCTGTAACAGATCTGGAAGGGAATGAGCTTGCAGTAAAAGCGGATCATCATATCAAGGAAAAAGCGGAGGTTACGTTTGAGAACATTGCGCTTTTGGAAGACGGCTCTGTGCTTTTGAACGTGGCTCCGATAAAAACCGGACAGGATACGGATACGATGATTAGCTTTATCGTGATCCAGAATGCGGAAGCAGTTGAAATCCCGATTCGGGAAATTGTAGTGAAGGATTCGCAAAAAACAGTAAAAACAGGAAATACGTATCAGATTGACGCTTCTGTGCGTCCGGTAAATACAACGGACGATAAAACGCTTACTTACCGTTCGTCAAATGAGACGGTAGCGTCGGTGAACGGAACAGGGCTTGTTACCGCGCATAAAGAAGGCACGGCGGACATTACAATTTCTTCTGTAAGGACGGGAACGACTGCGACAGTGCGGATTACGGTAACGGACGAGGAAATTCCGATTGAATCAGTGGAGGTGGAAGAAACAGAGATTACGCTGCCGGAAACAGAGACTTATACGATTCTGGCTTCGGTAAAACCGGAGAATACGACAGATGATAAGACGCTGTCATATACTTCTTCGAATGACGCGGTAGCGTCTGTAGACGCAGACGGCGTTGTTACGGCAAAAGCGGAAGGAGGGGCAACAATTTCCATTTCTTCCGTCCGTCCGGGAATCGGAGCGGAAGTGAAGGTTACGGTGACAGAAAGGATAGTTCCGATTGAAGCAGTAACAGTTACGGAAACAGAAAAAGAACTGGCTGTAAACCAGACGTACCAGATCCATGCGTCAGTGACGCCGGAGGATACGACGGACGATAAGACGCTGACGTATGCATCTTCCAATGAAGCGGTGGCGTCTGTAGACAGCGCGGGGCTGGTTACGGCAAAAGCGGAAGGTACGGCGGACATTACAATTTCTTCTGTAAGGGAAGGAAAAACCGCATCCGTGAAAATTACCGTAGTAAAAGACGAAGAACCGGTTCCGGGAGATAATACGCTCCTGGCAAATACGGTAAATGAAATGAAGAACATTGACCTGACGAAGTACACGAGCGTAAGTGCGGAAGAGTTCCGCAAAGCTCTTGCGGCTGCGGAAGAGATCCTTTCCAATCCAAAAGCAACGCAGGAGCAGATCAATGCGGCTCTGCAGAAATTGTCAGAAGCAAAAGCGGCTCTTGTGGAAGACAAGACGCAGGGAGGCGGAGGCCAGCCGCAGCCGTCGCCGTCGCAGCCGCAGGTTCCGGCAAAGAACAGCACATTCAGCATCGGAGCGCTTTCGTACAAAGTTACAAAGTCGGATGCGTCAAAAGGCACAGTTGCGGTTTCAAAACTTCTGAACAAAAAGACGAAGAAGATTAAAATCCCGGCAACGGTAAAGAAAGACGGATATACGTTTAAAGTGACGGAAATTGCAAAGAACGTATTCCAGAAGAATAAGAAGATCACTCAGGTGGAGATTGGCGCAAACGTAAGCAAAATAGGAGCAAAGAGCTTTTATAAATGTGCAAAGCTTGGAAAGATTACGTTTAAAAATAAAAACGCAGTCAAAATTGGCAAGCAG